>DATATV010000069.1:0-1738 GCA_036268615.1 Pseudonocardiaceae bacterium
ACGCGACGATGTTCGTGACGTAGATCGAGGCGCCGCTGCCGAACAGCACAGTCGGGTCCTTCGAGCCGTGGCCGACCAGGATCGCGTGGATCAGCCGTAGCGCCGAGTAGGCGTTGGCCAGCACGATCAGCGCGCACAGGCCAAGGCCACCGAACCGGGCGATCGGGTGTGTGCGGTTCATCCGCAGCGGGTTGAAGATCGTCAGGCCGACCAGCGCGGCGGCCTCCAGCGCGGGCAGCAGCCACGTCGGGCGCACAGCCAACTTGTCCGGCAGGACCGCCTGCAGCACGATCGCGATCACGACCGCCAGTACGACCGGCAGCCGGGCCTCGCCCCGGGTCTGTCGCAGCCAGGCCGGGACCGACGAGACGTGCGGCACGGTGCCCAGGTGCGGCAACCGGCCGCCGCGTTCGATGTGGTGCAGCCGCCTGTCGACGGCGGCTCGTCCGCCGGCCAGGTAGCAGTCGCGCCAGGCCGCGTAGGTCGCCGGGTCGGTGCCGTGCGCGGCGGCCACCTCGTCGTCGCCGCGTCCGGAACGCAGGCCGTCGAGGATCATCGCGACTGTCGCCTCGGGGTCGACCGAATCGCGTCCGGCACCCAAATCGCCACCCCCGTAGCCGATCAGCGTCGTGGCATCATCGCCAAGCTTGCGTTGATGTGCAAATGTCGTTGTCCGACGGAATCCGGACAAATCGTCGTGTTACGCCTTTGGCCGTGGGTAATCCGTTGTCCGAGTTGCGCAGGTGTATGGCGTGGGCGGCGTGCGAGTGTCACGATTCGAAACAATCGGGGGATAGCGTGACAGACATCGCGGTGCAGGCTTCCGGCCCCCGCGGGGGCAGGCCGCGTCGATCCCGCCAGGTCGCCGGCCGTCCGCCGAGAACCGCCGGCTACGGAGGAAATTGATGCGACCTCGTTGGTGGACCGGCCGCGGCGCGGCCGGAACGGGCCTGCTCGCGGTGGGCCTCGCGGCGGTGGCCGTCCACGGTCCGTCCGCCCGGGCCGATGCCGGCGATCACGGTGACGCGGTCGCCGGGGCGCTGGCGGCGCTGCGCGACAACGGGTCCCGACTCGGATTCGACGCCGACGGGCAGGGTCCGGCGGGCCTGGGCAAGCAGTACGGGGTCACCGCCACCGATGTGATGGTCGACCCGGACGGCTCCACATTCGTGCGCATGGACCGCACCTTTGCTGGCCTGCCGGTGCTCGGCGGCGACTTCGTGGTCCACCGGACCGCGGACGGACGTTGGGTCGGCGCCAGCGCCACCCTCCGGCGCTCCTTGGACAACCTCGGTGTCACCCCGGCGCTGTCGCCGATCGCGGCGGTCACCACTGCCGGCGTCGGGCTCGGCACCCGGGTCGCGCAGTTGCTCGGCACCCCGACCCTTGTCGTGGACACCTTGCACGGCAGCCCGGCGCTGGCCTGGGAGGTCGTCTCCGGCGGCACCCAGCCGGACGGGACGCCGAGCCGGATGCACACGCTGGTCGACGCACTGACCGGCAAGGTGCGCGACGCCGCCGAGGAGGTCCAGAGCCTGCGACGCACCGACCAACCGGTGCCCGGTGGTGGCGGTGGCAGTGGAGACACCGGGCCGATCGCGCCGGCCGCCGGTTCCGCCGACCCGCAGCCGCCCAGCCAGTCCGACGGCCCGCAGTCCGACGGTCGGCAGTCCGGGCCGGCCTCGGGCGGGGGAGCGTCGAGTCCGCAGGCCCAGCGGGCCACGACCGAGGCGCAGGG
>DATATV010000070.1:0-25763 GCA_036268615.1 Pseudonocardiaceae bacterium
TGCCCGGCCTGGGCAAGACGCTGATGGCGCGCAGCCTCGCGCAGGCACTCGGGCTGGACTTCCGCCGGTTGCAGTGCACCCCGGACCTGCTGCCCGCCGACGTCACCGGCTCGTTCCTCTACGACCCGGCCAGCCGCGAGTTCGTCTTCCGCGCCGGCCCGGTGTTCGCCGGCCTGCTGCTGGCCGACGAGATCAACCGGACGCCGCCCAAGACCCAGTCCGCGCTGCTGGAGGCGATGCAGGAACGGCAGGTCACCGTCGAGGGCCGGACGTTCCCGCTGCCCCGGCCGTTCCACGTGCTGGCCACCGCCAACCCGATCGAGTACGAAGGCACCTACCCGTTGCCCGAGGCGCAACTCGACCGGTTCCTGCTCTGCCTCGACGTGGGCTACCCGCCGCCCGCCGAGGAGGTCGAGGTGCTGCGCCGGCGGCTGCTCCGGCGGACCGAGGAGTCCAGCGTCGACCCGGTGGTGGCCGCCGACCGGCTGGCCGCGCTGCAGGCCGGTGTCGAGCGGGTCACCGTGGACGAGGACCTGCTGCGCTACTGCGTCGACCTGGCCGCCGCCACCCGCGCACACCCGTCGGTCGAGGTCGGCGCGTCGCCCCGGGGCGCGCTGGCGCTGCTGCTGGTGGCCCGCGCGCTCGCCGTGCTGGCCGGCCGGGACTTCGTGCTGCCCGAGGACGTGAAGGAGTGCGCGGTCGCGGCGCTGGCCCACCGGCTGACGCTGCGCGCCGAGACCTGGACCTCGGGTGCCACCGGCGTCCAGGTCGTCACCGAACTGCTCGACCGGGTGCCCGGCCCGGCGAGCACCCGGCCACCGGCCCGGTGACCGGCCCACCGGCCCGGCTGCGGGCCTGGCTCGACGCCCGCTCGGCCGAAGCGACCCGGTCGTGGCGGGGCACCGACGCGCTGCGCCGCAGTATGCTGCTCGGCCCCGCGCTGGTTGTCGCCGGTCTGCTCGCGCACCACAGCGAACTGGTGCTGTTCGGCGCTCCGCTGCTGGTCAGCGGCATGCTCGCGATCGCGGCCCGACCACACGGCCAGCCCGCCGTCACGCTCCGGCCGGTGCCCCGGTCGGTCGAGTCCGGCCAGCGCGCGCGGCTGCTGGTGGACATCGACCCGGGCACCGGCGCCGAACTGACCGCGATCCGGCTGCCCCGGCCGGGCCGGCCGGGCCCGGGCCGGGTGCACCTGCTGCCGGCCGAGGCGCGCACGATCGGCACCGCGCTGCGCTGGGACGCGTGGGGCGAGACCGTGGACACCCGGCCCGACCACCTGGTGGCGGGCGCGGACGGCCTGCTCATCCACGGCCCGGTGCTCGGCCGGGAGGGCCTGCGCACGGTGCTGCCGCCGGTCCGTCCACTGCCGCCCGGGCCGCTGCCGCCCCGCATCGCCGGCCTGGTCGGCGCGCACCGGTCGCCACGGCCGGGGGACAGCACCGAACTCCGGGACATCCGCCCGTTCCAGCCCGGCGACCGGCTGCGCCGGGTGGACTGGCGGGTGTCGCTGCGGGTCGGCGCCCGCACCGACACCGGCGAGGGCCTGCTGACCTCGCTGCACATCCGCGAGCGGCACGCCGAGGCGGACGCGTCGGTGCTGCTCGCCGTGGACACCCGGATCGACGTCGGCCACGACCTGGGCGAGTGGTCCGAGGCGGCGCAGGGCGCGTCGGTGCGCGTGGGCGGCAGCCTGGACACCGCGGTGACGGCGGCGGTGTCGCTGGCCGCGACCTACCTGCGGGCGGGGGACCGGGTCGGCCTGGTCGACCTCGGCCGCCCCCAGCTGAGTGTGCCGGTGGGCACCGGCCGGCGGCAGCTGCTCCGGCTGCGCCAACAGCTGGTGATCTGTGCCCGCTCGGCCGGCTGGTCCAGCCGGCCGGTGCTGCGTCCCGAACAGGTGCCGCCGGGCGCGCTGGTCGTGGTGTTGTCGCCGTTCCTGGACGACGCGGTGCTGCGGACCACGGTGCACGCGGCCCGCCGCGGCAGCCTGGTGCTCGCGGTCGACGTGCTGCCCAGCCCACTGCGGGTCGAGGTCGACCGGCGGGACAACCCGTGGGGCGAGTCGGTGCGGCAGATCATTGTCGCCGAACACGACCTGCGGTTGGCGGCGCTGCGCGCCAGGGGGGTGGCCGTGCTGGGGTGGGGCGACGGCACCGGCCTGGCCGGGGTGCTGCGCCGGAGCCGTCCCCGGAATCGACCGGTGGCCCGATGACCCCATCGAGTGCCTCGCCGGACGGGTCGTCACCAGAACAGATGAACCCGGGCGAGCAGCCGGCTGACCCCGATCCGGTGACCAGCCCCGATCGGGGGACTGTCCCGGCCGAAGCCGGCGGTCCCCACGAGGTGGCGGCCCCCGATCAGGTGAGCCATGCGGCCGATCTTGCCAACCAGGCAACAGCCGATCCAGGTCTCGCTGGTAGTCCCGATGTTCCATCGAACCAGCCGTGCGGGTCGGGTCGTCTGGCCGTGTCTGGCCAGCCAGCCGGTTCCCGATCAACGCCCGCCCAAGAACCCCCATCCGCAGCCGCCCAGGCAGCTGACCCCGACCAGGCAGCCGACCCTGGCCAGGTGACCAACCCCACCGAAATCGCCAACCAGGCACAGATCACCGAACTGGGCCGAGGCTGGCCCGCCCGGACCCTCCGCCTGCCGATCCTCGCCGCCGGCCTCAGCGCGGTTGCCATCCAGGCAACATCCGGCCTGCCCACCGTGATCGTGGTGATCCTCTGCGGCCTCGCCGTCCTCGCCGCGGCGCTCCCGGCCAGCCCCGCGCCGGCGCTGCTGATCGGAGCCGTCGCGGTGATTACCGCCACCCTCGGCGGCGACCCGCTCCGGCCCGCGGTGCTCGCCTGCGTGCTGTTGCTCTACCTCGTGCACGCCGCCGCCGGGATCGCCGCCCTCGTCCCGCCGGGTGCGGTCGTGCACCTGCGCGCACTGCGTCGGCCGGCGCGTCGGTTCGGGCTGGTGACCATGGTCGTGGTGGCCGCGATCGGGCTCGCCGAGACCGTGCCGACCAGCCGCAACGGCACCCTGGTCGAGTCGGCCGCATTGGTCGGGACCACTGCCCTCGTGCTGCTCGTGGTCCGGCTCGCGGGGCGCGGCCGGTGATGTTACCGACGAGTAGGGTAATGGGGCTCCCGAACACCGCATTCCGGTGAGATATCGCTGGACAGCTCGATTCAGCTCGCCCCGCGCGACAGGGGTCACATGTGTGCCGGGTGGCTCCCGGACCCAGAATCGACAGTGCGACCATATGGTCCATGGCCGCAGCTAAGTCGCAACCCGCACGGATTCTGATCCTGGGCGGTGGTTACGTCGGGATGTACACCGCGCTGGGGCTGCAGAAGAAGCTGCGCCTCCGAGAGGCCTCGGTGACGGTGGTGGACCCGCAGCCCCACATGACCTACCAGCCGTTCCTCCCCGAGGCGGCGGCCGGGTCCATCGAGCCGCGGCACGTGGTCGTCCCGCTGCGCCGGACGCTGAAGCGCTGCCACGTCGTCACCGCCCGGGTGACCAACATCGAGCACAACCGCAAGATGGTCACCGTCGAGGCGATCGACGGCCACGTCGAGGAGATCGGCTACGACGTGCTCGTGGTCGCGCTCGGCTCGATCGCCCGGTTGCTGCCGATTCCCGGCCTGGTCGAGCACGGCATCGCGTTCAAGACCGTCGGTGAGGCCATCTTCCTGCGCAACCACGTGCTGTCCCGGATGGACCTGGCGGCCAGCACGCTCGACCCGGACCTGCGCAAGCGGCTGCTCACGTTCACCTTCGTCGGCGGCGGCTTCGCCGGCATCGAGGCGCTCGCCGAGCTGGAGGACATGGCCCGGTTCGCCACCCGCTACTACGAGAACATCGAGCCCGCCGACCTGCGCTGGGTACTCGTCGAGGCGGCCGGCCGGATTCTGCCCGAGGTGCGCGAGAGTCTCGGGGTGTGGACCGTCGAGCAGCTGGAGAACCGCGGCATCGAGGTCTACCTGGCCACCTTCGCCAAGTCGTTCGAGAACGGCCTGGTCATGCTGTCGGACGGCACCCAGTTCGAGAGCGACACCATCGTCTGGACCGCCGGCGTGAAGGCCAACCCGGTGCTGGCCAACTCCGACCTGCCGCTCGACGAGCGCGGCCGGGTCAAGTCCACGGCGAGCATGCAGGTCGACGGGCTGCCCGGGGTCTGGGCCGCGGGCGACTGCGCCGCCGTGCCGGACCTGTCGCGCACCGAGCAGGACCCGAGCGCCACCTGCGCGCCCAACGCCCAGCACGCCGTGCGCCAGGCCAAGCACCTGGTCGGCAACGTGATGACCGCGATCCGTGGTGGCAAGCCGTCGGACTACTACCACAAGAATGTCGGCTCGGTGGCCAGCCTCGGCCTGCACAAGGGCGTCGCGGACACCTACAACGTGAAGCTCAAGGGCTTCCCGGCGTGGCTGATGCACCGCGCCTACCACGTCAGCCGGATGCCCACGTTCAACCGCAAGATCCGCATCCAGCTCGACTGGCTCGTCGGCGGCCTGTTCCGGCGCGAGGTCATCTCGCTGGGCCAGATCAACGACCCGAAGGCCGAGTTCGACCGCGCCTCCAAGCACTGAATCAGCACGTAGTACGCCGCTCGGCCGATCGGCTGACGGCCAACGCCCCGGTGACCACGGTCACCGGGGCGTTGTGCTGGCGTGGGTAGAACGGCGTTCGGCCAAACGAGGGACAGAATCGGACACGGTGTCTCACGGCTGTCGGCAGGTACCCGAATGCAGTAACGAAATACGTAGTCCGGCGATCACACATGTAGTTCGTTCGGGGGAACGGCTGCTCTAGTGGTGGTGCTCCTTGACAGCACGTAACGTGAAAAGGAGACTACCGCTCGTGCGTCACCCGAAAGTGTGAACGCGATCCGGGAGCGGAGAGTCATGTCTATCGAGGAGCTGGCCGCCCAACTGCGCAGTGGGGAGATCGAGAGCAGCGCGTTGGCCGAGTATGCCGCGGAGTACGCGCTTGCGGAAGTGATCTTCCGCAACAAGAAGGACGACTGAACTGACCGTCCTGGACGGAATCGGTTCGAGTGAGCCAGGACCTGGCAGCAACCTGGGTCCTGGCGATACCGCGCGTACGGTGACGCCGCGCCCCACCAGCCGCAGTACCCCGCTGCTCCTGCGTGACCAGGAGTACGTCTTCCGCGCCCCGGTGGCCGCCCTGGACTTCCAGGAGCAGGTGCACCGCCTCGACCTGGTCGACGCCGGTACCGGCGAGCCGGAGCCATGTGTGCTCGTACTCGCCCGCTCCTCGGACATGGAGATGAACGAGCTGTCCATCGCGCTGGCCGAACGCGGCGTGCGGATGGCCCGGCTGGACGTGGACCGCTGCCTCGACCTCCCGCTGACCATCTACCCCGACGCGCCCCTGATCGAGCTCGACCGCTGGGTGCTGCGTCCGCTGCTGGTCTGGCGCCGGCACTTCGAGATGGCCGCCCTGCCGGTGGACCCCGGTAGTCTGTTCGGCGCCTACGTGACCGACCAGTGGAGTTCGGTCGCGGACTGGATCAGCAACCGCGGCGACTGGACACACGTGAACAGCCCGCAGGCCAGCGGCCGGCTCGACCGGCTCACCCAACTGGCCGACGCGGCCAAATTCGGGCTGGACACGCCCCGGACGGTGGTCACCACCCGCCCCACCCGGCACCGCCCCGGTGGGGGACAGTGTGTGGTGAAGACCGCAGGCCGGCACCTGGTCGAGCCGTCGTCGGGGGTGCAGCACGGGCTGTTCCCGCAGCCGCTTGACCCCCGGTTGGCCGGGGGCCCGGAGCCCGCCCCGGTGATCGTGCAGCAGTACCTCGCCGCCGACCACGAGCTCCGCGTGTTCGTCGTCGGGGAGACGTTGATCGCCTACCGGGTGGACAAGCTCGACCCGGCCCAACTGTGGGTCGACCCGGACGCGGTCGAGGTGCGTAGGGTCGAGTTGCCGGGGGAACTCGCCGAGACGCTGCGTGCGTTGACCCGGTACTGGCGGCTGGACGTCGCCGCGTTCGATCTGCTCGTGCGCGGTCCGGACACGGTATTCCTGGAAGTGAATGTGAACTGCGACTGGCGGTGGTTCGAACTCCGCTCGGCTACGCCGGACGTGTCCGACGCGGTGGCCTCGTGGGTCGCGAGCCGGTTCCAGCAGTTACGCGGGGTGTGACCGGCCGGTAGCGCTGCGTTTCCGGGTCCAGCCATTGGTGGTAATCCACGTGGGCCATGCGCACTGCCTATCCTGGGCCGGCCAGGCGAGTTTCCTGGAACTTGCCCACGATCGGGTGAAAAACCCATAAGCTGCGCCATGTCCCCGTAGCCCAACAGGCAGAGGCATTCCCCTTAAAAGGGAAGTAGTGCCGGTTCGAATCCGGTCGGGGGCACCAACAACAACCCACCCCGGCGCCACCACCGTCCGTGCCAAGCGCGGACGGGTTTGCCCTGCTCGGACAATCCGGGCCGGTCGAGAGGGTGATCTTGGCGGCTCCGGCGGCAAGATCGCCGGCCGTGGGGCGGAACCGTCGGGACAGGCGCTGACGGCCGACTCTGGTGCCACCGCTCGGGTGTGGCCCGATCGGGTGAGCGTTGTGACCTTGGCCGCTGCTGTGGTATGCACCACTGAGGGGTTGTCCGGGAGCGGGCCGTCGGTCCGACCGCCGAGCGGGTTGTTCGGCGGATCGGGATTACTCCTTCTGCCGGAATTGGCTTATTCCCTTGGCCCGAATACCCGCGTTCCCCCGAC
Organism: Pseudonocardiaceae bacterium; assembly: GCA_036268615.1. GTDB lineage: Bacteria > Actinomycetota > Actinomycetes > Mycobacteriales > Pseudonocardiaceae > DATATV01. The sequence goes on from DATATV010000070.1 coordinate 6,742, forward strand.
CGGTAAAGATTCGGTCGGGGGAACGCGCGGCCTTGTCCGGTCCGGAGTTCGACCGGTGTTCGGCGCTACTCAGTTGGTGAAATAGCCGAACAGGTCGGCAATGACATCCACGGTGCCGCGGAAGTTGTAGAAGTCGATCCTGCCGTTCATCACCGGGACGACGACCAGGTTGGGCACGGTCTGTCCCGGCACGTAGTTGAGGTTGGACGCCTGCGGCGGGGTCGGGCCGTCCGGGTAGACGGTCAGGTAGCTGCCGGCCGTGGGGTTGGTGACCGTCACGTTCAGCACCACCGCCGAGGCGTTCGCCGCGGCCGTGCCGGCCAACGACAGTGCCTGGACGCTGTCCGGGCCGATCGGCGCGACCACGCCACCGGTCCCGGTGCCCGCCCGGGTGTCCAGCACCCGGGTCGGACCGCTCGCGGTGAAGCTCGCGCCGGTGCCGTTGGCGTAGTAGCCGAACAGGTCGGCGATCACGTCCACGGTGCCGTGGAAGTTGTAGAAGTCGACCTTGCCGTTCACCACCGGCACGACCACCAGGTTGGGCACGATCTGGCCGGCGTCGAAGTTGATGTTGGACACCCCGGGCAGGTTGGTGCCGTCCGGGTAGACGGTCAGGTAGCTGCCCGCGCTCGCGTCGACGGCGGTCACGTTGAGCACCACCGCGGTCGCGCTCGCCGGCACACTCGTGCCGGCCCCGCTGACCTGCAGGGTGTCCGACAGGCCCGCCCCGATCGGGGTGGCGTTGATCCGGGTGTCCAGCAGGCGGGTCGGGCCGACCGGGGTGAACTTCGCGCCGGAACCGTTGGTGTAGTAGCCGAACAGGTCGGCGATCACGTCCACGGTGCCGCGGAAGTTGTAGAACTTGACGATGCCGTCGGTGACCGGCACGGTGACCAGGTTGGAGGTGACCTGGCCGGCCGCGAAGTTCAGGTTGGACGCCCCCGGAGGTGCCGTGCCGTCCGGATAGACGCTCAGGTAGCTGCCCGCGCTCGCGTCGGCGTCGGTCACGTTGAGCACGACCGCGGTCGTGTCGGTCGGCACCCCGGTGGCCCCACCGGCGACCCGCAGCGAGTAGCTGTTGCCGGCGCCGACCGCCGTGCCGGGCACGTTGCGGGTGTCCAGCAGCCGGGTCGGGCCGCTGGGGGTGTAGGTGCTGGTCAGCGGCACGGCCGAGGAGCCGGCGACGCCGACGTCGAGGAAGTCGTCGTCGACGTTGAGCACCGACGAGCCGCCGTAGCTCTCGTTCTGCCCGCCGTTGTACTGGTGCACCCGCTGGTGGTTGGCCCAGTCCGCGGCCGGCAGGTTCGCGTCGACGGTGTTCTGGGCGGCGTTCCAGCGCGCGGTGTCCACCACGTCCGGGCTGGCCGAGCCGCCGTAGACGCCGACCAGGTCGTTGATCGAGGAGTTGGCGCTGCCGTAGATGCCCGACCAGTAGCCGTCCTTGTGCAGTTCGGCGTTCCAGGCGGCCTCGAAGGCCAGCGCCACCGGGCCGGCCGCGACCGGGTACGCCTCCATGTCGTAGTAGATGACGTTGCCCGGCCCGAAGCCCAGCGCCGTCGCCTTCGCCGCCGCGTCGTCCGCGGACTGGGTGCCCTGGGCGGTCGGCGCGGTGATGTCGCCGAAGTCGGCCTGCGGGCCGACGTAGGTCGGCAGGAAGTGCCAGCCGGCCGATGCCTGGGCGGACACCCAGCTCGGCGTGAGGTTGGGTTGCGCGCAGGTGCCGTCCTGGCCGCCGATGTAGATGCCCACCGCCGAGTACGGCGACGAGCTCTTCCACTGGCCCATCAGCGTGCTGTTGGGCGCCGAGCACGCGTCGAAGCCCAGCCCGCTGCCGTTGGTCACGCTGGTGGGCAGCGCGGCCGGGTTCGCAGCAGGGTTCGCGTTCGGCGTGACCGCGTCGGCCCGCGCGGCCGGCTTCGTCGTGCTGGTCGGCAGTCCGGCGCCGGCCAGCACGCCGTCGATCAGCGTGGCGTCGGTGTGATAGGTCGCGGTCACCGTGGCCGCGCCGGTGGTCACGGTGATCTGGTGGGACACCGCGTCGGCGACCGCGCTGGTCGCGCCGGTCGTGTTGGTTGCGGCCGGCTGCACGAGCAGTGCCTCGGTGCGGCCGACCAACCCGGTCGGGCAGTTCTCGTTCTGCCCGGGCGTACCGAGATAGACGGCGTGCTGGTCGAACCGCACGCACGTGTCCGAGCCGGCGGACACCGTGATCACCGGCCACGCGGCCGGCACGTTGAACTCAAGACCCAGGTAGGAAACCTGCTTCTCGCCCCCGGCGGTGCTCGCGGTCGCGGTCGGCGTGCCGACGGTCGCCAACAAGGCGATCGCGGCGGTCCCGGTGACCAGCACGGCCCGCGCCGTTCTACTGGAAACGGCTAATCCAACCCCCATGGGGGCACGCTCCATTCATCGTAAAAACAGAATTTGGTCCCCCGACCGCACGTGCGCCCCGGCGCCGCGCAACAGCGGCCGACGGTGGGCACGGCCTCGGTATTCAAGCAGTTCACGGGGGCCTGGTACCTACGAAAGGATGTGTCGGAGATCACTTCTGCGCCGAGTTATGGCCAACTACGCACATCGCCGGTTCGGGCGAATCGTGAGGAGTTCGCCCATTGCGTTGTCAACAAGTTATCTTCGGATGTCATGCTCGAAGGACACGGTCGTCGGGGACCGGGAGGTTGGGCATGAACGTCGAACCGGTGGTGAACCAGCGCGCTGGCAACAGCGCGCAGTCCTGGCTGGTGTTTCGGGCGGCCAGACTGATGTTGCGGCCGCTGCTCACGTACTGGCCGCTGACCAGATGGGGCCTGCTGCCGCTACCACTGGTGGACTCGGTCGCGGGCCTGCTGCCGCCACCCAGAGGTGTGCGGTTCGAGCGGGTCGGCTTCACCGGCTTCCACGCCGAATGGGTGTGGGCCGAGGGCGTGGTCCGGCCGGACGAGACCGATAACCCCGGCAGCGGTGGCGCGGTGCTCTACTTCCATGGCGGCGCGTTTCTCGCCTGCGGCCTGGCCACCCACCGCCGTGAGGTGGCCCGGATCTCCGCGGCCTGCGGCCTGCCGGTGCTGTCCGTCGGCTACCGGCAGCTGCCCACCGTCGGACTGGCCGGTTCGCTACAGGACTGCCGCGCGGTCTACGACTGGCTGCTGGAACAGGGCCTCGACCCCGCGCGGATCGTCTTCGCCGGCGACTCGGCCGGCGGCTACCTGGCCTTCGCCACCGCGCTGGCCGCCCGGGACGCGGGTCTCGTGCTGCCCGGCGGCATCGTCGCGCTGTCGCCCTGGCTGGACCTGGACGCGACGGCAAAACAGGCCCACCCGAACGCCGCGCTGGACGCCTACGCGCCGGCCAGCCGGCTGCCCACGCTGGCCGCGCTGCTCGCCGGCCTGGACGCCGACCCCGGTCTTTCGCCGGTCAACCAGGACCTGACCGGCCTGCCGCCGGTGCTGATCATGGCCGCCGAACACGAGATGCTGCGCTGCGACGCGGAACTGATGACCGAGCGGCTGGCCACCGCCGGTGTGCCGTGCGCGCTGCAGATCTGGGCCGGCCAGGTGCACGCCTTCCCGGTGCTGGGCAACCTGCTGCCGGAGAGCCGCGCGGCGATCGAGGAGATCGGCGCGTTCGTCCGCCGGATCGTCACCCCGCGCACCCGCACCGGCCCGACCGACGCCGACCCGACCGACCCGGAGGACTGGTCGGTGCTGGCCGGCTGACCCTCCGGCGGGACGTGCCCACCGACGGGGTCAGCGCTTGTTGCTGGCCGAGTTCGCCGTCGGCCGCGGCCGGTCCTTCGTCTCGCCCGGTTTCGGCCGGTCACCGCCGCCGGACTGGTTCTTGGCCGCCGATCCCTGGTTCTGGCCCTGACCCTGGTTCTGACCCTGGTTCTGACCGGCGCGCACCGGCGGGGCCGAGGACGTGGTGGACGTGACCGCCGCGGTGCCGCTCGCCGTCCCGGCCGGGGTGGCGCCCGACTTGGTCGGCTGCTGGGCCCGCTGCTGCGGCACGCCCGGTTTGCCGCTGGTGACCGTGCGCTGTTCGTCCTGCAACGGCTCCAACAGCGGGCTGGCGTCGCGCATCAGCCGGTGTGCCGAGTGCAGCTGGTCGGTGATGCGGTGGCGCAGGGCCTGGAGGTCCTGCACCTGGCGGGTGGCGTCGCTGACCCGGCGGGTGCAGTCCTCGGTGGCCTCGCGCAGCTTGCGCTCGGCCCGCTCGGTCGCCTCGCGCACCCGGCGCTCGGCCTCCTCGGTGGCCTCCCGCACCTTGCGCTCGGTCTCCGCCCGGGCTGCCGCGCGCTGCTGCTCGATCTCCTTGGCCAGCGCCTGGCGCTTGGCACCCATCACCCGCTCGAACTCGGTCTCGATGGCGACCCGGCGCTGCTCGGCCTGCGCGTCCAGCTCGTGCCGGCGGTTGGTGGCCGCGGTGGTCATCTCGGCGACCTGGGTGCGCGCCTGCTCGACCACCTGGTTGTGCTGGGAGCGCACCTCCTGGTGCTGCTTGTCCAGCTCGTGCAACAACTTCTCGTAACCGCCGCGCAACTTCGCGGCAGCGTCCTCGGCGCCCGACCACGCGTGCGTCGCCGATGCCTGGGCGCGCGCGGTGATCTCCGCTGCCTGGTGGTGGGCGAGCTGGACCATGCGCTTGCAGCGCTCGTCAAGATCGTCGGTGTTCTTGGGCAACTCGACGAGTTCACCGACCTGCTTGCCCAATTCGGTGATGCGCGAGTGCGATGACGTGAGCTGATCGGTCAGATCGGCCACTTGGGACAGTGCCGCGTCCCGGTCGGCCGAGATCAGCTTGATCTCGTCTTCCAGATCTTCAAGATATTGCTTGACTTGAGTCCGGTCGAAACCATGCCACACAACGTCGAATCCGGGCTTCAACGGAACCAGTTCGCGGTCCTCGGGGCGCGCCATGCCTTGACGTTACGCGATTGGTGTATGGCCGTGGTGAGCGGCACACGTGATTCCGTCGAACGGTCGACCCCTGCCTGCCGAGGGTGATCGTCGGTAACCTGGGCGTCGTGCCCGTCGGATCACTGCTCGCCACCAGCGACCTGCATGTCACCCATAAGGGAAATCGGGAGATCGTCGAGCAACTCCGACCGGAGCACGAGGACGACTGGCTGATCGTCGCCGGCGACGTGGCCGAATCGCTGGAATCCATCGAATGGGCGCTGACGCTGCTGGCCGACCGGTTCGCCAAGGTGATCTGGGTGCCGGGCAACCACGAGTTGTGGACCGTCGGCGGTGATTCGGTCGGCCTGCGCGGGCAGGCCCGCTACGAACACCTGGTCGAACTCGCCCGTGGGCTGGGTGTCCTCACCCCCGAGGACGAGTACCCGATCTGGCGGCAGGGCGACGAGTCGTTCGTGATCGCGCCGCTGTTCCTGCTCTACGACTACAGTTTCCGCGATCCGGACACATCGCTGGAGCAGGCGATGGCGCACGCCTACGAGACCGGGCTGGTGTTCTCCGACGAGGCGCTGCTGCGGCCCGACCCGTACCCCAGCCGGCAGGAGTGGTGTCGGGCGCGGGTCGAGGCGACCGAGCGCAGGCTGGCCGCGATCCCCGCCGAACTGCGCACCGTGCTCGTCTCGCACTTCCCGCTGCACCGGGGACCGACCCGGATGCTGCGCCACCAGCACCTGGCCATGTGGTGCGGCACCGAGCGGACCGCCGACTGGCATCTCCGGTTCCGCGCCAAGGTCGCGGTCTACGGGCACCTGCACATCCCGGTGACCCTTGAGTACGACGGCGTGCGCTTCGAGGAGGTGTCGCTGGGTTATCCACGGGAGTGGCGCGGCCGGGCGAAACCGCCGCAGCCGCTGCGGCACATTCTGCCCGCCGACCCGACCAGGGTGCCCTACAACGCGCCCGGCCAGCCCGGAGCCGGCCGATGATCGAGGAGCTGCTGCCCTCCGAGGTGCACTCGGCGGAGACGTTCGGCGACGATCCGGACGCGCGGCTGCTGCCCGAGGAGGAGTCGATAGTCGCCCGCGCCGTGGCCAAACGGCGGCGCGAGGTGACCAACGCGCGCAGCTGCGCCCGGCGCGCGCTGCGCGAGCTGACCGGCCCGGATCAGCCGGCGCCGGCGATCCCGCGCGGCGAGAAGGGCGAGCCGGTGTGGCCGGCCGGGGTGGTCGGCAGCATGACCCACACCGCCGGCTACTGCGCCGCGGTCGTCGCGTCGGCGACCCGGGTGCGCTCGGTCGGCATCGACGCCGAGGTGCACGGCGAACTGCCCGACGGCGTGCTGCGCTACATCGGCTTCGGCGCCGAACTGGACCAGCTGGCCGGGCTGCCGGCGGCGGGCGTCTGGTGGGACCGGGTGCTGTTCAGTGCCAAGGAGAGCGTCTACAAGGTGTGGTTCCCGCTGACCAGGCGGTGGCTGGGGTTCGAGGACGCGGCGGTCACATTGGACCCGGCGGAGGGCACGTTCCGGGCGAAGATCCTGGTCGACGGGTCGACACCGGAGGGCCCCCCGCTGACCGAATTGGCAGGTCGGTTCCTGGTCCGCGAGGGCTTCGTGCTGACCGTGATCACCCTGCTTCGTTGATCACAACCCGGTTTCGGAGGGTGACGGCGTATCCCGTAGCGTGACGCCACTGTGAGCCGGAAAACACTGTCCAGTAGTCCTTTTGGTCCAGCGATCGTGGCGATTGTCGTAGTTCTGCTGGGTTGTGGCGTGCCGGCGGCCGCCAGCCCGGAACTGACCGTGACCGGTCTGCTGGGCGCGTTGGCGGGTCCGGACGCGGCGGTGCCCGACACGGCGTGGGGCGTCGACCCGACGACCGGCCAGGTGCAGCTGACGGTGTTCTCCTCGGCGCCGACCGACCGGGTCGATGGCCTGCTGCGGTTGGCCGACCGCTACGGCAACAAGGTGCGGGTGCGGCAGGTGGCCGGCGCGTTGAGCGAGCAGGTGTACGGCGGCGACGAGATCAGCGACGGCCAGATCCTCTGCTCGGCCGGGTTCAACGTGACCCGGGGCGGGCAGGACTACCTGCTGACCGCGGGCCACTGCACCGCGGGTCTGCCCGACTGGCAGAACGTCGGCCCGTCGGAGTCGTCGAACTTCCCGGACACCGACTTCGGCTTGGTGCGCAACGACTCCGGCGACGCGCCGGGCGGGGTGGACATGTACGACCAGTCGGTGCGGCTGGTGAGCTCGGTGGGTACCGCCGCCGTCGGCGAGCCGGTCTGCGCGAGTGGTGAGGCGACCGGTGTGACCTGCGGCAAGGTGACCGCCGTTGATCAGACCGTCGACTACGGCGACGGCAACGTGGTGCACGGGCTGATCGAGACCGATGTGCACACCGACCATGGCGACTCCGGTGGTCCGCTGTTCGACGGCAACACCGGTCTTGGCACGGTGTCCGGTGGCGACGGGCAGACTGACTACTTCCAGCCGCTCTCGGTCGAGTTGGACACGTATGGGCTGAGCCTGGCCGCTAGTCCCTGGTAAGTCTTGGCCTCCTGGGTCGGCGTGCCGCTGGCCCCGGGTAGGTCTCAGGGTTCGGTCTCTTGGGCCGGCGGGCGCGCCGGCCCAAGCGTAGCCCGTCGCCGACCCGATCGGCTGCCGGCCGAGGAGATGGATTCCTCGGCCGGCAGCCTTATTACCGGTCGGTATTCACAATCGCGGCCGGATGATCACGCGGACCGGCGGTATTTCGTCGAGTGGGTCAGCAGTTTCGCAGTTCCGGCGACTGGTTGAGAATCTGGTTACGCGGCGAAACGAACCTGCGGTACGTCTCACTGTCCACTGCGGACGGTCGAAACGCGGCCACCCGGTGGCAGTTCTGGAACGCGAGCTTCACACCGAAGTGGCGTTCCAGCCCGCCCCGGATCGCGTCCGAGGCCAGCGCGCGCAGCAGCTGCCCGCGTTCCACCTCGCTGGGCGGCGGCACCTCGTGGTCCACGAACTCCGCGGTCCCGGCCGCCGCCTCGATGGCCACCTGACTGACCACCTGCCACGCGTAGGGCAGCGAATCCCGCACCACGGCGACAAAGTCCGCGTCGTCGATCTCGCCTTGCTCGGCTCGTCCCAGTAGGGCGGTTGGCACGTCCAGTGACACGGTTGCCTCCACGGCTCGTCAGTTCTCGGCGGCGCCCGCCGACCTGTCATTGATATCGGTTTTCATTTCCAATAACAACGGCTGGGCAGGCCGAATCACCTGACCGGGCGAGCCGGGGACACCGCAGCAACCAGCGGGACGAGCGAGAAACAGCAGGTCAGGAGATGGGTGTCGCGATCACGACCCGGTTGTCCGCGTAGCCGAGCTGGCCACCGATCCACTCGCCGCCGCACGTCGCCAGCGCGATCCGGTGCGGTCCGCTCGGACTGAACAGCGCCGGCGCCTGCTGCGGCACCTGCGCCTTGCTCAACGTGATCACCTGGCTGACCCGGAACTGCCAGAGCGTGCCGCCGGTGTCCCGGATCGACACGATGTCCCCGACCTTGTCCTGCCACAGCTCCGCGAACGGCCCGGTCCGGCCCGCCCAGTTCACGTGCCCGGCGAACACCGTCGCACCGGTCTGCGCGTCCAGCGCCGAGCCCCACCACGTCGCCTGGTTCACCCCGGGCGGAATGGGCAGCGACCCGTCCGCGGCGACCTGGCCGTGCAACAGGTAGGCCGTGCCGCCGTGCGGCAGCCGGATGGTGTTGGGCAGTTGCCCGGCCGGCGGTTTCGCCGGGGTGGTCGACGTCGGGGGCGCGCTGGTGGGACCGGACGTGGGGGCGGTCCGGGACGGGGTGGCGCCGATGATCGCGCTGCCCACCGGCCCGGACTGCAGCGAATGCCCGGCCAGCAGTTGGCTCGCCGAGCCGGCCTGATGGGTGGCGATCTGGTAGCTGTCCCCCGAGGTTTCCGGCAGCCCGGTCACCAGGTCGTGCCGCAACACCTGCGTCGACCCGGTCACCAGCAGCGCGGCCCCGAGCAGTCCGACCACCGCGCTGGTCGCGACCAGCGCGGGCCGCCCCCGCCGGTCACGGGGATCACCGACCGAAGCAGCGGGCACGGCCCGGACCCGGTGGCCGCGGGGGAGTCGGGGTACCCGGTGGACCCGGTGGACCCGGCGTCGGCTCGGTTGACGATGCGCCATCGGTCACCGCCGCCGAATGGCTCTGCGGACCGACCGACGACCGGCGACCGTGCCGATCACCAGGGCCGCGATCAGCAGCAGCCCGCCGAAACCGACCAGCGCGGCCGGGCTCGGCCGTTTCAGCACGGTGGCCATCGCGGTCAGCGTCGGCGGTGGACCACCGGCCGGAATGGCGACCGGCACCTTGTTCGGTGTGTTGAGCAGGGTCAGCGCCAGTGTCGCCCCGGGCGTGAGGGTGCCGCACACGGTCGGCGGGTTGCTCGCGTCGAACGCCTGGTCGTAGCCGGGCGGGGCGACCGTCTCGATCACGCACACGTCCTGTGGCGTCCGGAGTCCGGAGATGGTCGCGGTGCCGTCGATCCCGGTGGTCACCACGATCGGCTTGCCGTCGGAGCCGACCAGCGGCGTGCCGTCCTGCTTGACGGCCGGACCGGTCTTGCTCGAACCGGTCAGCTCCAGTGACGCCCCGACGATCGGCGCCTTGGTGTTCGCGTCCAGCTTGGCGATGTGCACCGCGCCGGGCGCGTTCGCCGCGGTGGTCGTCGTGGTCGTGGTGAGCTGCTGCTCACCGCCGGTGGTCACGATCGTCTGCACGATCGGGTTGACCGCCGGATCGGCCACCGGCACCGCGTTCGGGCTGAGCAGGGTCGCCACCACCGACGGGTTGGGCCCGGTCGGGGTGACCGGCACGGTCAGCGCCGAGGCGTCGCCCGGGGTGGTCAGCTCGGCGGTGGTCCTGCCGTCGGCAAAGGTGGCGTCGGTCGCGGTCAGCGTCACCGCGACCGAGGGCACCTCCTTGCCGGCGGCGTTGAGCACGTCGAACGTCCAGTTGCCGGCGGTGCCGATGGTCTGCGCCGCGCTCGGCTTGGCCAGCGCCGCCGTCCACGGGCCGTGGTTGGCGCTCGCGTCGGCCTGCAGAGCCTGCACCGCCTGCTGGGCGCCGGCCGGGAGCTTGTCGTAGTGGTAGTTCACGTCGTAGGCGACGTGCCGGAAGTCGTTGGACGGGTCGAGCTGGGCCGGGTTCTGCGGGGCCGCCGTCCAGGAGTGCAGCAGGTGGGCCGGGGCGGCCGCGTCGTCGGCCGAGGTGGTGGTGCCGTAGCGGAGCAGCAGGTAGGAGATCTCCGAGGCGACGGTCGGGTCCAGCGCGGTGCCCCACTTGGTCTTCAACGGCTCGCCCTGCTGGTACTGCTCGTTGCTGTCGGGTGCCTGGAACTCGAAGTCGACACACCAGACCTGTTTGCCACCGACCACAAAGGACCCCATCCAGTCCGACGCGTCCGGGTTGTTCAGGTAGGGCTGCGCCGGGGTCACGTTGTAACCGAGCCCGGTCTGCACCGCCGCGTTCGCCATGGCCGGGCCGGCCAGGGCGGCCACCCCGGTCAGCAGGGTCGCACCGGTCAGTCCGATGGCCAGGTGTCGTAGGACCTTCACCGCGCGCTCCTCAAGCATTGCGTGTTCACTCTCACTCGCCCGGCCGGGCACGCCCCTCGTTCCCGCTGTCCACGAGGCCGTCCGACCGCGCACGACACCTCTGGTGACCGTGCAGGCGCTGGGCTGATCCGCCTGTCGATCCTCGTGACGTGGCCATTGGACTGACAAGCCGCCGACGGATGGACTGCGCCGGGCGGTTCTGGCTGCTCAGCGTGGTCGGGCGGGGTGCCGTTCGGGTGCACCGCTGGGCCGTTGGGGCAGGCATTCGGCTCGGATGGCGCAGCCCGGTCACCCACCGCGTGATCGCCCCCGATCGACTGCCCGCCGTTCGGCTCAGCCCGCCCCGGCCAACCGCCGATCTGCCGGATTGCCGCAGGCCAGTGTTCGTCCCCACCGGACCGGGCCGGGCTGGGTAGGCTGACGCCGATCACCCGGGGAACCGACCGGTGGGCCGGGTCGTTCTCATGGGTGCAGGCGTCCTACCGCCCATGGAGGATCAGGTGCGCACCACCAGTAACCCGGCATTCCGTAATCTGCCGCGCGGTTTCGGCAACTACGCCGGTTTCGACGCGCAGGGCCGGTCGGGTGTGTCCGGACCCGGCTACGCGCCGGGCTCCAGCCCCTACCAGCAGGGCGCGGCCGAACGGCCGATGACCATCGACGACGTGGTCCTCAAGACCGCGATCACGCTGGGCCTGGCCGTGGTGACCGGCGCGCTCACCATCGCGCTGCACCTGACCTGGCTCGCGCTGCCCGCGTTCGTGGTCGGCCTCGTGCTCTCCCTGGTCATCATCTTCAAGCGCAAGCCCAGCGGCCCGCTGGTGCTGACCTACGCCGCCGCCGAGGGCATCGTGCTCGGCGCGATCACCGGCCTGTTCGACAGCATCTACCCGGGGATCGCGTTCCAGGCGATCGCCGGCACGTTCGGCGTGTTCGCCGCGATGCTGATCGTCTACAAGACGGGTGCGATCCGCGTCACGCCGAGGCTGACCAAGTGGATCATCGGCGCCACCGTCGGTGTGCTCGTGGTGCTGCTGGCCAACCTGGTGGTCGGCCTGTTCGGGGTCGACCTCGGCATCCGCGACGGCAGCCCGCTGTCGATCGTGATCAGCATCGTGATCATCGGTATCGCCGCGTTCAACCTGCTGCTCGACTTCGACCAGGCGGACCGGATGATCCGCGCGGGCCTGCCGGCCAAGTGGGGTTGGTACGCCGCGTTCGGCCTGATGGTCACGCTGGTCTGGCTCTACCTGGAAATCCTGCGGCTGCTGTCCTACCTGCAACGCGGCAACTGACGCACCCACCCACGCACCACACGGGCGCCCCGACCGGACCGGTCGGGGCGCCTTCTTTTGTCCCCTGATCGGGGAAAAAATCTTGCCGGTCGCCCGACGGAACCGCGGTGCCGGCGACGATGGACTGTTGTGAGCACACCACCGGGCGTTCGGCCGGACCCGGGGTTCGCGCTGCTGGAGCTCTACGACGCGGCGCTGCCCGAGGTCTACGGCTACCTGCTGTCCCGGTGCCGGCAGCGGGCGCTGGCCGAGGACCTGACCGCGGAGACGTTCCTGGCGGCGGTGGACGCATGCCGCCGGCACGCGCCGCCGCAGTTGTCCGTGGCCTGGTTGATCGGCGTGGCCCGGCACAAGCTGGTCGACCACTGGCGACGCGCCGAACGGGAGGTGCGGGGCCTGCGGATGCTCGCCGGCCAGCCGTCCGAACCCGACGATCCGTGGGACAGCAGGCTGGACGCGATTCAGGCCCGCGAGGTGCTGGCTGCGCTCGGTCCGCACCACCGGGCGGCGCTGACCCTGCGCTATGTGGACGGTCTGTCCGTCGGCGAGGTGGCCGACCACCTCGGCCGCACGGTGCACGCGACGGAGGCGTTGCTCACCAGGGCGAAGGCCGCGTTTCGAAAGTCCTATGCGGACGACAACCATCCGGGAGGGGAGGGCCGGTGACGAACGAACGACAGGATCCGTTCGACGCCCTGCGGGCACCCGCGCCGCCGGTCGATCCCGATCCCCGGTTCGCCGCGGCGCTGCGCGAGCGCGTCGTACGGGCGCTGCTCGATCCGACCTCCCGCGACGAGCGGCCGATCGACCTGGCCCGGCTCGATCCGGGTCAGCTCGATGCCGGCCCGCTCGACGCGGGCCCGAGAGGAGAAACCATGACTTCTGATTCCGCCACTCCGACAGCAACTGTGACCAACGGCGACGTGGTCTACGCGTCGCTCTGGCTGTCCGATGTGGACCGTGCGGCGGAGTTCTACGGCACGCTGCTCGGCTGGCAGCTGATGCCCGGCAGCGCACCGAACGGCCGGCACATCCGGGACGTGCGGCCGGCGATGGGAATGTGGAGCGTGCCGCCGGAGCAGAACACGATGTACCTGTGCCACGGCGTCGACGACGTGCATGAGGCGATCCGCCGGGTGCGGGCGGCCGGAGGACAGGCGCAGGAGCCGGTCGCCGAGGACTTCGGGCTGACCGCGGAGTGCGTCGACAACCAGGGCATGCGGTTCGCGCTGAACGAGGTCCCGGTGGGTTCGCCGGTGGCGGCCGGCGAGCCGCGGACGGGCGAACTCGCGTACCTGACGATCGGCGTGCCGAGCACGGCGGCGTTCCGCGAGTTCTACGGCGCGGTCTTCGGTTGGCAGTTCACGCCGGGCCGGGTCAACGACGGCTGGGGGATCGACGGGGTCCGGCCGATGTCCGGCCTGTCCGGTGGGGCCGAGCGGCCGGTGGTGCGGCCGATGTACACGGTGTCGGACATCGCCGCCGCGGTGGAGAAGGTGCGAGAACTGGGCGGAACGGCGGTCGAACCGGCCACGCGCCCCTACGGCCAGGAATCCCTCTGCACCGACAACCAAGGCACCGAATTCTACCTGGGCCAGTTCTAACAGAACCCCGCTGACCAGCCAAAACAACAACTTTCCCGCCGAAAACCACCCTCGGGACAGCCCCCACCCTCCCTGGGGGCGGCCCCTCGGCCAGTCTAGTCGGGGAGCGTCGGTGAAAGCCGGGCTGAAGATCAACTTGTGGATAACCTGCTCTGCTGTGGACAACCCGCTCTGCCTGGTGGGAGCGGGCAGCGACCGGACCGGCTGATTCGCTGGGTGCGGGCTGCCGGCGGTTGACGGCTGGTTCGCCGGGCGACGATCGGGGGCTGCCGGCGGTTGACGGCCGGTCCGCCGGGCGGGGGCCGGTTCGGCGGGCGGTAGTCGACGGTTGGTTCGCTGCGCAGCGGGCCGGAGGTCGGTCGACCGGGTCGCTGGGAGGCCGATCAGCAGCGCAGCGGGCAGCCTGGCTCAAGGCGTCGATGTCCCGGCGCCGGCCCGGCTCGCGCGGCAGACAAACCGCTCCGGCCGGGTTGAGCGAGCAGCCGCCGGCCGGCCGACGGTCGGGCTCAGCTCAGGCCACCGAGGGTTCGGCCGGCCCGAGTCGAACTCACCGCAGCAGCAACCGAACCGACAGTTCCAACCGGTTGGCCACATCCGTCGCCGACGCTCGCCGGGTCACCCACGCCACGAGGTTGGCCATCCACACGTCGGCGACGATGCGGAGGATCGCGATGTCCTCCTCGGACGGCTCGTCGTTGCCCATCGCCTTCAGGAACATCCGCTCCATCAGGTGGCCGACGGTCTCCATCTCGGCCGCCGCGGACGTGTCGGCGAACATGAACGCCCTGGTCATCGCCTCGGTCAGGTTCGGGTCGCGTTGCAGTGAACGCGTCGTCCGGCCGAGCACGAACAGCAGGCGCTCGGTGGCGGTGTCGCCGGGCACGGTCATCCGGTCCAGCTTCTCGGTGGCCTGCTCGAACTCCCTGGCCAGCCCCGACACCAACAGGTGAATCTTGGACGGGAAGTACCGGTACAGCGTGCCCAGCGCGACATCCGCCCGCTCGGCCACGGCGCGCATCTGCACGGCGTCGTAGCCACCCTTGGACGCCAGCGCGATGGTCGCGTCGATGATCCGCTTTCGCCGGTCGCGCTGCGCCGCCGAACCAAGTTCGTCGTCGGTGAGGGCGCTCAGTGCGTTCGCACCGGATGTGCGTGGCTTCGGTGTCGCGGCCATCGGACTGCTCTCCCCTGCTACCCGCCGGTCTGGTTACCGGTGGGGAAACTTGTTCCACTTACCTGGGTAGGATAGCAATTCGGTTGGACCGAACGCCGCCGAGATACCCCGATCTGTGTCGTGTTTCCGGCATGTTGCCTCCGCGTGGGCAAAAGTAGAACGCGTTCTATTAGACCTCTATAGTTGGACCATGTCGATCGGTACGACCGAGGAGCAGCGCGGACTACGGGCCGCAATCGTGGACTGGGCGGCCCGCACCGGGCCGATCACCGGCGTCCGGGCGAGCGAACCCGGTACCGACGCCCAACCATCGATCTGGCGCAAGCACTGGCCGGGTGTGGCCGCCCTCGCCCTGCCCGGTCTGGCACTGCCCGAGGACGTGGGCGGCGCCGGCGGCGACGCCGTGGACCTCGCGGTCGCGTTGGAACAGACCGCGGCCGCGCTTGTCCCCGGGCCGTTGCTGCCCACCGTGCTGGCCGGGCTGGTGCTCACCGACGGACCGGCCACGGCCCGGACCGAGGCGTTGCTGCCGGGACTCGCCGAGGGACGGTCGACGGCGGCGGTCGCGCTGGACGCCGGTGGCCTGGTCGCCACGAAGGAGACGTTGCTGGTGTCCGGGCGCGTCGGGCCGGTGCTCGGGGCGCCGGACGCCGACCATCTGGTGCTCTGCGCCCAGCTACCCGACGGCGGTGAGCTGTGGTTCCTGGCCGACACGGCGTCGGCGGAGGGGCTGAGCGTGGAAACGCGGGTTCCGGTCGACTTCTCGCGGTCGTTGGCCGACGTGCGACTGGATCACTATCGGGTGAGCGATGAGCACGTGTTGCCAGGTAGGCAATCTGGCCGGGTGCGCGAGTTGGCCGCGACGCTCGGGGTCGCCGAGGCGGCCGGGGTCGCGGACTGGTGTCTGCGCACGGCGACGGAGTACGCGAAGGTCCGGGAGCAGTTCGGCCGGCCGATCGGCTCCTTTCAGTCGATCAAGCACCTGCTGGTGGAGATGCTCTGCCGGGTGGAACAGGCCGGCGCACTGGCCTGGGACGCCGCCCGCGCGCTGGCCGACCGGTCCGCCGAACATCCCTTCGCGGTCGCCTCGGCCGCCGCCTTCGCGCTTGACGCCGCGGTGGACAACGCCAAGGACTGCGTACAGGTGCTCGGCGGGATCGGCTTCACCTGGGAGCACGACGCCCACCTCTACCTGCGTCGGGCGCTCGCGCTGCGGGCCCTGCTGAGCCCGGGGGACTGGCGGCGGCGGACGGCCGAGTTGGCCCTGGCCGGCCAACGACGCAGTACCCGGCTGGATTTGCCAACTGAGCAAGACGGTGAGTTGCCAACCTGGCAAGGTGGTGTTGACCAGGCGGAACTTCGCGCGCTGGCGCAGCAGATCGCGAGTTTGCCAGCTGGGCAACAGCGCACCCGATTGGCTGAAACCGGGCTGCTCGCGCCGCACTGGCCGGTCCCGTTCGGCCGGGACGCCACCCCGGCCGAGCAACTCGCGGTCGACGCGGAGTTGGCCGCGGCCGGCGTGTCCCGGCCGGACCTGGTGATCGGCGGCTGGGCCGCGCCGACGATCCTCCGGCACGGCACCCCGGAGCAGCGCGACCGGTTCGTCGGCCCGACGCTGCGCGGCGAGATCACCTGGTGTCAGCTGTTCAGCGAACCCGGCGCCGGCTCCGACCTGGCCGTGCTGCGCACCAGGGCGGTGCCCGCCCCGGACGGCTGGCGGCTGTCCGGCCAGAAGGTGTGGACCTCGCTGGCCACCGTCGCCGACTGGGCCATCTGCCTGGCCCGCACCGACCCGGATGCCCCGAAACACAAGGGAATCAGCTACTTCCTGGTGGACATGCGCAGCCCCGGCATCGACGTGCGGCCGCTGCGCGAGATCACCGGCGACGTGATGTTCAACGAGGTCTTCCTGGACGACGTGCTCGTGCCGGCCGACTGCCTGGTCGGCCCGCTGCACGGCGGTTGGCGGTTGGCCAGGACGACCCTGGCCAACGAGCGGGTCGCGATGACCAGCGGGTCCTCCCTTGGCGACGGCGTCGAGGCGCTGCTCGCCCTGGCCAGGGACCAAGCAGCAGTCGGGCAACAAGCAGCAGTCGGGGAACAGGCGGCGGGCTCGGGCGAGGTGCTGCTCGACCGGCTCGGCGGCCTCGTCGCCACCGCGCTGGCCACCGCGGCGCTGGACCTGCGGACCACGCTGCGCAGCCTGGAAGGCCGGGAACCGGGGCCGGAGTCCAGCGTGCGCAAACTGGTCGGGGTGGCCCACCGGCAGGCGGTCGCGGAGGCCGCGGTGGACCTGTTCGGCGAGCAGGGCGCCACCCAGGACGGTCCACTCGGGCCGGTCGTGCACGAGTTCCTGCTCACCCGCTGCCTGAGCATCGCCGGCGGCACCACCCAGATCCTGCGCACCCTGGCCGCGGAGCGAATTCTCGGCCTGCCCCGCGAACCATCCGGGTAGGAACGGGCGACGGCGGAACAACCCGGTCGGTGCGGTGCGTTGCCGAAGACGGATGATCACCACCGACTGACGAGGGAGTGCACACATGCGGGCGGTCCGGATCGACGAGCCGGGTGGACCGGAGGTACTGAAACTGGTCGAGGTGCCCACCTCGGAACCGGGAGCGCACGACCTGCTGGTCGAGGTGGCCGCCAGTGGCGTCAACTACCTGGACGTCTACCAGCGGACCGGCGCCTATCGCGGGCCGCTGCCGTTCGTCCCGGGCATGGAGGGGTCCGGGCGGGTGCGGGCGGTCGGTTCGGCGGTGACCGGGTTCGCGCCCGGCGACCGGGTCGCCTGGCCGCAGTCCGCCGGCAGTTACGCCGAGCAGATCGTGCTGCCGGCCGACCGGGTGGTCGCCGTGCCCGACGACCTCGACGACGAGCGCGCGGCCACCCTGTTGCAGGGCATGACCGCGCACTACCTGCTGCACGACAGCTTTCCCGTCGCCCCGGGCGACACCGTGCTCGTGCACGCCGCGGCCGGCGGCATGGGGCTGCTGCTCACCCGGTGGGCGACCGCGCTGGGCGCCCGGGTGATCGGCACGGTGTCCACCGCGGTGAAGGAGGAACTCGCCCGGGAGGCCGGCGCGGCCGAGGTGATCCGCTACAGCGACGTGGACTTCGCGCCCGAGGTCCGGCGGCTGACCGACGGGACCGGCGTCGCCGCGGTCTACGACGGGGTCGGCGCGACCACCTTCGACGGCAGCCTGGCCAGTCTGCGCACCCGCGGCACGATGGTGATCTACGGCGCGGCCAGCGGGCCGGTGCCGCCGTTCGACGTGCAGCGCCTCAACAGCGGCGGCTCGCTGTTGCTCACCCGGCCGTCGCTCGTGCATTTCATCAACACCCGGGAGGAACTGGCGCGGCGCGGTGCCGAGGTGTTCGCCGCGATCGGTTCGGGTGCACTCGCCGTGCGGATCGGTGGCCGCTACCCGCTGGCCGAGGCGGCCCGCGCGCACCAGGACCTGGAAGCCCGCCGGACCACCGGCAAGCTCCTGCTACTGCCCAACTGAAAGATCGTCCGGTCCCGGGAGACACAGGGCTCCCGGGACCGGACGGTTCAGCTCAGCTCAGTCGCTCCAGCACCATCGCCATGCCCTGACCGCCGCCGACGCACATGGTCTCCAGACCGAACTGCTTGTCGTGGAAGTCCAGCGAGTTGATCAGCGTGGTGGCGATGCGCGCGCCGGTCATCCCGAACGGGTGGCCCACGGCGATGGCGCCGCCGTTGACGTTCAGCTTCTCCACCGGGATGCCGAGGTCCTGATAGGACGGGATCACCTGGGCGGCGAACGCCTCGTTGATCTCCACCAGGTCGATGTCGTTGATGCTCATGCCCGCCTTGGCCAGCGCCTTCTTGCTCGCCTCGACCGGGCCGAGGCCCATGATCTCCGGCGACAGGCCGGACACCCCGGTGGACACGATCCGGGCCAGCGGCGTGATGCCCAGTTCCTTGGCCTTCACGTCCGACATCACCACCAGCGCGGCGGCACCGTCGTTGAGCGGGCAGCAGTTGCCCGCGGTGACCCGGCCGTCGGGCCGGAACACCGGCTTGAGCTGGGACACCTTCTCCAGCGTCGTGCCGGCGCGGGGGCCGTCGTCGGCGCTGACCACGGTGCCGTCGGGCAGCGTCACCGGGACGATCTCGCGCTGCCAGAAGCCGGCCGCGATGGCCTTCTCCGCCAGGTTCTGCGAGCGCACACCGAACTCGTCCATCTCCGCCCGGCTGATTCCCTTGAGCCGGGCCAGGTTCTCCGCGGTCTGTCCCATCGCGATGTAGACGTCGGGCACGGCGCCGTCCTGGCGCGGGTCGTGCCACTCCTGGTCCTCGGCGGTGGCCTGCGCGGTGCCGCGCTCGGCGGCGTCGGCGAACAGCGGGTTGCGGGTGTCGGGCCACGAGTCGGAGCTGCCGTTGGCGAAG
>DATATV010000071.1:0-106800 GCA_036268615.1 Pseudonocardiaceae bacterium
GCCGGTGGCGTACATGTGGTGGGCCCACACGGTGACCGACAGGGCGCCGATGGCCAGGGTCGCGTAGATCAGACCGCGATAGCCGAACAGCGGTTTTCGACTGAACACCGGGAAGATCTCACTGACGATGCCGAAGAACGGTAGCGCCACGATGTAGACCTCGGGGTGTCCGAAGAACCAGAACAGGTGCTGCCAGAGGATCACGCCACCGTTGGCCGGGTCGAAGATGTGCGCGCCCAGGTGCCGGTCTGCCTCAAGGCCCAGCAGGGCCGCGGTGAGGATCGGGAACGCCAGCAGGATCAGCACGCTGGTGACCAGGATGTTCCAGGTGAAGATCGGCATCCGGAACATCGTCATACCCGGCGCGCGCAGGCAGATGACCGTGGTGGTCATGTTCACGCCACCGAGGATCGTGCCGAGACCGGAGAGCACCAGACCGGTGATCCACAGGTCGGCGCCGACACCCGGGGAGTGGATCGCGTCGGACAGCGGCGTGTAGGCGAACCAGCCGAAGTCCGCGGCGCCGCCCGGGGTGAGGAAGCCCGACAGCACGATCAACCCGCCGATCAGGTACGCCCAGTAGGAGAAGGCGTTGAGTCGCGGGAAGGCCACGTCCGGCGCGCCGATCTGCAACGGCAGGATGTAGTTGGCGAACCCGAACAGGATCGGCGTCGCATACAGCAGCAGCATGATCGTGCCGTGCATGGTGAACAGCTGGTTGTACTGCTCCTGGGACAGGAACTGCAGACCCGGCCGCGCCAACTCGGTCCGCATCAGCAGCGCCATCACGCCACCGACCAGGAAGAACCCGAACGACGTGGTCAGGTACATGATGCCCAGCATCTTCGGGTCCGTGGTGCGGAACATCCGCAGCAGGTACGAACCCTTGACCGACTCCCGCGCCGGATATGGGCGGGTGGCGATCGGCTGGGGCGCTACGGCCGTCACGGTGCCTCCTGCACTGACCTGGTGAAACCTGTCCAGCTCCCCGACGGCCACCATCTGCGACAGGCATGGGCACGACGACCAGGGCGCTGCAGAAGGGATGTTAGACCGCGAGCGAGCGACCGGCCGAGCTGGGCCACGCTCCACACCGGTGGGCTCCCCCACAGGCGTTGATCAGCGTGATCGCCGTCACCAGCAATAATCCCGGCTCATCCGGTCTGTCCGGGTCGGACCACCCGGCGGGGCCCGCAGACCGGGAGCACACTGCGAGCGTGTTGGCGGCCGGTCATACCCTATGGCGCAACGCACGTCGGGGGCCGCGGCCAGCACTGGCCAGCACTGTCAGCGCACCGCCGCACCTGACACCGTCGAGTTCGGCGCCGGATCGGCCCTGTGTGGTCCGGTCGCCGGGATCTGCTGCTGTCGAGTTGATGCTGCCGAGTAGGGAAGAGAACAGACCGTGCGAACCACCGTCGTCCGTGGCACCACGACCGCCATGCTGCTCAGCGCCGCCGCCCTCGTCCTGGCCGGCTGCGCGGCCCACCAGTACGCGGCGCCGGCCGGGGCCGGTGACAGCGTGTCCTACGGGAACCCGCCCGCCACCACGACGACGGCCCCCACGTCCTCGTCGAGTGTGCCGCCCGCGCCGACCACGGCCAGCGCCACGCACAACCAGGCCGATGTGACCTTCGTCGGTGATGTGGTGCTGCTGCGCCAGCAGGCCGTCCAACTGGGCACGCTCGGCGCCAGCAAGGGCACCAACAGCGACCTCAAGGCGCTGGCCAACTCGCTGGCCGACGAGCAGTACCCGGCGGTCGACACGCTGACCGGCTGGCTGACCCAGTGGGGCGCGAGCGTGCCCTCCAGCACCAGCACGGTGACCGGCCTGCTCAGCAGCAGCCAGCTGGAGCAGTTGGAAGGGCTCAGCGGCAGCGCGTTCGACACCAAGTGGGTGCAGGACATGACCGCCAACCACCAGGCGGTCGCGACCGCGGCCGGCACCGAGGCGAGCAGCGGCCAGAACACCCAGGCCAAGCAGGTCGCGCAGAACCTGGTGACCGCCGAGCAGGACGAGCTGACCCAGCTGTCCGCCCTGAACGTCCAGGGCTGAGCCGCGCGGGGCGACCGGTGAAAACCGGTCGCCCCGACGTGTTCGCGCCGGCAGGATCGGTTGATGCCCGCGTCCACTCCCGAACACCGGCAACTGGTGGCCGACGCACTCACCGCCGCGTTGGCCGTCGCCGCCGAGCACGGTCTGCGGGAGATCCGGCCGGTGGTGTTGAAGGACGGCGCGAACCTCCTGGTGCACCTATCCCCCGCGCCGGTGGTCGCCCGGATCGCCACCATGACCGGCCTGGTCCGGCCCGACGTGGGCGCGAACCTGGCCCGGGACCTGTCCATCGCGAGCTACCTGACCGGCACCGGCGCGGCGGCCGTGCCGCCCACCGGTGAGCTGCCGCCCGGCCCGCACCACCGGGACGGCCACGCGATCACGTTCTGGCGCTACGTCGCGCACGATCCCGACCACCGGTACGAACCGGCCGAGTTCGCGCTGCTGCTCGCCGACCTGCACGCTGCGCTGCGCGACTATCCCGGTCAGCTGCCCGACCTGCCGCCGCTGGACGTGGCCGGCACGACCCGGCTGCTCGACGCGGCCGGCCTGATCACGCCGGCCGAACTCGCCGAGCTCACGGCCGCCGGCGACCGCATCGCCGCCGCCCTGCGCGCCGCCGACGAGCCCGGTCAGCCCCTGCACGGCGATGCCCACCCCGGCAACGTGTTGCACACCGCCGACGGTCCACTGTGGAATGACTTCGAGGACACGTGGCGCGGCCCGGTCGCCTGGGATCTTGCCTGTCTGGCACAGACCGGTCGACTGGACGGGCGGGCCGCACTGGCGGGTTATCCGGGTGCGCCCGGACTCGACGAGCTGGGCATTTCGCGTGTGGCCCGGAATCTCCAGGGCACGTTGTGGGCGTTGCTGATGGCCGTGCCGTTTCCCGCTCGCCGGGACAGCGGGCAGACCTGGTTGCGTACCTGGCAACGGTCCACGGGGACCGAGTCCGGCTGAACCGGCTACCGCAGGCTGGCGTGCGGTTCCGGCGGACCGCCCAGGGTGTGGCGCAGGGACAGCGGCGCGCTGCCGTCGAGATCGGTGACGCCCAGCCAGGCACCGAGTTCGGCGCCGATCAGGGCGCGGCCGGAGTAGTCCAGCAGGTTCTCGGTGGCATAGAGCGCGGCGATCACCCGGCCGGCGAACTGCGGCGACTCCCGGCGGGTGGCCGGCCGCGCGTCCGCCGGCAGGGTGGCCAGGTAGGCCCGGGCGCGTTCGGTGTCCAGGCCGCCCATCCAGATCGACACGGCCGCGACGTGATGCGGGCGCAACTCCTTCGCCATGTCCGCGGCCATCTTGTCGGCACCCGCCTTCTGCGCCCCGTAAACAGGTCCGTGGAAGTAGGAGACCGCGCCGTAGTGGCCGGTGTTGACGATCAGCCCTCGGCCGTTGGCGATCAGCAGCGGCGCCGCATGCCAGCTCGCGACGAAGTGCGAGCGCAGCCCGACCGTGATCAGGTCGGCCGCGACGAGCGGCTTCTCCCAGAAACCGCCGGGCAGCGTGGTGCCGACCAGCTTGGCCGCGTTGTTGACCAGGATGTCGAGCCGGCCGTGCTCGCGACCGACCTGCGCGAACAGTTCGGCCACCGCGTCGTCGTCGGCGTGGTCGACGGCCACCGGGATGCCCCGGCCGCCGGCCTGGTCGACCAGCGCGGCGGTCTCGGCGATGGTGCCGCCGTGCGGCGAGTCGTCCGGCCGCTGGCTGCGCCCGGTCACGTACACCGTCGCCCCGGACTGCCCGAGTGCGACGGCGATGCCCTTGCCCGCACCCCGACTGGCTCCGGTCACCACGGCCACCGTCGGATCATCAACCGCCACAACGCACCCCGCTCAGACTCAGTGTTTGATCGCCGTCATACAGTTGCGAGTGTACGATCACGGTCGAACATGTCAAGCACGAGGAGGTGCGCCATCGCCGAGCCCGCCACCCGCCGTGGCCGGAACCTGGTGCACACCGACCCGGCCGAGGTGACCCTGCAGGACGCGCTGGACGCGCTCGCCGACCCGGTGCGCCGTTCGATCCTGCGTGAACTGTCCGACGAACCCGACTTCACCAGGGCCTGCGGCACGTTCGACCTGCCGGTGTCCAAGGCCACCGCGAGCCATCACTTCACCGTGCTGCGCGCGGCCGGTCTGCTGGAGCAGGTGGACCGCGGCGCGCGGCGGTTCAACCGGCTGCGCCGGGCCGAGTTCGACGCGCGTTTCCCCGGTCTGCTCACGCTCGTGTTCGCCGAACGCGGCTGAGCACCGCTGGTTCGGGTCGCGTCAGTCGGCGCTGAGCAGCATGACCAGATCGTCCCGGCCGAACATCGCGGCCGCGTCCAGCGCGGAGGGGGTGCCGGCCTTCGGGTCGGCGCCGCCGGCCAACAGCGCGAGCACGATCTCGGTCTCGCCCTTGAACACCGCGCCGGCGATCGGCGTCTGACCGCGGTCGTTGCCCCGGTTGGGGTCAGCGCCCCGGTCCAGCAACAGCTTCACCACGTCGTGCCGGCCGTGGTAGGCGGCGAGCATGAGCAGCGTGTCGCCGCTGTCGTTGGTCAGGTTCACCGGCGTGCCGGCGTCCAGGTAGTCGGTCAGCGCGGTGGTGTCCCCGCTCCTGGCCAGCCCGAAGATCTTGGTCGCCAGCTCGATCACCGCGTCCTCGGCACCGGTTTCGGCGGCGTCCTCGGCCATCAGGCGGTTCCGGTCGCGAGCTGCGCGCGGTGGACCGTCGACGCGCGGTGCGCCCACAGCGCCAGGACCACCAGGATCGCGATGTCCACCAGGCCCATCAGCCGTTCGACCAGACCGGTCGGCACCCCGGAGGTGCCCGACGAATGGGTCATCCGGATCACGAAGAACGAGATCAGGAACGGCAGCAGGCAGGGCACCGACGCCAACGACAGGCCCTGGCTGGTCAGCGCGAACCGCCGCCAGTTCGGGTGCTTGCGGTGCTGCCAGCCGATCACCAGGCTGGCGAAGGGCAGGCTGGCACACGCGGCCGCGGTCGAGTAGAGGTGGATCGCGCCCCGGACGGAATCAGTGCCGCTGTTCGGGTCCTTGGTGAAACTGGCGATGCCGACCAGGAAAATGCACCAGCTGAACATCAGGATGGACGCCGGCCGACCGCGCAAGACGCCGTGCCAGACCATTTTCACCATGATCGCCAGCGAGCCGATGCTCATGATGTCCAGCGCCGAGTCGAACACCCAGCCGTAGCGCGTAACTCCGTAATCACTCAACATGCCGAAAATCGGGTTGACCCCGCCCCAGTCGGGCAGCAGATGCAATCCGACCATCATCACGGCGGCGACAACAAAGGCCAACAGACCAAAAGGGACAAGCAACCGATTACCGAATGCCGCGACCCGATGGACCCGTGGCCGACCGAACATCGGCTGACCGAAAACGCGCCAGAAGGCCACGGTCGCCGGATTGGTCAATTCCACCAGGTCTGCCGGGGACCCCGCCTCGATGACCTCCGCCTGCATCGATTTCCCCTCTCGACCACTACCCCGTGCCGGTGGTCGCGGCTTCGACGCCGGACCAACCGAATCCCTGTCCTACGCAACAGTGTTGATCCCCCGGCAGAGCGTCGCCAGGCGGCTGGCCCCCGAACAGGTGGTGGAGTTGTCCCCACCGCCCGACGGAGTAATGGTCTTCGAGACTACCGGACGCCGGTTCGCGCGGGTCGCTGCCGCGCGAACTCCGGCGGGGTCGATGCTTCAGTCGGTTTTCGACCGGCAGCCAATCGACTCGAACCGACTCAATGTCGCCGGTCAGCCTTTCGGGCCGCCCGCCGGCGACGCGCGGCCTGCGCGGCCACCCGGCAGCCCTTGGCCGAGTCGGCCAGTTCCTTGGCCCGGTAGCGCGCGATGTCCAGTTCGTAACCCATGTCCACTCCCCTGGGATGAGACCGGCCCGGTTGCCGGCTATCACAGCATAGCTTTAGCAAGGACCATTGCACAAGAAACCTTGATAAAGACTTCTTGATCAGGCTCGCAGGGCCAGATAGACGTCCACCCGTTGGGTGAAGTCGGACAGGTCCACCCCGGCCAGCTCCTCGACCCGGCCGATTCGGTAGTGCAACGTGTTGACGTGCAGGTGCAGCCGGGCGGCGGCCTTCGACCAGGACCCCGAGCAGTCCAGAAAGACCCGCAGCGTGTCCAGTAGTTCGGCGCCGTGCGCGTGGTCGTAGTCCAGGACCGGCCCGAGCAGCCTGCGGCGCAACGCGGCGCGCAGTTCGCCCGGCACCCCGGCCAGCAGCAACTGGTGCACCGCGACCTCGGCGCCGGCCACCACCTCGGTCCGGCCGGTCCGACGCAGCCCCACGTCCACGGCGTGGCCGGCCTCCTGCATGGCCGCCCGCACCTCGGCCGGCCCGACCACCGAGCTGATCCCCAGCACCAGCCGGTCGCCGGCCAGCCCCGGCTCGACCAGGCGCAGCGCGGCCCTGGCCCGGTCGGCGAGGTCGGCGTCCGACTCGTCCGCGGCGGGCAGCAGCGCGTAGCCCCGATCGGGTGCGACGCCCAGCGCGCCGACCCGGTCGGCCGGCGCGAGCAGGTCGACCAGTTCGGCCAGCACCGGCAGCCCGAGTGAGTCGGGCGCGGCCAGCGCGAGCACCCGCACCGGCCGGTCCAGGTCGAGACCGACGGCCCGCGCGGTCGCGGCCAGTTCGGCCGGCCCGGCCGTGCCGGCGAGCACGTCGGTCAGCACCGGACCGGTCATCCGGTTGGCCACCGCACGGCTCTCCCGCTGCCGAAACCGATACACCCCAACGAGATCGACGAGTTCGGCGACGGTCTCGTCGGTCGGCGGCACCGGCTGCGGCCAGGCCAGGAACCACTGGGTGAGCCGTGGCCCGGTCGGGTCGTCGATCGGCAGCACCCGGCTGTCGCCCGGCCGGGACCGCCGGAAGAACTCACCGACCAACCGGGTCAGCCGGGCCGGTGCGGGGGCCGGGCCGGCCGCGGCGACCACCCGGCCCAGCGGGGTGAGCACCCAGCACGGCCCACCCAACTCGGCCGCGCCGATGGCCAGCAACTCGGTCAGGCCGGTGCCGCCGGCGACGGCCGCGACCAGTCGACGCCGCCGGCCGGCCCCGAGTTGTTCGCCGGCCAGGGCGAGGCCGACCCGGTCGGTGATCACCGCGAAGGACAGGTCCGGCGCACCCTCCAGCAACGGCACCCCGCGCCGCCGGCACTGCTCGACCAGGGCGGGCGGCAGCACGCCGGTGTCCGCGTCGCAGGCGATCAGCGCGGCCACGCCGGCCTCGGCCAACGCGGCCACGAACCGGGGAACATCCGCGTCGGTGCGCAGCCACAACAATCCGCTCAACACGAGTTCGCCGCCGGCCAGGAACCGAGCCGGATCGGGCAGTTCGGTGCCGTAGATCCGGGACACCGGCCGATCCAGCGCCCGCTGCCCGGCCCGCACCGTCAACCGCAGCTCGGCCATCGCCGCCACCGCTCGTACCGACACCATTCGGGCGCCCTCCAACCGGGTTCACGCCGACGTAATGCCGGTGCGCTTGGATGATGCTACAAATGGCGATCGGCGATCGACCGCCCGATTCGTGGCTTCCCCACCTAGCCGATGACCAGCGGGTTCGGTGTACTCGGGGAATACGATCGGGTGAGGAGAGCGAGGTCATTCGTGGAGTTCCTGCGCCCTGCGAGTTGGGCGGACGCACTCGCGGCCAAGGCCGAGCACCCGGACGCGGTGCCGATCGCCGGTGGCACCGACGTGATGGTCGAGCTCAACTTCGACCACCGCAGGCCGCCCGCGCTGCTGGACCTGACCCCGGTGCGCGAACTCGCCGACTGGACCCCGTCCGGTGACCGGCTGCGGATCGGCGCCGGCGTCCCCTACACCCGGCTGATCACCGAACTGGGCGACCAGCTGCCCGGCCTGGCGATGGCCGGCCGCACGGTGGGCTCCCCGCAGATCCGCAACCGGGGCACCGTCGGCGGCAACCTGGGCACCGCCTCCCCGGCCGGCGACATCCACCCGGTGCTGCTCGCCTGCGACGCGCGGATCGAGGTCGAGTCGGTGCGCGGCACCCGGTTGATCCCGGCCGGCGAGTTCTACCTCGGGGTGAAGCGCAACGCGCTCGCCGCCGACGAGCTGATCGCCGCCGTGCACCTGGCGCCGGCCGACGGCCCGCAGCAGTTCGCCAAGGTCGGCACCCGCAACGCGATGGTGATCGCGGTCTGCGCGTTCGGCCTGCGGCTGTCCCCGGCCACCGGCACCGTCGGCGCCGCCATCGGCTCGGCCGCGCCCACCCCTCGATCGGCGGTGGACGCCGAGCGCTTCCTCACCGAGGAACTGGAAAGCCGTTGGCAGCACCGAAATCCACTGCCGGACTCGATGGTCCGCCGATTCGGCGAGCTGGTCGCGGCAGCCGCCGCACCCATCGACGACGTGCGCGGCAGCGCGGCCTACCGCCGGCACGCGCTGGCCGTGCTGGCCCGGCGCACGCTGGGCTGGGCCTGGCAGGACTACCAGGCAGGGAGGTGGCCGGCATGCGCCTGAACGTGACGGTGAACGACGAAACACGCACCGCCGACGACGTGTGGGAGGGCGAGAGCCTGCTCTACGTGCTGCGTGAGCGGCTCGGCCTGCCCGGCGCGAAGAACGCCTGTGAGCAGGGCGAATGCGGCTCGTGCACGGTGTATCTGGACGGCACGCCGGTGTGCTCGTGCCTGGTCGCCGCCGGCCAGGCGGAGGGACGGACGGTACGCACGGTCGAGGGGTTGGCCACCGGCGACGAGCTCGACCCGGTGCAGGAGGCGTTCCTGGCCAGCGGCGCGGTGCAGTGCGGCTTCTGCACGCCCGGCCTGATCGTGGCCACCCACGAGCTGCTGCACCGCACCGGCCGGCCCTCCGACGAGGAGATCCGCGAGTCGCTGGCCGGAAACCTGTGTCGCTGCACCGGTTACGAGAAGATCATGGACGCCGTCCGACTGGCCGCCGACCGGTTGGCCGAGCCGGAGCCGACCCGATGAGCCGCACCGTGCTCGACGGCGCCCACGTGTCCACAATGGACCCAATGGGCACCGAGCACCCCACCGGCCACGTCGTACTGGACGGCGAGTGGATCACCGAGGTCGGCGCCGGACCGGCCCCCCGACAGCCGGGCGACACCGTGCTGGACGTCCGCGGCTGCCTGGTCACCCCCGGCCTGATCAACACCCACCACCACCTCTACCAGTGGGCGACCCGCGGGATGGCGCTGGACAGCACGCTGTTCGAGTGGCTGGCCACGCTCTATCCGGTGTGGGGCAGGCTGGACGCGGAGATCACCCACGCGGCGGCGTCGGCCGGCCTGGCCCGGCTGGCGCTCACCGGCTGCACCACGGTCGCCGACCACCACTACGTCTTCCCGGCCGACGGTGGCGACCAGGTGGGTGCGCTGGTGTCGGCGGCCGGCCGGATCGGCGTGCGGCTGCACGTCGTGCGCGGCTCGATGGACCGGGGCGAGTCGGCAGGCGGGCTGCCGCCGGACCGGATCGTCGAGGACACCGAGGCCGCGCTGATCGGCACCGAGCAGGCCATCAACAAGCACCACGACCCGGCGCGCAACGCCCGGGTCCAGGTCGCGGTCGGCCCGTGCTCACCGTTCTCGGTCACCGAGGAACTGATGAGCGGTGCGGTCGACCTGGCCCGACGCGCCGGGGTCCGGCTGCACACCCACCTCGCCGAGACGGTGGACGAGGACGAACAGTGCCGGCGCGAGTTCGGCTGCGGCCCGGTCGAGTACGCCGACCGGCTCGGCTGGCTGGGCCAGGACGTCTGGCTCGCGCACGGCATCCACTTCGACGACGCGGGCGTGGCCCGGGTCGGCGCCACCGGCACCGGCGTCGCGCACTGCCCGACCTCCAACGGCAGGCTCGGCTCGGGCATCGCCCGGGTGGCCGACCTGCTGGCCGCGGGCGCCCCGGTCGGCCTCGGCGTCGACGGCGCGGCGTCCAACGAGTCCGGCGGGCTGGCCGAAGAACTGCACCAGGCATTGCTGTTCGCCCGGCTGCGCGGCGGCCCGACCGCGCTCACCGCGCGGCAGGCACTCCGGCTGGGCACGATGGGCGGCGCGACCTGCCTGGGCCGGCAGGACGAACTGGGCTCGATCGAGCCGGGCAAGCTGGCCGACCTCGCGGTGTGGCGGGTGGACGGACTCAACCAGGCCGGCATCACCGATCCGGTGGCAGCACTGGTGTTCGGCGCGCCGACCCCGCTGGAACTGTTGCTGGTCGGCGGAAAGCCCGCGGTGACCGACACCGCGCTGGTCGGCGCGGACGAGGCCGACCTCGCGGTGGACCTGCGCGCGGCGGCCACCCGGTTGGCCGGGAGGGACGCGCGATGACCAGAGCGGACGCGGCACGCGAGCAGACCACCACGGTCACCGGCAGTGTGGCCGACGCCGTGACCGACACCGTGACCGACGGTGTCGGCAGCAGCCCGCGGCGGCCGGACGGCGTGCTGAAGACCCGGGGCGAGTTCGCCTATTCCTCGGACCTGTGGCACGAGGACATGATCTGGGGCGCCACGCTGCGCAGCCCGCACCCCTACGCGCGGATCACCGGCATCGACCTGACCGAGGCGCTGCGGGTGCCCGGGGTGTACGCGGTGCTCACCCACGAGGACGTGCTGGGCACCAACCGCTACGGGCTCGAACGCGCCGACCAGCCGGTGCTGGCCGAGGATGTCGTGCGCTACCAGGGTGAACCGGTCGCGCTGGTGGGGGCCGACCACCCGGAGACCGCGCGCCGCGCGCTGGCCCGGATCGTTGTGGACTACGAGGTGCGTACCCCGGTCACCGACTCGGTCGCCGCCGCGCGCGGCACCGAACCCGCGCTGCACCCCGGCGGCAACGTCGTGCGGCACGTCCCGGTCCGGTGCGGCGACCCGGCGGCAGCGGCGGCCGTCGTGGTCACCGGCGAGTACCAGGTCGGTATGCAGGACCAGGCTTTTCTCGGCCCGGAGTCGGGTCTGGCGATCCCGGCCGAGGACGGCGGCATCGACCTGTACGTGGCCACCCAGTGGCTGCACGTCGACCAGCGCCAGGTCGCGGTGGCGCTCGGCCTGCCGACCGAGAAGGTGCGGCTCACCCTGGCCGGGGTGGGCGGCGCGTTCGGCGGCCGGGAGGACCTGTCGATGCAGGTGCACGCGAGCCTGCTGGCGCTGCACACCGGCAAGCCGGTGAAGATGGTCTACAACCGCGAGGAGTCGTTCTTCGGCCACGTGCACCGCCATCCGGCGCTGCTGCGTTACGAGCACGGCGCCACCGCCGAGGGCCGGCTCGTCTACGTCCGGGCGGAGATCTACCTCGACGGCGGCGCCTACACCTCCAGTACGCCGGCAGTGGTGGCGAACGCGGCCACCCTCGGTGTGGGCCCGTACAACGTGCCGAACGTCTCGGTGGACTGCTGGGGGGTGTACACGAACAACCCGCCGTGCGGCGCGATGCGCGGCTTCGGTGCGGTGCAGGCCGGTTTCGCCTATGAGTCGCAGATGGACAAACTGGCCGCCGCGCTGGGCCTGGACCCGGTCGAGGTGCGGGTGCGCAACGCGATGGCCGAGGGCAGCACGCTGCCGACCGGCCAGGTCGTCGACTCCCCCGCTCCGGTGGCCCGGCTGCTGGAACTGGTGCGGGACAAGCCACTTCCACCGCCTGCGGTGTCCGAGGACGGCTCGGTCGACATCCGCCGGATGCCCGGCGGCGCGTCCAACACCACCCACGGCGAAGGGGTCCGGCGCGGGGTCGGCTACGCGGTCGGCATCAAGAACATCGGCTTCTCCGAAGGCTTCGACGACTATTCGACCGCGCGGCTGCGGCTCGCGGTGGCCGGCGGCGAGCCGACGGTGCTGGTGCACACGGCGGCCGCCGAGGTCGGTCAGGGCCTGGTCACCGTGCAGCAGCAGATCGTGCGCACCGAACTGGGCATCCAACAGGTGAACATCAACCCGGTGGACACCAACGTCGGCAACGGCGGTTCCTCCTCGGCGTCCCGGCAGACCTATGTGACCGGCGGCGCGGTGAAGGCGGCGTGTGCGGCGGTCCGCGACCGGGTGCTGGAACTCGCGGCGCAGCGGTTCGCCGTCCCGGCCACCGCGCTGGCGATGGCCGGCGGCAAGATCACCGCCGACGGCCACGGCATCGCCGTCGACCTGGCCGAGTTGTTGGGCGACACGGTGATCGAGGAGACGGTCGAGTGGCGGCACCGGGCGACCGAACCGATCGACCCGGTGACCGGCCAGGGCAACGCGCACGTCCAGTACGGCTTCGCCGCCCACCGCGCGGTGGTGGACGTGGACGTGGAGCTGGGTCTGGTCCGGGTGGTGGAGCTCAACTGCGCGCAGGACGTGGGACGCGCGGTGAACCCGCAGGCGGTGCTCGGCCAGATCCACGGCGGCTCCGCGCAGGGGCTGGGTCTCGCGGTGATGGAGGAGATCCAGATCGTCGACGGCAAGATCCGCAACCCGTCCTTCACCGACTACCTCATCCCGACCATCCTGGACATGCCACCGATGCAGGTGGACGTGCTCGAACTCGCCGATCCGCACGCACCCTACGGTCTGCGCGGTGTCGGCGAGCCGCCGACGATCTCCTCGACCCCGGCGGTGGTGGCGGCGATCCGGGCCGCCACCGGCCTCGCGTTGACCCGGACCCCGGTGCGGCCGGAGCACATCACCGGTACCTGAGACTCAGCAGCCGACTCCACCGCTGAGGTCACGGGTGGCGTAGGCGGCGAACTTCAGACCGGGAGTGTCGGACTGGGTGAAGTAGCCGCCGAACATCATGTTGTCGTCGAGCCGGTGGGTGCCGAGGTACATCGTGTAGGTCTGGGTGACCCCGCCGTAGCTCAGCGGCCGGACCATGGTGAGGGTGTCGGTCGCCGCGTCGTAGGAGTGGGTGGCGATCGGCTCCCAGTTGTCCAGCGCGTTGTAGTACATCTCGGTGTCCGGGGTGTAGCACGGATCGAAGAGCAGGTAACCGTCCCAGCCGTTGCCGTCGAACTCGTTCAGGCCGAACAGCCAGTCCGGCACGTCGTAGGCAGGGGTGACGGCGGGCGCTACGGTGTTGGCCGGCAGAACGGTGTTGGCGGGCACGGCGGTGTGCACAGTGGCTGGTCGGGCGGTGGTGGCGCGGAAGGTGCCCGGGGCGAGGTGGTTGTCGGCGAGCACGCCGTAGCGCATGGTGCCGGTGTCGGATTCGGTGAAGTAACCGCCGAACACCGGGCTGCCGGGAATGTGGTTGCCCAGGAACAGGGTGTAGCTCTGGCTCACCGTGCCCGACAGCGGCCGGGCGATCGTCAGCGTGCCGTTGTCCGGGTTCCAGGTGCCACTGAGGTACTCGTAGGAGTTCCGCTCGGTGTAGTACATGGTGACGTCGGGCATCCCCGACTCGGCGTTGTCGATCGCCAGCGTGCCGGCCCATCCGTTGGCATTGAAGACATAACTGCCGTCGATCGGTGACGCGGCCGGAGCGGCCACGGCCAGCGCGGCCAGCCCACCGGCCAGCAACGATCCACCGACGACGGCGACCACCGGCAGCCGGCGCAGCCAGGACGACAAAGGCATTCGAATTCCCCAAGCGATGATCGCGGCACGCCAGAACGGCGCCCCTGTCCGAAGATCGCGAGCGTATCCAGCAAAGATCGCGACGCCGATAGGCAGAACTACCCACGCCGCCCCGGCGCACCGTCACCATTGACCTCGTCGGTGAGGAACATGGCGTGGGCCGCGATGATCCGCCAACCCGACTCGTGGTGAACCCAGGTTCGGGTGTAACGCATCCGGGCGACCAGCGGCTGACCGCCGACGGTGCCCGCCAGCGTGCCGAGGAACCAGGTGACACCGGTGTGCGCGGTGGCCAACACCTGAAGGTCCTCCTCCTCGACGCGGGTCAGCACCTGCTGGCCGGTCTTGTGCACCCGGAGGTCGTCCTGCTTCGAGTAGAGCTTTCCGTCCGGTCCGGTGAACCGTGCCATGTCGTCGATCAGCTCGGTCAGTGCGGCTACATCGGAGGCGAGTTGGGCGGCTTGGAGACGCCGTTCGGCTACGCGGAGACTCTCGGTGTGGTCGTCGTTCGACATGTTCCCACTCTGCCGGCCGGGCCACGCACGTCGTCCGGCGTTCCGCTGAGGGCAGATCCGCTGGCAGCGAACGTCAATGAACCGCCGACGCCCACAGGGTTTCCAGCGTTTCCAACAGTTCCGTCGGCACCGCCGGGCGGGCGGCGACCAGTTGCGCCGCGGTCCGCGAGTCGACCCCGCAGTCGCGGGTCAGCACCGACAGCGCCTGCCCGGCCGGCAACGCACCGAACCAGCCGGCTGCGAGGTCGTGCCGCCCGGCGGCGGTCGGCGGCCCGTAGACCCGGAGCCGGCCGATGCCGCCGTCCGGGAACACGTCCAGCCGCACGTGGGTGACCGGCCGGTCGGTCGACACCCGGAACCGGTGCGCGGTGTCCGGGCTGAGCCGCGTCTCCGGCAGTACCGGCCACCACGCGCTCTCGTCGTCCAGCTCGGCCGTGCTCGCGTCGATGCCCGACACGGACACCCGGTCGGGCGAGTTTCCCTTGTAGTGCGCGGTATCCACCTCGACGACCCGGGGAGTCGACGCGGCCGCCAGCCGGACCACCGCCCAGTCGTGGTCCGCGTCGCGCCGCCGCGCGGACTCCCAGCCGTCGCTCATGAACAGCGACTCACCGGGCTGCAACATGTTGTTCGGCGGCGAGTAGAACCAGTTGCTGCACCGGACCACCCGACCGCCGTTGGCGAGCGCGGCCAGGTCGAACGGAAGGTCCGCGAGCCACCGGGGATCGGCCACCGGCCGGCCGTGCACCCGCAACCGGGCCACCCCGCCGTCGGGGAAGATGCGCAGCCGTACGTGGGTGAACCGCCGGCTCTCGGCCACCTCGAAGACGTTGCGCGTGTCGCCGGCCAGCGGCGACCTGGGCACGATCGGCTCCCAGACCGCGTTGGCCAGGTCCACCGCTTCCGGGTACCCCTCCAGACCCGCGCCCTCGACCTGGGCGAACGGCGGGAAGTTGCCGGTGAAGAACGCGGTGTCCACGACCACCGCTGCCGGCACACCAGGCAGGCCGAGGCGCACGATCGCCCAGTCGTGGTCCCCGGGGTCGCGGCGCCTGCGTCGGGTCTCCCAGCCGTCGTACTCCTGCCCCTTGTTGGTGAACGTGTAGGGCCGGAACACCGGGTCGGCCGACTTGATCAGGTTCTCCCGCTCCGCGAAGAACTCGTCGTTCGCCGAGATCACACTGCCGCCGACCCGCCGGTCGGCCAGGTCGGGCAGCTGGGCCCAGTCATCGGTGCCGCTCACGCCTCTCCCCTCGTCAGCAACCTGCCCGCCGGCCGGTCACGGGTGATCAGGCCGCCACGCAGCCAGGTCCGCCGGACCACCCCGGCCAGCGGCCGCCCGTGGTAGGCGCTGACCGCGTTGCGGTGGAACAGTTTCGCCGCGTCCACCAGGAACGTCTCGTCCGGCGCGAACACACACAGGTCCGCGTCCCGGCCGACCTCGATCCGGCCCTTGTCGGCCAGGCCGACCAGGTCCGCCGGCCGGGTGGCCATCCAGGTGACGACGTCGGCGAGGGTGTGCCCGCGCTGCCGGGCCTGCGTCCAGACCGCGGACAGGCCGACCTGCAGACCGGCGATGCCACCCCAGGCCAGGCCGAAATCGCCGACGTCGAAGCGTTTCAGGTCGGCCGTGCACGGCGAGTGGTCGCTGACCACGCAGTCGATCGCGCCCTCGGCGAGGCCGCGCCACAGGTCCTCCCGGTTGGCCGCCTCGCGGATCGGCGGGCAGCACTTGAACTGGGTCGCGCCGTCGGGGATCTCCTCGGCGCAGAAACTCAGGTAGTGCGGACAGGTCTCGACGGTCACCCGCACCCCCCGCGCCCGCGCGTCCACAATGGACTCCGACAGCGCGCCGCTGGCCAGGTGCAGTACGTGTACCCGGGTGCCGAAGCGCTCCGCCAACTCCAGTACCGAGGCGACCGCCGCGTGCTCGGCCGCCGGCGGGCGGGAGGCCAGGAAGTCGGCGTAGCGGCGGCCGACCGGGGCCGGCGCGTGTTCGATGGTGTGCGCGTCCTCGGCGTGCACGATCAGCAGCGCGTCCACCTCGGCCAGCACCCGCATCGCCTCGGTGAGCTGGTCGCGGTCGAGCCAGCCGAACTCGTCCACCCCGGAGTGCAGCAGGAACGACTTGAAGCCGAACACGCCGGCCCGGTGCAGTTCGGCCAGGGCGCCCAGGTTCGCCGGCACCGCGCCACCCCAGAACCCGACGTCCACGAACACCCGGCCCCGCGCCGCCGCCCGCTTGACGGCCAGCGCGTCCACGGTGACCGTCGGCGGCAGGCTGTTCAGCGGCATGTCGACGATCGTGGTGATGCCACCGGCCGCGGCCGCCCTGGTCGCGGTCGGGAAGCCCTCCCAGTCGGCCCGGCCGGGGTCGTTGACGTGCACGTGCGTGTCCACCAGGCCGGGCAGCAGCACCTCGTCGGCGGCCAGCCGGACGATCCGGTCGGCGGTCAGATCGGTGGTCAGCGGCTGCACGGCGGCGATCCGGCCGTCCCGCACGCCGACCCAGCCGGACACCTCGCCCGCCGGCGTGATCATCCGCTCGGCCCGGACGGCCAGATCGTAGGCGGTCATGCCAGCCACTCGGTGGCGATTCGCTCGCCGACGCGTTCCACCAGCACCGCCGCCTCGGCCATGCTCCGTTCGGGGTCGGGTTCCAGGTCGGTCAGCGGGTACGCGGCGGCGAACCCGGCGTCGGCCAGCTGCCGCTCGTCCAGGGCGCACCGACCGGCGACGGCGACCACCGGCACCCCGGCCCGGCCGGCCGCGGTGAGCACGCCGATCGGCGCCTTGCCGTGCAGGCTCTGCTCGTCCAGCGAGCCCTCACCGGTGATCACCAGTCGGGCGCCGGTCAGCTGTCCGGGGAAGCCGACCAGGTCCAGCAGCAGCTCGATGCCTGACCGGCGGTGTGCGCCGAGCAGGGCCAGCGCGGCGAAGCCGAGACCACCGGCCGCACCCGCGCCCGGCTGCCCGGCCAGCTCGTCGACCAGCTTGCCCTTGGCTGCGGCGATCCGCTCGGCCCAGTTGGTCAGGCCCCGCTCCAGCAGCGCGACCTGCGCCGGATCGGCGCCCTTCTGCGGACCGAACACCACGGCCGCGCCGGTCGGTCCGAGCAGCGGACTGTCCACGTCCGAGGCGAGCAACAGGTTCAGCCCGCGCACCCGTCGATCCACGGTGGACAGATCGACGGTGGCCAGGTCGGCCAGCGCGCCGCCGCCGGGCGGCAGTGGTCGGCCCTGTCCGTCCCGCAGGTGGCCGCCGAGGCCGGCGATCAGGCCGGCACCGCCGTCGGTGCAGGCGCTGCCGCCGAGGCCGAGCACGATGGTGCCGCAGCCGGCGTCGATGGCGGCCCGGATCAGGGCGGCGATGCCGGCGCTGGTCGCGGTGAGCGGGGCCGGCACGCCGTCGGGCAGGCGGCTCAGCCCGCAGGCGGCGGCCGTCTCGATCACGGCGGTCTCGCCGCGCACGGCGACGGCCGCGGTCAGCGGCGTGCCGGTGGGTCCGGTGGTCGACACGTCGATCCGGTGGAAGCCGGCGGCCAGCGCGGCGGCCACCGTGCCGTCACCGCCGTCGGCGACCGGGACGATGCGTATTTTCTGGCCCGGGCGAACCCGGCGGATGCCCCTGGCCAGCGCCGCGGCGACCTGGGCGGCGGTCAGTGAGCCCTTGAACTTGTCGGGCGCGAGCAACACATGGGCCACGTAACCCTCCAGCACGCTGCGCGTGGTCCACCCGACATTCCCGACATGCGGTTCCAAAATTCCACATCATGGAACATCGGTTCCGGATGTCGACGCTAGTCCAGAGTGGTCACCAGGTCAACGCACAGCTCCGGCACACTGGTGACCATGTCCGCCCCGGAACCCGCCGCGCAGGACGCCGACCGGATCAACGCCCTGCCGGCCGCCGAGCTGACCGAGCTGCTGCTCCAGTGTCTCGCCGTGCCGCGCTGGGCGCACGAACTGGCCGCCGGCCGTCCCTACGCCGACCGCGACGCGCTGCTGGCCAGGGCGGACGCGCTGGCGGCCGGCCTGGCCGACGCCGAGGTCCAGGCCGCCGTCGCCGACCACCCCCGGATCGGCGAGCGGCCCTCCTCGGCGAGCACCACCGCGGCGCTGTCCGCGGCCGAACAGTCCGGAGTGGACAGCCGGGACGCGACCCTGGCCGAGCGGCTCGCCGCCGGTAACGCCGACTACGAGCGGCGGTTCGGCCATATCTATCTGGTCTGCGCGAGCGGCCGGGACGGCGCGGAGATCCTGGCCGACCTGCGCTCCCGGCTGGCCAATCCGCCCGCGACCGAACTCGCCGTGGTCCGGGCCGAACTGGGCAAGATCGCCCACCTGCGGCTGGCCGGCCTGCGATGAGCCGCAGCGCGATCACCACCCACGTGCTGGACACCTCGGCCGGCCGACCGGCCGAGGGCGTCCCGGTCCGGCTGGAGTACCGGGCCGCGGACGGCTGGCGGGAACTGGGCGCCGGCCACACCGACGCGGACGGGCGGATCGGCCGGATCGGGCCGGACCGGACTACCGCGGGCACCCACCGCCTGACCTTCGACACCGCGGCCTACTTCGCCCGCGACGGTCGGGAGGCGTTCTTCCCCGAGGTGTCGGTGACCTTCGACGTCCCGGACGTCGAGCAGCACTATCACGTACCGATCCTGCTGTCCCCGTTCGCGTTCTCCACCTACCGAGGGAGTTGACC
This sequence comes from Pseudonocardiaceae bacterium, assembly GCA_036268615.1. GTDB lineage: Bacteria > Actinomycetota > Actinomycetes > Mycobacteriales > Pseudonocardiaceae > DATATV01. Next base: position 18,840 of record DATATV010000071.1, read on the forward strand.
TGATGGCCATCACGCTGGGTGCCAACCAGTACGGCAAGGCGGAGACCCGGCTGGTCACCGTGCGTCGCACGGACACCGGGGGGCACGAACTCACCGACCTCAACGTGAGCATCGCGCTGCGCGGCGACCTGGCCGCGTCCCACCTGACCGGCGACAACGCACACGTGGTCACCACCGACACGCAGAAGAACACGGTCTTCGCCTTCGCCAAGCAGCAGCCGGTCGGCCAGATCGAGGACTTCGCGCTGCGGCTGGGCCGGCACTTCGTCGACTCGTTCGAGCACATCACCGGCGCCCGCGTGCTGATCAGCCAGTACGAGTGGGAGCGCATCGCGGTGGACGGCCAACCGCACCCGCACTCGTTCCGCCGGGCCGGCCCCGAGCAGCGCACCACCGCCGTCACCGTCGCCGGTGACCAGACCTGGGTGCTGTCCGGCCTGACCGACCTGACCGTGCTCAAGTCGGCAGGCTCGGAGTTCCACGGTTACCCGAAGGACCCCTATACGACGCTGCCGGAGACCACCGACCGCATCCTGGCCACCGCGGTCACCGCGCGCTGGCGGCACCAGCGGCTGGACGTCGACTGGGCGGCGAGCTTCGCGACGGCCCGAGCCGGCCTGCTGTCCACCTTCGCCAGCACGCACAGCCTGGCGTTGCAGCAGACGCTCTACGCGATGGGCGAGGCGGTGCTCACCGAGCAGCCGGAGATCGCCGAGATCCGCCTGTCGCTGCCCAACAAGCATCACTTCGAAGTGGATCTGACGCCGTTCGGACTCGCCAACGACAACGAGGTCTTCTTCGCCGCGGACCGCCCCTACGGCCAGATCGAGGGCACCGTGCTGCGCGACGACGCGGTCGACGCCGGCCTGGCGTGGTACTCGATGGCCGAATTCTGACCGGGATTCGCCCTGGTCAGTGGACGTGGGCAGGTGCGTGAGGGCGGACCGTGCATACGGACCGTGAAGTTTGTGTTGGGATTGACCGATTTCCCCCGGGTGAATCGCCGGTCATCAGTCGGGAAAGGGAAATCCGGCCTGTTGCGGTAGAAAAACCGGTAGCTGTCCGGAAAACCTGCATACACTGAGGCGTATGAGGTTCGCCGGCAGCCAGTCCTGGCAGATCAGTTGGGGGAACGAGCGTGCGGTGGACACCGCACTGTTCCTGCGGGACACCCTGGCGCTGTCCGTGGAAACCGACCCGGACCTGCCGCTGCTGGCTCCGTCCGTGCCCGTGGTCGTGCCGCCCGGAGTCGACCGCAAAGCGGTGGCCGCGGAGTGGCCGAGCTGGTGGGCCGACGTGCTGACGTTCACCACCGCCGACCACAACGGCGACCCGGCCCAGCGGTTCGCGGCGCTGCCGATCCGGCCGGAGTCGGCCGCCCTCACCGTCCGGCCGGCCATCCGCCAGGCCATCGTCGCGTTGCAGGCCGAGACCGCCCGGTACTTCGGTGACCAGAGCCGGGCCAACGCCGGCCGCCCGCAGTGGGTGAACGGCCCGGCGCCGCACGAGATCGTGCAGGACCTCGAACTGAGCCTCGGCCGCACGGCCCGGCCGTTCCGGCTGGTGGTGACCGAGATTCCGGTGGCCGGCGCGGTGTGGCTGCGGCTGGCCGACGAGCACGTCCTGGCCTCGACGGAGTTCCTCAAGGACCACAACCGCAGCACCCCGGCACTGCGCGCGGTGCTCGCCGAACTCGCCTGAAACTTTTCCGCCGGGTCATGTCGAGACCGGGCCGACGGCACCGACCTCCTGGTGACAGCAACCATTTCCGCAGCTCACCGGGAGTTCTGATGCGCAAGTTCTTCTCGTTCGTCGTGGTCTCCGTCGACGGTTACCACGAGGCCCCCGACCACAGCCTGGACTGGAACAACGTGGACGCGGAGTTCAACGAGTTCGCCGCGGCCCAACTCGACGGCATCGACACGCTGGTCTTCGGCCGGGCCACCTACGAGGGCATGGCCAGTTTCTGGCCGACGGCGTTCGCGATCGAGGCCGATCCGGAGATCGCGTCGAGGATGAACGACAAGCCGAAGATCGTCGTGTCCCGCACGCTGACCAGCGCGGACTGGGCCAACACCCGGGTGGTCCGCGACAACCTGGCCGATGAGTTCACCCGGCTCAAGCAGCAGCCCGGCAAGGACATCGCGATCTTCGGCAGCTCGAAGCTGACCGTGGAGCTGATCCGGCTGGGCCTGATCGACGAGGTGGCCGTGATGGTGATGCCGGTGCTGCTCGGCGACGGCACGCCGCTGTTCCAGGGCCTGCCCGAGCACGTCCGGCTGACCCGGACCGGCGTGCGCCCGTTCGACAACGGCAACACCCTGAGCTACTACCGACCGACCTCCTGACCAGCCGGTCTGCGGGCCAGCGAGTGCAGCCGTTCGACCGACAGTCCGGTGGCCGCGGTCAGTTCGGCCCGATCCCAGGCGCCACAGTCCAGCGCACGCAGCAGGAACCCGGCCAGCACCCGGGCCGAGGCCGGCTCGTCGGCGATCGAGCCGGCCGCACCACCGCCCGCGTAGGCGGCCAGCCGGGCCGCCGCGGTCGGGCCGCCGCCCCGGTAGAAGCCGAACACCGCCGCGTAGCGGGTGACCAACTGGTGCGGATGCAGATCCCAGCCCTGGTAGAAGCCGTGCGCCAGGGAGCGGGCCACCAGCCCGGCGTGCGTGCGCCAGCCGTGCCGGACCGCCTCGGCGTCGCCGACCGGCAGCACATTGGTGGAGCCGTCCGAGCACCACACGCCGGTGCCGGCGGCGGACACCTGCATGACGTGCCGGGCGAAGTCGCACGCGCCGTGCGCCAGGTGCTGGCTGCTGATCGGCAGGCCGCACGCGGCGGTGTAGTCGTACGTGCCGAAGTGCAGCCCGCTGACCCGGCCATCGCCGGCCGCGATGAAGCCGGGCAGCGCGAGCCGCCCGGTTGAGTCCACAATGGACTCGGTTGTCTCCACCTGGATCTCGAAGCGCAGTGCGCCGGCCGGCAGCGCGTGCCGCGCCTCCAGCAGGGCCAGTAGCTCGGCGAACACCTCGACCTGCTCGACGGCGGTGACCTTGGGAAAGGTCAGCACGAACCCGGCCGGCAGGGTGTTGCCGGTCGCATCGAACAGCGTGGTCAGGAAGACGTCCAGCGTGCGGATCGACCGGTCGCGCAACGCCGGGGTGTCGAACGACTTGACCCGCAGACCGTGCCAGGCCGGCGCGGTGCCGTCCCGGTGCCAGCCGGCGACGACGGTCGCGGCGGCCACCGCGTCGGCGTCCTCGGTGTCGTCGGCCGGCTCGCCGTAACCGTCCTCGAAGTCGACCCGCAGGTCCTCGACCGGCTCGGCGGCCAGCTTGGCCAGCACCCGCTCGTACACCGGTTCGGCCAGGTCAGCGGCGAGTCCGGCCACCTCGGCCAGCGCGGCCGGGGTGGCCGCGTGCCGGCGCAGCGCGTCGGTGGCCGCGGCGCCCCAGCGGGCCGGGAGGTCCGCGGCGACCTGGCCGGCCGACAGGTAGCAGGTGTGCACCGGCTGCCGGCCGGCCCGCTCCCCCGGATGACTCACCGCCCGCCGTTCGTCCACTTCGGATAGTCGGGCGGTGAGCCGCGCCACCGCTGCCGGATCGAGCACGTCAGTCGATCCGCTGGTAGGCCGGCAGGGTGAGGAAGTCGACAAACGTGTCGGCGAGCGCGACCTGCTCGAAGATCTCGCAGGCGGTGTTGAGCTGCTCGCCGACCACGTCGGCCAGCTCGGCCCTGGTCTCGGCGAGAAGCGACCGGACCAGCTCCGCGGTCACCTGCTGGCCGTTGTCCAGCACCACCTCGTTGTGCACCCACTGCCAGATCTGCGAACGGGAGATCTCGGCGGTCGCCGCGTCCTCCATCAGGTTGTGGATGGCCGCCGCGCCGTTGCCCGACAGCCAGGAGGCCAGGTACCGCACGCCCACGTCCACCGCGGCCCGCAGGCCGTGCTCGGTGGCCGCGCCCGGAGTGCTCTCGATGTCCAACAGCTGGTCAGCGGTGACCGACACCTCCGCCCGCAGCCGGTCCAGCTGGTTGGGCCGATCACCGAGCACGCCGTCGAACACGTCCTTGCAGATCGGCACGAGCCCCGGGTGGGCCACCCACGAGCCGTCAAAACCGTCGCCGGCCTCGCGCTGCTTGTCCGCAGTCACCTTGGCCAGCGCCTGCTTGTTGGCCTCGGGATCGCGGCTGGGGATGAACGCGGCCATGCCGCCCATCGCGAACGCGCCGCGCTGGTGGCAGGTGCGCACCAGCAGTTCGGTGTAGGCGCGCATGAACGGCACGGTCATGCCGACCGAGTTGCGGTCGGGCAGCACGAACTTCGGCCCGGCGTCCCGGAAGTTCTTGATCACGCTGAACAGGTAGTCCCACCGGCCGGCGTTCAGACCGGAGGCGTGTTCGCGCAGCTCGTAGAGGATCTCCTCCATCTCGAACGCGGCGGTGATCGTCTCGATCAGCACGGTCGCCCGCACGGTGCCGTGCGGGATGCCCAGCCGGGCCTCGGCGGCGGTGAACACGTCGTTCCACAGCCGGGCTTCCAGGTGGCTCTCGGTCTTGGCCAGGTAGAAGTACGGGCCGCTGCCGCGCTCGATGAGCTCCTTGGCGTTGTGGAAGAAGTGCAGGCCGAAATCGACCAGCGCACCGACCACCGGCTCGCCGTCCACCTCAAGGTGGCGCTCGGGCAGGTGCCAGCCGCGCGGCCGGACCACGATCGTGGCCAACTTCTGGTCGGTGGCCAGCGCGTACCGCTTGCCCTCCGGCGAGCTGAACGAGATCTGCCGGCGGACCGCGTCATAGAGGTTGACCTGGCCGGACACGACGTTGGCCCAGTGCGGGGTGTTCGCGTCCTCCAGATCGGCCAGCCAGACGTTGGCACCGGAGTTGAGCGCGTTGATGGTCATCTTGCGCTCGGTCGGACCGGTGATCTCCACCCGGCGGTCGGTCAGGTCGGCCGGCGCCGGGGCCACCCGCCACTCCCCGGTCCGGACCTGCTCGGTCTCCGGCAGGAAGTCCAGGCGCCGCTCCCGCGCGATCTGCTCGCGCCGCTGCGCCCGGCGGGCCAGCAGTTCGTCGCGCCGAGGGCCGAACTCCCGCTGCAACTCGGCGATGAAGTCCAGCGCCTCGGGGGTGAGGATCTGCTCACCCCGGTCGACCGGCTTGCCGAGCACCCTGATCCCAGACATCGAATCAACCCCATCTCCGCCGCGCGGTCTCGTGGTACTTTTCCTTATCGTGGATTTCTACTTCCAAAAATGACCGAAGGCAAGCGGGATGGGACGCACGGAACAGTCCGGGGGACATGGCCGGAGCAACGGCGGAGTGCAGTCGGTCGAGCGCTCGTTCGAGGTGCTGGAACTGCTTGCTGACGCCGGCGGCGAGGTGGGCCTGAGCGAGCTGGCCGAGACCTCCGGGCTGCCGCTGCCCACCATCCACCGGATCATGCGCACGCTGGTCGCCGGCGGTTACGCCCGCCAGCAACCGTCCCGCCGCTACGCGCTGGGCCCCCGGTTGATCCGGCTGGGCGAGACCGCGGGCCGCGCGCTCGGCGCCTGGGCCCGCCCCTATCTGGCCGGGCTGACCGAGGCGGTCGGCGAGACGGCGAACATGGCGATCCTGGACGGCGACCAGATCGTCTACGTGGCGCAGGTGCCCTCGCCGCACCCGATGCGAATGTTCACCGAGGTCGGCCGGCGGGTGGACCTGTACTGCACCGCGGTCGGCAAGGCGGTGCTCGCGCAACTGCCCGAGCAGCGGGTCACCGCCCTGCTCGCGCACGGCGAGCTGCGTGCCAAGACCGAGCACACCATCACCGACCTGGCGCTGCTGCACCGCGAGTTGGCCGCGACCCGCGAACGGGGTTACGCGATCGACGACGGCGAGCAGGAGATCGGGGTGCGCTGTCTGGCCGTCGTGGTGCCCGGCGCGCCGACCGGCACGGCACTCTCGATCAGCGGGCCGGAGTTCCGGATGTCCCGGCTGATCGAGTCCGACGTGGTGCCGTTGATGCGGTCGGCGGCGGCGAAACTGGCGGCACAGCTGACCGTCGACTGATGACTGTCGGCTGACCAGACAACATAATGGTCTGCTCTTTCGACCAATTCTCGGGTGAGGTCGATTCGCCGTACGTCCGAACACGAATTACGCTCCCGATGATCAGGCCGGGTTAACCGTGACATCGATGTCGATCGTCGGACGATTCACCTGTATTGGTGAATGACGAGGCCAGTGACGCCTGCTTGTAACCTGTGCAGTATCTCCTCGCCACGAACGAGGTTTTGGCTGTACCCATACGTGTAATCCACGGCAACGTCTGCCGGCCTCCCCGCCAAAAGTTAAGGAGATCTTCCATGGGCTATGACCGGCTCAGCGGCCTCGACACCGCATTCCTCTGTCTGGACAGCCGGTCCGCGCCGATGAATCTCGGCGCACTCACCATCTTCGCGCCGAGCCAGGCCGTGCACCCCACCCGGTTGGTGGAGCTGCTGCGCGACCGGGCCGGCCGCATTCCGCGGCTGCGGCAACGCGCGCGGAGCATGTTGATGCCGCTGGGCGCCGTGCAGTGGGTACCCGACCCGGACTTCGACGTCAGCCGGCACGTGCACGCCCACCACCTGCCCCGGCCGCACGACCCGAACCAGCTGACCGAGAAGGTCAGCGAGCTGATCAGCCGGCGACTCGAACTCGACCGGCCGCTGTGGGAACTGCACGTGCTCACCGGACTGCCCGGCGGCCGGTTCGCCCTGCTGGCCAAGCTGCACCACGCGCTGGCCGACGGCGCGGGCGCGGTGATGATCGGCCTCGGCCTGATGGACGGCTTCACCCGGCCGCCGGTCACCGAGATCCCCGAACCATCCACTGTGGGCAGTAACACCTTCGACCTCGCGCTCGACATGGCGCGTCGGGCGTTGGGTTCGGTCCGGCCGGTGAACGGCACGGTGCCTGCGTTGGATCGGCTGCCCGCGAAGGCCCGGCAGGTGCAGGAGTCGTTCGGCATCGCCGCGTCGGTGATGCGCGGCGCCCGACCGCCCGCGGTGGCGTCGCCGCTGTTGGCCACCCCGTCTCCGGATCGGCAGCTGGCCACCCTGCGGATCGGCCTGGACGCGATCAAGGAGGTGCGGGCCCAGCACGGGGGGACCAACAACGACGTGTTGCTCGCGCTGTTGTCCGGTGCGCTGCGGGACTGGCTGTTGCGCCGTGGTGAGCCGGTCGACGGGCGGACCGTGCGGACGCTCGTGCCGGTCAATTCACGCGGCCGGGCCGACGGGCGGACCGGCGGCCAGCCTGATGGTCGGGCCGGGGCGGGCAACCAGCTGTCCGGTTATCTGTGCGATCTGCCCGTGGGGGAGCCTGATCCGGTGCGGCGGCTGGTCCTGGTGCGGGAGGCAATGGATCGCAACAAGGAGGCTGGGACCCGGCAGGGGGCAGGGGCGTTGCCGATGCTTGCCGAGCGGGTTCCGGCCGCGTTGCACCGGGTCGCCATGCCGCTGATGAGTGGTGGGGCCGCATTCCTCTTTGACACGGTGGCCACCAACGTGCAGCTGCCTCGGGTGTCGCTCGCCTTCGACGGGGCTGCGTTGCAGGAGATTTATCCGGTTGTTCCGCTGGCCGCCGGACATGCTCTGGCCGTCGCGTTCTGCGGGTACGGGGACGCCGTGCATGTCGGGCTTTGCGGGAATGCTGACGCTTTGCCTGATCTGCATACGATCGCTGACGGGTTCGACGGGGCTTTGGCGGATCTTCGGGAGTTGTGTGCCCAGTCCGCCTGAGGCCGTGTCGCCGTTGTCTCACGAACGCGTGATGGGAGTGGCCGCAGCCACTCCCACCACGGGACAGCCTTCAGAAGTTCCAGACGCTCGACAGCCGCGAAGTCACCCAATACCGTTTTCGTTCACGGCCCAGTCCGTAATTCGCGGGGCGTCCGCCTTGAACCGCAGTGCCGGATCGGCGTAACGCACGCCCTGCGCCAGATACATCGCGTCCACCGCGGCTCGGTGCACCTCGTAAGCGGCCGCCAGGCCGCCGATTTCCCCTTCACCGGCCGGGATTCCGGCCGCGGCCAACAGAACTCCCACCGTGGCTACCGGGTCGGGCTGCGCTGTGGTCATGTCGGTGTCTCCTCTGCTGTGGTCAGGCGGCGGCGGGCAGGGCCAGGTCGGGAACCTGCAAGTGCCAGTTGGTGCGTTGTTGGAAGGCGTCGCCGGCCTTCAGCGCGGTCGCCTCCTCGAACGGGCGGGCGGCCAACTGCACCGACAGCGGCAGGCCCTCGCTGCTGAAGCCCATCGGTACGGCCAGTACGGGATTGCCGAGGCAGTCCCAGTATCCGGTGTGGATCAGGGTGAACATGTTCTCCACGTCGGTCGTGCCGTCCGGATTGGTCAGCTCCGTGTACTTCGGCGCCGACACCGATGCCGTCGGGCAGATCACCAGGTCCACCTGGTCGAACAGACGGGCGACGGCGTCCTGCGCCACTCGCCGGACCCGTTGGGCCTGAACATAATCCGCACCGGACACCAGCGCGCCCCTGGCCAGCATCGCCCTGGTCGCGGCGAAGTAGTCGGTCCAGCGGGTGCTCATGTCGACACGGTGGTAGGCCAACGCCTCGCACGCCATCGTCACCAGGTTCGCGGTGCGCAACTCCGCCCAGTACGGCAGCTCGATCTCGACCAGCTCCGCGCCGGCGGCGCTGAACTCGGCCAGGGTCGCCTCGAACACCCCGGCCAGAGCTGGGTCGCTGCCCTCCGGGAAGTGACCGCTGCGGGCGACGCCGATGCGCAGACCGGTCAGGTCGCCGCCCCACTCCGGGACCGTGAACGGCGCGTCGACCGAGTCCGGGTCACTCAGATGCCGTCCGGCGATCACCGACAGGACATCTGCACAGTCGCGCGCACTGCGGGCGAGCGGGCCGATGTGGTCGAGGCTGTAGCCGAGTGGCACGCAACCGGACTTGGGTACCCGGCCGAACGTCGGCATCAGGCCGCTCACGCCGCAGAATGCGGCCGGGATGCGGATGCTGCCGGCCGTGTCCGTGCCGAGGCCGGCCAGGAACATGCCGGCGGCAACACCCGCACCGGTACCTGAGCTCGAACCGCCCGGCCAGGTTTCCGGGTTCCACGGGTTGCGCGGCGGCGGGAACGGCTTGCTCGGGTCGGGCATACCGCAGGCGAACTCCATTGTGCTCGCCTTGCCGGTGATCACCGCGCCGGCCGCCTTGAGTCGGGCCACTGTCGGGGCGTCCTTGCCGGCGCCCCATGCCGGGTCCAGGACCAGACTCTGCGCGGTGGTCGGGCCCTCCGCGCTGGCCAGGATGTCCTTGACCCCGAAGGGAATTCCGTGCAGTGGGCCACGGTCGAGGCCGGCCGCGAGTTCTTCGTCGGCCCGGTCGGCGGCGGCGAGGGCGGTGTCGTCGAACCGGGCCAGGTACGCGCCGAGTTGCTCGTCGGCGGCGTCCGCCACGGCGAAGGCCGCTTCGGTGAGTTGCCGGCTGGTGACCGTGCCGGCGCGCAGGGCGGCAGCGGCATCAGTCAGGGTGATCGGTGTTGACACAGCTTTCCTCCACGAATGTGTTGGTGGACAATGGAAAGGATCAGAAGTTGGGACGGTGGGCGACCGATCGGAACAGGAAGCGGTCGGTGCGGTGCAGCACCACCGCGTAGTCGAACGCCCGGCCGCTGGGATCGCTGATCACCTGTTCCAGCGCGAGCAGCGGAGTTCCGGGAACCAGGTCCAGCAGCCGGGCGGTCAGCGCGTCGGCAGCCATGCCGCCGATCAGGAACTCCGAGTCGCCCAACACGATGCCGGCCTCGGCCAGCAGCGCGTACCAGTCGGACACGAACGGCGTGGTCGCCAGCCGCTCCGCTTCCGGGAACAGCGCGTAGTTGGTCGCCAACGCGATCGGCTCGTCCTCCAGCAGGGCGATGTACTCCAGCCGCAGACACGGCACGCCCGCCGGCACGCCCAGCCGGTTGGCCGCGGTCGCCGGCAGGGCAACCGTCGAGCAGTCCAGCACCTTGGGTCGCATCCGCCGGTTGAGCAGGCTTTCCGGCCCGGGCTCGGCGGCGCCGTGCGCCTCGTCCAGTCGGGTGGTGACGGCGCGGACCACGACGTGCGTGCCGATGCCCTGCGTTCGCTCGATCAGACCCTCGTCGCGGAGCAGCGCGAGCGCCGCGCGCACCGAGGCCCGTCCTACTCCGTGCGAGAGCATCAGCTCGGACTCGCCGGGCAGCGCGCCGTGCGGAAAATCGCGGCGCAGGATCGCGGCGCGCACCAGGTCTCGCACGCGACGCACATCGTGCTCCCGGGTCGGCCCAGGTCTGCGTGGCACGGCCGTCATTCGGTCCGACGGTAGGTGCCGCTGGTTGCCCACTGATGTCGGGCCGGTCAGCGAGCCGTTACCGAAGCACGGCCCCGCGCGCAGGGTGGTGATCGACATCAGGCCGCCTCCCCGGCCGCGACCGGCTCCGGCTTGGCGGGCATACCCAGCATGGTGACCGTCCGACCGGGCCGCCAACTGCTTGGTTTGCAACTGTCCTTGCAGTGGCCCTCGATCGAGCAGCACAGCGAGCAGATGGTGCCCTCGTGGTGGGGACAGGTGGCCATGTCCGCCACGTCGTAACTCCCGCCGCACACCGCGCAGGGCAGTTCGGTCGCGTCCGCGGGCAGGTCGCTGGTCCTGGCGATGTACCAGCGGCCCTTGGTCGCGAACGCGACGATCGGTGGCAGCACCAGCGCGACGGCGAACGAGACGAACGGCGAGAACGAACTCGCCCCGACACCGAACACGCCGTAGAAGGCCAACATGGACACCACGCCCGCGACCACCATCGAGCCGAAGCCGACCGGGTTGATGTTGTACAGATGCGCCCGGCGGAACTCGGTTTCGGCCGGGCGCAGCTTGAACACCCGCCCGTTGAGCACGATGTCCGACACCATCGCCGCGATCCAGGCGATGCCGATGTTGGCGTACCAGGCCAGCGCGGTGACGATGTGGTCGAAGATGTCGAACTCCATCAGCGCCAGCGCGAGCGCGACCTGGAGCACCACCCAGACCGCCCGGCCGGGATGGCGGTGCAGCAACCGCGAGAAGAAGTTCGACCAGGACAGCGAACCCGAGTAGGTGTTCATGATGTTGATCTTCATCTGGGACAGCAGCACCAGGACCCCGGACAGGATCAGCGCCAGCGTGTGGTTCCCGCCGGTGATCCGCTCGTAGACCACGGTGAACAGGTCCACCGGCCGGCCGACCGCGGCGGCGCCGATCTTGGTGCCCGCGTAGCCGACCAGCAGTGTCGACGCGAAGAAGATGATGACCGCGAACAGCGCCATGCCCGGTCCGCCGAAGATCACCGCCAGCCGCCACCGCCGGGACCGCCCGTTCTTCGGATCGGGCATCAGCCGCAGGTAGTCGCCCTGCTCGCCGATCTGCGCGGCCAACGAGAGCTGCGCGGCGGCGATGGTGAACACCGCCAGCACGGACAGTCCGACGAAGCCGCCCGGCCCGGTGGCCTCGGTCGGCGGGTGCGTCATGTGCTGGCCGGCGCCGGGCGCGGTGGCCGCGGAGACGATCGCCAGCACGATCAGTGCCACCCACAGCGGCCACGTCCACGCCTGGAACTTCGAGCTGAACGTCATCCCGTAGAGGGTCAGCGGGATCATCACCGCGGCCACTATCACGTAGCTGAGGTGGATGTCCAGGCCACTGAGCGCGGTCAACGCCTGGGCCATGATGGCGCCCTCGTAGGCGAGGAAGATCAGCGTGTAGGTCGCGTACACCAGCGAGGTGAGCGTCGAGCCGAGATAACCGAAGCCCGATCCCCTGGTGAGCAGGTCGATGTCGATGTGGCCGCGGGCGATGGCAAAGGCGATCACCAGCATCAGCGGCAGGGTGAGCACTGAGGCGATCAGGAAGCCGACCAGTGCGTTGCCGAAGCCGAACTCGTTGACGAACGCGGCGTCAAGGGCATAACCCGCCATCGCGGACAGCCCGACCAGGCAGCTCAGGAAGACCATCCACGGCGACCAGGTGCGAAAGGCACTTGGCGTGTACCGCAGCGAGTAGTCCTCCATCTGGGGATTGTCGGCAAGGTCCATCTGCGATCCCTTCTGCGAGCTGGGATGCTCTGCGAATGGACGCTACGAACCGGCTGTGACCTCCCGGTTTACGGTTTCTTGCGCCGAGTTACGCCACCGGCCGGCCCGCCGGCGACGGCGTGGCCTGCGGGAATCCGCCAGTGATCGGTGGAAACGCCGACTTCGGCCGCTGTCCGCCACCGGCCAGCCGCTCATGTCCGTCCAGCACCGCTCCCACCGCGGTCGCGGTCCGGCCGAGTACCAGGACGAGATAACCCGGGCCGGCCAACGGCAACACCGCCCAGCGCAGGTCCGCCTCGACGCCGCCGCGTTGCTCCTCGGTCACTCCCGGACCGGCCACCAGCAGCGTGCCGAGCACCCGGTAGCCGCCCGAACCCGCGGGTCCGGACAGGTCCGGGTCACGACCGTCGAGCACGGTTTCGTGCCGCAGCAACGGTCGCCCACCCACGGTGACCGCGAGCCCGCCCCGGTACCGGCCGCCCGCCTGGCCGGACCGGCCGAGCAGCACCTGCTCGCGCACCAACAGAAACGCGTCCTCGGCCAGTTCCGCGTGCACCGCCGAGTGGAACGTGGCGGCGTCGGTGACCACGGTGGCCTGCGGCGTCCAGCGCAGGCAGGCCCCGGCGCCCACGGTCAGGTCCACCCGCCAACTGGCCGGTGCCGCGCCCACACCGGGCTGCACCACGGTCGCGGCGACCGAGGACACCGTCAGCGCGCACCCGGCGGCGACTCTCGCGCGCAGGCTCAGCTCGTCCCCGCCGAGCGGGCCGCCGGCCGCGTGCACCAGGTGCACCCGGTCGCGCCCGGTCGGCCGGAGCACCACCGGCGGCGCGTCCCGCCAGCGCACTCCCCCGCCGGTCGCGTCCAGGGTCGCGGCAGCCCTCATCCGGGCACGTGCGCGCGCACCGACTCGCGGACCCACTCGGCGACCGGATCGACGCCACCCTCGGCGCGCAGCGAGATCAGCACGGTCGGCCGGTCGCCGCGTTGGGCCGCGGAGTCACGACGCATCACGTCCAGGTCGGCGCCGACCAGTTCGGCCAGGTCGATCTTGTTGATCACCAACAGGTCCGACCGGGTCACGCCGGGGCCGCCCTTGCGCGGCACCTTGTCCCCGCCGGCCACGTCCACGACGAAGATCTGCCGGTCGATCAGGCCGTAGCTGAACGTCGCGGTGAGGTTGTCGCCGCCGCTCTCCACCAGCACCAGGTCCGGGTCGTGCAGCCGTTCCAGTTCCTCGACCTCGTCGAGGTTGGCGGTGATGTCGTCGCGGATCGCGGTGTGCGGGCAGCAGCCGGTGCGCACCGCCCTGATCCGCTCGTCGGCGAGCACCCCGTTGCGGCGCAGGAAGTCCGCGTCCTCGGTGGTGTAGATGTCGTTGGTCACCACGGCGACGGACAGCTCGCCGGCCAGGCTGCGGCACAGCGCCGCCACCAGCGCGGTCTTGCCGCCGCCGACCGGTCCGCCGATGCCCACTCGCAGTGCCCGGCTGTGCCGGTGACCGCCGCCACCGAGTGCCGGTCCGGTCAGTTGGTCCTCACGATGCAAAGAGGCTCACCTCCAGCTGTGCGTGCGCCACGGCGAGCAGTTCCGGCAGCGGAGCGCCGGTCGCCGGGAGCACTGACGAGTCTACTGTGGACACCGCAAGTTCGGCGGTGGGACAAGCCTCGGCGGCCACCTCGGCGGCGAGGCCGGCCACCGCGCCCTGGGCGGCGGCCACGTCCAGCGGGTCGAGGCCGAGCAGCCGGACGGCCGCCGAGCACGCGCCGCCGACCAGGTGGTGCAGTGCCAGCGCGGCCGCGTCGGCACCGGTCCCGCCGCCGGCCGCGATGGCCGCGCCGAGCACGAGCAGTTGGTGCGGCCGGCCCAACTCGCGCAGGCCGGTCAGCGCGGGGGTGGACCAGATTCGGCTGACCGTGCGCAGCAGCGCCGCCCCCTGCGCCCGCGACGCCGTGCGCAGCTCCGGAGCCGGAATGCGGGCCGACAGCGCGTCGTCCCAGTCCGCCCAGCTCACCGGGCCGGCCGCGAGCAGGCAGGCCGCGGCGGCGAAGCCGGCGGACACCGGTCCCGTAGTGCGCAGCCGCCCGCGCAGGAACCCCAACAGGTCATCCACAGTGGACAACAGCCCGGCGGTCACCGCCATCTCGACCCCACCGGAGTGCGCGTGGGAGCCGCTGGGCAGCCGCGAGTCAGCCAGCAGCAACACCGCCGGAGTGGTCATCAGAACAGGAAATATCGTTGGGCCATCGGCAGTTCCTCGGCCGGGCTCGCCTCGACCAGCTCACCGTCGATGTGCACCGCGAAGGTGTCCGGGGCGACCTCGATCGAGGGCAGCGCGCTGTTGCCGGGCAGGTCGGCCTTGGTCAGCGAACGGGTGTTCTTCACCCCGACCAGCCGCCGCTTCACGTCCAGTCGGTCGGCCAGGCCGTCCTCGACCGCGGCCGGCGCGACGAAGTGCACCGAGGTGGCGGCGGGCACCGAACCGTAGGCACCGAACATCGGCCGCGGGAACACCGGCTGCGGGGTGGGGATGGACGCGTTCGCGTCGCCCATCGCGGCCCAGGCGATCATCCCGCCCTTGACCACCACCGCTGGCCGCACGCCGAAGAACGCCGGCTGCCAGAGCACCAGGTCGGCCAGTTTGCCCACCTCGACCGAGCCGATCTCGTCGTCAAGGCCGTGCGCGATCGCCGGACAGATCGTGTACTTGGCCACGTACCGGCGGGCCCGCAGGTTGTCCGCCCCCACGTCGCCGGGCAGGAAACCGCGCCGCCGCTTCATCACGTGCGCGGTCTGCCAGGTGCGGATGACCACTTCGCCGATCCGGCCCATCGCCTGCGAATCAGAGGACACCATCGAGATCGCGCCCATGTCCTGCAGGATGTCCTCCGCGGCGATGGTCGAGGGCCGGATGCGGCTCTCCGCGAACGCGAGGTCCTCGGGCACCACCGGGTTGAGGTGGTGGCAGACCATCAGCATGTCCAGGTGCTCGTCGACGGTGTTGACCGTGTACGGGCGGGTCGGGTTGGTCGAACTGGGCAGCACGTTGGGGTGGCCGGCCACGGTGATGATGTCCGGCGCGTGCCCGCCGCCGGCCCCCTCGGTGTGGTACGTGTGGATCGTCCGGCCGGCGATCGCGGCGAGCGTGTCCTGCACGTAACCGGCCTCGTTGAGCGTGTCGGTGTGGATCGACACCTGCACCCCCAACTCGTCGGCCACCCGCAGCGACGCGTCGATCACCGCGGGCGTGGTGCCCCAGTCCTCGTGCAGCTTGAACCCGCTCGCACCGCCGAGCAGCTGCTCGCGCAGCGCGACCTGGTTGACCGTGTTGCCCTTGCCCAGCAGCGCGATGTTGACCGGAAAGCCGTCCATCGACTCCAGCATCCTGGCCAGATACCAGGAACCGGGGGTGACCGTGGTCGCCTTGGTGCCCTCGGCCGGGCCGGTGCCGCCGCCGACCAGCGTGGTGATGCCGGCCGACAGTGCCTCGGGCACCAGCTGCGGGCAGATGAAGTGCACGTGCGCGTCGATCGCGCCTGCGGTGAGGATCATCCCGTT
Source organism: Pseudonocardiaceae bacterium (assembly GCA_036268615.1). Taxonomy (GTDB): domain Bacteria; phylum Actinomycetota; class Actinomycetes; order Mycobacteriales; family Pseudonocardiaceae; genus DATATV01. The sequence goes on from DATATV010000071.1 coordinate 34,485, forward strand.
GCCGGCGAGGATCTCGGTGGACGGCCCGATCACCAGTGCCGGGTCTACCCCGTCCATCGTGTCCGGGTTGCCGGCCTTGCCGATGCCGACGATCCGCCCGTCCCGCACGCCGATGTCGGCCTTGATGATGCCCCAGTGGTCCAGGATGACCGCGCCGGTGATGACCAGGTCCGGGGTGCCCTCCGCGCGCGCGGCCACCGACTGGCCCATCGACTCGCGAATCACCTTGCCGCCGCCGAAGACCACCTCGTCGGCCTGCTGCGGACCCCGGCTGCGATCCTCGGTGACCTCGATGAACAGGTCGGTGTCGGCCAGCCGGATGCGGTCACCGACGGTCGGCCCGAACAGCTCGATGTAGTGCCCGCGATCGATCTCGGTCATCGGTCACCGTCCAGTTCGCCGGCCAGCTCGGGCCGCAGTCCGGGCACGATCCGGTTGCCGCGCAACGGGATCAGGCTCACCTGCCGGTCGACGCCCGGCTCGAACCGGACCGAGGTGCCGGCCGCGACGGCCAGCCGGTGCCCCCAGGCGGTCGCCCGGTCGAACTCCAGCGCCGGGTTGGCGGCGGCGAAGTGGTAGTGCGAGCCGACCTGGATCGGCCGGTCACCGGTGTTCAGCACGGTCAGCTCGACCCTCGGCACGCCCTTCGCGATCCACAGTGGACCGTCGGCGGGCAGGATCTCCCCTGGCACCATCGTCTGTCGCCCTCGTTCCTCTACTGGATCGGCCGGTGGACCGTGACGAGTTTGGTGCCGTCCGGGAAGGTCGCCTCGACCTGCACCGAGGAGATCATCTCCGGCACGCCCTCCTGGACGTCGTCCCTGGTCAGCACGTGCTGACCGGCGGACATCAGGTCGGCGACGCCCCGGCCGTCCCGCGCCCCCTCCAGAATCCAGGAGCTGATCACCGCGACCGCCTCCGGATAGTTCAGTCGCAGGCCCCGCGCCCGCCGTTGCCCGGCCAACTGGGCGGCCACGTGCAACAGCAGCTTCTCCTGCTCGTGCGGCGAGAGCAGCACTTTCGACCTCCTGACGATCCCACTACCAGGTGCATCTTGTGCAGTCGGTGTAACTGGCATGTTTCAGCCAGGTTCCGGTCGCCTCAATCGAGCCGAGTCTGCTGGCAATCGACCGTGGCGCGCAACATGACGGCGGGACGCGGGGCCGATCCGCGGGCCCACTACGATCACTGTTCAGGCCTCACCGGGTCGACGGCCGACCCGGTAACGGGAGGGTGTCATGTGCCGGCGGCGGCGAGCCAGGAGGACCCGGTCCTCGTTATCGCTGGCCGCCGTAGCGCTGCTCGCCACGCTGACCGGCTGCGCGAGCACGATCAGCGGCTCGGCCGAACCGGCTCCCGGCGACGCCACCACCACCGCCCCGGCCGCCCCGACGGCGTGCGCCCCGACCGACCTGACGACCTGCCTGATGGCCGTCCCGACCGGCGCGCAGCAGTGGGCCCAGCCCTACGCACCCGACGGTCCGCTGACCATGCAGCAGTTCCTCGACCGGATCTACTTCGATCAGAACGCGACCCAGAAGCAGTCGGTCACCCAGCAGTTGCAGGCCCAGGGGCTGCGCACGATCGCCCACCAGAGCTGGCACGCGACCAACTCCGACGACTCCGACCTGCTGCTGTTCGACTTCGGTGCGGCCGCCGGCGCGACCAGCCGGACCAGCCAGCAGGTGAGCGCCTACACCGGCGACCCGCAGTACAAGCGGGTCAGCATGCCCGACCTGGCCGCCGCCAAGGTGTCGGTGTTCCGACTGGCCACGGTGGACGATCAGGACCAGGTCGCGGTGATCGCGCTCGCCGCGTTCGGCCCGGTGGCGATGCAGTTCTTCTTCTGGAGCAACGCCACCCTGGACTCGGCGACCCTGGAGAGCTACCTCAAGCAGGAGATCGCCATCCTCGGGCCGCTGCACTGACCCTCACCCGGCGAGCAGGCCACGCAGCTCACCGTGCAGTGCCGGCGCCGCGACCAGGACCGAGTCGCTGCCCGGCCGCCACGGCTCGCCGGCCACGTCGGTCACCGTGGCCCCGGCCTCCCGGGCGATGAGCGTGGCGCCGAGCAGGTTGCCCTCGTCGCGGCCGAACTGCCAGAACGCGTCCAGTCGGCCGCCGCCCACCTCGGCGACCTGCCAGGAGGTCGGGCCGAAGTTCCGCACCGCGCCGACCGCCGGCAGCGCGGCACTCAGCGCCGGACCGGCCGCGGCGACCGCGGCCGGCTGAGTGGCGACGAACGGCGGCTGACTGGTCGCCCCCAGCGCGATCGCCAGGTCGGTCTTCACCGAGGGCGTGATCGGCTCGCCGTCGCGGAACGCGCCGAGGCCCGCGGCGGCGCTGTAGGTCTCGGCCGACACGGGGTTGTGCAGCACGGCGGCGACCGCCTGCCGGTCGTGCAGCAGTGTCACGCTCACGCACCACTGCGGCAGGCCCTGGAGATACTGGATGGCGCCGTCGGTGATGTCGGCGAGCCAGCGCTGCTCACCGGCGACCAGGTCGATGTCGAACTCGTCGGTCCATTCGACGCCGGGCCGGATCGCCGCGAGACGTGCGCGCAAGCCGGGTTCGGCCGCGTGTTCGACCTCGGCGAAGTTCCGCCGGAACTCGGCCATCGTGCGGGCCGGCATCGGACGGGGCCGGGCCAGGATCAGCTCGCCGGTCTCCCGGGTGGCGGCGACGAGTTCGTCGAGCAGCGCGGCGGTGACGGAAAAGGTCTCGGTCATCAGATTCTCCAATCAGTTCCGCCATCAGCCTGACCCCAGATGGTCGATCCGACCTCAACGATCGGCGATATTCGATCGGAAATGTGCAACCATCTGACGATGGTGAGCGAAGGCGTCGTTGATACCGACGATCGGCGGCTGATCGCGGCCCTGCAATGCGACGGTCGGCTGACCCCGGAGCACGCGGCGCGGGTGCTGGGCCTGAACCCGCGCGCGGTGCAACGCCGGCTGCGCGCGCTGCTCGCGGACGGCCGGCTGCGGGTGGTCGCGGTCCGGCCGAGGACGCCGCTGCTCGGCGTGACCATGCTGCGAATCCGGGTGCTGCGCGGCACGATCGACGCGGTCACCGCGGCCCTCGTGGCCCGCGAGGACATCCCCTACGTCGACGTCTCGGCCGGCGGTGACGAGATCAGCGTGGTGCTCGCGGCCGGCACCGATCCGCGCGACCGGCTGGTGTTCCGGCAACTGCCGGCCACCTCGGCGGTCACCTCGGTGGAGGCGCAGACCGTGATGCACGTCTTCGCCGACGCCACCGACTGGCGGCTGGACGCGCTCACCGAGACCGAGCGTGCCCAGCTGCGACCGGAACTCGGGCCGCCCAGCGACCGCGAGCCCGACGACCTCGACGAGCGCATCCTCGACCTGCTGGCCGGCGACGCGCGGCTGACCGCGGCGGCCGTCGCCACCCGCACCGACACCCCGGAGTCCACCGCCCGGCGCCGGATTTCCTTGCTGCGCAAGGAACAACGCTTCGTGACCCAGGGGTTCATCGAACCGAAGCACCTCGGCCTGAACGTCGACGCGAACATCCTGATGCGCGTTCCACCGGCCCGACTGGACGCGACCGGCCGGCAACTGGCCCGACACCCGGCCGTGCACGGCGCGCTCGCCACCACCGGCTCGTTCAACCTCAACGTCGCGGTGTGGTTGCGCGACCTGGAACACCTCTACCAGTTCATCACGCACGACATCGCCGGCCTCGGCCTCATCGACGTCGAAACGGTTCTGGTCGGGCGCGCGGTGAAACGTCCGGGCAAGTAGGACCGGCTCAGCCCGAGCACACCGCTGAGCCGGGCAGAGCTAGCCGATCGTCTGTACCCGTAGGCGAATATCGTTGTGCGGCAGCGAAAGTACGCACTTGGCCCCGAGCAGTTCGAGCGCGACCTCCGGGGCCAGCACGTCCCTGCCCGCAGTGGACAACTCGATACCGATCGGACGATCGGTGCTGCTGGCCACCGCGACGGTGAGTCCCGGCAGCCCGGCCAGCCGCACCCGCAGTCCGGACGAATGCTCGATCCGCACGTCCTCGGACTCCACGCCGTAGGCGGCGAACACGCTGGCCAGCGTCGTGCGCCGGGAGATGTTCTGGTTGCTGTCGGGGGTGGAGCGCACGGCGAAGACATGCACCTCGTCGGCGGCCGGCAGGGCGAGCGGGCGCGGTCGGCCGGCGCGGAAACCGGCGTCCAGCAGGTCGGCGGCGATCAGTCCGGTGACCTGTTCCCGCTCGCCGCTGAGAAAGAAGTGCCCGCCACGCAAGGAATGCAGCCGGAACGGACCGGTGGTGTGCCGGGCCCAGCCGGCCATCTCGTCCGGCGCCGCGGTCGGGTCGTCGACGGCGGCGATGCCCACGATCGGCACCGACAACGGTGGCTCCGGAACGTAGCGGTAGCGGTCCAGCCACTCGAAGTCCGCGCGAATGATCGGCAGCACGATCGAGCGCAGATCCGGGTCCGCGAAGATCTCCTCCGGGGTACCGCCGAGCGCGGTGACCTCCCTGATCAGCGCGTCGTCGCTGCCCCGCGCGGCTTCGGGGAGCGGCTCGGGCACGTGCGGCGGCCGGCACGCGGCGACGTAGAGCCGCATCGGCAGCGGCACGTTCATCCGGCGCAGCTCGCGCACGACCTCGAACGCCACCCGGCCGCCCATGCTGTGCCCGTAGACCGCGTAGGGACGGTCGATCCGGCCGGCCAGGGCGGCGGCGATGTCGCGGACCTGGAACGACGGCGGCTCGGCGAGCCGGGTCTCCCGGCCGGGCAGCGCCACCACGTCCAGTCGCACGGTCCGCGGCAGGCTGTCCTGCCAGCCGCGATAGGCGACCGCGCCGCCACCCGCGTAGGGCAGACAGAACAGCCGAATCGCGCTCTCGTCCGGACCGAAGTCCGACGATCCGACCGACGACCCGGCAAACCACCGCGAAGCAGAGTTCTCCACCGTACGCACGATGATCACCCCCACCCCTCAGCGGACGCCGGCCTCGACCCACGCCGTCCGAACAGATTATCTCGATTTCGGCACGGATGCGATCACGCCACCGGCCGCACCGGTCATCTCCTCCGATCGGCGGCGGCAGTAATACCCACGACGAGTCCGCCCCCCTTTGGTCACCGATCACCACGGACTGACCACTGTCCGGATTGTTTTGCTGACTGATCGCTACGGCAAGAATTATTTCAGACGACATCGCTTGTCAGTCATACCCGAACGGCGGTTTCCCCATCATCCATTCGCAGGGACTTTTGACTCTGGGTGATGGGAGCGTGGACATGACCGGTGGACTGTCCTCGATCGAGCACATCGTTGTTCTCATGCTGGAAAACCGATCCCTGGATCATCTGCTCGGTTTTCTCTACACGGACACCGGCAACGTCTCCCTGAAAGGCGACCCGTTCGACGGTCTGACCGGCAACGAGTCCAACCCGGACGCGGACGGCAAACCGGTGACCGTGTTCCGGATCGAGCCGAACACCCCGAACGCATATTTCCTGCCCGGCGCCGACCCCGGCGAAGGCTATCTGGCGACCAACAGCCAACTGTTCGGCAGCACCACCGCACCGACCCCGCCGGTGGCCACCAACCAGGGCTTCGTCACCAATTTCGCTTACACGATCGGTTGGGAGACCAGGGAGAAATGGTCCGTCGTGGGCGGCACCACGCCGTCGGACATCATGGGCTGCTTCGCTCCCGACACGCTGCCCGTCCTGTCCGGACTGGCCAAGGGTTACGCCGTGTGTGATCAGTGGTTTTCTTCTGTCCCAACGGAAACACTGCCCAACCGGGCGTTCGCATTGTCGGCCACCAGCCAGGGGCACCTGGACGACAAGACACACACGTTCACCGCACCGTCCATCTTCGGCCTGCTCACCAGGAACAACCTGACCTGGGCCGCCTTCGGCTACACCGCGCTGCCGCTGACCAAACGCACCTACACCGACATCCTCACCGCGCCGACGACCAACTTCGGCAAGTTCAAGGACTTCCAGGCCGCCGCGAAGGCCGGTACGTTGCCCGCCTTCACCTTCCTGGAACCCAGTTGGGGTTCCGACGGCAACAGCCAGCACCCGAACTACGACGTGGCCCTTGGCGAGGCGCTCATCCACGACACGTACTACGCGCTGCACGACGGGCCGGCGTGGGACAAGACGCTGCTGGTGATCACCTACGACGAGCACGGCGGCTGCTACGACCACGTCCCGCCGCCGGCCGGTGCGACCCCGCCGGACGACACCGCAGGCGAGTTCGCCTTCGACTTCACCCGGTTCGGTGTGCGGGTCCCGACCGTGCTGGTGTCACCGCTGATCGAGGCGGGCACGGTGTTCCGGGTACCGGCCGGCAGCACCCCGCTGGACCACACGTCGGTACTCAGGACGGTGGAGAACCGGTGGAATCTGCCGGCGCTGACCGCCCGGGACGCCGCCGCGCCGGACGTGTCCGCGGTGCTCACGCTGACCACCCCACGCACCGACGACCCACTGGCCGGGGTGACCGTGCCGGTGTCCACCGGCACCAACCCGTCGGCCGGCGTGCCCTCGCACCTCCAGGAGGTGCAGGCCGAACTCGTGTCCCGACAGTTTCCGGCCGGCGCAGCCCTGCCGCACCTGCGAACGCCCGAGGACTACGCACGCTTCATCCGCACCGCCGACCCGGACGCGCGCGGCTGACGACGGACGCCGAATCCGCGGGACCGGTGGCGGGACCGGGTGGCGGGTCAGCAACCAGGTCAGCAACCAGGTCGGCAGTCGGGTCGGCGGTCGGGTCGGTTCAGTGGCCGGCCCGACGGGTGGCCCGGCGGGCCCGCAGCGCGCTCATCCGGCGCTCCGCGGTGCGCAGGAACAACGCGAGCAGCACGCAGAACCCGACCAACATGATGGAGAAGGCCACGTCACTCATCGGCACACCCTTCGGCTGACGGTGTGTCCAGCATCGGCCGAAACGCACCGGCCCGCAGCCCACCCTGACGGGTCGTTGAGGCCGGAACCGCCCGCGTTCACGCGATCCTGACGCGGCCGTGCTCAGAGTTCGCTGACCTGCCCGGCAGTCACTTCGACGTGCCGGGTGGTGTGCACGGCGGCGAGCATCCGCCGGTCGTGGGTGACCAGCAGCAGCGTGCCGGTGTACTCGGCCAGCGCGGCTTCGAGTTGCTCGATGGCCGGCAAATCGAGGTGGTTGGTCGGCTCGTCGAGCACGAGCAGGTTCACCCCGCGCGCCTGCAACAGCGCGAGCGCCGCCCTGGTCCGCTCGCCGGGCGAAAGGCTCGCGGCCGGCCGCAGCACGTGCGCGGCGGTCAGCCCGAACTTCGCCAGCAGCGTGCGGATCTCCTCGGGCAGCCAGTCGGGCACCTCGGCGGCGAACGCGTCCAACAACTGCTGCTCGCCGAGGAACAGCGCGCGGGCCTGGTCGATCTCGCCGATCAGCACGCCCGAGCCGAGGGTGGAATCGCCTGCTGTCAACGGAATCCGGCCGAGCAGCGCACCCAGCAGGGTGGACTTGCCCGAGCCGTTCGCGCCGGTGATGGCGACCCGGTCGGCCCAGCCGACCTGGAGGTCGACCGGCCCCAGGGTGAACTCGCCCCGGCGCACCACCGCGCCGCGCAGCACCGCGACCACCGAACCGGAGCGCGGCGCCACGGCGATCTCCATCCGCAGTTCCCATTCCTTGCGCGGCTCCTCGACGGTGTCCAGCCGCTCGATCATCCGGTCGGTCTGCTTGGCCTTCGCGGCCTGCTTCTCACTGGACTCGCCGCGCAGCTTGCGGCCGATCTTGTCGTTGTCGGTGGACTTGCGACGGGCGTTGCGCACGCCCTTGTCCATCCAGCCGCGCTGCATCCGCGCCCGCGCCTCCAGGTTGGCCCGCACGTTCGCGTACTCGTCGTACTCCTCGCGGGCGTGCCGGCGGTCCACGTCGCGCTCGGTCAGGTAGGCGTCGTAACCGCCGCCGTAGGTACGAACCTGGTGCTGGGCCAGGTCGAGTTCGACGATCCGGTTCACCGTCCTGGCCAGGAACTCGCGGTCGTGACTGACCAGCACGGTGCCGGCGCGCAGGCCGGTGACGAACCGCTCCAGCCGGGCCAGGCCGTCCAGATCGAGGTCGTTGGTCGGCTCGTCGAGCAGGAACACGTCGTAACGGGACAACAGCAGCGAGGCCAGACCGGCGCGGGCCGCCTGGCCGCCGGACAGCGACGTGACCTGTTGGTCGAGGCTGACCGTCAGGCCGAGATCGGCGACGACCTCGTCGGCCCGCTCGTCCAGGTCTGCGCCGCCGAGGGCGAGCCAGCGCTCCAGCGCGTCCGCGTAGGCGTCGTCGGCGCCGGGTTTGCCCTCGCCCAACGCCTCGGCGGCCACGTCCATCGTGTGCTGGGCGGCGGCCACTCCGGTGCGGCGGGCAAGGAACTCACGGACCGTCTCGGCCGGCCGGCGCTCCGGTTCCTGCGGCAGGTGGCCGACGTTGGCCGTCGGCGGACTGCACGTCACCGTGCCCTGCTCAGGCGTGCTCAGGCCACCGAGCAGGCGGAGCAGGGTGGACTTGCCGGCGCCATTGACGCCGACCAGCCCGATGATGTCCCCCGGCGCGACCACCAGGTCGAGTCCGGCGAACAGTTCCCGCTCGCCGTGCCCGGTGGACAGGCCCTTGGCGATCAACGTGGCAGTCATCAGCCACGATGTTATCGGCAGCTCAACAGGCTCCCCGCCTGGTCAGGCAAGCGCTTGCCACCACCCGTCGACAGCGGGTGGGTCGTCCACGTCGATCCGCTCCCCCGGCCGGGGCACGGCGAGCACGATGCCGCGCGCCTTGGCCTCCCGCCAGACCCGGTCCACCGGCTCGGTCCAGGCGTGAATGGCCAGGTTGAAGGTGGCCCAGTGCACCGGCACGAGCAGTTCGGCGTTGAGGTCGACATGCGCGGCGACGCCCTCCTCGGGCGTCATGTGGATGTCCGGCCAGCCGGGCCCGTAGGCGCCGATCTGGATCAGCGCGGCGTCGAACGGGCCGTAGGCCGCGCCGATCGCCGCATAGCCGGCGAAGTAGCCGGAGTCGCCGGTGTAGAAGACCTTCCTGGTCCGGCCGGCGACCACCCAGGAGGACCAGAGCGTGCCGTCCCGCTTGAACAGCCGCCCGGAGAAGTGCTGGGCCGGGGTGGCGGTCAGCCGCAGGCCGGCCACCTCGGCGCCCTCGTGCCAGTCCAGTTCGATGATCCGGTCTTCGGGCACCTGCCAGCGGCGCAGGTGCGCGCCCACGCCGAGCGGGACGAGGAAGGGCGCGGACTGGGTGCGCACGAGAGTGCGGACGGTGGCCATGTCCAGATGGTCGTAGTGGTCATGCGAGATGACCACGGCGTCGATTCGCGGCAGCGCGTCCAGCGGGATCGGATTGGGGTGCAGTCGACGCGGGCCGGCGAGCATGGAGGGCGAGGCACGCTCACTCCACACCGGATCGAACAGCACGGTGGAGCCGTCGATCTCGACGAGCGTGGAGGCGTGCCCGTACCAGGTGAGATGCAGCCCGTCGGTGGCCGGCGCGACGGGCGCGGCGGTGACCAGCGGGACCGGGCTGGTGGGCTTGCGGCGCTGCTTGCCGAAGAGCAGTTCGCGGAACGTCTCGTTGGCGCTGCCCGGCGGCAGCGTGCTGGTGCGCCGGACGTTGCGGAACGCGCCGTCCCGGTACTGCGGTGAGTTGCGGACGCGCTCGGCCTCAGCGCCGGCCGGCCGTGACCCGAGGGCGGCCGGCACGTCCCGGACGGCCAGCGCGGCAGCGCCGACGGCGGCCAGCCCCAACGCTCCCAGTGACCTGCGCAGCAGCCGTTTTCTTCTCCCGGTGGATCTGTCCCCGGTGCTGGTATCTGTGGTGTCCCGCATATCGAACCTGCCCTCCGTTTCCTTCCGTCCAACGCCGTGCGGACCGGACCGGTTCCCGGGAACACAATGCGATGACGTCATGGTTGACCGTAGGTATGACTGACATCACGCGCGACCGCGTTCGCGTTGAGCGGAGCGCGAAACGAGTTCGTGTTCTGTTCGGCGGCCGGATCATCGTGGACACCATCAGCCCGCTGCTGGTCTGGGAGGTCCCGTACTACCCGACCTACTACCTACCGCTGGCCGATGTCGACGCCGACGCGCTGGTGCCGACCGGGGACACGAAGCAGACCGACAACCTGGGCGAGGCCGCGGTGCTCACCGTCCGCGTCGGTGACAAGGAGGCAGCCGGCGCCGCACTGTCCTACTCGGACTCCCCGGTGCCGGAGCTGAAGAACACGGTGAAGCTGGACTGGGCCGCGATGGACTCGTGGTTCGAGGAGGACGAGGAGGTCTTCTTCCACGTCCGCAGCCCGTACGCCCGCATCGACATCCTGGACAGCTCCCGGACGGTGCGGATCGAGGTGGACGGGATGGTGGTGGCCGAGTCGACCCGGCCGAAGCTGCTGTTCGAGACCGGCCTGCCGACCCGGTACTACCTGCCGAAGACGGACGTGAAGCAGGAACTGCTGGAACGCAGCCAGACGGTGTCGCACTGCCCGTACAAGGGCTCGGCCGAGTACTGGTCGGTCCGCGTCGGCGACACGCTGCACGATGACCTGGTCTGGTCCTACCGGTTGCCACTGCCGGAGAGCGAGAAGGTCGCCGGGCTGATGGCGTTCTGGGACGAGAAGGTCAGCGTGTACGTGGACGGGGTGTTGCAGGGCCAGCGGTCGTAGTTCGCTGGTCAGTGCTTGCTGGACCCGCTGGTGAGGAAGGTGCGCCAGTGGGCGATGGGGAAGGTGAGGTTGGGTCCGGGAGCGCTCTTGGAATCCCGGACCCCCACCCGCGCCGGCCCGACAGCCACTTCGACGCAGTCAGTGTTGCCCGAAGTGCCACTGCTGTAGTCGCTCTTGCGCCAGGCGACCTCCACACAGTTCGTGTTGCCGGAAGTGCCACTGCTGTGGCTACTCTTCCGCCACGATGTCCACTTCCCGTGCCGCGCCGCGTCCACGTCCCGCCTCCGTTCGGCCGTACTCATCCGCCAGGCTGGCGATCAGCGCCCTGGATTGCCCCAAGGACAATGCCACCCGGTCGATGCGTTCCAGTACCTCACGGTACACGGCGAGGTCGTGCCGTTTCTCGACAAATGCCATCGCGGTTATCAGATCCTGAGTCGCCACAGGGCCGTGATCGGCGAAGCTCATCAGCCGGAATGACGACGGCCCACCAGTCCGGCCGTACTCAGCGGCAGGTATCACTCGGATGGAGCAGTTGTCCCAGTCGCAGGCGAACTGTAGCTTCATCAGCTGATCGTGCATCACTCCGCGATCGCCGACGATGGAGCGAAGCACACTCTCGCCAATGAAAAACGTCAGCCGAGGCGAAGTGTCGTGCTCAAGGATGAGCTGGCGGTCCATCCGACGGTCAACCCACAGTTCGATCACCTCCGCAGTTGCCACGGCGCAGTCGGCGTAGAGAGAGCGGGCGTAGTCGCGAGATTGCAGCAAGCCCGGAACGACCGCGTTCTCGTATTCCTCGATGGTCGCGGCACTCGTCTCATGGACGATGAGCGCGATCAGCTCATCCAACAGGCCGCCATCGAAGCCAGCGACATAGTATCCGTTGTCCGGCAAGCGGAACAGCTCCACCAGCGGCATGATGTCGTCCGACCGCAGCCCGCACAGCGTCAGGTATTGAATGAACCTGACCTCCGACATACTGCGCGCGCCGGCCTCGAATTTCGACAGACTCGGGTTGCTGGCACCGATCCCACTGGCCAGCAACGTGCCGGTGAAACCGGCCTGCTGGCGGATATCCGACAGTCGCCTACCCAGGTCCCGCGTACGGGCAGTGGAATGTTCCTTGGTCACAGCGCTAACCCCCTGACGATCCGGCATTGGCGCAAACATACGTCAACCGCCCGAAAACGAGACCGGATTCCACCCGCGACCACCCGAAGGTTCCACAATCCCAAGACTATTACTAACGTGGCAACAGGAGCGAAGCTCTGGTCCACCCGATCGTGGACACTTCGGTCCGCGCCGACACATCCGACTCATACGGTGAACCCATGGACACCACGACGCGTACCGAGCACGTGAGCATCACGCCGAGCATCCTCTACTTCGGGACGCCGGTGGTGCTGTTGTCCACCGAGAACGAGGACGGGTCGACAAATCTGGCGCCGATGTCCTCAGCCTGGGCGCTGGGTCAGACGGTGGTGCTGGGTGTCCTCGCGAACGGACAGACCGCGCACAACCTCACCGCCCGGCCCGAACTGGTGATCAACGTGCCGAGTCCGGACCTGTGGCAGGCGGTCGAGCGGTTGGCACCGCTGACCGGGCGTGACCCGGTGCCGGCCGAGAAGGAGAGCAAGTTCCGCTTCGAGGCGGACAAGTTCGGTGCCGCCGGGCTGCACCGGCTCGAATCGCAGACCGTTTCGCCGCCGCGGATCGCCGAGTGTCCAATCCAGTTGGAGGCGCGCGCTGCCGAGGTCCGACTGGACGTCACCGGCCGGTTTGTCATCGCCCAGGCCGCGGTCCAGAAGGTGCACGCGAACCAGCGCATCGTCGTGCCGGGCACCAACCACGTCGACCCGGGCGAGTGGAGCCCGCTGGTCTACAACTTCCGACACTACTTCGGCCTGGCCGACGAACTCGGCCACAGCTTCCGGTCGGAAACGCCGACCCGCTAGCGGGCCTGCACAATGCCGGTCTGATAGGCGAAAACGACCGCCTGAACCCGGTCGCGGAGGTCCAGTTTGTTCAACACCCGGCCCACGTGCGTCTTGACCGTCGCCTCGGCGACCGACAGCTGCTCGGCGATCTCCGCGTTGGACAGGCCGTTGGCCAGCTTGGTGAGCACCTCCAGCTCGCGCTCGGTCAGCCGGGCCAGCCGCTTGTCACCGTCCGAACTGGACAGACCGCCGGGGTCCGGGAGTCGATGGGCCATCGCGTCCAGCAACCGGCGGGTGACGCTCGGCGCGACCACCGCGTCGCCGCTGGCCACCGCCCGGATCGCGGACAGCAGGTCCTCCGGCGGCACGTTCTTGAGCAGGAAACCGCTCGCGCCGACCCGCAGCGCGGCGAACGCGTACTCGTCCAGGTCGAACGTGGTCAGGATGAGTACCCGGGACCGGCCGTGCGCGCGGACGATGCTCTTGGTCGCCTCGATGCCGTCCATCCCGGGCATCCGCACGTCCATCACGACCACGTCCGGGTCCAGTTCGGCGGTGAGCCGGACGGCGGTGGCGCCCTCACCGGCTTCGCCGACCACCTGAAGATCGTCCTGGGATTCCAGTACCAACCGGAAACCGAGCCGTAGCAACGGTTCGTCGTCGACGAGCAGGATGCTGACGGTCATGGCGCCGGCCGCACGGAAGTAGCCACGGCGGCCGGGTCGGCCATCGAGCCGGGGCTGAGCACCGCGCGGACCTGCCAGCCGCGCACCGGTCGCGGCCCGGCGTCCACCCAGCCGCCGAACACCGCCGCCCGCTCGCGCATACCGCTCACCCCGTGGCCGCCCAGTTCGGCCTCCCGGGCCGGCGGCGTGTCCTGGCCGTCGTCGGACACGGTGAGAATCAGCGCGGGTTCGGCGTAGTTCAACGTGATCCTTGCCTCGGTCGGGTCCTTCGCGTGCTTGAGGATATTCGTCAACGCCTCCTGGACCACTCGATACGCGGCAAGTTGCGCTGTCGGCGGAACCGGGAAACGCTGGCCGATCAGGGTCAGCGAAGTCGGCAGCCCGGCGCCGCGCACCTGGGCGACCAGGTCGTCGATCTGGTCGATGCCCGGTTGCGGCGCCCGCGGACCGTTCTCGGGTGTGTCCGTGGTGTCCAGTGGGCCGCCGGCGCGCAGCACGCCGAGCAGGCGGTGCATCTCGGTCAGCGCCTGCCGACCGGTGGCGGACACCTGTTTGGCCGCGGCCTCCGCGCCCTCGGCGTTGTTCTGCGCGGCGAACGCGGCGCCGTCGGCGAGCGCGATCATCACCGACAGGTTGTGCGCGACGATGTCGTGCATCTCCCGGGCGATCCGGGCGCGCTCGCCGGCCGCCGCGAGCTGTGCCTGATGGTCGCGTTCACGTTCGGCCCGCACGGCCCGGTCCTCCAGCGACGCCAGGTACGCCCGCCGGGTACGGATGTTCACGCCGAGCACGAACGCGGCGGTGGCCATCCCGGTCAGGAAGACGATGCCGGTCAGAATCCCGGCCGGCTGGCTCCAGCGGATCATCGCCAGGACGACGCCGAGTTCCAACAGCCCGGCCGCGGCCAGCGCATACCCCCGTTCGCGCAACGCGGCCACCGTGTAGAGCCCGACCAGCAGGGCCGCGTCGGAGAACAACGCGATCCCGATGGTCCACTGCACCCCCGCCGCCAGGCACATCACGCCGAACACCTGGAGCGGATACCGGCGCCGCCAGATCAGCGGCATCACCAGCAGCACGTCCAGCACGGCGGCCAGCCACGCCGAACGGTGATCGCCGATCAACGCCCCGTGTCGGGGCCCGAGCAAGCCCGCGACCAGCGCGAAGATCACCACCGTGAACACCGCGTCGGCCAGCATCGGATGCTCGTCGGCCCACCGCCGCAGCCACGCGACGCCCGGCCAGCCCGACGCCGCCCGGCCAGGGCGAGCGAACTCACCCGGCCGGACGGCGCTCCCCTGTTCCCCCGCGGGTTGGACTGTCACCGAGCCATCATCCCTCGCCTGCTCAGGCGTCCCGTCGCTTGAGCAGGACGACCGCCGCCACGATGCCGGCGACCAGGTAGGCGCAGAACACGCCGAAGCCCGCCCACGGGGCGAGTTCGTCGGGGGCGCGCACGATCGAGAACACCGCTTCGCCCGCGTTGTTGGGCAGGTACTTCGAGATGTTCTGCTGCCAGTCGGTCGGCAGCGCCTCGGCCAGCGCGGGCAGGATCAGCAGCAGCCCGAACAGGGTCGCGATGGCCCCCGCGGTGTGCCGGACCACCCAGCCCAGCGCGACGCCGAGCAGGCCAACGACGGTCAGGTACAGGCCGGTGCCGATCACCGCGCGCAGCACGCCCGGCGCGGACAGCGTGGTCTCCAGGTGTTGCGAACTCAGGATCGCCTGGCCGGCGAAGAACGCGATGAACGCGCTGACCGTGGTGACCACGAAGGTGACCAGGGCGAACACGATCGCCTTGGCCCAGAGCACCGGCAGCCGGTGCGGTGCGGCGGACAGGCTGGAGCGGATCATCCCGGTGGAGTACTCACCGGTGACCACGAGCACACCGAGCACGCCGACGATCAGCTGAACCAGGAAGAAGCCGCGCAGGCTGACCGAGGTCGGGTCGAAGTTGGCCCGTTCGGCCGGCCGGAAGTCCGACCAGCGGGCGGCGGTCACGGCGGCGAACAGGCAGCCGAAGCCGATCATGCAGACGACCGCGGCGATCAGGCTGTAGTAGGAGGAGCGCAGCGAGCGGAACTTGAGCCACTCCGACTTGATCACCCGCAGCTGGGTGACCTTCAGGTCGGCCGGCACCCCGCCGCGGATCGCCGAGTTGGACCCGTGTGCCGGGGCCTTCGGCGTCGGTTCGATCGTCGTCGAGCTGGTCATGACGCCTTCCTCTCCTGGCCGGCGGCGACCAGTTCGGCCTGGGCCGCGCCGTCGGCGCGGTACTCGACGGAATCCTGGGTCAGCTCCATGAACGCCTCCTCCAGCGATGCCTGCACCGGGGTCAGCTCCTCCAGCGCGATCGAGTGCGCACACGCGATCTTGCCGATCTCCGCACCGTTGAGGCCGGACACCTGGAGCAGGCCGGGTTCGACGCTGGTCACGCTGACCTCCGGGCCGACCAGCAGCCCGCGCAGTTCGGTGGCCTGCTGGCTGCGTACCTGGACGACGTTGCGGGACGCGCCGTCGATGAACTCGCGCACCGAGGTGTCGGCGATGAGCTTGCCGCGGCCGATCACGATCAGGTGCTCGGCGGTCAGCGCCATCTCGCTCATCAGGTGCGAGGACACGAAGATCGTGCAGCCGTCGGCGGCCAGGCCGCGCATCAGGTTACGAATCCACAGGATGCCCTCGGGGTCCAGCCCGTTGACCGGCTCGTCGAGCACCAGTGTGGACGGATCGCCGAGCAGTGCGGCGGCGATGCCCAACCGCTGGCCCATGCCCAGCGAGAAGCCACCGACCCGGCGACGGGCCACGTCCTGCAGACCGACGAGGTCGATCACCTCGTCCACCCGGTGGCGCGGGATGCCGGTGGTGAGCGCCTGGGCGAGCAGGTGGTTGTAGGCCGAGCGGCCGGTGTGCACGGCGCGTGCCTCCAGCAGCGCGCCCACCTCGTGTAATGGCGCGGCGTGGTCGGCGTAGGGCTTGCCATTGACGGTGACCGAGCCGGACGTGGGCGCGTCCAGGCCGAGGATCATCCGCATCGTGGTGGACTTACCGGCCCCGTTCGGGCCGAGAAACCCTGTGACCACACCGGGTTTCACCGTGAAGGTGAGATCGTCGACGGCGACCTTGTCGCCGTAGCGTTTTGTCAGAGCACGTGCTTCGATCATTCTGGGCCCCCTCGTTCGTACAGCAGCGTCGATACTCAGAACGCTATGTCGGAACGGGCGGGAAAACGACAGCCCACGGGATGATCTCCACGGGCACCCGGCAGCGACCTCCGGCGCAGGATGTACACCGGAGGTCGTACACCCGGGGTCAACTCCCGGCTGACCCCGCCGCCGCCTTGCGCAGTACGGCGAGTGCCTGGTCGGCGTGGGAGTCCATCCGGAACTCGCTGCGCACCACGCCGACCAGCCGTCGGTCGGTGCCGATCACGAAGGTGTGCCGCTTGACCGGGATCGGCCCGAACCGGCGCTTCACACCGAACTGGGCGGCGACCACGCCGTCGGCGTCGGAGAGCAGCGGGTAGTCGAAGGAGTTGACTTCGGCGAACTCGTGCTGCTTGGCGACCGGGTCGGCGCTGATGCCCACCCGCTGCGCGCCCACCTCGGCGAATTCGGCGGCCAGGTCGCGGAAGTGGCAGCTCTCCGCGGTGCAGCCGCCGGACATCGCAGCCGGGTAGAAGAACAGCACGACCGGACCGCCGCCGAGCAGATCGGACAGAGTGCGGGGCTTGTCGTCCTGGTCGGGCAGGGTGAAATCGGCGACGAGGTCTCCGGGCTTCATCGGGCTCCTTCGGTCCGTGGCAGAGCTGGGTTCGACACGAGGGGTTCGAAGCTCCGGACGGTATTTCTTGGTATTTCTTGGTTCGCCGCCCCACCACGGTAATCGACGTCGGCCGGAGCATGACCGGCACGCCGAACGGGGCGCGCACCTGGTGAGGTGCGCGCCCCGTGGAGTGGAACTGGATTCGGTCAGCCGCCGAAGCGGATGGAGACGATCTTCTGCGAGAACCCGATCGTGGACAGGTCGGCCACGCTGGCGCTGACCACGGCCGAGGTGCCGGTGCAGTCGGCGCCGGTCCAGATCTTGATCGGGCCGCCGGAGAGTTGCAGCGACTCGGCCTGGTTGGGTCCGGGCACGTTCTGGCAGCCGGGGCCGGCCACGCCGAACGAACCGTTGGGCTCGCTGAAGTTGGTGCCGGTGTCCAGGATGGCGCTGCCGTTGCCCAGAGTGGCATCACTACCCGTGCCGGTGCTCGAACCCGAACCGGTGCCCGTGCTGGTGCCGCTGTCGGAGCCCGAGGCGCTGACGCCGAACCGGACGGACTCGATCTTGTTGTCGAAGCCGATGGTGCCGAGGTCGGCGACATCGCTGGTGATCACCTTGGAGGTGCCGGTGCAGTTCGGGCCGGTCCAGATCTTGATCGGCGAGCCGTCCAGCTTCAGTGAGGACGCGACATCGGGCCGGAACGCGGCTTCGCAGCCGGTCGAACCGCTGAGCTGCTGCGAACCGTCGTCGGCGAAGTTCTGGTCGTCGAACAGGGTGACCGAGGTGTTGCCGGCCGAGCTGGACCCGCTGCCCGACGAACCGCTGCCCGACGAGCCGCTACCTGACGAGGAACCGCTGCCCGAGGCCGAACCGGTGGAACCGGTACTGCCGGTCGAGCCGCCGGGCGGGAGGGCCTTGCCGCCGGTCGGGGTGACGCCGTACCAGGTGCCGCCGACGCCCTCGCCGTTGGTGTCACCGGGGTTCTTGTCCCCGCTGAACTTGTAGATCGGCCAGCCGCCGACGGTGAGTTGCAGGGTGCCGTCGGTCCGCTTGGTCACGCCGACCTCGGACTTCGACACACCGTCGATGAACACCCGCCCACCCGGCTGGACCAGCACCGGCGGCCAGGTGGTCGCGCAGGTCCCGTAACAGTTGGACACCGAGGGCTTCGGGGTGTCCTTGTCGAACCGGTAGAGGGTGAAGCCTGCGCCGTTGATGACAACCGGGTCGAGGTCGCCCGCCTTTCCGGCGGTCAATTGGACCCATTTCATCGCGGCCGGATTGTTGCTCGGGCCCTTGAAGAAATCACCCGTGTTCGGCGCGGCATTGTTCTGCTTCGCCGTGCCATTCAGGTAATTCAGGGACGAAGTCAGTGCGGCATTGGTGACACCGGAGCTGGCCTGGCCGGTAACGCCGGAGCTACAGGCAGCCAGTGCCACTGCGCCTGCTGCGAGCAGGACAGCGAACGACACAGTTCGCATGCGAATCATGAGGAATTCTCCTGAGCTGATTTGGCTATCCGGTTTCCCCCGGTGCCTTCAGCCATTGATACGCATATCCCGGTGAGACGGTTCAGGCGATTTCCCTGTGACCCGGAGCACACCGATGATCGTCCCGGTGTGCTCCGGGTGGATCAACAGGCGCGACCGCTGTTGATACAGCTCACCACCTGCGCCTGCTCCTGGTCTGACATCACGTCGATGTAGTCGCCGTGGTCGCTGATCGGGCTGCGCAGTTGCTCGGGGAAGCTGTCGATGGCGTAGTCGGAACCGGTCGGCACGGCGTAGGTGAGCACGATCCGCAGCTCCGGCACGGGGAACGTGGCGTGCGGGCACTCCCCGTTGGCCGCCGGGGACATCAGGTGGGTGTGGTGGTTCGTGCTGTCCAGCGAGCGACCGTCCCAGCAGCTCGGGAAGTCGAAGATGCGTTCCACCTGGCTGCCGGTCGGGCAGATCGGATACTGCTCGGTGATCTGGTTCGTATGTCCGGTGCACGTCCAGTGCACTGCGGCGAACTGGCCGCCGTCGGTGAGCGCCTTGGGGTCGCCGATGGTCTCCCGCAGGAACTCCGGCGCTGCCACGACCTTGCTGACCGGACTGCCGACGTACTGGATGTTCACCGAGGAGGCGGTGATGATGCGGCCCACGTTGCCGTCCACGCCGCCACCGACGGCGTTGGCGTCCGAGCCCTGCTCACCGAGAATCCGCAGCACCGGCCAGTAGAAGGTCGACTTGTCGCCGCTGGCGCAGGTGGTGCCGGCGGCGGCAAGGCTGGCGTCGGTGGAGAAGGCGTTGGTGGACAGATTGCCCACGTAGTCGTGCACGTGGTGGGCGCCGCCGGACACGCCGGGCGAGGCGATCACATTGTCCGCGTTGCGATGCAGGCCGTCGGCGTCGCTGCCGCAGTGTTCGGCGAAGCTGCCGGTGGAGCCGTCCGGAGTGACCGCCGGTGGAGGGGCGCCGACCGGCACGTCGCTGATCTCGACGTAGTCGTTGGCACCGGGCCCGGGATGCTCGGCGTGGTCGGCATGGGCGCCACTGGCCAGCTGGAAGACGACGAAGGCGGTCACCAGCAGGCAGACGATCACGGCCACCACGACCGAGGCGACGACCGGGCCGTACCTGCGGCCTCCGCGCTGGCTGAACAGTGGCTCTTGGGTCTCTACGACGGGCACCGAACGATTGTTCCAGGCGGGCAATACCGCCCGGGTGGGGTATGGCTAAATTTGCCCGAACCTGCTAATCGAACTGCCCAGGGGTGGGGCCGCCGAGTCCGGCCCCACCACGTTCGGTAGCTGCGCTTTTCCTGGCTTTTCCTACGGTCCGGTGGCCATCAGGTCCAGTCCGGTGGCCGTGCTCACTTCGACCCCGGAGACCTGCGCGGGCCCCAGATAGGCGGACAGGGTGAGCGGATCGGCGGCCGGACCGCTGCGCCACCCGCCGGCGTCGACCCGAGAACCGTCGACGCCGTGCACGGTCAGCCGGCAGATCGTGCCGGCCGGCAGTCCGGTGACCGCGACCTGCAGCACCGACCCGCTGCCGCCCGCGCTGACCTGCGCCGCGAGGTGCGCGCCGGAACCGGCATCGGTCGCACGGAACATGCCCGCGTGCTGGGCCTGGCCGGGGCCACCGTCCACCCGGTGCCCGACGACAAAACCCAGCCCGATCGCCGAGACGAGGACCAGCATCACGGCCGTGATCAGCCCGGCCAACCGCAGTCTGGCCGTTCGGGCCGCCTCACGGTGGACCTTGCCGATGGTCCGCGGCAGTACCCCGTCCGCACCGCTGGGCGGCCCGTCCAGGAAGAACTCCGCCGGAGCTACCGAGCCCTCGAAGCCGCCCGGTACCCGCGTGGACACATGTCACCTCCTCGCGTCAGCGATGCCGTGCCCGGCACCGTCCTGAAGACGCCCCTGAAGACGCCGCTGTCCCGGCGGTCGGGGAAGACCGCCGGGACACGCACTGCGTGGCTGGTCAGTAGCCTGAGCCGGAGCCATAGCCCGAGCCCCCGCCGGAACCCGAACCGGAGTCGGCGCTGGTGGCCGGGGCCGAACTGGTGCCGCCGGCAGCGACCGCCTTCTTGCCCTGCGGAGTCACCACGTACCAGGTGCCGCCGACGCCCTCGCCGTTCGTGTCACCGGGCTTCGAGTCGCCCGCATACTCGTAGACCGGCCAATGTCCGATGGTCAGCTGCTTGCTGCCGTCAGTCCTGGTCACCGTGCCGACCTCACTGGAGTCCACACCGGACAGTGAGACCTGGCCGCCGCTCACCAGCACCGGCGGCCACTCGGTTGCGCAGGTGCCGTAGCAGTTGGAGGCCACCGGGCTCGGGGTGTCCTTGTCGAACCGGTAGAGCGTCATGCCCTTGCCGTCGACCACGATGCTGCCCAGCGTGCCGCTGGTGGTCGCGGTCAGCTGCGAACCCGCGATCGCGCCGGTCTGGCCGGTGGCAGCGCTGGTCGGCGCCGCGCCGGTGGTGTTCTGGGCAGCCGCGTCGGTGGCGGTACCCGAGGTACCGCTGCACGCGGCGAGCATGACGGCGCCGGTCGCCGCGATGCCGGCCAGCCCGATGGCGCGAACACGGTTCATGACAGTTCCTCCTGGGTGAGCATGGGGTTTCCGACTGGTTCGACTGCTCGGTGCACCGGCACCGGTTGATACGGGCAACGCCCGGGAACGGTTCACACCCGCCGCCGGAAATGTCGGCCGAGCTGGCAGGATGTGCGACCGATCACGCACTGAACCGATCGGGCGACGGTTACGTATACACATTCGTCAGCACCTGACTGTGTCGGCGCCCACACGAGCCCCGGCCAGGTGGAAGGGAGAACCCGGATGGCGGTCCTGCGGTCCCGCAGGCGACAAGCCGACAGCGACGAGGCCCTCGTCCGCGCGTTATACGAGGAACATGGGCGGGCCCTGCTCGCCTACGCGACGAGGTTGACCGGAGATCGCGCGGCGGCTGAGGACATCGTCCAGGAGACGCTGGTACGCGCGTGGAAACACCCGGAGGTGCTGGTCAACCCGAAGGGTTCGATCCGCGCCTGGCTGTTCACCGTGACCCGGAACCTGGTCACCGACCGGGCCAGGGCCAGGGCGGCCCGACCGGTCGAGGTGGCCGAGACACCAGCCCATCAGCCGACCTCACGCGACCACTCCGAGGCGGTGGTCGACCAGATGGTGGTGATGGAGGCGCTGGACAAGTTGTCCGCCCCGCAACGAGACGTTCTTGTGCAGCTGTACTTCCACGGGCGGACGGTGACCGAGACAGCAGACGTGCTGGGGATACCGCCAGGCACCGTGAAATCGCGTTCCTATCACGCGCTCAGAGCGCTGCGGGACGTGTTCGGCGGTCCTCAGGTCGCGCTGAAAGGGGTGACCGGATGACAATGCGGGACGAGCACAAGACAGAAGAACTGGGCGCCTACGCGCTCGGTGTGCTGGACGAGCTGGAGGCCCGGGACGTGGATGAGCATCTTGCTCACTGCACCGAGTGTCAGAACCAGCTGGCCGACGTGACAGCGATGAGCGAGGCACTGGGCGGGCTGCCCCCGGAAGCCTTCCTTGAGGGTCCGCCCGAGGACGGCGACCTGTTGTTGCAGCGCACGCTGCGGCGGGTGCGCGAGGAGAAGAAGTCCAGTCAGTTCACCCGGCGGCTGGTGACCGTCGCGGCCGCGGTGGCCGCGGTGGCGATCGCGCTGGGTGGCGGTGTCGTGCTGGGCAAGGGCAACACCTCTGACCAGAACCAGAACACGGCGCTGCCGGCGCCGACGATCCCGACCACCGCGCCGGCCACGACGCCCACCGTGGTGGCCGGAACCCAGGTCGTCTCGGCGACCAACGCCGGTGCCCGGATCACCGCGACGATCACCCCGGCGGTGGGCTGGGTGAAGGTGAACGCGTCGGTGACCGGCATCCCGGCTGGTCAGCGCTGCAAGATCGTGGTGGTGTCCAAGTCGGGTGACGTGGAGACCGCCGGCAGCTGGCTGGTCTCGCCGAAGGGTGCGCAGGTCGGCACCAATCTGGACGGGGCCGCACTGGTCGCACCCGACCAGGTCGCGGCGATCGAGGTGCAGAACTTCGACGGACACACCTTCGTCTCGGCGAATCTCTGAACCCCCGCCGGGTGCTGCCCGCCGTGTGTGTCGGCGGGCAGCACCCGGACCGCCGGTCAGTCGGCGACGCGGAGGACGAGCTTGCCGCGGGTGCGGCCCTGCTCACCGCGGCGGTGTGCCTCGGCGGCCTCGGCGAGCGGGAGCACGTCCTCGACCTCGACGGCGACCTGGCCGGTGTCGATGAGTCCGGCGATCCGGGTCAGGCCGACGCCGTCGGGTTCGACCAGGAAACCGGTGGCGTGCAGACCGCGCTCGGCGGCGTGGGCGAGCAGGTCGGGCGAGGAGCCGGAGGGGACGGACACGATGGTCCCGCCGGGTCGCAGCACATCCAACGACCGGGTGGCGGTCTTGTCCAGCGCGTCGCCGACCAGGTCGAGCACGAGGTCGATGTCCCGGGTCGCGTCCTCGAACCGGACTGCCGTGTAGTCGATCAGTTCGTCCACCCCGAGCCCGCGCAGCCAGTCGTGCTTTGCTTGGCGGGCGGTGCCAATCACGTGTGCGCCAAGGGTTTTGGCGATCTGGACGGCGAAGTGGCCGACGCCGCCGGCAGCGGCGTGCACCAGCACCCGCTGTCCCGGCCGGACCCCGGCAACGTCGGTGAGCGTCTGCCACGCGGTGAGTGCGGCCAGCGGCACGGCGGCAGCGGCTAGATGGTCCACAGTGGACGGCTTGCGCGCGAACTGCCGGGACGGCGCCGTCACGTACTCGGCGTACGCGCCGGCCTGTCGCGGAAACCACGGCATCCCGAAAACCTCGTCACCGACCTTGAACCGGGTGACACCGCGGCCGAGTTGCTCGACCACCCCGGACACGTCCCACCCGACGGTGACCGGTGGCGCGCCGAGCACCGCGCTCATGCCCGAGCCGGACCGCGTCTTCCAGTCCACCGGATTGACCCCGGCCGCGTGCACCCGGACAAGCACCTCGGTCGGCAGCGGCTCCGGGCGGTCCACGTCGGCGAGATGCAGGACGTCCGGGTCACCGAACGAGTCCTGGCTGATGGCTCGCATGGTCTGGGTGCTCATCGTTGGCTCCGTTCGTGGCTTGGCTGACCGAGCCGACGATACCCAGCAGGCGGTGGCAACCCGCCGGCCGACCAGTTCCCCTCGGAAAGTAAACGCTGGTCATCGCCGTGCGGCGATCGGACTCTGTGCGCAGCAGTCCGGCGGGAGCGTCGCCATGCCGCCGGCCGGGTTGCGGTCGTCCGGCGCCGCGTAATCGGCTGAACCTGACTGGGAAATCGGTGAACGCGCCTCGACGGGTACCGGTGCGGAAGCGTGCGTCGCGTAGCGTCCTGTTCGCCAGGTCACGTAATTCCAAGGAGCCCACCATGCCCGCCGCCCTGCACGTGCTGACCGCTGGTTATGCCCACGAGCGGGTGGCGAGCACCGTCACGCTGGTCCGCGACGGGGACGCGGTGATCGTCATCGATCCGGGCATGGTCGCCGACCGGCGACTGATCCTCGATCCGCTGGCCGCACTCGGACTGGCCGCCAAGCAGGTCACCGACGTCGTGTTCAGCCATCACCACCCGGATCACACGCTGAATGCCGCGCTTTTCGGCAACGCGCGATTCCACGATCATATGGCGGTCTACCAGGACGATCGATGGCTGGACCGGGACGCCGATGGTGTCGAGTTGTCCCCGTCGGTGCGGCTGATGCGCACGCCCGGGCACACGGCGGAGGACATCAGCACGTTGGTGCAGACCGAGGACGGGCTGGTCGTGCTGACGCATTTGTGGTGGGCCGCCTCGGGACCGGCCGACGATCCGTTCGCGCCGGACCGGGATCAGCTGCGGACGGCTCGGGAGAAGGTGCTCGCGATGGCGCCGGTGTTGATCGTGCCTGGGCATGGGGGGCCGTTCGCGCCTTCGGAGGAGACGCCGCGCTGAGGTCGGCTGGTCGGGTCGGCTGGTTGGGCGGGTCCGCCGGGGCGGTTGGTTGGGCGGGTGGCCGGTTGGTTGGCCGGGGCGGTTGGTTGGGGTTGTTCGTCGGGTTGGCCGGGGCGGTTGGTTGGGCGGGCGGCGGCTGGTTGAGCGGCTGGATGGTTGAGCGGGGGGCCGGCTGGTTGAGCAGGCGGTTGGTTGAACGGCCGGTTGGGTGGCCGGGCGACCGGTTCGTTGGGCGGGTCGGTTCGTCGACCGGGCTGGCTTTCCAGTTGGCTCGGATGGCTGGCTGGTTGGGCGGGCTCGTCGCCCACTCGGCCGGGCCGACTTTCCAGCTGGCTGCGCCGATTGGCCAGTTGGCTGGGCTGGTTGGTCAGCTGGCCGGGGTGGCCTGGCGATTGACGGGGGTGCCCTGGCGGTCGGGCGTGATCAGGCAGGTGACCGCGTCGACGACGGTATGGCGGCGACGGGTGCGGTCCGCCGGGGCGGCGGCGCCCAGTTCCGGGGTCACTGACGCCCAGGTTGCGGCGATCGAGATGGCCAGGGCCAGGAGTTCCACCGGGGCGTAGTGGGTGGGGAGGATGCCGTCCTGCTGGGCGCGGGCGATCTTCGCCAGCTTGGTCTTGTTCGAGTCGACCACCGCCAGGAGCGGGTCGCCGGCGGGGCGTTCGAGGCGGTACCAGGTGGACAAACGGACTGTCTGCGGGTGGTCCTCGTAGTAGTCGAACAGGCGCCCGACGTAGGCCGGTAGGTCAGTGGCGGTGAAGGCGACTTCGTCCCACACCGAGCCGACCTGAGCGGAGAAAACCGCGTCGAACAGCCGGTCCTTGTCGCCGAAGTAGGCATAGATCATCGCCTTGTTGCAGCCGGCGGACTCGGCGATCCGATCCACGCGCGCACCGGCGATGCCGTACTTGGCGAACTCCGCGGTCGCTGCCGCGAGCAGCTGCTTCTTGGTCCTGTCCGCGTCGCGCACCACCGACGCAGCATAGCAACTGAACAGTCAGTTGACAGTGGCTGCGGCCCGTGGGAATGTATATAACTGTTTAGTTGTTGACTGGGCAGAACCACCGGAGTGGGACCACGATGAAAGGACTGATCATGGCCAGGACCTGGCTCATCACCGGCAGCTCGCGCGGTTTCGGCCGCAAGCTCGCCGAAGCCGTGCTCGCCAGCGGTGACTCGCTGGTGGCCACCGCCCGCACTCCCGAACAGCTGGCTGACCTGGTCAAGGCGTACCCCGACCAGGCCCGCGCGGTCGCGCTCGACGTGACCGATGCCGGGCAGGCGCGCGCCGCCGTCAAGACCGCGGTCACCGAGTTCGGGCGGCTCGACGTGGTGGTGAACAACGCCGGCTACGCCAACGTGAGCGCGATCGAGGACACCTCCGACGAGGACTTCCGCGCCCAGATCGAGGCAAACCTCTGGGGCACCATCAACGTCAGCCAGGCAGCGCTGACCGCGATGCGCCCGCAGGGCGCCGGACACATCATCCAGTTCTCCTCCATCGGTGGTCGGGTTGGTGGGACACCCGGAATCGCGCCGTACCAGACCGCGAAGTTCGGCGTCGAGGGTTTCTCCCGGGTGTTGGCGAACGAGGTCGGACCGCTCGGCATCAAGGTCACCATCGTCGAGCCCGGCAGCTTCCGCACCGACTGGGCCGGTTCGTCGATGCAGATCGCCGACATCGCCGAGGACTACCAGTCGACCCTCGGCATGATCGTCAAGTACCGCCAGGACCGGGCCGGCAACGAACCCGGCGACCCGGCCAAGGCCGCGCAGGTGCTGCTCAAGGTCGCCGACCTCGCCGAACCGCCGCTGCAACTGCTGCTCGGCAAGGACGCGGTGAGCTACGCCCGTGCCGAGTTGGAGCGGCAGGCCGCTGAGGTCGACAAGTTCGCTGAGTTGTCGGAGTCGACGGACTACTGACCCGTTGGGTTGGTTGTGGTGGTCGGATCGGTTGGGATAGTTGGACCGGTCGGGGTGGTCGGGCTGGTTTGGGGTGGTCGGGTTACTGAGGGGCGGTAACCAGCCAGCGCGCGGCGACAGTGATTCAGGGATCGCCGGAGGAGGGCGTGGGCGGCGGTGTTCGAGTCGGCGGATGCCGCCGCTCACGCTTGTCCTCATTCGTGCCGTCGCGAGGGTCGGGTGTATCGGTCGGATGGTGGACTGACGGGGTTCGTATTGGTTCATGTGTCTAGCTTGGCTGATCGCGGGGTCGCGCCGCCGGGAAAAATCTTGGGCTGTGGATAACTCAACTGCCCATCCACAGGCGCCGGATTTGCGGCTGGTGGTCGAGCCGAATCGGCGGATACTACGAGGGTGGTGAGCGGGCGGGTTCGGCGAGTGGTTCGGGTCGAGGGGATTGTGCAGGGGGTCGGGTTTCGGCCCTTCGTGCACACCCTGGCCACTCGGCTCGGGCTGGCAGGACAGGTCGGCAATGATGCCGATGGAGTTTTTGTTGACGTTGAGGGGGAACTGGCCGGAGTTCAGGAATTTCTTGTTGCGCTGGAACGAGATGCGCCACCACTCGCGGTCGTCGAGCGGGTGACCAGTCAAGCGGCGGAGCCGAAGGGGGTTGATGGATTCACGATTGTTGCCAGTGCGTCGGGTGGGCAGCGGCGTACGTTGGTGTCAGCTGACAGCGCCACCTGTGTGGACTGCTTACGTGAGCTCAACGACCCTGCGGACCGGCGGTTTGGGTATCCGTTTGTCAACTGCACCAACTGCGGCCCGCGGTTCACCATCGTGCGGGACGTGCCCTACGACCGTCCGTTCACCACCATGGCGGAGTTTGCCATGTGCACGGCCTGCTCGGCGGAGTATCACGACCCTCACGATCGGCGGTTTCATGCTCAGCCGACCTGCTGTCCCGACTGCGGGCCACGGCTGGAGCTGATCGGAGGCAACTGTGCGGGCGGTGGCGAGCCGATCGCGGGGGCGGCGGAGTTACTGCTGGCCGGCCGGGTGTTGGCGATCAAGGGGTTGGGTGGTTATCACCTTGCGGTGTTGGCTTCGGATGAAGTCGCGGCCGATGTTTTGCGGCGGCGGAAACATCGGGAGGACAAGCCGTTTGCGGTGATGGTGTCCGATATGGATGCCGCGGGGAAACTGGTTGACGTGGAGGAGGTTGGAGCTGGACTGTTGAGTGGTCGGCGGCGGCCGATCGTGTTGTTACCGCGACTGGCGGACGCGCCGGTCGCGGGGGCGGTGGCGCCGGGGAACCGGCAGCTCGGGGTCATGTTGCCGTATACGCCACTGCATCACCTGCTGCTCGCTGCGGTCGGCGCGCCGATCGTGCTGACCAGTGGCAACTCCTCGGACGAGCCGATCGCGTATCGGGATGCGGACTCGATCGAGCGGCTGGACGGGATCGCGGACGCGTGGCTCACTCACGATCGGGCCATTCACATCCGGACCGACGACTCCGTGGTGCGGCCGTTTCGGGGAACTGGCACCACCTTGCGGCGGTCGCGTGGGTTCGTGCCGGAACCCCTTGCGCTGCCGTTGGCGGCGACTCGACCGATCCTCGCCTGCGGTGCCGAGTTGAAGAACACCTTCTGTCTGACCAAGGGGCGGCACGCCTTCCTGTCCCACCACATCGGCGACCTGGAGAACTACGAGACCCTACAATCGTTTGTCAGCGGGATTGCGCACTTCAGTAGGTTGTTCGACATCACCCCGCAGGTGGTCGCGCACGATCTGCATCCGGAGTACCTGTCCACCAAGCACGCCCACAAACTCGACGACGTGGAGTTGGTCGGCGTGCAACACCACCATGCTCACATCGCCTCGTGTCTCGCGGACAACGGGGAGGTTGGGCCGGTGTTGGGGGTCGCGTTCGACGGGACCGGCTACGGCTCCGACGGAACCATCTGGGGTGGCGAGTTCCTGCTGGCCGACCTGGTGTCGGCCGAGCGGGTCGGCCATCTCGCACCCGTCGCCATGCCAGGCGGCGCGGCCGCGATCCGGCAACCGTGGCGGATGGCGGCTGCCTATCTCGACGCGGCCTTCGCTGGGTCGCCACCAAAAGAACTGTTGGTGCAGAAGCGAGAGCGATGGGCTGATGTGGTCTCGTTGGGCCGGCACGGGGTCAACTCGCCGATGACGTCGAGCGCGGGGCGGCTGTTCGATGCGGTGTCTGCGTTGCTGGGGTTGCGGGACACCGTCAACTACGAGGGGCAGGCGGCGATCGAGCTGGAGCAGCGGGCCGACCCGGACGAGCGGGGCGCCTACAAGGCCGGGACCAGTAGTGGAGCTGGGCCGCTGATCGTGTCCGGGATGGATCTGGTGCGGGCGGCTGCGGACGATCTTGTCGGCGGGAGCGCGCCGGAGGTGATCGCGGCGCGGTTTCACAACGGGGTGGTCGACGCCATCGTTGGGACGTGCATGACGCTGCGGGACACCACCGGGCTGGGCATGGTGGCCCTGTCCGGCGGTGTCTTCCAGAATCTGCTCCTGCTGGACCGAACCGTCGACGGATTGCAGGACAACGGTTTTCGAGTACTCACACACTCACGGGTGCCGACCAACGACGGTGGGATCAGCCTCGGGCAGACCGCGGTGGCCGCGGCCCGAGACCAAGCCGGTCTGGTCTGAGCCCGGCTCAGACGGCCTGGCCGGAGTCCGGCTCAGACGGCCTGGCGGAGCCTGGCTCACACGACCCGGTCGGAGCCCGAGTTCAGGCAACCCGGTCCGAATCCGAGTTCACACCGCCCGGTCGGAGCCCGAGTTCACCCGACCCGGTCGGAGCCCGAGTTCAGGCAGCCCGGTCCGAATCCGAGTTCAGCGTGTCGACCTTGTGGGTGATCGCCTCGACGGCACCGCTGAACAACGCGCCCGCGCCGCCGCTGAGCACCTGACCGACCGCTGACCGGCCGACCGCCACCCCGGTCAGCACCAACTGGCGGGTCTCCGGCGAGTTGCGAATGCCCTCGACCGCCTCGCGCACCTTCTGCAGTCCCTCCCGGCCCTGGCGGGTGCCTACCAGGTAACCGACCACGAATCCG
The DNA here is from genome assembly GCA_036268615.1 of Pseudonocardiaceae bacterium. Lineage (GTDB taxonomy): Bacteria > Actinomycetota > Actinomycetes > Mycobacteriales > Pseudonocardiaceae > DATATV01. The sequence continues at coordinate 64,085 of DATATV010000071.1, forward strand.
ATGAGTGTCTCCATCTCACATCTCACATCTCACGGATCTCTAGGTAACGCTTGATATCCGGCAGCGATTGGACGATCGCTGCGACGATTACGGCGATGAGCACCGCCTTGGCCACTCTGATCAGCATCTTGTCGGCTCCGTTCGTCGAGCTCACTGCTGCTGCTGCTCGAACTGTTCGAGCAGCGCGGCGACGGCGCCGTCCCAGGTGGGCAGCGCGTTGCGAGACTTGAACCGCTGCACGGCGTCCAGGGTCTCCCGGCTCACCGGCAACCAGGCGCGGTTGGGAAAGTGCGCGTCCACGGTCTCCCGCCAGACCTTCATCGGCAGGCCGAACGAACTCTCCTTGCTCCAGGGCACCTGCTGCACACTGCGCTGGCCACCCTTCGTACTGAAAACCGTGCCGCTGAACAACATCAGCAACGGGATCTCGCCGTCGTCGACCGCGTCGAAATAACGGGTCGCGGCGATCTCCAGGTCGTAGCTGCACGGCACGGCGAGGTTCTGCGTGGTCGCGTTGCGAAAACCGGGCACCATCACCGACAGCGTGGTGAACTGCAACGGCTTCAGGGTCTCCGCCCAGCGGTCGGTCTCGCCGAACAGGTCCCGCAGCCGCTCGGCCTCCACCGGCGAGTACCGGCGGCGGTGCGGCTCGATCCGGATCTGGCAGCGCAGCGCGATCGCGTCCACCGGCTCCCCGGAGGTCTCGGTGATCCGCAGTTGCAGGGTCAGGCTCGGGACAACCGCGTAGCGTTCCGCTTTCGCGCCGATACAGTCGAAGACCAGTTCGGCCACGGTCAGACTCCCGCTTCGTATCTTCGTGCCTGGCCCCGGATCTCGGTGAAGAACCGGTCAATCTGCTCGTGCGCTTCTTCGCCGCCGTCGAAGCCCTTCCAGTACATCCGCACGATGCCGACCAGCTGATAACACGCGTCGATGGGGACCAGGTAGGACTCGACACCCTCGTCGGTGCCACGGACCAGGATCGCCTCGACCTCCGGCTGGGCGGCGGCCAGCAACGGATGGCTCACCGACAGCTGGGCCCACGCGTCCAGGTCGAGCAGGCACTCGGTGGCACCGGCCGGGCTCGGGTAGAACGCCGCCGGGCCGCCGTCGCCGCGCAGCACGAACGCCGAGCTGACCGGGATGCCCAGCGCGTCCCACTCGGCCGGGGTGACCGCGCGGTCCGGGTCGTGCAGGTAACGGTCGGGGACCGCGCGGAACCGCCGGCCACCCGCCTCCGGACTGGTGAACAGCAGGTAGCACGCCCGGCAGGAACACATCAGCGCGCGGTTCTCCACGTCCACCACGTGCCCGTGCTCGGGACCGGCCACGTTGCCGCACATCTCGCACTTCTCCAGCTCGGCGACCGGTTCGGTGACCGGCCCCGACACCGGCGCCGCGACCGGTACCGAAACGGGTACCGACGGCGACCCGGCAGCGGCGAGGGCTGGGGCTGGGGCTGGGGCGACGAACCGTCGCAGCCCACCACGTGCGGTCACGACGGGACCGTTCTCGGCACGGCCACCCGCACGCCCTGGCTGTCCGACAGCAGCGGCAGCGGGTCGAGGTGGCGGGTGTTGTCGTCGACGCCCCGGCCGGCCAGCCGCACGTTGAACCCGGACCCGCAGGCCGAGCAGGCGAGAACCTCACCGTCCAGCACGGACTTTCCGAGCGTCGAACCGCACGCCGCGCACGCGTCCCGGTAGGCGTAGAGGGTGCCGCGCACCGAGCACACGAGCACCGGTACGCCGTCGATCTCCAGCCGGACCGGCCGCAGCGTGGGCGGCCCGAGGTCGGGCAGCGGATGCCAGCCCCGGTCGTCGCCGTCCGGCTCGGCACCGGCGTACCAACCGGCCGGCGGTGCGGTGCCGATCTGGAGCAGGGTCGAGGACGAGGGGGACGGCGGCGGGGTCACCCCGGCCACCTCGACGCCGGCGATCTCCGGCGCGGCGTCCTGCAACGCGCCCTCGATGGCCATCTTCACCGTCAACGTCGAGGACGGGCAGCCGTCGCAGTTACCCTCCAGCCGCAGCTGGGCGATGCCCTGCTCGTCGACGCCGAGGTACTCCACTCCCCCGGCGTGCGAACCGAGGTAGGGGCGCACCCGGTCGAGCGCGCGCTGGATCCGCGCGTCCACGTCCAGCGGGTGCAGGTCGTGCAGTAGGAAAAGATTCTCCACCAGCTCGTCGTCGGCCAGGTCGCGTAGCAGCGCCGGGGCCCGGTCGGCCAGCAGCGCGACCACCCGGCCCAGCCCCGTGCCGTACATCTCCACCAGCAGGCTGACCAGTTCCTCGGCCGCCTCCCGGTCCCGACCCGCACTCAGCCCGCCGAGCAGTTCCTCGATCCGGTCACCGACCGTCTGTGTCTTGCGCATCGCCTGTCACCCTCAGCCTCCGGCCCCCGGCACGCGCTGTGCCGGGGGCCATCGTGTGCGGTCAGTACTCGCCGTTGAAGGCGTGGGGTGTGTGGTACTTGTCGATCGTCTTGCCGGTGCCGACGGACATGTGCACACCACACGGCAGACACGGGTCGAAACTGCGGACCGCGCGCATGATGTCGATGCCCTTGAAGTTCTCCGGGGGGTTCTCCTCGAAGATCGGCGTGTTCTGCACGGCGTCCTCGTAGGGGCCCGGGGTGCCGTAGGTGTCGCGCACGCTGCCGTTCCACGGCGTCGGCGGGTAGGGGTGGTAGTTGGCGATCTTGCCGCCCTTGATCACCATGTGGTGGGACAGCACGCCGCGGACCGCTTCGGTGAACCCGCAGCTGACCCCTTCCTCGGGCACCTTGAACGGTTCCCAGGTCTTGGTGTGCCCGGCCCGGATCTCGGCCAGCGCGCGCTCGGCGAAGTGCAGCGCGAGCCCGGCCGCGTAGGCCTGGAAGTACGTCCTGGCACGGTTGCGCTCCAGCGCATTGCTCCACTGTGGAATCCTCCACTCGAAGCTGACGGCCGGCTTGCTCATCGTGCGCGGCAGGTTGATCTGCACGCTGTGCCCGGTGGACTTGACGTAGTCGGTGTTCACCAGGCCGGCCAGCGCGGTCGTCCACAGCCGGGCGATCGGGCCGCCACCGGTGTCCAGTGCGAGGTGGTCCTTGCCGTCGAACCAGCGCGGCGACATGGTCCAGGAGTACTTGTCGTCGAAGTCCCGCTTGGCCGGCCGGGGAACCGTGTGCTGGTTCCACGGGTGCCGGCGGTCCACCGGGTTGCCCAGCGGGTCGCGGGTCACGAACATCTCCTGGTCCTCCCAGTCCTCGTAGAACGAGTGACCGAGCAGGATGCGGATGCCGAGGTTGATGTCGACCAGGCTGGTGGTGACGAGCTTGCCGTCCACCACCACACCCGGGGTGACGAACATCTTCCGGCCCCAGTCCGCCATGTTCTCGTAGCTGAAGTCGCAGTACTCCGGGTTGTTCAGGCTGCCCCAGCAGCCAAGCAGGATGCGCCGCTGGCCGACCTGCTCGTAACCGGGCAGTGCTTCGTAGAAGAAGTCGAACAGGTCGTCGTGCATCGGGACGACCCGTTTCATGAACTCCACGTAGCGCATCAGCCGGGTGAGGTAGTCGGTGAACAGTTGCACCGTGGCCACCGTGCCGACGCCGCCCGGGTAGAGCGTGGAGGGGTGCACGTGGCGACCCTCCATCAGGCAGAACATCTCCCGGGTGTACCGGCTCACCTGGAGGGCTTCCCGGTAGAACTCGCCCTCCAACGGGTTGAGCGAGCGCATGATGTCGCCGATGGTGCGGAAACCGTGTTCCTCGGCGTGCGGTGACTCGGTGCGGTTGGCCAGTTCCAGCACCCCGGGATTGGTCTCGGCGACCATCTTCTCGCAGTAGTCGACCCCGACCAGGTTCTCCTGGAAGATGTTGTGGTCGAACATGTATTCTGCGGCCTCACCGAGATTGATGATCCACTCGCCGAGGTGTGGGGGCCGGACGCCGTAGGCCATGTTCTGCGCGTACACCGAGCAGGTCGCGTGGTTGTCCCCGCAGATCCCGCAGATGCGGCTGGTGATGAAGTGCGCGTCCCTCGGGTCCTTGCCCTTCATGAAGATGCTGTAGCCACGGAAGATCGACGAGGTGCTGTGACACTCCACGACGCGCTTCTGCGCGAAGTCGATCTTCGTGTAGATCCCCAGGCTGCCGACGATCCGGGTGATCGGATCCCACGCCATTTCCCGTACGTCGGAGTCTTTGGCGGTCGTCATCAGTTCAAGCCTTCCGCTTGGTCACCACGTCGTTGTGTAACCGGTCGTGAGCGTGTTGCCCTTGGCCCGCCACTTGGGCTCCTCGTCCACCGTCTTCATGGTGAACTTGCGCAGCGCGCGAATCGCCGTGCCGTACATGCCGCTGGCCGCGGCGGACACCTTCGATCCCGGCGGCTCGTCCATGAACGGCATGAACTTGTCCGGGAAGCCGGGCATCGTGCAGGCGATGCAGATGCCGCCGACGTTCGGGCAGCCACCGACTCCGTTGATCCAGCCGCGTTTGGGCACGTTGCACTTGACCACCGGCCCCCAGCAGCCCAGTTTCACCAGGCACTTGGTGGAGCCGTACTCCTTGGCGAACTCGCCCTGTTCGTAGTAACCGCCGCGGTCGCAACCCTCGTGCACGGTGGCGCTGAACAACCACTGTGGCCGCAGCGCCTCGTCCAACGGGATCATCGGCGCCTGGCCGGCTGCCTGGAACAAAAGGTAGAGAATTGTCTCGGAGAGGTTGTCCGGGTGGGTCGGGCAACCCGGCACGCAGACGATCGGGATGCCCGCCTTGGACCGCCAGTCCCAGCCGAGGTAGTCGGGCACGCCCATCGCGCCGGTCGGGTTGCCGGCCATCGCGTGGATGCCGCCGTAGGTCGCGCAGGTGCCGACGGCGAGTACGACCAGGGCCTTGGGCGCCAACCGGTCCAGCCACTCGCTGGTGGTCATCGGCTGGCCGGTGGCCGGGTTGTTGCCGAAGCCGCACCAGTAGCCCTCGGACTTGATCGCCTCGTTCGGGATGGAGCCCTCGACGACGAGCACGAACGGTTCCAGCTCACCGCGATCGGCCTTGTGCCACCATTCGATGAAGGTGTCCGCGCCCTGCTCCGGGCCGCACTCGAAGTCGATCAGCGGCCAGTGCACCGCGACCTTGGGCAGTCCGGGCAACGCGCCCAGCACGATCTCCTCGATGGAGGGCTGGGTGGCGGCGGTCAGTGCCACGGAGTCGCCGTCACAGCCCAGACCGCCGTTCATCCACAGGATGTGTACAACGGGTTCCTCGGCTGACTCGGTTGGCACGGCGTCGTCGGTGTTCGCGGCCGTGGTCATGCCCGACCACCTCCCTGCGGCCGCAGCCGGCCACATTCGAAGTCGACAGGGTACCGACGTGAGCAGTAAAAACGCTCGCGCCGGGCGGAAAATGACAATGATCTACGGGACGACGAGGATTATTTTCGAGGTCCGATCGGATTTACGGTAGCCCTACCCGGGGAGGACAGCAAGATAGATCGGCCGCAATCCTGGACATAAGTGTCCGTCCGTTGGCCCGTCCTGCGGTAGGCCGTGAATGTCCTGGCCAGGTACGCTGTCCCGACGTAGGCGAAGGGAAAGCCGTGGTTGAGCTCTACGGGCAGCAGGACGGGGAACCGATCGAGGTTCTTCCCGTCGTGGTGCTCTCGAAGACATTCCCGGCTCGACCGTCGTCGATTCCGGAAATCCGCGATTTCGTCCGGCATTGCCTTTCCGATTCGCCACTCACCGAGGAGGACAATCGCGAGGTCAGCCAGACGGTGTTCCGCGCGTTGCTGGACGCGGCCGGGCCGACCGGCACCATCCAGATCTCGTTCCGGATCTTCCCGGAGCACGTCGAGGTGGACGTGCTGCACTCGCACACCGGGACCGCGGGCGAACCGACCCTGGCCAAGCTGATGGAGAGCGCGCAGAACGCCCGCCCGCTGGAACAGCCGATCCAGCACGAGGCGGCCGCGTCGTTCGCCGACTGGATGTCCAACGTGCTGCGCCGGGAGGGCCTGACCCAGGAGGCGGCCGCGCGCCAGCTGGGCGTTTCGGTGAAAACGGTGAACCGCTGGGTGGGCGGCGAGACCGAGCCGAGGCTACGGGATCTGCGGCGCATCCAGGAGCGCTTCGGTGAACATCCACTGACCTAGTGTCGGGCAATCCTGCTCGTCCTACCCGGCAAGGAAACAAGATCACCCGACACCAGGAACACCGGACAGTTTTGTCCTGCAACTGTGTCTGGCGATCGGGTTACGGCGGTGGACGACCTTGACCAACACGCCTACGGTGCGCTGCATGGTTACAGGCGGACAGCGCCACGCGGTGGGCAACGAGCACGGCCGGTTGATTCTGCGCACCTCCCGGGCCGGCCTGGCCGCCCAGGCCGGTCACGACCTGACCATCGAGGTGACCCGCTGGTCCGGCGTGATCGTGCTGGCCGAAGGCCTCGCGGACAGCACCGTGGAGATCACCGCGGAGGCCGGCTCACTGCGGGTGTTGGAGGGCAGGGGCGGCGTCAAACCACTGTCCGACCGGGACAAACGAGAAATCGCGGGGAACGCGCGCAAGATCCTCGAATCCGATCGACACCCCGAGTTTCGCTACGCGTCGAACAAAATCACCCCTGATGAACATGGCGGCGGCGCAATAGACGGAATCCTGACGATACTGGGCCGTGATCGTCCGTTTCGGCTGGAAGTCACCTCAATGGGGGAAGGTCGCTATCGGGCCACCGGCGAGATGATCCAGACGGAGTTCGGGATCAAGCCGTATTCAGGGCTTTTCGGTGCACTCAAGCTCGCCGACCCGATCAAGCTGGAGGCCGAGATCGATCTTTCCGGGGACACCGGGTGAAAGTAACCGCGTGGCGATACGCACCGTCGATGAATCTCTGATTGACGGACCGAGCAAAACGGCGAACACTTGTGTCGTCTCCGGGACAGAGGTGTCCAATGAGCTCACCAGCACCGAATCCAGCTCGCGAGCGACACTGGGTATGCGCCCAGCGACTACGTGAACGTCGGCTGGCGTTGGGACTGACCCAGCGTGAGGTGGTGGCGCGATTGCACCGGCGCGGCTCCCAGACCACGAACCGCGCGCTCAGCGCGATGGAGAACGGCCGCGGAATCGACCTCGGGCTGCTGCCCGAACTCGCCGAGTCGTTGGCCTGCACGGTGACCTACCTGCTCGGGCTCACCGCCAACCCGAACGCCTGGCACCCGGAGGACCTGGCCGCAGCGGCCGAACAACGCCCGGTCGGGGCCGCCGACCGGGCGACCGAGTCCGTGCGGTGACGAAGCAACCATCGTTACGGCTCTCCGACTGATCACCTCCCACCACGTGAGGAAGTGGATCGTGACAAAGGTGTCGCGGTCCGACGGTGCCGCCGTTCTGGCGGAACTCGGGCATCGTCGAACCAAGCCGCTGACAGATCTTGCCGACCACGCCGAGGACGTCGCCCGGACCTGCCATGCCATGGCGGTGCGCTTTCATCGGGGCGCGAAGTTGGTGGTGTTCGGCAACGGCGGTCCGAGTACGGACGCCCAGCACGTCGCGGTGGAGTTCGTGCACCCGGTGATCGTGGGCAAGCGCGCGCTGCCGGCGCTGTCGCTGACCTCGGACGTGGCGACCCTGACCGGAATCGCCAATCGAGTCGGCCTGGCCGAGATCTTCGCCCACCAGATCAGGTTTCTCGCCGAGCCCGCGGACATCGCACTGGGACTGTCCACCGACGGCCGGTGCGCCAACGTGTTGCGCGGCCTGGAACAGGCCAAGGAACTCGGCCTGCTGACGGTGGCCCTGGTCGGCGGGGACGGCGGGCCGATCGCGGCCAGCGGTGTGGCCGACCACGTGCTGGTGGCCCGGTCGACCGATCCGTTGGTGGTCAAGGAGGTGCACGTGACCATGTACCACGTGTTGTGGGAGCTGGTGCACGTGTTCTTCGAACAGCCGGGTGTGCTCGATCCTGGAGTGGTGCGATGAACCAGCCGGAATGCCATGACGATGTCTGTCTGACCTGTTCGGACTCGGCCACCCCGGTCACCGTGCTGCGGCTGCTGGCCGACGAGTTCGCCGTGGTACGCACCGAGAACGGCGAGGAGGAGGTCAGCGTCGCGCTGGTCACCGCGACCGTCGGCGACACCATCCTGGTGCATGCGAGCGAGGCGATCGCGGTGCTGGGCAGGGATGCCGGATGAGTCGGCCCAACGGTTCGGCCGCCGGTCCGCCGGCCGCCGACGTGCGATCGCTGTACCCCTTCCTGTACGCAAGGACCTCCGACCTGGACGCGGTGGTCGAGCAGGTTCGACGGTCCACCGTGGACAAGGCGCGGGAGATCATCGAGTTGCGCGCGGCGGTCCTGGCGCAGGACGGGACGAAACTGCTGGACTGCGCCGCCGCGATGGCCGAGCGGTTCGCCGCCGGTGCGCGGCTGCTCGCCTTCGGCAACGGCGGCAGTTCCACCGACGCGCAGGACCTGGTCAGCCTGTTCCTCAGCCCGGCAGGCGACGCCCGGCCGCTGCCGGCGTTCAGCCTGACCAACGACATCGCGGTGATCACCGCACTGTCCAACGACATCGGCTTCGACGTCGTGTTCTCCCGACAGATCGGCGCGTTCGGCCGGGCCACGGACATCGCGGTCGGCCTGTCCACCAGCGGCAACTCCGACAACCTGGTGCGCGGCTTCGACGAGGCCGGCCGACGCGGACTGCTGACCGTGGGCATCGCCGGCTACGACGGCGGCAAGATGGCCGAACTGGACAGCATCGACTACCTGTTCGTGGTGCCCTCCCCGTCGGTGCACCGCATCCAGGAGGCGCAGACCACGCTCTACCACGCGCTGTGGGAGCTCACCGTCACCATGCTCGGCGGCGGCCCGGAGGTGGACCGATGACCTCCGCACTGGACCAGGCCAAGGCTGTCGCCGACGCCGTGCTGTACGAGGGCTATCTGCTCTATCCCTATCGGGCGTCCGCGGCCAAGAACAAGGTGCGCTGGCAGTGGGGTGTGCTGATGCCACCGGCGTTCGCCGGGCAGGACAACGGCGAGCACGCCGGCTCGCGCACCGAACTGCTCGCCGAGCCCGGCGAGGACGCGGTGCTGCACGTCCGGGTGCGCTTTCTGCAGTTGCAGAACCGGATCGTCGAGGTCGTCGACGGCAGCGACTTCCGGCCGGTGCCCACCGCGACCGTGGCCGGCACCGAGTACACGACCTTCGAGGAGGCCGTCGAGCAGGAGGTGGACGCCGTCCTGCGGTTCACCGACCTGTTCGGCAGCGAGACCGCCGTGCCGTTCGTGGTTCCCGGTGGCGAGGACATCGAGCGGATCGACGACTCGGTCCGGCTGGCCCGGCTGCGGCTGCCGCTGCGCGGGGTGCTGCGGCTGCGCGCCGAGCCGCTGCCCGGACCGTTCGGCGGGGTGCAGCTGATCGTGCGGGTGGAGAACACCTCCCCGTGGCCGGCCGACGGAGCGAGCCGGGACGACGCGCTGCGGCACGCGCTGATCGGCGCACACTCCCTGCTCTGGCTGTCGGCGGGCTCGTTCATCTCGCAGCTCGACCCACCGGAGTGGGCGCGGGTCGCGGTCGGCGAGTGCGTGAACGAGCGGGCCTGGCCGGTGCTGGTCGGCACCGAAGGGCAGCGGGAAACCGTGTTGTGCTCGCCGATCATTCTCTACGACTACCCGCAGATCGCCGAGCAGAGCGCGGGAAACCTGTTCGACGGCACCGAGATCGACGAGATCCTCACGCTGCGCACGATGACGTTGACCGACGAGGAGAAGCGCCAGGCCAGGGCCACCGACGGACGCGCGGCCGAGCTGATCGACCGGGTGGACAACCTGCCGCCGGAACTGCTGGACCGGCTGCACGGCACGCTCCGCTACCTGCGTGCGGTCACCGGCGAGGACCAGCCCGAACCCGAACGGGTGGACATCACCGAGCCGCCGGCCACCCCCTGGTGGGACCCGGGCGCGGACGCGTCGATGTCACCGGAGACCGACAGCGTGCTGATCAACGGCGTCCCGGTGGCGAAGGGTTCCCGGGTCCGGCTGCGGCCGGCCAAGCGGGCGGATGCGCACGACATGTTCATCGCCGGCCGGATCGCCGTGGTGCAGGCGGTGCTACTGGACGTGGACGACGAGTGGCACCTCGCGGTGACCCTGGAGGACGACCTCGGCGCCGACCTCTACGCCGCACACGGCCGGTACCGCTACTTCGGCACCGACGAGGTGGAACCACTGTGACCACGCGGGTGCTGGTGGCCGGAATCGGCAACATCTTCCTCGGCGACGACGGCTTCGGCGTCGAAGTCGTCCGCCGACTGTCCGACGTGGATCTTCCGGACCGGGTGCGGGTGGTCGACTACGGCATCCGCGGTATGCACCTGGCCTACGACCTGGCCGGTGGCGACTACGACCTGACCATCATGGTCGACGCCACCGCGCGCGGCGAGCCGCCGGGCACGGTGACGGTGCTCGAACTCGACCCGGTGACCGCGCCGACGCAGGCGCCGGCCGAGTCGACCCAACTGCTGGACGCACACGGTATGCAGCCCGACGTGGTGCTCGGACTGGTCGACCTGCTCGGCGCGCAGCCGGGGCGGGTGTTGCTGGTCGGCTGCGAACCGGCCGTGCTGGACCACGGAATGGCGCTCAGCCCGGCGGTCGAACTGATGGTGGACACGGCGGTCCGCTGCGTCATCGACCTGGTCGGGCGGTACGACCCCGAGAACGAGAACAGGACCGACTCCGAGAACAGGACCGAAGCCGGCGTGAAGGATTGGTGTTGACATGTGCCTCGGAATTCCCGGCGAAGTGATCGAGATCCTGACCGACCGGCCGGATCTGGCCAAGGTCGACGTGAGCGGGGTCAAGCGGGTGATCAACATCGGCCTGCTGGAGGACGACCCGGTGGCGCCCGGTGACTGGGTGCTCATCCACGTCGGCTTCGCGCTGTCCCGGATCGACGAGACGGAGGCGAAGGCCGCGATGGACTTCCTGGAAAGCATCGGCAAGGCCTACGACGACGAGATAGCCGCCCTGCGCGAATCCCACATCCTTTAGGAGGCGACGGAATGCGTTTCGTCGACGAGTTCCGCGACGCGGACACCGCACGGGCGCTGGCGGCCAAGATCGCCGGCCTGTGCGAACCGGGTCGGCAGTACAAGTTCATGGAGGTGTGCGGCGGGCACACGCACACCATCTACAAGCACGGCCTTGAGGACTACCTGCCGGAGACGGTCAGCCTGGTGCACGGGCCCGGCTGCCCGGTGTGCGTGATCCCGATGGGCCGGATCGACGACGCCATCCACATCGCGCGCCAGCCCGATGTGCTGATGACCTCGTTCGGCGACATGATGCGGGTGCCCGGCAGCGGCGGGAACTTCTTCGACTCCAACGCCGAGGGCACCAACATCCGGATGGTCTACTCGCCGCTGGACTCCCTCAAGATCGCCCGGCAGAACCCCGACCAGCACGTGGTGTTCATGGCGATCGGCTTCGAGACCACCGCACCGTCCACCGCGATGACCGTGCTGCGCGCGGCCAAGGAGGGCATCGAGAACTTCTCGATCTTCTGCAACCACGTCACCATCATCCCGGCGATCAAGGCCATTCTGGACTCGCCGGACCTGCGGTTGGACGGCTTCATCGGCCCGGGGCACGTGTCCACGGTGATCGGCTGCCGGCCCTACGACTTCATCGCCGAGCAGTACCACAAGCCGATCGTGGTCGCCGGCTTCGAGCCGCTGGACATCCTGCAGTCCATCTACATGCTGATGCTGCAACTGCGCGAGGGCCGTTCCGAGGTGGAGAACCAGTACTCGCGGGTGGTGCCCTGGGAGGGCAATCCGACCGCGCTGCGGGCGATCGCCGAGACGATGGAGTTGCGGCCGTACTTCGAGTGGCGCGGGCTGGGTTTCATCTCGCACTCAGCCATGCAGGTGAGCAACAAGTACAAGCAGTACGACGCGGAGCTGATCTTCGACGTGCCCGGTGTGCGGGTGGCCGATCCGAAGGCGTGCCAGTGCGGTGAGGTGCTCAAGGGCGTGCTGAAACCGTGGGAGTGCAAGGTGTTCGGCACCGCGTGCACCCCGGAGACGCCGATCGGCACGTGCATGGTGTCACCCGAGGGCGCGTGCGCGGCGTACTACAACTTCGGCCGGTTCACCCGTACCCGGGTGCGGGAGGCGAGCACCACGTGAGTACCCGTCAAGCGACCACTCCCTCGGAGCGGGAACAGCAGGTGCTGGACCGGATCGAGCGGGCCCGGCGGCGCAAGGCCAAGGTCCGGGAGGAACGGATCACCCTCGCGCACGGGTCCGGCGGCAAGGCCACCCAGACCCTGATCGAGGCCGTTTTCCTTGAGACGTTCCGCAATCCGCTGCTGGAACCGCTGGAGGACGCGGCCGAGCTGACCGTGAACGGCTCACGGCTCGCGCTGACCACCGACTCGTTCGTGGTGTCCCCGCTGTTCTTCCCGGGTGGCAACATCGGCGACCTCGCGGTCAACGGCACCGTCAACGACCTCGCCGTGTCCGGCGCGAAACCGCTCTACCTGACCGCGGGTTTCATCCTGGAGGAGGGTTTCCCGGTCGCCGAGCTGACCACGATCGTGGAGTCCATGCGCGCGGCGGCCGACGCCGCCGGCGTATCCATCGTCACCGGCGACACCAAGGTGGTGCAGCGCGGCAAGGCGGACGGCTGCTACATCAACACCGCCGGGATCGGCCTGATCGACTATCCCGGCCAGTTGGGCGTCGCCACCGTCCGGCCGGGTGACGTGGTGCTGGTGTCCGGCCCGATCGGCGACCACGGGGTGACCGTCATGCTCGCCCGTGGCGAACTGGACATCGAGGCCGACCTGGTTTCCGACACCGCCCCGGTGAACGGGCTGGTGGCCGAACTGCTGGCGGCGACCGACGGGGTGCGGGCGATGCGGGACGCGACCCGCGGCGGGGTGGCCACGATTCTCAACGAGGTGGCCAAGGCCGCCGAGGTCGCCGTGGTCGTCGACGAGGCGGCGGTGCCGGTGGGCACCGAGGTGCGCGGGGCGTCCGAACTGCTCGGCATCGACCCGCTCTATGTGGCGTGCGAGGGCCGGATCGTGGTCGTGGTGGACGGCGCCGCGGCGGACACCGCGCTGGCCGCGCTGCGCCGGCACCCGCTGGGCGAGCAGGCCGCGGTGATCGGCCGGATCAAGGCCGACCCGCCGGGACTCGTGCTGCTCAACACGGTGTTCGGCGGTACCCGGATCTGCGACCTGCTGGTCGGTGACCCGCTGCCGCGGATCTGCTGACCATGCATGAACTGTCGATCGCACAGTCGATCGTGGACGCCGTGGTCGAGCGGCTGGGCGAGGCCGAGGTCACCTGCGTGCGGGTCGAGATCGGCCGGCTGTCCGGGGTCGTCGCCGACTCGGTGCTGTTCTGCTTCGACCTGGTCGCCGAGGGCACGCCGGTGCAGGGCGCCCGGCTGGAGATCAGCGAGCCGGGTGGCCGGGGGCGATGCCGGGACTGCGGGCGGGAGTTCGACGTGGCCGATCCGATCGTGCTGTGTCCCGGCTGCGACAGCGCGGACGTGGACGTGTTGTCCGGCCGAGACCTGCGGATCAAGTCTGTGGAGGTGAAGACGGCGTGTGCACCACCTGCGGTTGTGGCGACGAGGCCGGAGTCCGGGTGACCGTACCCGGGGAGCATTCCCATCCACATCCCCATCCGCACGAGCAGCCGGACCGCACGGTGCTGTTGGAGCAGCGGGTACTGGCGCGCAACGACGAGCTGGCCGAACGCAACCGGAGCTGGTTCGCCGAGCGGGACATTCTGGCGGTGAACCTGATGAGCTCGCCCGGGTCGGGCAAGACCACGTTGTTGGAGCGCACGGTCCGCGACCTCGCCGGTGAGCTGCCGGTGTCGGTGGTCGAGGGCGACCAGGAGACGGTGTTCGACGCGGAGCGCATCCGGGCCACCGGCTGCCGGGTGGTCCAGGTGAACACCGGCGCCGGCTGCCACCTCGACGCGGACATGCTCGCGCTGGCCCTGCGCAGCCTCGACCCGCCGGAGCGGTCGATGGTGTTCGTGGAGAACGTCGGCAACCTGGTCTGCCCGGCCCTGTTCGACCTCGGCGAGGACTGCCGGGCGGTGATCATGTCGGTGACCGAGGGCGCGGACAAGCCACTGAAGTACCCGCACATGTTCCGCACCGCGGACATCGTACTGCTCAACAAGACCGATCTACTGCCCTATGTGGACTTCTCGGTCGACGCCTTTCTCAGCTGTTTGGGCAAAGTGAACCCGCACACGGCGGTGATCCAGCTGTCGGCGACCACCGGTGCGGGCACGGCCGACTGGTACGGCTGGCTGCGGGATCGGACCGGACAGCGGGTACCGGGCTGAGCTGAGCGGGTCAGAACTTGTCGCCGGTGCTGCGCAGCGTCTCCTTCAGCTTGGCGATGGCGAAACCCCAGCCCTGCTCGACGGTCGGCTTCGGCGGCACCGAGACCTCGTCCGGGTTGGTCAGCACGTCCAGCAGGACCGGGCCATCCACCGCGAACGCCTGGCGGACCCCGTCGGCGAGCTGTGCCGGGTCCTCGATCCGGACGCCGGTCAGGCCCAGCGCCGTCGCGACCGCGGCAAAGTCCGGGTTGTGCAGTTCGGTGCCGAACTCGGGCAGGCCGGCCTGTTCCTGCTCCAGCTTGACCATGCCCAGCCGGTGGTTGTCGAACACCACCAGTTTCACCGGCAGCCGGTAGGTCACGATGGTGATCAGGTCGCCGAGCAGCATGCTCAGCCCACCGTCACCGCAGAAGGCGACCACCTGCCGGCCGCGGTCGAGGAACTGGGCGCCCAACGCCTGTGGCATCGCGTTGGCCATCGAGCCGAGGTTGTAGGACCCGATCAGCTGGCGGTCACCGGTCATCCGGACGAACCGGGACAGCCACACGGTGGCCATGCCGGTGTCCGAGGTGAACACGGCGTTGTCCGCGGCCACCTCGTCGATCACCGCGGCGAGCGATTCCGGCCGGATCAGGTGCGACCGGTTGTCCACCGCCGAGCGGATTCGGCCGACCAGCCCCTTGTCGTGCTCGGTGGAGGCCAACTTGCGCTGCGCCGCGTGCCAGCGCGCGAAATGTTCGACGTTCTTGTCCAGGTGTTCGCGTCCACTGTGGACCTTCAATCGGTCGAGCAGTGCGTGCACGGTCGGGCCGACGTCCCCGACCAGGCCGATGTCGGTGGGCACCCGCCGGCCGATGTGCTCGGCCACCGAGTCCACCTGGATGACCTTCTTGCCGGTGGGATACCACTCCCGGTAAGGAAAGTCGGTGCCCAGCAGGAACAGCGTGTCGGCACCGTCCAGCGCGGCCGCGGCCGCCGGGTTGCCGATCAGGCCGGTCTGCCCGACCTGGTAGGGGTTGTCCTGCTCGAAACCCTGCTTGGCCTTGAGAGTGAGCACCATCGGCGCGGCCAGCCGGTCGGCCAGCGCGAGCACGTCGGCCCGCGCGGTCCGGGCGCCCCGGCCGACCAGCAGGGTGACCCGCTCGGCCGCGTTGAGCAGCGCCGCGGCCTGGTCCAGGGCGGGATCGTCCGGCCGGGTGGAGCGGGTGGCCAGCGAGAAGCGCGGCACCCGGTCCTCGGGCACCTCCCGGCCGCCGATGTCGCCCGGCACGGTCAGCACGGCCGGGCCGCAACGGGCGATCGCGGTGCGCACGGCGATCTCCAGCAGGCCGGGCAACTGGTCGGGCGAGGTGATCGTCGCCCGGAACACCGCGACATCCTTGAACAGCAGGTCGTTGTCGACCTCCTGGAAGTAGTCCGTGCCGACCTCGGCCAGCGGCACCTGACCGGCGATGGCGAGCACCGGCGCGTGGCTCTTGGCCGCGTCGTAGAGGCCGTTGAGCAGGTGCACCGAACCCGGACCGACCGTGCCCATGCACACCCCGATCGTGCCGGAGAGCTGGGACTGCGCGCCGGCCGCGAAGGCGGCGGCCTCCTCGTGCCGGCAGCCGATCCACTCCAGACCGTCCTCCAGCCGGATGGCGTCGGTCAGCGGATTCAGCGCGTCCCCGACCACGCCGAACACCTGCTTGACGCCGAGTTGGGTCAGGCCGTCCACGATGACGTTGGCAACGGTGCGGGCCATCTCGATGTCCTCCTGGCTAAGGAAAGCGCGGTGTCAGACGGTGAACCGGTCCGGGTTGGCCGCCGACCAGTCGGTGGCCCAGTGCTCGGGCGCGTCGGCGAGCAGTTCGCCGGTGTCCAGCCATTCGTAGAGCGTCTGGTAGGACTGCACGGTGTGCGGGTTGATCCGCCTGCGCAGCATGTGCGGGCGCAGGTCGGCCGGGTCGTCCACGCCCATCGACGCCATCAGCTGCATGGCGCTGCGCACCGTCGCCTGCTGGAACCGGTGCACCCGCTGGGACTTGTCGCCGACATCCAGCGCGCGGGCCCGGCGCGGGTCCTGGGTGGTCACGCCGACCGGGCAGTGGTTGGTATGGCAGCGCTGCGCCTGGATGCAGCCGACCGCGAACATCATCGCCCGCGCCGCGTTGGTGTAGTCGGCGCCCTGGAGCAGCCGCTTGACGAGGTCGGCGCCGCTGGCCACCTTGCCGCTCGCGCCGAGCTTGATCCGCTCCCGCAGCCCGGTACCGACCAGCGCGTTGTGCACGGTGATCAGGCCCTCGGTCAACGGCGTGCCGACGTGGTCGGAGAACTCCAGCGGCGCCGCGCCGGTGCCGCCCTCCGCGCCGTCCACGATGATGAAGTCCGGCGTCACGCCCTCGGCGAGCATCGCCTTGCACACGGCGAGGAACTGCCGCCGCGAGCCGACGCAGAGCTTGAAGCCGGTCGGCTTGCCGCCGGACAGCTCCCGCATGGTCGCGATGAACCGGACGAGCTCGCGCGGGGTGGAGAACACCCGGTGGAAGGGCGGTGAGGTGACCGTTCGGCCGACCGGCACGTCGCGCACCCTGGCGATCTCGGCATTGACCTTGCTGCCGGGCAGCACGCCGCCGATGCCGGGTTTGGCGCCCTGGGACAGTTTCAGCGAAACGCACTTCACGTTCTCGTGCGCCGACTTGTCCTTGAACTCACGCTCGTCAAAGCCGCCGTCGTCGGTGCGGCAGCCGAAGTAGCCGGTGCCGATCTCCCAGACCAGGTCACCGCCGTTCTTCAGGTGGTACTCGGACAGCCCGCCCTCACCGGTGTCGTGCGCGAAACCGCCGAGCGCGGCGCCCTTGTTCAGCGCCAGGATCGCGTTGCTGGACAGCGCGCCGAAGCTCATCGCCGACACGTTGAGCAGCGCCATGTCGTAGGGCTGCGTACAGTCCGGGCCGCCGATCCGCACCCTGGGCACCTCGTCGGGCACCGGCGTCGGCGCCATCGAGTGCACGAAGAACTCGTAGTTCTGGGCGTAGACGTCGCGCTCGGTGCCGAACGGCTCCTCGGCCTCGGTGCCCTTGGCCCGCTCGTAGACGATGCTGCGCACGTCCCGGTCGTAGGGCCGACCGTCGAAGTTGCGCTCGATGAAGTACTGCTGCAACTCGGGCCGCAGCGACTCCAGGATGAACCGGGCGTGCCCGAGGACGGGGTAGTTGCGCAGTACCGAGTGCCGTGACTGGACCAGGTCGAACACGCCGACCGCCGCCACGAACAGCAGTGGCGCCGCCAGGAACCACCACCATGGCGACACCACCAGCGCCACGCTCAGCACGCCGAGAGCAATCAACCCGACCAAGCCCACCAGGGCTGACCTCAACACGGCACCAGGCTAATCGGGGCGGGGTCCACCCGCAGCGCAACTCCGCCGAGGTCACGGCGATACTCGTACAGGACGGACAAAACTCACTCGACGGTCCCGGCGAAGCCGGCATTCATCGCCACGCTGAGGGTCTGCTCGGACAGCCGGTCGGCCGGGATCTCGTCGGTCACCCGGCCATGCTGGAAGATGACCACCCGGTCGCACAGTTCGGCGAGCTCGATCAGGTCGGTGGACGCGATCAGCACGGCCCGCCCGTCCCGGGCCAGATCGGCGATGATCGTGTGCATCTCCGCCCGCGCACCGACGTCGATGCCGCGGGTCGGGTCGTCCAGCACGATCACCGAGGGCTCGGTGTCCAACCACTTGGCGAGCACGACCTTCTGCTGGTTGCCGCCGGACAGCGTGTTGGTCAGGTCGCCGGGGTGGCCACGGATGCGCAGCCGGCGGCCGTGTGCGGCGGCGGTGTCGGCCAACCGGGCCCGGTGCAGCCACGGACCACCCCGACCCAGGCCGAGCCAGCTGACCGCGCTGGTGTTCTGCCACACCGGTTTGTCCAACATCAGGCCGTACCGCTTGCGGTCACTGGACACCAGCGCGACCCCGGCCCGGATGGCGTGTCGGAACGAGCGCGGCGCGGGCCGACCATTGATGCGCGCCACGCCCGATCCCGGCCGTGCCCGCCCGCACAGCACGTCGAAGACACTCAGGTGCCCGGCCCCCTGCAACCCGGCGAAGCCGACGATCTCGCCGGGGGCCACCGCGAAGGAGACCTCCCGCAGCCGGTCGGGCACGCTCACCCGGTCGAACGACACCGCCGGTGCCGCCCCGGGCCTGCCCGTCCGCGTCCGCACCGCCGCCGGTGGCGCCGCCGCGCCCAGCACTGGTGGCGCCGCCGCGCCGAGCATCGCGGTGACCAGGGAGTCCAGGTCGATCGAGTCGGTCGGCGCGTCCGACACGGTGACCCGGCCGTCCCGCAGGACAGTGACCCGCTGGGCCAGCCGGAGCACTTCCTCCAGGAAGTGCGAGATGTACAGCACGGCGATGCCCCGGGTCACCAGCCTGCGCAGCACCGCGTCCAGCCTGCGGACCGACTCACGGGGCAGCGCGGAGGTCGGCTCGTCCAGGATCAGCGCCCTCGGGTGCTGCAACAGTGCCCGGCCGATCTCCACCAGTTGCTGGTCGGCCAGCGCGAGGTCGCCGACCTTGGTGCGCACCGGCACGGTCAGGCCCAGTTCCCGCAGCACCGGCGCGGCCCGCTGCGCCATCCGGCCGGGGCTGAGCAGCCCGCCGCGCAGCGGTGCGTTGTGCGGGAACAGGTTCTCCAGCACGGTCAGGTCCGGGAACAGGCTCAACTCCTGGGACACGATGGCCACACCGTGGGCGGCCGCGTCCCGCGCACTGGCGAACGACGTGGGCCGGCCGTCCAGTTCGACCGTGCCCCCGTCCGGCCGCAGCACGCCGGAGAGGATCTTCACCAGGGTCGACTTGCCGGCCCCGTTCTCGCCGACCAGCGCGTGCACCTCGGCCGACCGCAGGGTGAGGTCGGTCCCGGCCAGCGCGGTCACCCCGCCGTAGCGCTTGACCAGACCCGACGCCCGCAGCACCTCGGTCATCTCAACGAGCCTGCGCCAGCGGTTTGAGGGTGGCCGCCGGGTCGGCCAGGATCTTGGTGATCTGCGGCAGGTAGAAGGTGTAGGCGGCCTGCGGGCTGGTCTCCCGCTGGATGATCGAGTCGATGTTGCTCTGGTCGACCACCAGGCCGGGCATGTCCAGCCAGCCCTGCGGCAACGGCTTGTGCTGCTTGACCGACTGGATCAGCAGCGCGGTGGCGACGTAGCCCTTGAGGAAGTGCTCCGGGTCGATGGTGACGAAGTCCAGGCCGGCCTTGACGTCCTGCAAGGTCTGCGCGTCCACGTCGGTGCCGGCCACCAGGTAGCTGCCGTGCTCGTCCTGCTTGATCTTGGCCAGGTCGTAGCTGTCCGCGTCGCCGACCCCGAGAAAGGCCAGCCCGCCCGCGTTCGCGTGCACCAGCGAGACCCACGCGTTGTAGTTCTGGTTGGGATCGCTGTAGGTCTGGTACGCGCCGAGCACCTTCACCTTCGGCGTCAGCTTGGCGAAGGTGTCCTTGAGGCCCTGCACCCGGCTGTCCAGCACGGGCGTGCCGGGGTTGGGCTCGCCGAGCACGATGGTGCCGGTCGGGTCGGTGGGCAGCCGTTTGATGGTCTGCTCGGCGAGCATCACGCCCAGTTCGTAGTTGTCGTTGCCGACATAGAAGGTGATCTTGCTGCCGTCGGTCGGCGCGGTGTCCAGCGCCACCACCGGAATGCCCTGGCCGACCGCCTGTGCCGCGGGTCGGGTGAAGATCGGCGGGTCGAGGTTCTGCAGGATCAGGCCGTCCCGGTCGGTCGTGGTGAGGTTCTGGAAGAGCTGTTCCTCGGCCGGCCCGTCGGTGTTGGCCGGGCCCACCGCCTTGAGGTTCACCCCGCCCTCGTGCTGGCTCGCGCTCTGCGCGCCCTCCACCATCTCGTGGCCGAAGTTCAGGCTGATGTTGGCGACCGCGATGCCCATGTTCAGGCTCCCGCCCGAACCGCTGCCGCTCCCGCCGCAGCCGGACAGGACCAGGCACAGCACGACCGCACCGGTCACGGCGGCGGGTCCCCAGGTGTTTCGGCGGTACATGATGTCTCCAGGATCGGTCGGGTCAACCACGGCGGAACGGATTTCGGCCACGGGGCAGGAATCCGTGGCCTCTGGAGCGGCGCAGCAGGCTGTCGAAGGCGACCGCGATCAGGATGACCGCGCCGGTGGCGAACGTGGTCCAGTTGATCGGCACCTGGAAGAACACCAGCGCGGTCGCGACACTGGTCAGGATGAGGTTGCCGATCATCGCCCCGGGAACCGAGCCCCGGCCGCCGGCCAGCGGGGTGCCGCCGATGATGCACGCGGCGATCGCGGTCAGCTCGTAGCCGTTGCCGACGGTCGGATCGCCGGCGATGTAGAAGGCGAGACCGAGGCTCGACGCGACCCCGGCCATCAGCCCGGACAGGCCCAACGCCAGGATTCGGGTGCGCGCGATGGGCAGGCCGCTGAACTCGGCAGCATCCGGATTGGACCCGATGGACCGCACCCGGGCACCGAACCTGGTCCGGGTGAACACGACGGCGAGCACGACCGTCGCGGCCAGCAACACCCAGACCGAGGTCGGCACGCCGCCGAGATTTCCGCCCAGCAGCGTGAAGAACGAGTTGTTCTCGGGCAGCCCGCCGATCTGCTTGCCGTTGGCCAGGGCGAGCGCGACGCCCCGGTAGAGCATCGCGCCGGCCAGCGTGACGATGAACGAGGGCAGCCGCAGATAGGTGGTGATCGCGCCGTTGAGCGCGCCGATCGCGGCGGACAGCACCAGCACGACCGGCAGCGCCAGCCACGGGGACAGGCCGGCGTGGATCAGCATCGCGCCGGCCACGATGCCCAGCGCGTAGATACCGCCGACCGACAGGTCCACCTCGCGCATGGCCAGCGGGAAGACCATGCCGCAGGCCATCAGCCCGACGTAGACCGAACTCTGCGCGGTGGACAGCAGACTGGTCGAGCGCAGGAAGTCCGGATGGGCCAGGCCGACGCCGACCACGAGCACGACCAGCACCAGGCCGACGCCCAGTTCGTCGGGCAGCAGCCTGCGGTACCAGGGCCAGGCCGTGTCCGGTGCGGCACCGTCCGACGCCGGTGGGCCCGGCTCGTCCGCGGACAGCGTGTCGGACAGCCTGTCGGACATGGTGCGGCTCCTGCGCCTCGGGCGGTCGGCGTTGGCGTGCTCCGGTGCCCCGCTGCGGAGACCGGGTGTCGGACTGGAGCGTCGAAGGCGGCGGCGAGATCGGCAAGCCCACCGTTTCGGTGAGTGAAACGGCAATCTTGTCGAGACCATCGGCCACCCCGCAGGCTGCCGACCGGAACCCCGCACCCCAGGTTGGAGAGCCCATGTCACCCACTCGCCGGGTCGCCGTGGTGACCGGCGCCGCCCGCGGCCTCGGCCAGGAGTTCGCGGTGGCCCTGGCCGGCGGCGGTTACCAGGTCGCCGGCCTGGACATCGCGCCACTGGACGAGACCGGGCACCGGGTGGCCGCAGCCGGTGGCGAACTGCTTCCGGTGGCGGTGGACCTGACCGAACCCGACCAGGTGCGGGTGGCGATCGAGTCGGTGGTGCGACACTTCGGCGCACTGCACATCGTGGTGAACAACGCCGGCATCTATCCGCCGATCCCGTTCGAGGACACCACGATCGAGGACTTCCGCCGCATCACCCGGCTGAATCTGGAAGGCCCGTTCCTGGTCACCCACGCGGCCTGGCCGCACCTGCGGGCCGCGGGCTGGGGCCGGGTGGTGAACATCGTCTCGGCGGTGGTCTTCATCGGGCCGCCGGACCTGGTCGCCTACACCACGTCCAAGGCCGGTCTGGTCGGCTTCACCAGGGCACTGGCCAATGTGGGCGGTCCGCTGGGCATCACGGTCAACGCGATCGCCCCCGGCCTCACCGCCACCGCGACCGCCGCGGGCAGCACCGGCGCGGACGGCGGTTTCGAGCGGGTGCGCGCCTCCCAGGCGGTGCCGCGCACCGAGGCGCCGGCCGACCTGGTCACCACCCTGTTGTACGTGTGCGGCGAGGGCAGCGACTTCCTGACCGGCCAGACCATCAACATCGACGGCGGCTCGGCGATGCACTGAAAGCCCTGCGGCGACGGAAATCCCAGAGGAGTCACGGTGACCCCGATCGAAGCGCTACTGCACATCCTGCGGGAGGAGGGAGTCCGGCACATCTTCGGCAATCCCGGTACCACCGAGCTGCCGTTCATCGACGCGCTCGCCGAACAGTCCGATCTGGACTATCTGCTCGCGGTGCAGGAGCTGAGCGCGGTGGCGATGGCCGACGGCTACGCGCGGGCGACCGGCCGGCCCTCGTTCGTCAGCCTGCACGTGGCCGCCGGGGTGGCCAACGGGCTGATCGGGATGCTCAACGCGAGCCGGTCGCGCACCCCGATGGTGATCACCGCGGGCCAGCAGGACCGCCGGCACCTGGCGCAGGACCCGATGCTCGCCGGCGATCTGGTCGGCCTGGCCGCGGCGGCGACCAAGCACGCCAGTGAGGTGCAGCACGCCCGGGACCTGCCGGTCGCACTGCGCCGCGCGTTCGCCCTGGCCCGACAGCCACCGGCCGGTCCGGTGCTGCTGTCGGTGCCGATGGACCTGCTCGCCGAGGACGTGGACGTGCCGGTGCTGGGCCGCTCGGTGGCCCGGCCGGCCGGCGCGGCCACCGGTATCGGCGACGCGGCCGACCTCCTGGTGGGCGCCAGCCGGCCGGCGATCGTGGCCGGCGACGGCGTCGGCCGGGACCGCGCGATGGCCGAACTCGTCGCGCTGGCCGAGGAGATCGGCGCGGTCGTCTACCACCAGCCGATGAACGACGGGGTCAACTTCCCCGGCAACCACCCGCTCTACCGGGAGATGCTGCGGCCGACGAACGCGGCCATCAACACCGCACTGGCCGGCCACGACGTGGTGTTCGTGGTGGGCTGCCACGCGTTCATGCCGCACCACTACTCCCCCGGGCCGGCCATTCCGGTGGGCGCGGTGGTGGTGCAGCTGGATGTCGACCCGGCCGAGATCGGCCGCAACTTCGCCGTCGAGGTCGGTCTGGTGGGCGCGCTGGGCTCATCGCTGACGGCGTTGACCGCCGAGCTGGTCGGCCGGGTGCCCGACGCGGCGGCGCGGCTGTCCCGGGCCGGTGCGGCGGGTTCGGCCCGGTGGGCGGGTGTCGAGGCGGAGGCGCTCGCCGCGTACGGGTCGGCGCCGCTGCGTCCGCTGGCCGCCGCGCACGCCGTCGCGAGCGGGCTGCCGGCGGACGCGGTGGTGATCGAGGAGGCCATCACGGTCGGGCTCAAGTTGCGCGGGGTGCTGCGCCAGGACCGGCCACGGTCCTATGTGCACACCGTCGGCGGCGGACTGGGTTGGGGCATCGGCGCGGCCATCGGCAGCCGGTTGGGCAACCCGGACCGACCGGTGGTCGCGGTACTCGGCGACGGCAGCGCGATGTTCGGTATCCAGGGGCTGTGGAGCGCGGCCCGGTACCGGGTGCCGGTCACCTTCGTGGTGATGAACAACGGCGAGTACCGAACTCTCAAGGAAACCCTGGACACCAACAAGAGCCGTTCGACCCTGGTGGGCCGATATGTCGGTCTCGACCTCGCGCCACCGGAGCTGAACTGGACCAGGGCGGCGGATTTCTTCGGCATCGCGTCGGTCCGGGTGGGTGACGCCGACGAACTGCGTGACATCGTCGCGGGCAGCGCCGATCGGGACGCGCCGCTGGTGGTGGACGTGCCGGTGCTCGGCCACGCCGCGGAGAACGGCCGACCGCGACGCTGACGATTGTGTTAGCAGCTCAAGGTTGCCACTATCTGACGATGACTGCCGTTGCACCGAAGCAACCTGGCAACCCACCGAAGTCGGTGCTTGCCCGTGGCCTGCTGCTACTGGACGCCTTCGGCCCGGAAGAAACCGAACTCACCCTCGCCCACCTGGCCCGACGCACCGGACTGCCGAAACCGACCGTGCACCGACTGCTGGGCGAACTGGTCAACTGGGGCGGCCTGGAACGCACGCCCAATGGCTACCGGCTGGCCATCAAACTCTTCGACCTCGGCGAACGCGTTCCCCGCCGACGGGACATGCGGCAGGCCGCGCTGCCCTACCTGGAGGACCTCTACGAGGCGACCCACGAGAACATCCACCTCGCCGTCGCCGACGGGCTGGACACGCTGTTCGTGGAGAAGGTCAGCGGCCACCGGTCCACCCGGATCATGTCCCGGATCGGCGGCCGGCTGCCGCTGCACTGCACGGCCACCGGCAAGGTGTTTCTCGCCTTCGGTGTGCCCGACTACTTCCACCGGGTCGCCGCCGCCGGCCTGACCCGGTGCACGCCGCGCACCATCGTGCTGCCCGGTTTGTTGCGCGAGGACCTGGCCAGGGCGCTGCAACGCGGTTACGGCGTGAACCACGAGGAGTCGGAGGTGGGGGTGGTCGCGGTGGCCGCCCCGGTGTTCGACCGCCGGCGCCGGCCGATCGCGGCGATCTCCATCACCGGCAACGCCAACAGGTTGGACCTGCCCCGGCTCGCACCGGCCGTGCGCACCGCCGCGATGGCGCTGTCCAGGGAACTCGCGCGTGACCCGAGCCTGCGGCTGGTCCCACGGGCGGCCAGCTGACCACCGCGTTCGGCCTGATCGGCAGATCTTGGCCGGCCGCAACGGAAGGTGATCGTCCGATCGGCAGCGGTACTGATCGGGCAATTGTCGTAACGCCGACTCCGAATGCCACGACTCCCCTTTGCGGGGGAGGCTGCTCGGTTTGCTGAGGAGCATTCGTGACCGGAGTTGGCGCACATCTCGCCGACCGACAGGGCAACCGCCAGCGCGACTGGCACACCGATCGGCTCGCGCTGAGCGGGGCTGCCCGTCGGCTGCTGACCGATGTCCGCACCGACCCGCGCGCCGGCCTGGTGGCCGGCGTGACCGGGCCGGGGGGCACCGGCAAGAGCGGCCTGCTCGACGCGCTGACCCAGGCGTACGACCAGGCCGGACTGACCGTGCACCACGGACTGCCCGACGGGCCGCCATCGGCCGACGCCGTGGTGCTGCTGGACGACGCGCACCTGCTGGACGAGGTCCGGTTGACCGACCTGACCACGCTGGCCGGCCGGCCGGGCGCACGGCTGGTGGTGGCCTACCGACCGTGGCCGCTCCGCCCGGCACTGTCCACGCTGGCCAGAAGCCGCCCGGAGGTACGCCTCGGCCACCTGGACCGGAGCGAGGTGGCCGCGCTGCTGCCGGGCGCGTCGCCGGACCTGCTGGACGAGGTCTGCGCGCGCACCGGCGGTTCACCCGCGCTGGTCGAACTCGCCGCGGCCGGGTTGCGCGCCGGCCGGACGGACCCGGTCGGCGCGGGCCTGGACCGGGTCGGCGGCGAACTGGACCGGCTGCCACCGCTGGTGCGCGGCCTGCTGCTCGCGCTGGCCGTCGGTGCGGAGGCCAGCGCGCGCAGCCTGGCCGAGTTGCTCGCCACCGACCTGGCCGCCGCCACCGACGCCCTGGACTGCGCGTGGTCGGTGGGGTTGCTCGCGGACACCGGCGAGGTCATCGGCCTGGTCGCGCAGGCGGTCACCCGCAGTACCAGCGGAATCGCCCAGCGGGAAACGAAAAGACGATTGGCCGAGCTCCAACTGGACCACGGCGGCCCGCTGCTGCCCACCGGCCGGCTGTTGCTGGACGTCGGCGCCCGGGGCCCGCGCGCCGCGGCAGCCCTGGAGGCCGCCGGCGACGAGGCACTGACCGACTCGGCCGCACTGGCCACCGACCTGTTCGCCGGCGCGGTGGCGGCCGGGGCGTCCCCGGTCCGGCTGGCCGCCCGCCGAGCCGAGGCGGCCGCGCTCACCGGCGACCTGGACGGCGCGCTGCGTCTGGCCGACCGCGCACTTGCCGACACGGCCGTCAGTGACCGGGCCAGGGCCGCATCGGTGGCCGCGACCGTGCTCGCACACCGGGGGATGCTCGGCGACAGCGCGACCCTGTCGCTGTCGGCCGACACGGCCGCGCGAGCGGCCACCGGAGCCGCGGTGACCGCGCTGCTCGGAGTCGGTGAACTCGACGCCGCCGAACGCGAACTATCCGTATTGGACTCGGCGCGCACGGACACGCCGGCCTTGGTGGCCAGCGTCGGTTCGCTGATCGCGCACGGGGTCCACCACACGGTGAGCGGCGCCGAACTGGTCGGCCTGTCCGAACTGGTGCAGGCCGCCAGGTTGCTCGGCGAACGCGCGAACACCACCCTGTTACCGGATGCCCCGGCCGCGCTCGCGGCGCTGGTGGCCATCCACCTCGGCGAGCCGGACGTGGCCGCCAGGATGGTCGACCGGGCCCTGACCAGCCAACCGGCCGGCGCCATCGACGTGACCCGCTGCCGGCTGCTGAACGGCTGGATCGCGTTGCTGCGCGGCGAACTCGCGACCGTCGAGACCACGCTCGCCCAGCTGACCGGCCTACTCGAACCGAGGGACGAGCTGTACGCGGCCGCACTGGCCGTCGGATTGGCCCGGCGGCGCACCGACCTGCCGGGTCTGATGGCCGCGTGGCCGCAGGCCCGGGAAGCGCTGTTGGCACATCCGGTCGACCTGTACGTGTTGCAACCGTTGGGCGAAATCGCCGTCGCGGCGGCGAAACTGCACGAGGACCACCTGTTGGCCGGCCACCTGAGCCAGGCCGAGGCGATGCTGGACCGGCTGGGCCGGCCGCCGCTGTGGAGCGGTCCCCTGCACTGGTACGGCCTGCACGCCGCGATCGCCGCGGAGTCGCCTGCCGCGGCGGTCCGGCACGCCCGGTCGATGACCGCGATGGCGTCACGCGGTCGGTGCGCGGCGGCGCTGGCGCGAGCGGGCGGCAGTTGGCTGCGCGTGTTGGCCGGCGATGTCGACGTGGCCGCGGTGACCGGTGCGGCGCGCGACATCCAGGCGATCGGCCTGGTCTGGGACGGCGCACGCCTGGCCGGTCAGGCGGCGATCCGGACCACCGACCGAAAAGCGATGGCCACCTTGCTCAGCTTCGCCCGCGCGTTGCAGGAGGGGCCACCGGCCGACGCGGCCCCGGCTGCGGCTCAGTCCGGTGAGGTCACGCTGAGCAGTCGGGAGCTGGAGGTGGCCGCGTTGTTGGTCGATGGGATGACCTACAAGCAGATCGGCGAACGGCTGTTCATCTCGGCGAAGACGGTCGAACATCATATTGCCCGAATCAGGCATCGATTGGGCGATCCGGCAAGACGTGAGATGGTGGCGAGGTTGCGGATGATGGTTGGGGCGACGGCGGTTTAGGAGCGGCGGCCGGCTGGGCGCGGCGATGGGTCGCTTCGCTCCTGGCCCTTACGCGTCGCTGGCGCGACAGGGCCGGGCCCGGATCGAGGCGAGAAGACCAACCGAAGGCAGTGTGCCAGCGGCGACAAGGCGTTCCTCGGCTACCCGGACAGCGTTGAGCACATCGGCGACGCGAGTGGGCGGCTCGGTCCAGGCGCCGCCCCGGCCGTCGACCAAACGCCACAGCATCGGCGTGACCACTGTGGTCAGCTCCGAGCCCGCGCGGCTCAGGGCCGCGAGCATGGCGGAGCCCCGGTGGAGGAAGTCATGCCCGGCAACCCAGGCGTCGAGCAGATCACCCGAGGGGAGCTCGGCATCGAGCAGGCCGGCGGCGACCAGCAGGGTGCGGTTGTCGTGCAGGAAGCCGGCGGCGGCCTGATCCACCCGCTCCCAGGCGAACTCCTCGATGATCACCTGGCCGCCCGGGGCGAGCAGCGTGACGGCATGGGCCAGGACTTCGTCCAGGTTCTCGGCGTGGTGCAGGGACCGGGTGAACAGCACGACGTCGTACTCGCCGGAGACCTCCCGGACGTCGGCCTGGATGACGGGCACACCGCGTTCAGTGGCCGCGGCGGCCACTTCGGCGTCGCGGTCCACGCCGGTGACCTGGTAGCCCCGGTCCGCCAGGACCGCGGCCAGGGCGCCACGGCCGCAGCCGGCCTCAAGGATTCGAGCCGGCGGTGTCGGCAGCAGCGGCTTCAGGTAGGCGAGGGTGTGCGGCACGGCGACGGTGGAGATGTCCATTTGGGTGAGCTTAGATCGCTTCTTGGTGGGTGGGCGACGGGTTATCCGGCGCTACCGGGGTCCACGGTCGGACTCACTTATCCAGACGGGAAAGAAAGTCGCTTCGCTCCCGGCCCTCCCGTGTCGCTGGCGCGACAGAGCCCTTCACAGGTTCGCATCACAACTCTGGCCACGTCGATGCTGGCGCGGCCGGACAACGGATGCTCGGCCCGGGCCTGCCATCGCTGCAAGGCAGCCATGGCCACCGACCGCTGTTGCGGCCGACTGGCATCCGCGCCGAGCCCCAGCCGCGCCCACGGCTGGCACCCCAGCCCACCGAGCAACCGCTCGGCCTCCCGACCAGCCTCCGGCGCCAACCCGATCACCCCGACCCGAAGTGCCCCCAGGACACGAAGTTCAGCGAATTCGTGGGCGCCGGCCTGAATGCGCTCGACGGCCCGGCTGACCAGCTCCGCATCGGGATGCGGGTAACGACGCAACACGTCGTCCAACGCCAACAACGCGGCGCGTGCCTTCAGGAGGTCCCGGCGCTCGGTGAACCGGGTGACCAATGCCGTCCGCAGCTCGTCAACCCCGCTGCGCCGGACGAGTTCGGCGGCAAGCTCGTGCGGTTGCCCGAAACCCTGGCGCAGCAACACGGTCGCCAGCCGAATGCCGAACAGCCCGAACCGGTCCAGCAACGCTGCCCGATGCGCGGCAGGCACCCCCAGCGCCGACTCGACCCGCTGGGTGGCGCTGGTGAACCGGTCGACCGACAGCAGCGCACCCTCCACGACGGACCTCGGCGCGCCGGACAACGCGGCCAACGCGGCGAACTCCTGTTGCCGCATGGTGCGGCCGGCCTGCGCCAGCAGACCGGCGACCGGCACCACCGTGCCGCACAGGCCGCGCAGCCGCTCGTCGGACCGGTAGCGCTCGGCGATCCGGTGCGCGGACTGCAACGCGTCCAACCGGCCGACGCCCACCTCGTCGGCGCGGGACAGCACGGCCACCGTGTTGAGCGGGTTGCCCCGGCCGATCGCATTGTCGTGGAAGGATTCCAGTAGCCGGACGTCGGTGCTGTGCAGGTGGCGCATGAGATAGATGACCGCGTCCGCGTCGCCGGCACCCTCCTCCGGCGCCAGGAAACGGACCGCGTGCGCGGCGATGTCGGTGGACGCCGACGCCACCCCAGGAGTGTCGATCAGCACCGTGTCCCGCAGGCTCGCGGCCGGCCAGTCCACGGTCAGCCGGTCGACCGTGTCCGGTGACACGCCGCCGAGTTCCAGCCGCAGGGCGCCGTGCTCGCGGTGCACCGACAGCTGCCGCAGCGGGCCGGTCACCGGGTGCAGGGTGACCCTCGGCTGCTGCCCGTACCGGTACCAGGTGACCACCCGGGTGCACTCGCCCGCGTCGGTCGGCGCGATCTCCTCGCCGACCAGCGCGTTGAGCAGGGTGGACTTGCCGGCCTTCACCTTGCCGGCGACCGCGACCCGCAGCGGACCGTCCATCCGGTCCAGTTCCTGCCGCAGCGCGTGCCCGGCCTCATGACCGCGGTAGAGCTCCACTGCCCGGCACAGCACCGCCCGCACCTCGCCGTGCACCGCCCGGCCGCCGCTCACGCGCCCGCTCCGACGGCGAGCGTGCCGCTGAACTGGTCCGACGGGACCCGCTCGGGCAGCGGTCGGAAACCGGCCGACTCGGCCAGCTCCACCGCCGTGCCGGCCAGGTTCTCCACTCGGGCCAGCTCGGCCTCCAGGTCGGCGATGCGCCGGTCCCGGTCGGACCTGTCCACGCTCACCGCGCGTTGGGCGGCCAGGGTGGACTCGCTCAGCGAGCGGGAGAGTTCCTCGGCGATCCGGGTGAAGTGGTCCCGCAACTCGCGCTGCGACTCGCGCACCAGGTCCCGGGATTCCTTGCCCAACTGGAACAACACATCGTCCACATACCGGCGCACGGCCCCCTTCGCCTCGGCCTGCCGGCGTTGCAGCAAACGTTTGCGCTCGTCCTTCACCGTCTTGCGGCCGAGCATCAGCCCGGCCGCGACGGACAGCGGGTTGAGCAGGGCGAGACCGGCCAGCGTGCTGGCCATGCCGACCATCAGCGTTCCGCCGTAACCGCCGCGCATCCCGGTGATCCACTTCTGCCCGACGCCGAACTTCTCCGCCGCCGGCAGGGCGAACGCGTCCGCCTGGGCGATGGCCGACTCCGGCGCCCGCCCACGGACCTGCGGCAGCTCGGTGGCACTGTCCACCCCGAAGTGGGTGGCCACCTGGGTGGCCAGGTAGCGCACCCGCTGGCTGGTCCAGACGAAGTTTGCCGACGCGGCCGAGGACACCCGCTGGTTGAGCCAGCGGCCGAACTCGTCCACCACGGTGGTCGGGTCGACCTCGTCCAGGTGGGTCTCGGCCTCACGCAGGATGGCCCGCATCCGGTCACGCAGGTCGTGGTCGATGTCCGCGCCGAGGTCGGCGACGCCGTCGTTGAGCGTCTGCTGCCAGCGTGCGGACCGGGTACGCAGCTTCTCCACCCGCTCGGTCGCCCGGGCCAGGTCAGCCATCAGCGACTCGGTGCCGGCCGGGTCGCGCAACGCGGCGAGTTCCGCGGTCATCGAACCGGCCAGTTGCCGGGTCACCGAGAGCACGTCGTGCGCGGCCGAGCGGTCGGCCAGCCGGTCCTGGATGGCGACCACGTCCGTGCGCAGGTAGTCGATCAGCCCGGGGAAGCCGGACTCGATGTTGAGGTCCCGGTCCTCCTGGCTGATCGCGAGCTGGCGCAGCGTCGAGGAGACCGGGATCAGCTTCGCCTCGATCCCGGCCGCGCGCAGCCTGGCCAGATCCAGTTCGGCGATCCGCCGCCAGTCCGGGTAGAGGTCGATCTTGGTCAGCACACACAGCACGTTCGGGCACAGCTCCACCGTGTGGCGCAGGAACTCCAGCTCGGGCGCGGTGTACTCCTGTGCGGCATCGGACACCAGGATGACCGCGTCCGCGCCCGGCAGCGCGGCCATCGTGCTGGCGCCGTGCGCGGAGTCGAGGCCGCCGACGCCCGGCGTGTCCACCAGGCACAGGCCGCCGGCGAGCACCGAGCGGGGCAAGCCGACCTCGACGTGCCGGACCGCCCGCCGGTCGGCCGCGTCGCCCAGCTCGGACACGTACCGGCCGATGTGGTCGATCGGCACCTCCCGGCGACGCAGTCGTGGCGAGTTCGGATCGGGCTGCTCGACCAGCACCAGCGCGGGCCGCTCGGCGTGCCGTACCTCGGTGGGCACCGCCGTGGCCAGGTCGTCGTCCACCGGGCAGGCCGGCGCGTTCACCAGCGAGTTGATCAGCAAGCTCTTGCCCTGCTTGAACTCGCCGACCACGAGCACCCGGGCGGCCGGGTCGGCGAGTCGGGTCCGGGTGCGGTCGAGTCGCTCGTGCAGGTCGTCCCGCTGGTACGCGGTCACCGCCTGGATCGCGATGTCGACGACGTCGATCGCGGCCGATCGGGTCACGGCTGGCCTCCACAACGCTCGGGGTGGTTATCGGGACCGCCCGCACGTCCGGGCGCTGGACGTGCGGGCGGAGTCACCGTTACTTCAGTTGTGCGGTCAGAGCACCGCGACGTGGTGCAGGTCCACGTGGTTGTTCGAGTCGGTCGTGGTGTCGGTGGTGCTGGTGTCGTGCGAGCCCAGCTCGGTCAGCGAGTGCGTGCTGTCGTGCGAGTCGGTGCTGGTGTCGGTGGTGTTGTGCGAGTCGGCGGTGTTGTCCGACGCGGTGGTGTTGTCCGAGGCCACCGTGTTGCCCGAGGCGACCGTGGCGTGCGAGTCGGTCGTGTTGTGCGAGTCGGTGCTGGTCGTCGTGGTCGTGGTGGCGTGCGAGTCGGCCTGGTCGGTGGTGCCACCGGCGCCGGCGACCGCGACGTTGCCCGAACCGAAGGCGTGCACGTTGGTCGAGCTGTCCGAAGTGGACCCGGAGGCGGAGCCGCCGCCGATGGCCACACCGGAACCGTTGCTGGCGTTGACCGTGCCCACGTTGCTCGCGCTGCCACTGCCGAAGCTGGTGGCGCCGGAGCCGTTGTTCACCGCGTTGCCCTCGCCGACCGCGTCGCCGTTGCCGACGGCGTTGCCGGTGCCGGCCGCGTCGCCGGTGCCCACCGCGTCGCCGTTGCCGACCACGTCGTGGTCGCCGGTGGTGACGGTGCCGCTCACGTCGTGCCCCGCGGCCACCGCGCCGGCGCCGGACGCGACCACCGGGCTGTCGTCGATGGTCTGGGAAACGTCGCCGTGGGCCCAGATGTTCTCGTTCACCGAGTTGTCCAGCACCGTGTTGTGGCTGTCGGCGTAGGAGTAGTTGTCGGTGATGTACTGGATGTTGTGGATCGCGCCCTCAAGGCCGCCGGAGCCCGGCAGCGCGGTGCCCTGATGGGTGCCGCCGGTCGGGCCGCCACCACTGAGCGACCGCGGGAAGGACCCGTTCTGCGAGGCGGCGTCAACCACGAGCGGCAGGGCGTCGTGCACGTCGGCGGCGCACAGGCCGTCGAACCCGTTGGCGTGCAACACCTGCTGCGGGTGCGCGCTGAACTGGGCCTGGGACTGCTTGTCGTGCAGCAGATTGAGGATGAAGTCGAGCAGGTTGACGGTCATGAGTTCGGTTCCTCGTAAGTCGGGTGATTCGATGGAAGCCGGGTCCGGCATCGGGTCCGCCGCGGCGACGCTGCCGGTGATCCGGCGGCGATGAGAACGCTAGGTAGTCGGGTCGGCGCGGCCATCGGGATTCGCGCCCATCGCCGAAAGCCGCCGTTGGGGCTGTCCCGGCCCGCCCGATAGGGGAACCCCCAAGTTCCGCTATGCCGCTGATTAGGGCATCCGTTCGCTAATGCCGACCCATGCGGACCCGATGAAGTGCATGGACCCGCTGGCTTCCCAACAGGCGCGTGAGTTCCGCCCACACCGCGCCCGATCACTCGACGTGATCGTCGTTCCATCCGTGATCCGGTATCGGAAAGAAGGCTCGGCACAGATGTCCTACCTGCTCGGCATTGACCTGGGCACCACGTTCACCGCGGCCGCGGTGTGCCGCCGGGAGGCCGGCAGGTGGGGACCGGCCGAGGTGGTGCCGCTGGGTACCCGGACCAGCGCGGCCGCGTCGGTGGTGTTCGTCGATCCGGTCGGCACGCTGCTGTTCGGCGAGGCCGCCGAGCGTCGGGTGGTCACCGACCCGACGAGCGTCGTTCGCGAGTTCAAGCGGCGCATCGGCGACGACACCCCGCTGCTGGTCGGCGGCGTGTCCTTGGCCGCGCACGACCTGGCCGCGCAGTTCGCCCGGTGGGTGGTGGACACCGCGGCCGCGCGCGAGGGCGGCGCGCCGGACCGGATCGCGCTGACCCACCCGGCCGGCTGGGGCCGGCACCGCACGTCGCTGCTGGCCACGTCCCTGCACGCGGTGGGGCTGGTCGACGTGGTGCTGCTCAGCGAGCCGCACGCGGCCGCGATCTGTTACGCCAGCACCGAACGGATGGCCACCGGCAGCACCATCGCCGTCTACGACCTCGGCGGCGGCACGTTCGACGCGACGGTGCTGCGCAAGTCCGGCGAGGACGCGTTCGAGTTGCTCGGCGAGCCGGTCGGGCACGACCGGCTGGGCGGCCTCGACTTCGACGAACTCGTCTTCGACCACGTGCGCGCCGCCTGTCCGCAGGTGTTCGCGGAGGTGAGCCCGGACGATCCGGCCCTGGTCAGCGCACTGACCCGGTTGCGCCGCGAGTGCACAGAGGCCAAGGAGGGGCTGTCCGAGGACACCGAGGTGGTCATCCCGGTGCTGCTGCCGCGCGGGCAGGCACAGGTCCGGTTGGTGCGCGCCGAGTTCGAGGCGATGATCCGGCCGGCCATCGAGGAGACCGTCGATCTGCTGGAGGGCGCGGTCGGCTCGGCCGGGTTGGCGGTGAGCGAGCTGACCGCGGTGCTGCTGGTCGGTGGTTCGGCACGCATTCCGCTGGTCACCGAGCTGCTGTCGGCGGCGCTGGGTCGCCCGGTCGCGGTGGGCACCGACCCGAAGGCGACCGTCGCGCTGGGTGCGGTGCTGGCCCTGCGCACGGTGGAGACCGCCTCGGCCCTGCCGCCGCCGTTGCCCGCCGACGCGACCCCGCTGCTGCCGCCGGTGCGCCCGGAAGCCGACCACCAACCGCTGGTGTTGGCCGCGGTCGGCCAGCAACGTCGGCGCCGGCCACGGGTGCGGACGCTGGTCGCGGTCGGCGGCCTGTGCCTGGCCGCGCTGACCGTCAGCACCATCACCGGCCTGCCCGAACACCTGGCCAACATGACCTCACCGGCACACGCGGCCACCACCACGCCCGACCCCGGACAGGGCGGCGGCGCGACCGGTCAGAACACCAACGCGGGCAACCGTTCCGACGGCCGCCGCAACGGCGATCCCCGCAGCACGGTGTCCCTGGTGACCCTGCCGAACGGCTCGGTGGTGACCACGCTGGTCCCGCTGCCCGACGCCAGCGGCGCGGTCCCCACGGCGACCACCACCCACGGCGCCGCACCGACCACGACCGGCGCACCGACCGACGGCGGCACGAAACCGACCGGCAACGCCGACAGTCCGGTCCCCAGCACGACCGTCGCTCCCCCGCCGCCAGTGGTGACCACCACGGACAACCCCCCGCCGCCGGTGGTGTCCACCACCGATCCGCCGACCACGCAGGACGCCCCGGCCTCGTGAGCCGCGATCAGGGATTCTCCTTGCTGGCAAGCAGGGTGCGGTCGAGCACGGTCAGGACGAGCACGAGCACCCCGGCGCCGATCAGCACGATCGCCAGGGTGTGCAGGCCGTGGTCGGTGACGTTGACCCGGAAGACGACGCCGGTGATGGTCGCCGAGGCGATCGAGCCGACGTAGCTGAAGGTGCGGTAGAGGCCCGACGCGGTGCCGATCTGCTCGGGCGGCGACTGGGTGTACAGCGCGGTCTGGTTGCCCACCGAGTTGGTGCCGACGCACAGTCCGAAGACGAGCGTCACCCCGATGGCGAGCAGCACCGTGCTGTGGGTGGTCAGGAACAGGATGCCGACGGAGCCGAGCAGCATGGTGGCCGCGGCGACGATCAGCGGGCCGCGCACCAGGTTGCGCCGCGCCAGCGGCCGGGAGACGAGCGCGGACAGCGCGCCCATCGGCAGCAGCAACAGCCCGGCCACCTGCGCGGACATGCCCCGGCCCGCCTCCAGCCACTGGGTCAGGCCGTACATCACGGTGTACACGCCGAGCAGGGTGAGCGCGGTGCGCAGATAGGTCCGGCCCAGCGCGCCGTTGGTGACCAGTTGGCGGATGTCGAAGAACGGCGTGGCAGTGCGAAGTTCCCACCACACCAACGGAATCGCCAGCACGACGACGAGCGCCAGCGGGATCGGGTGCAGCCGGGGCAGACCCATCAGGAAGACGAGCAGCGCTGTCATCGTGCCGCCGAAACCGATGATGCCGACCACGTCCACCCGGGCGGCGACCGCTCGGGCCCGCCGGGGTCCGGCCGCGCGCTCGTCGCGCGGAATCCAGCGCGCGGTCATCAGCAGGGCGATCAGCGCGACCGGCACATTGATCAGGAACGCCGACCGCCAGCCGAGCACGCCGACCAGCAGGCCGCCGATCGGCGGTCCGATCGCGACGGTCACCATGCCGGCGATGGCCAGGCCGCCGAGCACGCCGCCGGGTGGCGCGCTCAGCCCGACCGCGGTGGCCCGGCGGCGGATCAGCACCATCGCCGAGGGGTAACCGGCCGACGTGCCGATGCCGATCAGCACCCGGGCCAGGATCAGCACGGCCAGGCTCTGGGCGCTGCCGCCGACGATCCCGCCGGCCAGCACGAGCAGGATGCCGGTCAGGAACACCCGGCGCGGTCCGAACTCCTCGGCGAGCTTGCCCGCGGTCGGCTGGGCGATCGCGCTGGCCAGGTAGAGCGCGGACACCAACACCGTGGTGGCGCCGACCGACACGTGCATGGCCGTGGCGATGGGGACCAGCGCGGTGGCGATGATCGAGCTGTTGATCGGGTTGAGCGCCGCGCCGACGAACAGCGGTGTGGTGAACCGCCAGGCGAACGCGGTCGCGCCGCCCTCCTGGTCCGGGGTCGCCCGCTGTTGCGCCGAGGTCACCCGCCACCGTCCTGCGCACTCACTTCGGCGGCGGCGAACAGCTCCAGCAGTTCGATCGCCCGATCCAGGTCGGCCCGCCGGTCGGTCGGCACGAGCGTGTCGATCGCCCTGACCAGGAACGACTTCCGGGACGCCTGCAACGAGGTGAGCAGCCTGCTGCCGGATTCGGCCGCGGTGATCAACGTCTTGCGGCCGTCCCGTGGATCGCGCTGCGCCCGGACCAGCCCGTCGGCCTTGAGCACGGCCAGGTTCTGCGCGACCGCCTGCGGGCTCACGTGCTCCGCGGTGGCCAGGTACGCGGCGGTCACCGGGCCCTCGTCGGTGACGCGTTGCAACACGGCCAGC
Organism: Pseudonocardiaceae bacterium; assembly: GCA_036268615.1. Lineage (GTDB taxonomy): Bacteria > Actinomycetota > Actinomycetes > Mycobacteriales > Pseudonocardiaceae > DATATV01. The sequence continues at coordinate 100,970 of DATATV010000071.1, forward strand.
GCGGTGATCGACAGGCCGGTGCCGTAGATGCCGGTCTCCTCCCGCAGCCGTGACCGCAGCCGGGTGATCGCCACGCTCATCCGCTGCGCGGTCTCCACCGTGCGCTCGGTTGTGCCCATGCGGCCAGGCTAGCAGTTAGCCAAGTAACTTGGCAAAGTTACTTGGCTAACATCCGGGCACGATCGACCGGAATGCGCACTTACCGATCCATTCACACGTTGACGACAAAACGCGAACTCGTTATTCTGCAGCGAGCGCGTTGATTCGTGCGAGCACGTATCCCCCGGCATCGGGGTGGTCAGAGCCGAGAGGCGCTGCGACGGACGAGGTCCGCCACGCTCGGCTCCGACCAGCAGTGAAGGGCGCCTCCTGACTGACGGGAGGCGCCCTTCACTCGTTTCACCGCCCATCAAGGTCCTCTTTTACTTTCCCGCGCGGCGCACGTGCGGATAATGCCGCGCGCCCAGGGAAGGAATTCTTTTCGGGAGAAACAATCATGGGTACAACGCTGCGCACAATCAACGACCTCGAATTCGCGGTGGCCGATCTGGGCCTGGCCTCGGCCGGCCGCAAGCAGATCCAACTGGCCGAACACGAGATGCCCGGCCTGATGGCCATCCGCCGGGAGTACACGACCGCCAAGCCGCTGACCGGGGCGCGGATCGCCGGTTCACTGCACATGACCGTGCAGACCGCGGTGCTGATCGAGACGCTGGTGGAACTGGGCGCCGAGGTCCGCTGGGTGTCCTGCAACATCTTCTCCACCCAGGACGAGGCCGCCGCCGCGGTTGTGGTCGGCCCCACCGGCACGCCCGAGCGGCCCGCAGGTACCTCGGTGTTCGCCTGGAAGGGCGAGACGCTCGCCGAGTACTGGTGGTGCACCGGCCAGCTGTTCCGGTTCGCCGACGGCCTCGGGCCGAACATGATCCTGGACGACGGCGGGGACGCCACCCTGGTGGTGCACAAGGCCGTCGAGTTCGAACAGGCCGGCGCGGTGCCCGTCGCGACCGACGACGACTCCGAGGAGTACCGGCTGCTGCTCGGCCTGCTGACCGAGAGCATTCAGGACGACCCACGGCGGTTCAGCCGGATCGCCGCGGAACTGCGTGGGGTCACCGAGGAGACGACCAACGGCGCCAAGCGGCTCTACCAGCTCGCGAAGGAGGGTGCGCTGCTGTTCCCGGCGATCAACGTCAACGACTCGGTGACCAAGTCCAAGTTCGACAACAAGTACGGCATCCGGCACTCCCTGGTGGACGGGCTGAACCGGGCCACCGACGTGATGCTGGGCGGCAAGCTCGTCGTCGTCTGCGGCTACGGGGACGTCGGCAAGGGTGCCGCGGAGGCGTTGCGGGGTCAGGGCGCCCGGGTGGTGATCACCGAGATCGACCCGATCTGCGCACTACAGGCGACGATGGAGGGCCTGCAGGTCGTGCGGCTGGCGGACGTGCTGGGCGAGGCGGACATCATCATCACCACCACCGGCAACAAGCACATCGTCCTGGCCGACCAACTGGCCCGGCTCAAGCACAACGCGATCGTGGCCAACGTCGGTCACTTCGACCACGAGATCGACATGGCCGGCCTGGCCGCGGTGCCGGGCGTCCGCCGGATCGAGATCAAACCGCAGGTGCACGAGTGGGCCTTCCCGGACGGACACTCGATCCTGGTGCTGTCGGAGGGCCGGCTGATGAACCTGGGCAACGCCACCGGTCACCCGAGCTTCGTGATGTCCAACTCGTTTGCCAACCAGACGATCGCGCAGATCGAGCTGTTCACCAAGCCCGGCGAGTACCAGCGCGAGGTCTACCGGCTGCCCAAGCACCTGGACGAGAAGGTGGCCCGGCTGCACCTGGCCGCGGTCGGCGCCCGGCTGACCACACTGTCCAAGGAGCAGGCCGAGTACATCGGGGTGGACGTGCACGGCCCGTACAAGGTCGACCACTACCGCTACTGAGCTTCAGTCCGTGGTGGTGGCGGCCGCGGCCTCCTCGTAGTCGAGGCGCTCCAACTCGCCCCGGGTGGTCTCGTCGTCGAGTTCACCGGCGTCCCGGGCCTGCACCAAGGCCCGCCGCTGGGCGGCGAGCATGTTCTGCCGGACGACCCGGAGCGTGTCCCGGGAGCCCGGCCCGGCGCCGGCTGCCGAGTCCTCCACCGCTTCGGCGGCGGCCTCGGCAGCCGCGCGCTCGGCCAGCGCCGTGCTGATCTGCTGGTGGAACCGGTCGAGCACGGCGGGATTCGTCCCCTCGGGCGGATCGGCGATGATCGACCGCAGCGCGTCCTTCGCCGCGGCCATCGAGATCTCCCGCGCCCGCTGGCCGGCCTCGATGGCACGCCGCTGTTCGGCCGGGGCGGAGATGCGCAGCAGCCGGATCAGCGGCGGCAGCGTCGGTCCCTGGGCGAGCAGGGTGCCCACGGCGATCACGAAGGCGAGCGCCTGGATCACGTCCCGCCCGGGAAACGGCTGGCCGGACGCGGTCAGCGCGGGTACACCGGCGGCCGCGGCCAAGGTGACCACGCCGCGCATCGCGGCCCACGAGATGACCACCACGTACCGCCACGGCAACTGTTCGGGCAATGGCCGACGCTCCCGGTTGCGGTCGGCGCCCAACCGCGGCCGATTGCGCGTGCGTCTCATCTTCTCGGCGAACTTCGGGCGCTCGACCAGTCTGCTCAACAGTCGCCAGCGCAACATGTGCTGGCCGTAGGTGATGAACACCCAGACCGGCCGGACCAGCAGGACCGTGAGCAGCACCAGCACGGCGGCAAGCGTGAACCGCGGCCAGGACGTGCCGGTCAGCGAGAGGCCGGCGAACACGAACCGGCACTGCAATCCCATGTAGGCGAAGACGAACGCCTCCAGCAGCACGTCCAGGCTCTGCCAGACCTGCCGGCCCTGCAACCGGGTGGCGAAGCCGGCGTCCGCGTCGTTGTGGCCGAGCGAGAAGCCGGCCATCACCACGGCGAGCACGCCCGAGGCGTGCATCTCCTCGGCCAGCAGGTAGGCGGCGAACGGCACGAGCAGGCCGAGGGCCGTCTCCAGGCCACTGTCCCGCAGCCGCAACCGGATCCAGTGCACGACCACCCCGAGCAGCAGCCCGATCAGCACCCCGGCGACCGCACTGTAGGCGAACAACAGCAGCGGATTGCGGAACACGGTCTGCGTGCCGGCCACCGCGGCCACCGCGAGCGAGAAGATGGTCAGCGCCGCCGCGTCGTTGACCAGGCTCTCCCCGGTCAGAATCGCCATCAGCTGCTTGGGCAGGCCGAGCCGGCGGCCCACCGCGAGCGCGGCCACCGCGTCCGGCGGAGCGGTCACCGCGCCGAGCACCAGCGCGGGGGCGATCGCCAGACCCGGCACGACCCACGTCCCCACCACACCGGTGACCAGGGTCGACACCACCACCATGCCGACCCCGAGGGACAGGATCGGCCGCAGGTTGCGGGCGAAACTGACGAAGGAGAAGTTCAGCGCGGCCGAGTAGAGCAGCGGCGGCAGCACCACGCCCAGGATGAGATCCGGGCTCAGCTCGAACCGGGGCAACCCGGGAATGAAGGACACGCCTGCGGCGAGGATCACCACGACCAATGAGGACTGGAGTCCGCGCCGGTTGGCGATCGCCGTGACCGCGATCGCGCCCACCACGACCAGTAGCAACTGAATCGCAATCACCTCGCGGGGTCCTGTCGCGCCAGCGACACTCCAGGACCAAGAGCGAAGCGATCCCTCGCCAGCCACTCCGCACATTCCTGCCTGGCCCAAACTTGTGTGCTGACCCAGGCGCCCTTGGTCGACGTCCTCGACATTCTGCCGGTTGGTCAGCCCTTCAGCGCGCCAGGCCGGTCGGTGCAGACGAGAGGTCGCTTCGTTCCTCGTCCTCGCCGTCGAAGACGAGGCCCTCGTTGGACGGGAAGTAGACCAACACCGTCTTCGCGGAGATGTTCACCGCGTCGGCGATCTCCAGGATCGCCTGCCGGGTCATCAGCTTGCGGATGAAAATTCACACCGGACCAGCAACACCCGGACAAACACAGCGGCCAGGCCCGGAGATCCGGACCTGGCCACCTGGATCGAACAAGCTCAGTGGGTGCGGAACAGCAGTCGGTACTTGCCGGTCCAGATCTCGTCGCCGTCGACCAGCGCCACTTCCTGCGCGATCGGCTGCCGGTTGAGATAGGTGCCGTTCAGCGACTCCGCGTCGCGCAGCACGACGTGGTCCCCGTTGCGCTGGAGCACGGCGTGCCGGCGGGACACGGTGGAGTCGTCCAGCACGATGTCCGAGTCGTCACCGCGGCCGACCGTCGTGATGCCCGGCCGAAGGTTGAAAGCGAGGCCGGTCTGCGGGCCGCGCGCGATCCGCAACAGCGGGGCGGCCACCGCGACCGCACCTTCCTCGGCGTGCTGCTCGCTCCCGCCGATCGGCGCCCCGCCCACCGGGGTCAGCATCGTTCGGGTCGTCTGCAGTTCGGTTTCGAGATCGGGTCGCCGGTGCTCGTCGGGCAGGTTCACAGGTGGTACCTCCTGGACGTTCGCGGGGACTCGCCGGAGCGGGCGCCGCCTTCGGTGCGACGGCCGGACCGGCGAACAGGGGTTACGGGAGGCAGAGCAGGTGCGTTGTCGCTGTCGTCGTCGGACTCGGTCACGGGCGGCCCGAAAAACGGCGCGCTGAACTGCTGATCGGCGTCGCTGCCGGCAGGGGCCGCGAATTGTTGGTAGTCGGACGGTTCGTCCGCTGGGCTGTGGCTGAACGAAACCGCCTCGATCTCGCGGGCCGTGGCCCGCTGACCGGCGATCGGTTGTGATGACGTCATGGATCTGTCCTTGTGCTGAGGTTGTGGCCTCGATTTCCGTGGCCGAGCCCGGCCGGCGGCGGCCACCAAGGTGCAATCCGGCAGCGTGTCAGCAGCCCTCACTTCGCGATAACGGGGAATGGTGCCACGAAATCAGCCCGCGTGGGTGAACACCGGGAACGTTCTCGGAAAACTCACAGGTCACAAAAAGTTCGGTTGCCTACTCAAACGTCCTGACGTGGACGGAAGTTCCCGGCGGCAGCCCGCCGACGTGCGGTGCTCGTCGCACTCACACCCGTGGCCACCACGTATTTCCGGGGATGACTGCGCGCCATCCGCGCCGCTGCGCCGGACACACTGCGACCGACGCCACAGGAGATCAGGATCTGCGCCGGCGATTCCGTGTTGTCGGGCTCGGCCGCCCGCAGCAGTGCCGCCTCGGCGGCGTCCGCGCCGGCTTCCGGCGGAACCACCAGCAGGGTCATCCGATGCCAGTCCGGTCCGGACAACAGGACCAGGTGCGGCTCGACCGACCAGAACCCCTCCAGCTGGACCGACCGGTCGCCCACCACGATGCGCCGGGGTGCCTCGCCCCAGCCGTCGGTGTTGAACGCCACCCGGTCCGCCCACCCCAGTCGCAGGCCGACGCCCGCGAGCAGAGCGGGAAACTCGGCCAGCGGGGTCATCGACCGCGGCCACCAGGCTCCGTCGACCATGCCCATCGCCGCTGCCTTCGGCTTCACCGTCAGTCGCAGTGACTGGCGGCCCACCCGGGCGGTGTTCGTGGTCGGGCCGGTGACCATCCCCGTCGTCGCGGTGCACAGGGGCGAGCCCGAGGTCATGTCGGTGCTCCCGTCTTTGCCGGGAACGACGTCGACGTGGTTGTCGACGCGCGGAGTACGCCCGGTAGTGGGGACACTACTCTGCCGATCCGATTCGGACCGCTCGGCCCTGACCGGGCCGGGCAGCGCGATCCGGGCCGGTCAACCGACCGACCCGGACGCGGAACGGCGTGTGCCCGCGTTCGAACGAACGAACGC
>DATATV010000072.1:0-68500 GCA_036268615.1 Pseudonocardiaceae bacterium
CCACCGCGACGCGTCAGGCGAGCGCCAGTTCCCTGGCCAGCTCGCTGGTCCGCTACGCGGTGGCGGGCCTGGGCGGGCTGATCGCGCTGCTCGTCGTGCTGCTCCTGGTCATGCGCTCCCGGCGGGAAAAGGCCCGGGCGGTGGAAGCCGCGTCGAGCCGGGCCCGGCCCCGCGGCCTGCACGAGCACCGTACGCCCGGGTCACCGATGGCCATCGGCGGGGTGAGCCGGACGCAGCCGTCTCCCGTGGCGCTGGGATCCCGGCCGGCGTCACCCGGGCCGGCCGCGAGCTGGACGGCCACCGGGGGCTTTACCGGCGGCGGCCTGGGTGAGATGCAGAGCTCCGCCGGCGGCCCGCACGCGCCGGTCGCGCCGTTCCGCCCGGCCATGACCCCGGCCCCCCGGGCCGCCCGGGCGGTCAAGGGGCCGGCCGACGGCGACCCGGGGCCGCCGTGGGCACCCGCGTCGGAGCCGGGACGCACGTTCGGGTCGCTGCCGATGGCCGCCAACAGCATGCTCCCGCCCGACCCGGGGCCCGGTATCCGGGTACCCGGCGACATGGCGGACCTGCCCGCCGCCCCGCCCGGCGCCATGCTGCCCGCGCCGTTCGAGTTCGGCACGTCGCCGGACCCGGACTTCCCGCCGCGGCCGCTGGCCCGCGAGGGCGACGACTTTCCCGGCGGGCCGGCCCGGATGCAGCTGCCGACCCGGCCGAGCCTCGGCTTCGCGGCGGCCCCGGTGCCCCGTGACTACGCGCCGCCGCGGGCGCCCGACTTCACCGTGCCGTCACGCGCGGCCGGCCTGGTTCTCAGTGCCGGCCCGGCCGGGGCCGGTGCAGCCAATGCGGGTTCGGCCGGGGCTGCCGGGACCGGTGCGGTCCCGGCAGCCCCGGCCGACTCGCGTACTGCCAGAGCCGCCGAGCCCGGCTTCATCTGGGATCTGTCCGGCACCGACGTGTTCCCGCCCTCTGACCGGGCGGGGCCGCCGCCGGGCGAGCCGGAGGCGCCGGGCGAGCCGGAGGCGCCGGGCGCCGTCCCGCGGGACGGCGAACCCGGCGCCAGCGCCGGCTAGGCGGTACCCGTCAGGCCGCCACCCCGGCCGCCTGCGGGATCCCGGCGGGCTCGAGCGCGAGCTCGAGCACGTCGCGGACATCGCTCATGACGTGAACGTCCAGCTTCTCGAGCACCTCGGCCGGGACGTCATCCAGGTCCGGCTCGTTCCGCTGCGGGATCAGCACGGTGGTGATCCCGGCCCGGTGGGCGGCGAGCAGCTTCTGCTTCACACCGCCGATCGGCAGCACCCGTCCGGTCAGCGACACCTCACCGGTCATCGCCACGTCCGCCCGGACCGGCCGGCCGGACAGCAGCGAGGCCAACGCGGTCGTCATGGTGACGCCGGCACTCGGACCGTCCTTGGGCACCGCGCCCGCCGGGACGTGCAGGTGCACTCCCCGCTCCCGCAGGTCGCCGACCGGCAGCTCCAGCTCCACGCCGTGCGACCGCAGGTAGGACAGCGCGATCTGCGCGGACTCCTTCATCACGTCGCCCAGTTGACCGGTCAGGGTCAGCCCGGTCGAGCCGGTCTCCGGGTCGGCCAGCGACGCCTCCACGAAGAGCACGTCCCCGCCCGCTCCGGTCACCGCGAGGCCGGTGGCGACCCCGGGCAGTGCCGTGCGCTCGGCCGACTCCGGCGTGTGCCTCGGCCGACCGACGTAGGTCCGCAGATCCGGTGTGTCCACCGTGACCGGCACGGTGATCTGCTCCACCGCCAGACCGGTGGCCACCTTGCGCAGCACCCGCGCGATCGAGCGTTCCAGGTCGCGGACGCCCGCCTCCCGGGTGTACTCGGCGGCCAGCAGTTGCAGCGCCGACCTGGTCACCGTGACGTCCTCAGTGGACAGTCCGGCCCGCTCCAGCTGCCTGGGCAGCAGGTGGTCGGCGGCGATGGTGACCTTCTCCGCCTCGGTGTACCCGTCCAGGGTGACCAGCTCCATCCGGTCCAACAGCGGGCCGGGAATGGAGTCGAGCACGTTCGCGGTGGCCAGGAAGACCACGTCGGACAGGTCGAGGTCGACGTCCAGGTAGTGGTCCCGGAACGTGTGGTTCTGTGCGGGGTCCAGCACCTCCAGCAGCGCGGCCGTCGGGTCGCCCCGGTAGTCCGCACCCACCTTGTCGATCTCGTCGAGCAGCACGACCGGGTTCATCGAACCGGCCTCGCCGATGGCCCGGACGATCCGACCGGGCAGCGCACCGACGTAGGTCCGCCGGTGGCCCCGGATCTCGGCCTCGTCGCGCACCCCGCCCAGCGCGACCCGGACGAACTTGCGGCCCATCGCGCGCGCCACCGACTCGCCAAGCGAGGTCTTACCCACGCCCGGCGGACCGACCAGCGCGAGCACGGCACCGCTGCGCCGGCCGCCGACGACCCGCAGGCCCTGGCTCTCCCGGCGCTTGCGGACGGCCAGGTACTCCACGATCCGGTCCTTCACGTCGGACAGGCCGGAGTGGTCGGCGTCCAGGATCGCCCGGGCGCCGGGAATGTCGTAGGTGTCCTCGGTGTGGACGTTCCACGGCAGCTCCAGCACGGTGTCCAGCCAGGTCCGAATCCAGCCGACCTCGGGCGACTGCTCCGACGTGCGCTCCAGCTTGTCGACCTCGGAGAGCGCCGACTCGCGCACCTTCTCCGGCAGGTCCGCGGCCTCGACCTTGGCCCGGTAGTCCTGTTCCTCCGAGGCCGGCTTGCCGTCCAGCTCGGCCAGTTCCTTGCGGATGGCGGCAAGCTGCTGGCGCAGCAGGAACTCCCGCTGCTGGCGTTCCATGCCCTCGGCGACGTCCTTGCGGATCGTCTCGCTCACGTCGAGTTCGGCCAGGTGTTCCTTGGCCAGGGCCAGCGCCCGGCGCATCCGCTCGGTCACGTCCGCCGTCTCCAGCAGGGTGACCTTCTGCGCGACCGACAGGTAACTGGCATAACCGGCCAGGTCGGCCAGCGCGGACGGGTCGTCCAGCTGCTGGATCGAGTCGACCATCTGCCACGCGCCACGCTGTTGCAGGGTGGCGGTCAGCACACCCTTGTACTCACGGACGAGCTCGGCGATGTCCTCGGTGGGCGTGATGTCGGCCAGTACGGAGGCCTCCACCCACAGCGCCGCACCGGGACCGGTGGTGGCCGAACCGACCCGGACCCGCTCGGTGCCGCGCACCACGGCGACCGCACGCCCCTTGGGCATCCGGCCGACCTGCTCGATCACCCCGACCGTGCCGACCGAGCCGTAGCGGCCCTCCTGCCGGGGCACGAGCAGCAGCTTCGCCTTGTTCGCCGCAGGCACCGTCGACCGGATTCCGGGGGCGACCACCCGGTCGTCCCCGGCTGCCTGCGCGGCGTCGACCGCCGTGCGCACGTCCGGGTCCGACAGGTCGAGCGGGACAACCATGCCCGGCAGGACCACGTCATCGTCCAACGCCAGGACCGGCAGTACCACGTTCTGACTCATGTCCTCACCGCTCCTTCAACCCAGTTAAGTTGAGTCATCCACACTCAACCTGTCGGGCCGCCGCCTTGTTCCGCCTGGTGTTCGCCCTGAGCGATACGCCGTTGAGCACCGCCGGCAGCTCGGGTGGGTGGGCACGAAAGGCGCACCCACCTACCCGAGCTGCCGGTTTCGACCGGCGGTCAGCCGACCGGGTGCGGCTTGCCGCCGTGGTGCGCCTGCGGCGCCCAGATCCGGAACTGGCCGCTGTCGTAGAGCAGGCCGAGAAGGTAGAGCATGCCGTCGTAGTAGCGCGCCTGACCGGACGGGATCGCGGTGTTCCACAGGTCCCGGACGAACCCCGTCCGGTCCCGGTTCGTGGCCGAGATCGCCGAGGTCGAGTTCATCGCGACCAGGCCCTGCGCGTGGGCGGGCTCATAGGTGTTCTGGCCGGTGGTCAGCGGGGTGCCGTCGAGGTGGTACCGGCTGACGTAGGTGGTCACGCCCTGCCCGGCGAAGAAGTTCTCCAGCGTGTCGGAGTACTTGGTCTGCCACGGTTTCACGCCGTACCAGGCCGCGTCGACGTTGGCGTTGGCGATCGCCCGCCAGGCGTCCTCCTCGAAGTTGTGGTCGTAGGAGTCGTCGGTCGGGCTGTCGAAGGGCGACAGGTACGGCGTTCCGTCGAAGTTGGCGTAGTCGGGCGCGAGCCCGGTGCTCGGGTTCGCCGCGTTCTGCAACAACTGCTCACCGGCGGTGTAAGCCTTGTCCCACAACGCCTTGTCCGTCGGGTCCGCCGCCGCGAAGCTCTGGTAGAACGCCGGCAGCGCGTAGGACGGGTCGGTGTAGTCGAGGAAGGTGTAGGGCGGGGAGAAGATCGGCAGGTACGTCTGCTGGTTGAACATGTCGACGCCGCCGGTGTCGGACTCGTGCCACATCGCGTGCAGAATCTGTTCCGACTGCTGGCCGTAGGCATAGATGCCGTGCCCGTCGCCCCAGCGGCCGGCGGCGAAGTCCAGTGCCGCGGCGATCCACTGGTCACCGTCGGGCGCGACGCCGCTGTCGATGATCTTGCCGGTGGTGTCGGTGTGCCAGGCGAAGTAGTACTGCTCCGGGCCGGTCTGGATCTGCATCTTGGTCTTCGCGAAGTTCCACAGGTCGTCGAACTCCTGCTGATGGCCGAGTTGCACCGCCAACATCATGGCGTAGCCCATGCCTTCGGTGCGTACGTCCTGGTTGCCGATGTCCTCCACGTACGCCATCGTCGGCGTCAGCTGGTAGTACAGCGTCTGGCCGTCGCCCCGGGTGGGATCGGTGCCGGGCTTGCCGTGGAAGAGCTGCTGCCAGGCGGCGGTCAGCTTCGCGGTGACCGCCCACCGCGGATATCCCGCCTGGGCGAACAGATCGGGATACACACCGGTCCGCGCCGCACCGCCCGGGTCGTGCCGGGGTCGCCCATGGTCGGCCGGGGACTGTGCGAACGCGGTTGTCGAGGTCGCGGTCATCAACGCGACAGCGGAGAGGACGGCCATACATAACTTCGTTGTTCTGTGCACGCGACACCTCCGAGTGTCAAAGTGGCCTGCGGCAACGGCTCGGCCGCTGGCCAACCTACGAGCGGCGGATATGCCGAGTCAACGGCTAACCGGCTGGACTCCGGGCCATGGTTCGTTCAGAAACAGGGCTAACCCGGCTACCGTGGACCGGTGGAATCACGGCAGGCCCGCAATCGGCGCGCGGTACTCGCGGCGGTCCGGTTCGGTCGCCCGGTGACCCGCCTGGACATCGCCACCGCGACCGGGCTGTCGGCGGCGACGGTGTCCGGGCTGGTCACCGATCTGATCACCGACGGTGTCCTGGTCGAACTCGCCGAGCGGGTGCCCGCCGCGGGGTCGGCCGGTGGCCGGCCGGCGACCGCACTCGCCGTCAATCCCACGCTCGGCACCCTGATCGGCATCCACCTGGCCCATGCCGGCGTGCGAATCCTGCTCGCCGGCGTGGACGGAACCGTGCGCGCCGACCACACCTACGAGACCGACGTGGACCATCAGCCGACCGACACGCTGGAGTACGTCGCCGCCACCGCACTCGACCTCGTCGCCGATCTGGACATCCCGCACCGGGAACTGCTCGGCGTCGGGGTCGCGGTGTCGGCTCCGGTGCTGCTGCACACGCAGACGATGAGTTCGCCGCCGATGCTCAGCGACTGGGGCGAGGTGGACATCTCCGCCCGACTGACCAAGCGGATGGGCCTGCCGGTGCACGTCGGCAACGACGCCAACCTCGGCGCGCTCGCCGAATGGCGGCTCGGCGCGGCGACCGGCGCCGACAACCTGATCTACGTGATGCTCTCCGAGGGCGTCGGCGCCAGACTGATCCTGCACGGCCGGCTGTACGAGGGCGATGCCGGTGCGGCCGGCGAACTCGGGCACGTCACGGTCGCCCAGGACGGCCAGATCTGCCGGTGCGGCAACCGCGGCTGCCTGGAAACCGTGGTCGGCGAGCGGGCGCTGGCCAGCACGCTCGCCCACAGCCACGGCCTCACCTGCCGGTTCGCCGACCTGATCGCCCTTGCCGGACAGGGAGATCCTGGTGTCCGACGGCTGATCGGCGATGCCGGCCGCGCGGTCGGCACCGCGTTGGCCTCGGTCTGCACCGTGCTCAACCCGAAGCTGATCGTGGTCGGCGGCACCCTCGCGCAGACCGGCGAACCGCTGCTGGCCGGTATCCGGGACACCCTCACCCGCAGCGTCTCCCCGGTCACCAACCGGACCCCGGAGATCCGGCCCGGTGCGCTCGGCACCCGCGCCGAAGCGCTCGGGGCGGTGATCATCGCCGGCGACGCCGCCGGTCTGCGCCGACCGGCGGCGGGCAGCTGAAACCGGCGTGCCGGCCCGCTCAACGGCAGGGCCGGCACACCGGAGGTCATCCCGTCACGGGTCGGACGAAGCCGTCAGGCCAGGTGCAAACCGGACAGGTCGCGAACGACGGTGTGGTTGCGGTCGGCGATGGTGCCCAGCGTGTAGTGCGGGTAGATGCCGAAGTACTCGCCGCGAGTGCGCTGCGACCACTGCCGGGCCAGGTCGCTCCGGGTCTTGTAGAAGTTGACCTGGTAGCCGCCGGAGTACACCTTGAGCAGCGCATAGCCGCCGGGATATTCCTTGGTGGCGGCCACTTCCAGGTACTCCACCCGCGGGTTGCCCTGGCCGCCGTCACCCTCGCCGGCGAACGTGCGCCTGTTGCGGTGGGTATGTCCACTGTGGTGGAAGAACACACCGGGATGCCTGGCGTACAGCGATTCCAGCGAGCGGGCGTTGCCGGGGTCGAGGTTGAAGGTCGGGCCGGCGGCGGTGGTCACGGCCGACTCCCAGGTGATCGGGTGATGCCCGAAGACGAGGGTGGGTCGCTCGGGGTCGCGGGCCAGGGTTTCGGTGAGCTGGGCGAGCTGCGCCGGGACGAGTTCACCGTTGGCGTCGTCGAGGGTGGTGGTGTCCAGGCCGACGAGCCGCAGGCCGCCGAGTTGACCGGTGTTGAGCTGCTGGCGCCGGTAGCCGAACGCGTCCCCCCAGCAGTCATGGTGGTCGGGGGCGGCCGGTACCACGGTGCACGTGTCGTAGGTCGTGCCGACATGCGGACGGTCGTGGTTGCCGCGGGCGACGAAGTAGTCGTGGCCCAGGGTGCCGAACGAGTCCAGCAGTTGGCGCATCTGCTGCGCGTCCGTGCTGGCGGCCTCGGCGGTCAGGTCGCCGGCGACGATCAGCCCGTGCGCACCGCGATCAGGTTGACGCACGTCGGCGAGTGTCGCCTGGGCCATCACCTCGGTGTACGGCGGCAGGCCGGCGTCCTGCTGGAACGCGGGCGGGAAGTTGCCGGTGATGATCCCGCTGGTCTCCTCGCCGTGGTGCCAGTCGTTGCTCAGCGCGATGGTGAACAGGTGGCGGCCGGGCGGCGGGGTCAGGGTGGTGAACGTGTACGGCGCGTCGACCGAACCGCCGGGGCCGGGAAACTGGAGCGACGAATACGCCGCCGCGACCCCGGCGGACCGGGCAGCGAAGGTGTAGGGCCGGCCGGGTTCCAGGCCGGTGACCTCGGCGTAGTGGAACGCCGTCGGGGTCTGGTCGGCCAGGACCGTGGTCAGCGGCGCGGTCGAGCCGGGTGTGCCGAGCAGCACCTCGGTGTCGGCGGGTACCGGCGCCGGGCGGCTGTACTGGTCCACCGCGGTCGACGAGCCGGTGAACCAGGTCAGCACCACCGACGTGTCGGTGACCGTGACCACTTCCAGGTCGGTGACGAGTAAGTCGCCGGCGGCCGGCGTGCCGGCGGCCACGGCCGGTGCGGCATCGATGGCGCCGGCGACCAGCGGTGTGGCGGCGACGAGTCCTGCCCAGCGAAGGGCCTGGCGGCGGGAGACATGACAGCAATCCACGGACTCCGACCCTCTCCCGGTGAAATGAACTCCACGTGGACGTCGAGTGAGCCACACCCGTCGATTGCCCCTCCCCCGGTGGACCACCTTTCGCCGAAGCACACGCACTATGCTGCTGTCCGGCAGTTTCCCGGCGAGAAATGAGGGGCCATGTCGACTGTCGAGATCAATGGATCGTCGATCAGCTACACCGACACCGGTGCGCCGACCGACCTGCCGGACGCACCGACCATCGTGTTCGGGCACGGCCTGCTGTTCGGCGGCTGGATGTTCCGGCCGCAGATCTCCGTGCTGCGCCACCGATACCGATGCGTCACGATCGACTGGCGCGGCCAGGGCGACACGCCGGCGACCGTCGGTGGCTACGACATGGACACACTGACCGGTGACGCGATCGCGCTGATCAGTCGGCTCGGCACGGTTCCGGTGCACTGGGTGGGCCTGTCCATGGGCGGCTTCGTCGGCCAGCGCATCGCTGCCCGCGAGGGTGCGCTGCTGCGGTCGTTGACCCTGCTGGACACCAGTGCCGGGCCCGAGGAGGCGGCCAAGGTCAGCGAGTACAAGCGACTGGCGCTGGTCGCGCTGCTGCTGGGCCTGCGGCCGGTGCTGGGCAGGGTCACCCCGCATCTGTTCGGTCCGACCTTCCTGGCCGACCCGACGAGCCGGACGCTGATCGACGAATGGGCCGGCCGGCTCACCCGGCTGAACCGCTCCGGCCTGCGCAAGGCGGTGCTGGGAGTGGCCAACCGGGCACCGGTCGAGGACGAGATCGCCGGCATTGCCGCGCCGACCCTCGTCGTGGTCGGCGCCGACGACACGGCGACTCCGCCGGCGCGCTCGGAGAGTATTGCCGCCCGCATTCCCGGCGCCCAGTTGCACACCGTGCCGAACTGCGGCCACACCAGCACCCTGGAGCAGCCCACGGTCATCACCGAACTGTTGGAGAAGTTCCTCGCCACCGCCGACCCGAGGTGACGAGCCTGCTCACACCGCGATCGACAGCACCGCGGGCCCGCGCACGTTGATCCGCCCGTTCCAGCGCACCTCGTCCACCGTGGCCGTGGGGAACCGGCGGACGAACCGGCTGAACGCCACCCGGGTCTCCAGCCGGACCAGCGCCGCGCCGAGGCAGTGGTGCACGCCGGCACCGAAGGACAGGTTCTGGTGGGCGTTGGGACGGTCCAGCCGGAGTTGGTCGGCGTCCGGGCCCCAGAACTCCGGGTCCCGGTTGGCTGCCGCCAGGCACGCCACCACGAAGATCCCCGCCGGGATCTCCTTGCCGTGCACGACGAACTGCTCACGGGAGATGCGGCGCATCAGGTGCACCGGGGTGTCGTAGCGGACGAGTTCCTCGACCGCGTTGCCCGCCAGGCCCGGATTGTCCAACAGCAGTCGCAGCTGGTCGGGGTGGCTGAGCAGAGCCAGGATTCCGCCGGCGAGCAGGTTCACCGTGGTCTCGTGGCCGGCGATGTAGAGCAGCATGACCTGCGCGACCAACTCCTCCTCGCCCAGCACGTCGCCCTCGTGCTCGGCCGCGATCAGCGCGCTGAGCAGGTCGTCGGCCGGGTTGGCGCGCTTCCACGCGACCATCTCCCGCACGATCCCGGTCAGTTCCTCGTTGGCCGACCGGATCGTGGTCTGTAGTGCCGGGTCGGCGAGCGGTTCGAGCGCGAGCACGAGGGTGCCGGCGAGTTCGCGCAGCCGGGTGTGCTCCAGCACCGGCACGCCCAACATCTCCGAGATCACCGCGAACGGCAGCGGGAACGCGAGTTCGGCGACGACGTCGGCCCGCCCGGCGTCGGCGATCCGGTCCAGCGCCGCGTCGACGTGCGCCTCGATCCGCGGTTCCAGTGCCTCGATCGCCTTGCGGGTGAACGCCTTGGTGACCAACCGGCGCAGCCTGGTGTGGTCGGGCGGGTCCTGGTCCAACATGGACAGTCCGTGCATCGGCCGGTTCTGCTTGCCCAGCGTGCTGGAGTCACTCTTCCACCGCGGCAGGTGCGTCAGGTACTGCTCGTCGACGGAGTGCACGGACCGCTGGACCTTCGACACCTCGTCGTAGGAGGACACGATCCAGAAACCGAGCGGATGCTCGTAGGCGGGCGCGGCGGCGCGCAGTTCCGCGTAGTGCGGATACGGGTTCTCGGTGAAGCCCTCGGCGAACAGGTCGAAGACGTAGGTGTCGGAACTGGTATCGGGGCTGCTGGTCATGGTCGGCTCACCTGTCCGGGTCAGGTCTTGGGCAGCCTGACGTTGCGCAGGCTCACAAATGCCGTGGCGCACAACGTCTCTTCGCCGTCCGTCACGGAGAAAACATCGGCCGCGGCGACGGTCACGGTGAGGCCGGGCCTGATCACCCGGCCGCGCGCGACGACCCGGTCGCCCTTCGCCGGAGCGACGATCTTGACTGTGTAGTCGATGGTCATGTTCAGCCAGCCGGCCGGCAGCAGGGTGCCGGCCGCGGAGCCACCGGCGAAGTCGGCCAGCGAGCCGAGCACCCCACCCTGGAAGTAGCCGTCGTGCTGGGTGAGTTCCTTGCGGTAGTGCGCAACGATCTCCACTTCACCCGGAGCCACCCGGCCGAACTCGAAACCGAGGTGCACCGCGGCCGGCATACTGCTGACGACGGCCTTCACCAGCTCCGCGTAGTCCGGATTCGTCGCTTTCCACGTTGTCATGTTGTGGTCACCTCTCCGCTGGTCGACGGGCTGCGCAGGACGGTCTCGGTCAGGCGTTCACTGGCGTCTCCGGCACCCACGGGTCGAATCCGGATTCCAGGTAGCGCAGTCGGGCGGCGGTGCGCATGAGCTTGCCGCTGCTGGTCTTCTGCAACTGGCCGGGCAGCGTCAGGATCACGTCGCTCACCGAGAGCTGGTGTTCCCTGGTGATCGCCGACCGGATGGACCCGGCGACCTCCAGCGGGTCGGCGGTGCGCCGCTCCTCCCGCCGGATCTCCTGGACGAGCACGAGTTTCTCGCCGTCACCACCGGGAACGGAGAAGGCGACACCCGCCCCGGGCTTGACCGCGGGATGCGCGGACTGCGCGGTCAGCTCCAGGTCCTGCGGGTAGTAGTTGCGGCCCCGGATGATCACCAGGTCCCTCAGCCGGCCCACCACGTACAGCTCACCCTCGACCAGCAGACCGAGGTCCCCGGTCCGCAGGTATCGGCGACCGCCCGCGACCTGGAACGTGTCGGCGGTCGCGTCCGGACGCTGCCAGTAGCCCTGGGTCACGTGCGCGCCGGCGACCCGGATCTCGCCGACCCGTCCGGGCCCGCACTGTTCGCCGGTGTGCGGGTCGACGATCCGCACGTCCTCCCCCGCCAGCACCAGCCCCGAACCGGCCAACGTCCGGCCCGGCCGGTCGGCAACCGGGACGAACCGCCGGTTGCCGAGTTCGGCGACATCGGCGGTGAGCACGCGCGGGCCACGGCCCTTCCGGCTGCCGGTCACGATCAGGGTCGCCTCGGCCAGGCCGTAACACGGGTAGAGCGCGCCCTCGTCGAAGCCGTGCGGCGCGAACGTGTCGGCGAACCGGCGCAGCGTCTCGGGCCGGATCGGCTCGGCGCCGTTGAACGCGACCTGCCAGCAGCTCAGGTCGAGGTCGGGCACCGGCCCCCGATCGGCGCGGGCGACACACGCGTCGAACGCGAAGTTCGGGCCACCGCTGGTGTGCGCGCGGTACCGGGAGATCGTGGTCAACCAGAGCAGCGGTCGCCGGATGAACGCCATCGGCGACATCAGTACACAGGTCGCGCCGACCCACAGCGGTTGCAGCACGTTGCCGATCAGGCCCTGGTCGTGGAAGTGTGGCGCCCAGCCGACCACCGTCGAGTGCTCGTCGTGGCCGAACGCCTGGCGGATCATCTCCTCGTTCGCGGCCAGGTTGCCGTGCGAGACCAGCACACCCTTGGGATCGGCCGTGGAGCCCGACGTGTACTGGAGGAACGCGATGTCCTCCGGTGCGCACGGCTCCGGACGGAAGTCGGCGTCCACCGTCTCCTGCATCTCGTCCACGGCCAGCCAGTGCGAGTCCCCGCACAGCGGCGCGAGCGTCGCCCGGGTCGCATCCAGCGTCCCGCTGAGCGTGAGCACCGCGGAGGGCGCACAGTCGGCCACGATGCTCCGCGTCGCGGCCTGAACCCGTTGCTGGCGCGGCGGATTCACCGGGACGGCGATGACCCGCGCGTACAGGCAGCCGAGGTACGCGACGATGAAGTCCAGGCCCGGCGGGAACAACAGCAACGCCCGGTCGCCGGGTGCGCAGCGGCCGACCAGCAGCTGCGCCACGGCGAGCGAACGTGCGTGCAGCTCGCCGTAGCTGAGTTCGGCCTTCTCCTCGCCGTTCTCGTCCAGCCACACGTAGGCGCGGCGGTCGGGATTGCGCTCGGCCCGGGCACTCAGGTTGTCCGGCAGCAATCCGGTCATGCCAACGTTCCCGCGATGATCGTCACGATCGCCGGCCGGTGGGTCTGGTGGAAGAAATGATCACCGCTGAACGGGTGGACGGCGAACCGGTCGTCGGTCCGCGTCCGCCAGGCGCTCACCTCGTCCGGGTCGACCACCGGGTCCTGGAGGCCGTAGAAGGCGGTGATCGGGCAGTGCAACTCGGGTTCCGGGCGGAAGGTGTACTCCTCGCACAGTTCGAGATCGGCCTTGATCAGCCGCAGCGCGTACCGCTGGAAGGATGCGCTCCGGCCGGCCGCCGTTCCGCCGCTGCCGCCCAGCCGATCTAGCGCGGCGGCGAACGCGTCGTCGGGCAGGTGATGGATGAGCGCCTTGCGGGCCGCCAGCTGTGGCGCCCGGCGGCCGGAGACGAACAGGTGCACGGGCGGTCTGCCGGCCGCGGTGAGCGCGCGGGCGAGTTCGAAGGCGACCAGCGCGCCCATGCTGTGCCCGTAGAGCGCCACCGGCGTGTCGATCGGCTCGGCGAGCTGCGGCAGCAGCCCGGCGACGGCCTGCTCGACCCGGCGCAGCGGCGGTTGGCCCGCGGCGTCCTCCCGGCCGGGCAGCTGCACCCGCACCGGCGCGACGGTCGGCGGGAACAGGCCCAGCCACCGGGTGAAGGACGCGGCGCCGGCCCCCGCGTGTGGCAGGCAGACGAGCCGGACGGCGGCGTCCGAGGGCTCCTGGCGCAGCCAGGTCCGCTCCGCGCGGCCGGTGCTCATCGGCGCCCGCCGCACACCGAGACGGGCAGCTGCTTGAGCCCGCGAACGATGACACTGTGGTCCTGCCACTCCAGTTGCCCCGCGGCGAGTTCCAGCGATTCCGGCCGCCGGTACAGGCAGTCGAGCGCGACCTCCGCCTGCGCCTGGGCGAGCAGGCCACCCAGGCAGCCGTGCATTCCGTAGCCGAAGGCGAGGTGCGGGCCGGCGGGCCGGGCGATGTCGAACTCGTCCGGCCGGACGAACACGTCCGGGTCGCGGTTGGCCGCACCGAGGCAGAGCAGCACCTGATCGCCGGCGTGGATCACCTTGTCGCCGACCTCGACGTCCTGGGTGGCCAGCCGCTTGGTCAGTTGCAGCGGGCTGTCGTAGCGCAGTGCCTCCGCGACGGTGCTGGCCACCAGCTCCGGCTCGCGGCGCAGCCGGGCGTCCTGCTCCGGATGCCGCAGCAGCGCGAGCACGCCGTTGCCGATCAGCGATTTGGTCGTCTCGTTCCCGGCGACGAAGCACATGATGCAGACGAAGACGAGTTCCTCGTCGCTGAGCCGGTCGCCCCCGCCGGTCCGCGCGGCGAGCAGTTCGCTGATCAGGTCGCCCCCCGGCCGGGCGCGACGCTCGGCGACCACCTCGTCCAGCGCGTGCGCGAAGGTCTCCACCACCTGGCCGACGTGGGTGAAGTCGTCGGCCTTCATCATCCCCGGCTCCAACAGGAACCGGATGTCGTGCGTCCACCGGCCGACCTGCTCGCGCAGTTCCGGCGGCAGCGCCATCCACTCGCACAGCACCGCGATCGGCAGCGGCACGGCGAACTCGGCGATCACGTCCAGCCCGCCGTCGGCCCAGGCCCGGTGCACCAGTCGTTCGGCGATCGCCTCGACCCGCGGCCGGAGCTTCGCCACGGCTGCGCCGGTGAAGACGCGGTTGACCAGGCCACGCAGCCGGGCGTGGTCGGGATTGTCGGTGAAGACGAGCGACTTCCTGCCCAGTCGGCCGACCCGCTCGACGTTGTCCTTGCCCAGCCGGCTCGCCTGCTGGTTGACCAGCTCCGGAATGAGCCCGGCGCTGAACGTGCGGTCGCGCAGCACACCCCGCACGTCGGCGTGCCGGGTGAGCACCCACATACCCAGCGTCTTGTGCACCGGCCGGGCGGCGCGCAGTTGTTCGTAGAGCGGGTACGGGTCGAGCCGGAACTCGGCGCTGAACGGGTTGAACCGGACCCGGGCCCGGTCGGGTTCGCGGGTCTCCACGCTCACCGCGCCCGCCCCCCGAAGTAGTCCGTGCGGAAGGGGGTGAGCACGAGTCGGAGCAAGCAGATCTTGCCCATCCGGAAACCGAGCGCGGACAGCTTGAGGTAACGCTCGTAACGGGCGACCACGTCCGGCCCGACCAGCGCGACCGCCTCCGCGCGGTGCGCGCGCAGCCGGCGGGCCCACTGCGCACAGGTCCAGGCGTAGTCGAGCCGTCCGTTGTGGATCGACTGGACCTCGAACCGGCCCGCCACCGCGGTGCTGATCTCCGCCAGCGTCGGCAGGTCGGCGTTGGGGAAGATCTCCTGCTGCATGAACTCGCTGGCATTCTCCGGCGACATGTTCGCGTAGGCGATCGTCTGCAGTGACAACACGCCGTCATCGGTGAGCCAGCTCCGGCAGCGGTCGAAGAATGCCTGGTAGATACCGATCTTCTCAGCCGGCGAGTCCTCGGGCGTGGCGAAGTGTTCGAACGCGCCGATCGAGATGATGCCGTCGAACCGGTCCGCGGGCCGGTAGTCCAGCCAGTTCTCGGTGCGCACCTCAACGCCGGGATACCGCTGGGCGCGGACGTAGCCGGCCTGCTCGTCGCTGAGCGTGAGGCCGACCGCCCGACGCACCTGGTGCGTCTCGGCCAGGCCACGCAGGATCGCGCCCCAGCCGCAGCCGATGTCCAGCACGCTGCCGGCCCGCTCGGCGTGCACCGCGTCCAGATGGAAGCGCAGCTTCCGGTCCTGAGCCGCTTCCAGGGTGTCGTCGGGACTTTCCCGGAGTGCGCAGGAGTAGCTCAGCGAGCGGTCCAGCCACAGCCGGTAGAACTCGTTGCTCACGTCATAGTGATGCCGAATGGCCACGGCCGCCGCTGTTGTCCGATCGGCGTCAGCTGTCCGGTCGCTGTCCACGGAGGTGCCCACCGCTAGCCCACGTGCTGCTGGGTCTGGGCATGCAGGTAGGTCGCGACCGAGTTGAGGGTCGGGTTCTCGAACAACTTCTCCGGTGCCAGCTCGACACCGTAGCGGTCCTCGACCTCGATCAGCAGCGACACGGCCAGCGCCGAGTCGACGCCCAACCGGTCGAAGTTCGCGTCCAGGTCCACCGACGCCGCCGGCACCGACAGCAGCTCGGCGACGTACTCCTGGCACCATTGAGCAATTGCTTCCTTGCTCGTGTTCAACTGAGCTCTCCTCACGCTGCGGCGCGGGCCGGCGGATTCGGGTTGTTGGTGATTCGTTTGGTCGCCATCCGGTCCCGGGACGGCAGCCCGACCTCTTTGACCAGACCGCAGATCGAGAGCAGCTTGATCAGCCAGTAACCGGGGTCGAGGCGGTACCAGTTCAGGCCGAACGACGCGGAGTCGGGGAAGGCGTGATGGTTGTTGTGCCACGACTCGCCGAGGGTCAGCAGCGCGAAGACGGCGCCGTTGCGGCTGTTCTCCCGCGACTCGTAGGGCTTGGTGCCGAACATGTGCAGGAAGGAGTTGATCGCCCAGACGATGTGCTCCAGCACGAAGATCCGGACCAGACCGCCCCAGAACAGGCCGCTCACCGCGCCCTGCCAGCTGTGGAGGACGAGGCCGCCGACCAGCACGGGCACCAGGATGCCCAGCACGACCCAGTAGTAGTAGAGCCGGGCGACGCGGACGAGCGCCTTGTTCTTGAGCAGGTCCGGCGCGTAGTGCACGATGTTCGGGTAGTCGTGCCGACGCATCCAGAGGAAGTGCGAGTGGGCCAGGCCGCGCAGCCGGCCGGTGAACCCGCCACCGGCGAGGTTCGGCGAGTGCGGGTCGCCCTCGCGGTCGCTGCACTCGTGGTGCCGCCGGTGCAGGGCGACCCAGGAGACCACGCTGCCCTGCCCGGCCATCGAGCCGAGGATGGCCAGCCCGACGACGACGGGAGTCGAGGCCTTGAAGGTGCGGTGCGTGAAGAGCCGGTGATAACCGACGGTGATGCCCAACCCGGTCAGCAGCCACATCGACACCAGCAGCAGGATCTCGGTGCGGCCCAGCGGCTTGACCGCGAGAAACGCGATGGCGCCGGCCGTGCCGATAATCGGCAAAATATCGAACAACAAAAAGTGGCGTCGCTGCAAACGGTGCAAATAGGGGCTACTGATCGCCTTTTTGCGCGGAGCGAGTTTGTCGGTACCGAACCCGAGTCCGGAGATGCTTCCCGCAGGCTGCGCTTCTGACATTGTCGACCGACCTCCTGAACACTGGGCCCATGGAGCTGACCAGCCCGGTTGGGCCGAGCCTAACCGCAGGTATGCCCTGATCAGAAAGGTTCATTGGAGTTGCCGATCGCCAGATCGGCGTTGCCGATCGGGCGTCGAATCGGCCATCCGACGGCCATCTTCCGGTCACATCGCGCACGTTTCGTGCAGGTGACCCGACGATTATCGTGAAGTATATCGCGCGACCCGATCATGATCGCCGGACGACGCCGGCCGCCGACCCGCGGGCCAGCCAGGTGTGGCTGGCACGGCGCCCGACGAGCGAGTTTGACCACGACAGCCGCCGGGTATCCATGCTCCGGCGACGGACCGTCCGGCCCGCTGCTCGCAACACCTCAAGACAGGACGTAGGACATGCTGGCACTTCTTGGACTGCTGCTGGTGGTCTGGCTCGTGTGCGTGGTGCTGGGTGTGGTCATCCACGGCCTGTTCTGGCTCGTGGTGATCGGCGCCATCCTGTTCGTGGCCACCGGGGTGGTCGGCTTCGTCAAGCGCGAGGCGCTCGGCCGCGGCCGCTGACCCTCACGCGGAGGACAGCTCCGGCACATGCCGGTGCAGCCGGACCGGACTCGTGTGAATCCACAGGCCGTACACCACCCAGCCGAGCATCGACAGGCCCAGCCAACTGATCGCCCGATAGATCAGCACGCTGGCCGCGGCCGGGGCGGTCGCGATGCCGGCGGCGACCAGCACGGCGAGCAGTCCGGTCTCGGCAAGTCCCGCGCCACCGGGCAGAACTTGGAGCGCGATGCTGCCTTGCACCACCAGAAAGCCGACCGCGAGCACCGCCAACGGCACCGGCGACCCGACCGCGGCGACCACCGCTGCCAGGGTCAGGTAGTCGAGCAACCAGCTGACCGTGGCGAGCGCGACCAGCAACAGCCAGCGGGCGCCACCGGGCCGCAGCAGTGCGAGCCGCTCCGCGACCCGGGCCGCCCGCGTCACGGCCTGCTGGTTGCGGGACTTCCGGCAACTGCGGCAGCCGATCGGTATCCAGTTGCGCACCGCGAGCAGCACCCGCACACCCGCTTCGAGCACCGTCGGATGCGACACCACGAACCAGCCACCCACGGCGACGAGCACCACCAGCCCGGCACCGATCACCCCGACCGCGAGCGGGATGCGGTGCGCCCAGCCCAGTCCGAGCGCACCGATCGCGGCCAGGGTCAACGTGTCCACCGCCCCGGCGACGAGCACCGACCAGGACGCGAGCGCCCCGTCGACACCCCGGCGGCGTAACTGGTCGATCGCGTAGGCCAGCGCACCGGCGCCGCCGACCACGGGCACCGTGCTGGACACCGCGTTCTCCACCATGTTGATGCCCTGCACGGTCCGCACGGACAGCCGCGAACCGCCGACCAGGAGCAGCTGCCGGTGCATCTCTCCGTAGACGACCAACGCGCCCACCCCACACCCGACCGCGACGACGAGCCAGCCCCAGCGCAACTGGCCCAGCACCGCACCGGAGTGCACGACCTCCCGGACGAACCCGGGCACCCGCCAGACGAGATAACCGACCGCGGCGCCGACGATCACCCAGTGCAGAGCCTTCTGCCAGTGGTCCTTCACGGCGGTACGCCAGGAACTCACCGGTACGCTCCCTCAGGTCTGGTCGGCGCTGCGCAGTGCTGTCAGATTAACCGCTGTCACCACCAGCGGCGACGCGATGAAGACGACACTGTGGACAACCGTCAGTGGGAATTCAGTGGGAATTCGACCGGGAATTCCACCGGCCGAAGACCTGCTGGACCTCCTCGGGCGCGTGCGCGAGGGTGTCCGGGTCGGGTTCGGCCGGAGTGACGTGCGATACGTGCACGACGATGTCGAAGGCGTCCAGCGGGCTCAGCTCGGAGTAGCGCGTGCCGTAACGCAGTTGGGACACGCCCCGCACGGTCGCGGTGTCGGTCGGCGAAAGCCGCCGGAGGTCGGTGACGAACGGTCCGTCGTGGCTTGCTGCCATCAGCGCGTCCAGGCTGCCGGGCCGAGGTACGTCCGGCAGGTCGGTGAACAGCGTGCCGGTGTACAGGTGATCGACCCGGCGGCGATGTCCCTGGACGACCACCGTCGTGGGTTCGCCGCGGCGATGGCCGCGCTGCTCGCCGAGTTCAACACCTACCTCGACCGCGAGGGAGCCGACCCGACGGCGGACTCGGTCGGTTACCGGCAGGGCACGCTGTGGCTGAGCCCGAGCGATGTCGCCGAACTCGTCCAGGGCGTGCTCGCCGTGCTGGCGACGAAGTCGGGCAACGGACCGGCGCCCGATCGCAGCCCCCACCTGGTCAGCATGATCTTCTTCCCGACCGAGGCGGGCGACGGTTCCTAGGACGCCGGGTCGTCGATCGGGAACTGGATCGGACTGAGCAGGTACTGCCGACGATCCGGCGCGGGCCGGTTGGCCAACCGGGGCATGATCGCGGCGCGCAGCTCGGTGATCAACTCGCCGAATTCGTCGGGACTGACCCACACCGAATACTGGCGGAACCCGACAAGATCCGCCGTCGGATCAGCGTCGGCACGGTCCAGGTATCCGGTGAACTCGGCGACGAGCACCGCCATCGCCGTGGCGAACCCGCGCCGGTAGTCGTCCACCGACAACAACTCAAGGGCGTCGGCAGCGAGGACCGCCCGGTCCTGCCGCAGCCGGTACCGACGCTCCACCGCGCCCCGGACGCGCCGCTCCTCGGCGACTTCGAGCACGCCGGCTCGGCGAGCAGGTCGACGTGCCGTGACCCTTGATCCGATCTCCATTGCAACACACGTGGTCACGCTCGCGCGGCAGAGCCGTTTCGCGGAGATCGAGGCTCTGTTCGCCGTCATCGCGGACATCGCGCGGTGGTTGACAAACGAGGGCGGGCGGAACGCCTGGCCCGGAACATGATATTCGGTTACCACTGAAGCTACAGTGTCATCTTGCCGACCTGAGTGGCAAGAACAGCTTGAGTTGGCAAGATCGTCCTGCTTGCTGCCGTGCGAGACTGGCCACATGGCTGGGCTCAGGGACTCCCGCGTGCGGGCTGCTGTCGAACTCGATCTTGCCAGCGCTCGGGAGTACATCGGACTCCACGAGTACGACGGCGTGTTGCAGGACCTCTCACCGGACGGTGTGGCCGCCGCACTGGCCCGGGTCGGCAGCGGATCGCTGCCGACCGATCCGTTCGACGCCGCGGTTCTTGAGGTGTACGAGGACGGGCTGCGCACCACGCTCGGCACCGCCCAACTGCACCGCCGGGACCCGCTGCTACACGTCGCCGCGATGGATCTGGCCAGCTACGACCGCGAGTACGCACCCGCCGGCGAGCGCGCGGCGGCCCGCGACCGGCAGCTGCGAACCTGGCCGGACGCGGTGGACAACGCGATCACCGCGCTGGACCGCGTGTCCGCCCCGGTCGCCACAGCGACCCTGTCCTCGGTTCGTGGACTCGCCGCCGGCATCGACGATCAGCGGGCGCTGGCCGCGCTCGACCGGTTCATCGCCCACGTCGAGACCGCCGCCCGCGCGGGCGATCCGTCGGCCGCGCTCGGCACCGCGGAGTTCCTCCGGCTGCTCGGCGCGGGCGAAGGGATGACCTTCGACCTCACCGACCTGACCGCCACCGCGGAACGGGAAACGGTGCGGCTGCGCGCGATCATGGCCGAAGCCGTCGAGCGACACTCCCCCGGCGAGCGGCCCGCCGACGTCGTGCCCGTGCTGATGCGCGACCACCCCACCACCGCCGACGGAGTGATCACCGCCGCCGAGACGCTGATCAGCGAGGTGACCGCGTTCGCGATCGACCACGACCTGATCGGCGACCCCGGTGGGGTCTGCCGGGTCGGCCCGGCGCCGGCGTCCCGCTCCTTCGCGCAGGCGATGATGTCCTGGTCGGCGCCCTACGAGCCGGACGCGCCGAGCTGGTACTACGTCGTGCCGCCCGACCCGGCGTGGACGGCCGACGAGATCGAGGAGTGGCTCTCGGTGTTCAGTCGCGCGTCCCTGCCGGCGATCACCGTGCACGAGGTGACGCCGGGCCACTACGCGCACGGTCGGGTCCTGCGCGGGGTGACCAGCGACGTGCGCCGGTCGCTCTCGTCCGCCGCGTTCGTCGAGGGCTGGGCGCACTACTCGGAAGAGCTGTACGCCGAGGAGTCGTTCCGGGCGGGCGATCCGCTGTACGTGATCGGGATGTGTGTCGAGGCGCTGCTGCGCATCACCCGGCTGGTCAGCTCGATCGGCCTGCACACGGGCACGATGTCGGTCGCGGACGCCGCCGCCCGCTTCGAGGAGGTCGCCTTCCTGCGGGGCACCGCCGCCCTCGGCGAAGCCCGGCGCGGCACCTACGACCCCACCTACGGCCGCTACACGCTGGGCAAGCTGGAGATCCGCCGGGTGCGCGACCGGGCCCGCGACGCCTGGCAGGACGGCTACACGCACCGCCGCTTCCACGACGTCCTGCTCGCCCTCGGGATGCCGCCGATCGGCCTGCTGGAACGAGCCACGATCGGCGACCTGAGCCACTGAGCACGGGCCGAGGGACGTGGTGGCCCCGGTGGGTCATCTGTCCCGTGCCCGTATCTGCTGGAATTCGTTCGCGGTGACCGAAAATCCACAGTGGACAGATGGAATGATCGTCCTGGCCGCAGCGAAATACCGCCCATCACGACCACGACAAGGCTATGCTGATGGCTCCTGTATTCAGGAGGTAATCGGCCATGTGGATTCGTCGGATGGTGGCCGTCGTGGTCGCGGTCGGCGCGCTGGTCCTGGTCATCGGCGCGGGGGCGGCTTCGGCAGCCACCGCGATCGAGTACGGGCTGCTCGCGTCACCCGGACAGCACGCCGTGGTCGACAACTGAGGGAAGTTGCTTCGCCGGTGTGAGCCGGCGAAGCAGTCCAGCCGGCGGTGAGGCGATCCCGCCGGCTCCGGGCGCCTGCTGACCGACCGCCGGTCCGCGGCTCAGTGCTGCATCCCGTACGTGCGCTGGCAGGGATATCCGTCGTCGGTCGCCGACCAGCTCGGCGGACAGCCGTTCTGCGCCCAGGCCGCGAATGTCTGCGGATACGTGTGGCCGTTCGCATAGAGCCATTGGCAGTCCGTCTGACCGGCGTCCGGCATGATCGTGACCCACGCCTGCTCGTTGATCCAGGACGCCTGCGCGTACCACTGCCGGGACGCGGGCACGGAGTAGACCGACGGCCGCACGTGGACGGGGGTGGTCGTGCTGGTCGGCACGTTCGTCGTCGTGGTCACCCGGGATGCCCGCGCGGCCGCGCTCGGGAAGCCGGGCAGTCCACACGCGGCCAGCGCACTTCCAGGACGGCCGGCTGACAAACGCACACACCCGGCTGGAGATCGCCGGCACCGAGGGCAGCCTCACCCTGGAATCACACGGGCCGGCCAGCGGCGGCGGAATCCAGCTCACCGACCTGCCGCTGTTCGGCGCACGGAGCGGCGACGCCGACTACGCCGAACTGTCCACACCGGACGACCAGCCGATCGACGCGTCCGCCGCCGTCGGCAACGTCACCCGGCTCTACCGGACCCTCGCCAGGGACCTGCGCACGGATGCCCCGCATACGCCGGACTTCGCCGCCGGCCTGCGGCTGCACCGGCCGCTGGACACGATCCGGCTGTCGGCCTCGACCGGCACGAAACAGACCGTGAACTGATCGTGGAACCGACCGCGGCGCGCGCTGGGCCGCCTGGTGGAACGACCGCGACCCTGGACGGTCTGCTCGCGCACCACGCCGAGGCCGTCGTCGTGCACTCGCCGGCCGCCGCCCGACTGTGGCCGGATTCGGCCGGACTGCTGCGCGGAAAGCCCACGCTGCGCGAGTTCTGGACCGAGGGCCTGCGCCTCGTCCCCGACCTGCGGTTCGAGGTGCTCGCCGTGTTCGCCGGTGCGGACACGATCGTGATCAACCAGCGGGACCAGACCGGTCGGCTCGCCGCGGAGGTCTTCACCCTCCGCGGCGGGCTGACCGTCCGGGCCGTCGGCGCCATCGCCTGACCCCTCCAGGCAGCCTCAACCGCCCGCACGCCTGCTGTCGACCGACTGTCGATGAACTGTCGACGGGAGCTGCCAGGCTCCAGGAACGGCGGATCATTCCACCGTTACCGCATTCCGACGGCGCGGCTTTCCGTTCCGACGGAAACATTCTGAGGGGAATGTCATGAAACTGATCAGCTGGGGGCTCAAATCGGCGGTCGCGACCGCCGCGGTCGGCGCCGCACTGCTGGCCGGCGTGCCGGCGGCGAACGCCGCCACGGACACCGCACACGTGACGGTCAGCCCGCACGACTCGAAGAGTGCGGTCTGGGGCGAGTTACACGTGGGCGACTGCCAGGAGGACAACGGCACCATCACGCTGAACTCCGACGGCACCGGATCGTGGACCGCGACCACCCTGACCTACCAGACGCACAGCGGCGACGTGTGGCACGCCAGCTTCGACTTCTACACCACCGCCGGCACGCACCTGTTCGCCGAAGGCACGTTCAACAGCCCGAGAATGAACGACGGCAACCCGCCGCCGCAGTACAACTGGGGCGCCACCTTCAGCTTCGACGCCGCGCTGTACAGCGCGGTCGACCTCAACAAGTCGATCCAGCACTCCAGTTGCTGATCACCCGCTGACCCGGCCGACCGCGAGGTCCACGCCCGTCCCGCCTCGGTGGCCGACCCCGAGGCGGGACGCGGTCGTATTCGGGCATTCACGTATCAGGCGGTCAATTCGCCACTCCTGACAATGGTGGTGCGAAACGCGTCCCCGGACGACAACCGGATCGATTTCCGAGTGCTCGGCCCGCTGGAGGTCGCGGCCGCCGGTGGCCCCGTGGACGTCGGCGGGCCGCGGTTGCGCGGCGCGCTGGCGTTGCTGGTGGCCGGCGCGGGCCGGGTGGTCAGCGTGGCCGAGTTCGTCGACGGGCTGTGGGGCGACAACTGCCCGCCGGACGCCGAGCGCACGGTCCGTACGTACATGTCGCGGCTGCGCAAGGCATTGCTGCCGGCGGCGGCGGAACTGATCGTCACCCGGTCGCCCGGCTACCTGCTGCTGACCGAACCCGACACGATCGACGCGGTCCGGTTCGAGCAACTCGCGCAGGCCGGCGGCCGGGCGTTGCAGGCGGCCACCCCCGCGGTGGCCAATGAGCGGCTGCTCGCCGCCCTGCGGCTGTGGCAGGGCACCGCGTACGGCGAGTTCAAGACCATCCCCACCCTGGACGCCGAACGGATGCGGCTGGAACGGTTGCGCCGCAACGCCATCGAGGACCGGATCGACACCGACCTCGCGGCCGGGCTCGGTTCTGAACTCGTCGCCGAGTTGGTCGAGCTGACCACCGCGCATCCCGGCCACGAGCGGCTGTGGGGCCAGCTGATGACCGTGCTCTATCGAGCCGGTCGCCAGGCCGACGCACTCGCGGCCTTCCGCCGCGCGCGCCGGGTACTCGCCGAGAGTTCGGGCCTGACGCCCACCCCCGCGCTGACCGAGATCCACCGCCAGGTCCTCGCCCAGGACTCACGCCTGCTCGCGCCACGACGCACGGTCGCCGGGCCGGAACCGGCCACCACCCGGCCCGCGCAGCTGCCGCCCGCGGTGCCCGCGTTCACCGGTCGGCGTGACGAGATCGCCCGGCTGGACGAGCTGTTACCCGGCGCCGCCCGACCGGCCGCAGTGGTGATCTCGGCGGTGTCGGGCACGGCGGGCGTCGGCAAGACCGCGCTCGCCGTGCACTGGGCCGCCCGGGTCCGGAGCGCCTTTCCCGACGGCCAGCTCTATCTCAACCTGCGTGGCTTCGACCCGGACGGTTCGACCGTGCACCCGACCGACGCGGTCAAATCCTTTCTGGCCGCGCTCGGCGTGCCGCCGGCGGACATCCCACCCGGACTGGCCGCGCAGACCGGGCTCTACCGCAGCCTGCTCACCGGTCGGCGGCTGTTGGTCGTGCTGGACAACGCGCGCGACGCCGACCAGGTCCGCCCGCTGCTGCCCAACGCGCCCGGCTGCCTGGCGCTGGTGACCAGCCGCAACCGGCTGACCAGCCTGGCCGCCGCCGAGGGCGCGCACCTGGTGAACGTCGACCTGCTCACCGCGGCCGAGGCCCGCGACCTGTTGAGTCGCCGGCTGGGCGGTCACCGGGTGACCGCCGAACCGGCAGCCGTCGAGGAGATCGCCGCCCGGTGCGCGGGTCTGCCGCTGGCGCTGGCGATCGTGGCCGCCCGCGCCGCCGCCCAGCCGCACCTGCCGCTCGCCGGGTTGGCCGCCGAGCTGCGGGAGTCGGGCAGCCGGCTGGACGCCCTGGACGGTGGCGACCCGGCCAGCCAGGTCCGTGCGGTGTTCTCCTGGTCCTACCGTGCCCTCAGCAAGCCGGCCGCGCGGCTGTTCCGCCTGCTCGGCCTGCACCCCGGCCCGGACATCGCGGTGCCGGCGGCGGCCGCGCTGACCGACACCCAACCGCACCAGGCCCGCGCGCTGCTCGCCGAGCTCACCCGCGGTCATCTGCTCACCGAGCACGCTCCGGGCCGCTACGGCTGCCACGACCTGTTGCGCAGCTACGCGACCGAACTGGCCGGCGGCCGGCAGAGCGGCGCGCTGCACCGCCTGTTCGACCACTACCTGCACACCGCGCGCACCGCCGACGCGCTGCTGACCCCACAGCCCAACCCGATCGTGCTGCCCGAAGCACAACCAGGTGCGGCCCCCGAACAGCTGGCCGACCACCAGGAGGCGCTGGCCTGGTTCACCGCCGAGCGCCCGGTGCTGCTGGGGGCGGTCGAACACGCCCGAATCACCGGTTTCGACCGGCACGCCTGGCAACTCGCCGCGACCCTGACCACCTTTCTCGACCGGCAGGCGCACTGGCCGGCGCTGGCCCGCGCGCAGACGACCGCGCTGGCCGCGGCCCGCCGCCAGGACGACCGGGTCGGCCAGGCCAGCGCCCACCGCAACCTCGGCCTCGCCCAGGACCGGCTGGGCCATCCCGACCTCGCCCGCGATCACTACCTGCGCGCGCTGGACCTGTTCGGTGCGCTGGGCAGCCAGGCCGGCCAGGCCCGCACCCGCCAGCACCTGGCCCGGATGTCCGCCGCCCAGGGCCGTTACCAACAGGCGAGCTACCACGCGCGACACAGCCTGCGGCACTACCGCAACGCCGACGACCGAGCCGGCGAGTCCGCCGCACTCAACCATCTCGGCTGGTTCCACGCCCAGCTCGGCGACCAGCGCGCGGCGCTGGCGCACTGCCGGCAGGCGCTCGCCCTGGCCCAGGAGATCGGCGACCTCAACGGGCAGGCGCACACCTGGGACAGCCTCGGCTACGTCCGTCACCAGCTGGCGCAGCCCGAGCAAGCCGTCGACTGCTACCAGCACGCCGTCGACCTGTTCCAGCACACCGGCGAGCGCCGCAGCGCGGCGACCGCCCTGGTCAGCCTGGCCGACGCCCACCAGGCGGCCGGCGCTGCCGCTGCCGCCCGCTCCGCGCTGCGCGATGCCCTGGCCGTCCTCGACCAGCTCGGCCTGCCCGACACCGACCCGCTGCTGGCCGCGATCAAGCGTTCCCTGGCCAGGTCGGCGACCTGACCATCGGGCTCATCGCGGAAGACGGTGTGGTCGGGTCTGTCGGCTGGCTAGGTCGCCCGCAGGGAATGGATCATGCTCTTCAGGGTCCGGAACGCGCCTGACTGCTCGGTCTCGGTCATGCCGGCCAGCATTCTGACCTCGACGGACCGGACCGCGACGGTCGCCTTCGCCAGGCTCCGTCGGCCGCGAGGCGTGAGCCGGGTGGGAAGAATCTTCCCCACGGGTGCCGCTGCCGGCCTGGTCACGTACCCGTCCCGTTCCAGGGCCTGGAGCAGCACGTTCATCGACTGCCGGGTCACGAACGCGCCCCGCGCGAGCTCGGAGTTCGACAAGCCCGGTCGTTGCGCCAGCAGCTCAAGGCAGGAGTAGTGCGTCACGCTCATCCCGAGCGGCCGCAGCACCTCCTCCATGGCTGCGCGCAGGGCACTCGACGCCTCTTTCAGCAGGTAGCCCAGTGACGTATCCAGGTCGACACCGACACCGTCTTGACTCATGTCAGTATTCTGACATACATTGACCCGTGTCAGAAAGCTGACACGAAGAGAAGGAGCATCATCATGCCCGCCACCGGCCCCGACTTCATCTCCCTCCAAGCGCGCGACCTCGACGCTTCGCAGGCGTTCTACGAGCAGTACCTCGGCCTTGTCCGCTCGCCGGCCGGACCTCCGCACGCCGTCGTCTTCGAGACGAAGCCGATCGCGTTCGCCCTCCGCGACATCGTTCCCGGCACCGATCTCGCAGCCGCCGCCCAGCCCGGCATCGGTGCCGCGATCTGGCTGCACGCCACCGACGTCCAGGCCGTTCACGATGCTCTCGTCGCCGACGGCCACCCCATCGTCTCCGCACCGATCGACGGCCCCTTCGGTCGGACCTTCACCTTCGCCGACCCCGACGGCTACCAGGTCACGCTGCACGACCGCGCCTGATCAGCCAACTGCCACCCGCCGGCGGCTTCATCCCCCGACTACACCCTCTTCTGCGATGAGCCGACAATCGGCGCCTATTGTCAATTCACCAGGTGACCGATTCTGTGCTCCGGACCCATTTCCGGGCATTTCGGCAGAACTCGTTCCAACCGGCCGGTGACGGACCGGACACGTGCCCCTGATCACAGCGATGACCTGCGCCAATTCGCCCACGGCGCAGGCTCACCTGGCCAACTGCGGCGGATTCTCACGCATGTCGACCGTTGTTCAGTTCGAGTTGGCCAGGACAGCGTTCGATGACCATACCTTTCGGCGGTCTGACCACGGTCCCCACCGTAACGAGAGGTTTTTCCACATGTCCGATCTTTCTCGGAGAGGTTTCCTCGGCGCGGCCGCCGCTGTCACCGGCGCCGCGGTCGTCGGCACCGGCCTGTCCACGGCCGACGCGCAGGCATCCCCCAAGCCAGCGGCGAAGCCGCAGCGGTACGGCGACATCCGGGACATCAAGCACGTGGTGATCCTGATGCAGGAGAACCGCAGCTTCGACCACTACTTCGGCTCGCTCAAGGGCGTTCGCGGCTTCGGCGACCGCTCGACCGTCACGCTGCCCGGCGGCCGCTCGGTGTTCCAGCAGTCGACGACCGCGCCGGGCACCCCGGTCACCAGCACCCAGTACCCCTGGCACCTCAGCGGCGCGCCCGCGTCGGCCTACCCGGCCGGTCACCAGCCGCCCAGTTCGGCGGTCGGCGCGCAGGGCTACGGCGGCACGTCGCACAGCTGGGACGACCAGCACGGCGCGTGGTTCGGCGGCCGGATGAACGGCTGGGTGTACGCCAAGGGCGGCCTGACCACGCTGGGTTACCTGAACCGCTCGGACATCCCGTTCCACTACGCCCTCGCCGACACGTACACGATCGGCGACGCATACCACTGCTCCGTGCTCAGCGCGACCGGCCCGAACCGGACGTACCTGTGGAGCGGCACGATCGACGCGCAGCAGAAGTACAGCAGCTACGTCGCCTTCAACGGCGGTGACGAGCTGGGCAGGAACCTGCTGTGGGAGACCTACGCGGAGACGCTGCAAAAGACCGGCTTCAGCTGGAAGCTCTACCAGGGCTCGGACAACTACGGCGACAACGCACTGGAGTACTTCAAGACGTTCGCCCGGTACGACCCGAGCCAGGGCGGCACACCCGCGCCCGGCAACGTCTTCTACGACAACGGCGTGGCCACCGTGCCCGAGCCGGTGACCGGCCTGACCGCCAACGCGGACAACCTGACCAACGCGATCAAGGCCGACGTCGCCGCCGGCACGCTGCCGCAGGTGTCCTGGGTCGTCACCAACCAGGCGTTCTCCGAACACCCGGACGGCGCGCCCAACGACGGCGCCTACTACGTGAAGAACGTGCTTGAGGCGTTGAACACCGACCCGGACGTGTTCAACTCGACCCTGGTGATCATCGACTACGACGAGAACGACGGCCAGTTCGACCACGTGCCGCCGCCGGTTCCCGCGCCCGGGACCAAGGACGAGTTCTACTTCGAGCCGGGTGGCGCGCTGGCCGCGGCCGGCGACACCCAGCCGATGCCGGTGGGCCTTGGCTTCCGGGTGCCGCTCATCCTGATCTCGCCGTGGACCCGCGGCGGCTGGGTGACCTCCGAGGTGTCCGACCACACCTCGGTGATCCAGTTCCTGGAGAAGTGGACCGAGGCGCAGGGCCGGCCGGCGGTCTCGCCGAACATCAGTGCCTGGCGGCGGAGCGTGTGCGGTGACCTGACCAACGCGTTCGACTTCACCGCGCCGGTCTACGGCCTGCCGACGCTGCCCGCGACGACCGTCATCGGCGACCCGACCGGCGGGGCGTACAGCCCGCCGGTGACCACCAACGCACTGCCGCAGCAGGAGCCGGGCAGCAAGCGCGCGCGGGCGCTGCCCTACCAGCCCAACGCGAACCTGGACGGCTTCACCTTCGGCCGCAACGGATCGGTCCAGGCGAAGCTGTCGTTCAGCAACAACGGCCCGCATGTGCGCAAGGCGAGCCACTTCGCGGTCTACGACAACGTGTCGCCGGACCAGTCGCTCGCCGACTACCCGGCGAAGTTCCCGGGCCAGTACACGGTCGAGCCGTCGAGCACGAGCTGGAACTCGACCGTGCCCGGCTCGGTCGAGATCGCCGCCGGCAGCTACGACCTGACGGTCACCGGCCCGAACCGCTTCCTGCGCCACTTCACCGGCAACGTGACCGCAGCCGCCCAGACCGCCCAGGTGACGGCGGCCTACTACCAGGGTGGTTTCGGCCTGAAGCCCAAGCTGGCCCTGGAACTCACCAACACCGGCGACCGTTCGGTGACGTTCACCGTGGTGTCCAACCACTACGGCAATGACCGCCCGAAGACCTACCGGGTGTCCGGTCGCGGCCACGCGATCCACCCGGCGGACCCGCTGGCCGCCGGCGACGGCTGGTACGACCTGACGGTCACCGTCAGCGGGGACGAGTCCTGGTCCCGGCGGTACGTCGGCCACCTGGAGGACGGCTCGAACAGCATCACTGGCTGACCTGTCAGCCGATCACCGGTCGCCGTCCGGATCGTCGATCCGGGCGGCGACCCGCGGTCAGCCCGGTTTCCACCGCCGGGCCAGCCTGCGGGCCAGCCGCATACTGGGCCGTTCCACCCACCGATAGCCGGCCTCGATGCCCGCGGCTGTGACCGCGAGCCCGCAGAGCAGCGCCGCCGGGTAACCGAGGTGGCCGTAGAGCAGGTTCATCACGCTGATCGCGAGCAGGCCGTGCAGCAGGTAGAGCGAATAGCTGCGGTCGGCGAGGTAGGTGATCACCCGGACCGGGCGGAGTCTGCGTTCGGCGAGCAAGGCCAGCACGAACAGGGCCAGGCCGATGGCCAGGTTGAGGTTGTAGTCGTAGACGCTGTCCTCGCGGCCGAGGCTCGGCATCCCGGCCCACACGTACTCCAGCCAGGCGAGCACCGCCAGCGCGCCGCCCGCCCACAGCGGAACCCGCCGGCTCCACGTCGCCCAGACGACCTGGCCGAGCAGCAGCGCCGGCAGGTAGGACACGCTCACCGCGAACAGGAAGTACGACGATCCGGCCCACCGGGCGGTGGCCAGCACGACCGCGACGAGGCCGAGTTCGCCGATGATCACCGGCCACACCACTCTGCGGAGCAGCGGCAGCGCGAGCAGGAGCAGCAGGTAGAACAGGACCTCGATGACAAGCGTCCAGCCCACGTCGACCAGCACCACGGTGGGCGAGAGCAGGTAGTTGGCCAGCGACGCGTTCGTCAACACCGTGAGCGGCGTGACCGTCGTGGCGTCGCCGGTGGTCAGCGGGTGCAGGTGGACCAGGAACAGCACCGCGGCCAGCAGTACGGCGACCAGCAGCATCGGATAGATCCGCAGGAACCGCTTGGTCGCGTACTGCCGTGGCGTCTCGGTGAACCCGGTGTGTGTCACGATGAAACCGCTGACCAGGAAGAACAGCACCACCCCGAAGTCGCCGATGTTCAACGTCAGGGCGAGCGGGTGCGGCACGAAACCCTGGAGCGCCGAGGCGAGGCCCGAGGTGTCGTCATGCTGGTGCGCCCACACCCCGACCACGTGGCTGTAGACGACCAGGCAGACGGCGATCGCCCGGAACACGTCCAGGAAGACGAATCGCCGCCGGGTCGGGTCGACGGACGGACGGGCGGTCTCGGAGTTCGCGGAGTTCTCCGAGTTCGCGGACACGGCGAGGTCGTCGGTCATCGCGACTCCCTCCCCTCCGCGGCTCGACGAGGCCCGTCGGCCCCGACCAGACTCCCCCAGGACCTGCGAAGACCCGGTGAGGGGCCGAATGTGCCACGGTGGACGAGCGGCCGTCGAGTCCCCGGACCCCTTGGAGCCCAGCGATGTCAGTCCACCCTCCCACCAGCGGACCGGTCCAGCTCGGCCCGGGCGCGCACGCCGTGCTCCGGCCGGTCGACGGCGCGGTGATCACCGGTGGTCTGCTGTACGAACGGCGGCGGACCAACGCGGACGTCAGCATTCCCGACGGGCACACGCGGCTGGTGGAGGCCGGCAACTTCCACAACCTGCGGCTGGCGGCCGGCACCGCCGACGGCGCGTACCGCAACACCCTGCCCTTCCTCGACTCCGACCTCTACAAGTGGCTGGAGGCGGTGGCCTGGCTGCGGTCCGCCGGCACTGTCCCGGCCGCCGAGGCGACCCGGCTGGACGGCTGGGTGGACGACGCGGTGGCCCTGCTGACCGCGGCCCAACAGCCCGACGGCTATCTCCAGTCGTACTTCCAGGTGGTCCGGCCGGACGAACACTTCATCGACCTGGAGTGGGGGCACGAGCTGTACTGCGCCGGGCACCTCATCCAGGCCGCGGTCGCGCACGTCCGGGCGACCGGCCGCACCGACCTGCTGGCGGTGGCCACCCGGGTGGCCGACCACATCGCCGACCGGATCGGCCCGGGATTCTGCGGGCATCCGGAGATCGAGACCGCCCTGGTGGAGCTCTACCGTGCCACCGGCGCCGATCGTCATCTCGCGCTGGCCCGACAGTTCCTGGACGCGCGCGGGCACCGCTCGCTGCGCGCGGACCGGTTCGGCAGCGAGTACTGGCAGGACCACCTGCCGGTCCGCACGGCCGACGCGGTCACCGGACACGCCGTCCGGCAGCTGTACCTGCTGGCCGGGGTCGCCGACGTCTACCTGGAAACCGGCGAGACCGCACTGCTCGACGCGGCCGAACGACTGTGGACCGACCTGGTCACCAGCAAGACGTACCTGACCGGCGGCCTGGGCGCACACCACACCGACGAGGCGTTCGGCGAGGCGTACGAGTTGCCGAGCGAGCGGGCGTACGCCGAGACCTGCGCGGCGATCGCGTCGATCCAGTTCAGCCTGCGAATGTTGCTGGCCACCGGCCGGGCCAAGTACGCCGACCTGCTGGAACGCACGCTGTACAACGGTTTCCTGTCCGGCGTGTCGCTGTCCGGTGACCACTACTTCTACGCCAACCCACTACGGGCCGGCGACGGCGGCCCGGCGCGGACGCGGTGGTTCACCTGCGCGTGCTGCCCGCCGAACGTGATGCGGCTGTTGGCGTCGGCACAGCACTACCTCGCCGCCCAGGACGAGAACGGCCTGCTGCTGCACCAGTTCGTAGCCGGCGAGTACGCCGTTTCGCTCGCCGCGGGACCGATCGCCCTCCGCGTCGAGACCGACTACCCGTGGCACGAGGAAATCAACATCCACATAGGACAGTCGACCGATCGGCCATGGACGCTCACTCTGCGCGTGCCGGCCTGGGCGACCGAGTACCGGGCTCATCTCAACGGGGAACCGGTGGCCGAACAGCCGGTCGACGGCTGGCTGCGGATCAACCGGCGATGGTCGGTCGGCGACGCCGTGCGGCTCGACCTGGCCATGCCGGCCCGGCTCACCGCGCCCCACCCGAGGGTCGACGCCCTGCGCGGCAGCCTCGCCATCGAACGCGGGCCGCTCGTCTACTGCGTGGAGGCGCTCGACCAGCCGCACACCCTCGACGACCTGGTGCTCGATCCCGACGCACCGCTGACCACCGGCAACCGCCCGGACCTGCTCGGCGGCAGCGTGACCGTCACGGCAACGGCCCGGGTGCGCACGACCGAGCAGGAGCGCTGGTGGCCGTACGGACCGACACCGGTCTCGACCGTCCTCGGCAAGGCCGTACGACTGACCGCGGTTCCCTACCACCTCTGGGGAAACCGTGGCCCTGGGGCGATGCGGGTCTGGCTGCCGACCAGTTGATCGTCGGTCATTCGTGCTCCCGCTCCGGCCCGACAAGCGATCGAGCAGCGCTTCCTTGCTGGCGAAAGGGGCTCAGGACGGCCGGTCGGCTGGGCGATCCGGGGATCGGGTCGACAGCGACATTCTCGCGCTGGGGTAGCCGCGCGCCGGCGGTCAGTCGGCCGCCGACGCGCCGGTCTCCCGCAGCCGGCCGTCGGACAGGGTCAGCCAGCGGTCGATCCTGATCCCGGTGAGGAAGCGTTCGTCGTGGCTGACCACGACGAACGCGCCCTCATACGCACTCAGCGCGCTCTCCAACTGACCGACACTGACCAGGTCGAGATTGTTGGTCGGCTCGTCGAGCAGCAACAGCTGCGGCGCGGGTTCGGCGCACAGCACACACGCCAGGGTGGCCCGCAGGCGCTCGCCGCCGGACAACGCGGCCACCGGCAGGTGGCTGCGCGCGCCCCGAAAGAGGAAGCGCGCCAACAGATATCGGCGCTCGGTCTCGGCCATTCCGGGCGCGAACCCGGTCAGGTTCTCGGTGACCGAACGGGCGAGGTCCAGCAGGTCGAGGCGCTGGGAGAGGTAGGCGATCCGGCCGCCGGCCCGCTTGAGGGCACCGCTGTCCGGCGTGAGGTCACCGTTGATCACCCGCAGCAGGGTGGACTTGCCGGCGCCGTTGGGGCCGGTCAGCGCGATCCGCTCCGGGCCGCGGATCGTCAGGTCGACGCCCGCACCGGCGAACAGGGCCCGGTCTCCGTGGTGGACCTGGATGCGCTCACCGACGAAGACCGTGCGGCCGGCCGGCACGTTGGTGCCGGGCAGTCGCAGGCTGAGCTTGTCGTCCTCGCGCAGCGCCCGCCCCGCATCGTCCACCCGCGCCTTGGCGTCGTTGACCCGGGCGGCGTGCGTCTCGTCCGACTTGCCCGCGGACTCCTGCGCGCTGCGCTTGAGCGCACCGGCGACGATCTTGGGCAGCCCGGCACTCTTGATGTTGCGGGCCGCGGTGCTCGCGCGCTTGGCGGCGCGTTCGCGGGCCTGCTGCATCTCCCGTTTCTCCCGCCTGACCTCCTGCTCGGCGCTGCGCAGGTTCTTCTCGGCCACCGCGCGCCCGGCCCGCACCGACTCCGCGTAGGCGGTGAAGTTGCCGCCGTAGAAGCGGATCTCACCGTGATCGAGCTCGGCGATCCGGTCCATCCGGTCGAGCAGCGCGCGATCGTGGCTGACCAGCAGCAGACAGCCCGACCAGTCCTCGAACACACCGTGCAGCGCGCGGCGCGCGGCCAGGTCGAGGTTGTTCGTCGGCTCGTCCAGCAGCAGCACGTCGGGCCGCCGCAACAGTTGGGCGGCCAGGCCGAGCGAGACGATCTGGCCGCCGCTGAGGGTGTCCAGCCGCCGGGTCAGCTCGACCTCGCTCAGACCGAGCCGGTCGAGCTGGGCGCGGGTGCGTTCCTCGATGTCCCAGTCCGTGCCGATGGTGGTGAAGTGCCGCTCATCGGGATCGCCGGACTCAACCGCGTTGAGCGCACTGATCACGTCGGCGATGCCGAGCACCTCGGCCACCGTGCGGTCGCCGATGAGCGGCAGTTCCTGCGGCAGGTAACCGAGCACGCCCTGCACCGACACGGTGCCGGCGGTGGGCCGGTACTCGCCGGCGATCAGTTTGAGCAGCGTGCTCTTGCCGGCGCCGTTCGGCGCGACCAGGCCGGTGCGGCCGGCACCGACGGTGACCGACAGGTCGGCGAACACAGGAGTGTCGTCGGGCCAGGAGAAGGACAGGTTCGAGCAGGTGATGAGCGCGTCGGACATGGCTGGACCTCAGCTGTGTGGGCCGCGGGCGCACAACGGCAGCCCGACGGGTGAACGGGATTCAGGGGACGACAACAGCACCGCGGCGGCTGCGCTCGGGCGCGCCGGCCGAGGGCCGTCAGCTCCGGGTACTACCCGGAGATGTCGTCGTCACCTGCCACGTCTGTCCCCTTGGTCCGATCACTCAACGCCATCGACGATAGCAGCACCGATCTTCTCGACACGACCGAATAATGGTCGGCGCGACCCGACTGGCGGCGCTGTACTCCGCGCACGCGCGGTTCGGCGCACGCTGGAGGGCTGACACCGCAACGCGGACCTCGACTGCCGGTCACCCTTCCCCATCGGGTCGGTGACCGGCAGTCGACGGTCGATCAGTACGTCACGCAGGAGGACGTGATCCTCTTCGTTCCGACGAACAGCGCGCCGTCCGAGGAGTTCAGGCTGACCGTCGAGCCACCGGTGGCCCCGCTGGACCACAGCGGCGTACCCACCTCGTTGAACACGATCAGCGCGCCGTTGCTCTTCTGGTAGGTCGCGTAGTTGCCCGCCCCGCTGGTGTTCGCCGCCCAGCAGTAGTACATGAACGCACCCGACGTGCTGTACATGTTCTCTTCGAGGTTTCCGTTCGACAACATGATGAACTTGACCTCGTCGGTGCCGTCGTCGTCGGTGGGGTACACCCAGACGAAGGAGCCGGACGTCAGCGTCTGTCCCTTGTCCATCTCCAGATAGAAGGAGGTCGACGCGTTGGCCGGGAGCGCGAACAGCGCCAGCGCCATCCCGACCGCGGCGACCACCGCCGTTCGGACGACATTCTTCTTACTCAGCTTGAACATGCGTCCAGTGTCACGACCGCACCCAGCACAAACCTTGTACATACCTTGAATCGGACGAACGCCCCCTGCTCCCACCACCCGCACACCGCTTGCCCACCGCTCCCCCACCAGCGACCGGCACCGTGTTGCCCGGGGTGGGGAGGGCAGGCCGAATGGCGCAGCAGAACAACGGGGCACCGGTGCGTGGCTCGCGGTCGATATTCCGGGAGCAGGCGGTGGAATACCACCGCGGTGGGCGCTGGGCGGAGGTGCTGCCGCCCGCCGCCCGACCACGCATGATCCGGGTGCTGTGGGCCGCGCTGGCCGCGCTGGGCCTGCTCGTGGTCGCCCTGGCGGCGGTGCCGACGCCGACCTACGGCGCCGGCACCGCCGTCGCGGTCACCGGTGCCGCCGCCGGCCTGCCGGGGGACTCGGTGGCGCTGGTCGTCGCCCTGCCGGCCGCGAGTCCGGCCGCACTCACCGACGGGGCGGACGCGGTGTTGACCCAGGGCGGGGTGCGCGGGCAGGTGGTCGGGCACGAACCCACCGGGCTGTCGCCGGCCCAGTTGGCCACGCGGTTCGGTCTACCGCCCAGCGCGACCGGTGGACTGCCCGGTCCGGCGGCGGTCGCCGTGGTGCGGGTCGAGGTCGGCGGCGGCTCGGTGCAGGTGGGCAGCCGGTACCCGGCCGTGGTGCGCACCGGCTCACACCGGTTCCTCGCCTCGGTGCCCGGCCTCGGCCGGCTGTTCCCCGACGACCATGGCTGAACCGGCCTGGCGGACCGTCGTCCGCCGACTGCTGAGACTGCGGCCCTGGCCCCGACGGCGCCGCCGACTGCCCGTGCTGCTGCAACTGAGCGCGACCGAATGCGGGGCGGCATGCCTGGCGATGGTGCTCAGCTATCACGGCCGCAGCACCCAGGTCAGCGAGACCCGCGAGTTCTTCGGCGCCGCCCGGGACGGCATCACCGCGGGCAGTCTGGTGCGGGCGGCCCGGTCGTTCGGTATGCGGGTCAAGGTGTTCTCCGTCGACCTGGCCGGATTCACCCGACTCGACCTGCCGGCGATCGTGCACTGGTCGTTCAATCACTTCGTGGTCGTGGAGAAGCGCCGCCGACACGGCTACCAGATCGTCGACCCGGCGATCGGCAGGCGACTGGTCACCGACGCGGAGTTCGCCCGCGAGTTCACCGGGATCGCGATCACCCTGGCGCCCGCGTCCGGCTTCGCGGCGCGCCGACCGGGCCAGTCGGCGTGGTCGGCCTACCTCCGCCAGGTGCTCAAGATCCGCGGTTGGCGCCGGATGCTCGTCCAGGTCATCGGCGCCTCCCTGATCCTGCAGGTGGTCGGGCTGGCGTTTCCCCTGTTCACCAAGGTGATCGTCGACTACGTGCTGCCCTTCCACGTGACCAGCGTGCTGGGCGTCGTGGCCGGCGGGATCGCGGTCGTCGTGCTCGCCGAGTTGGTCGCCACCTATCTGCGGGCCATGCTGCTGCTCTCGCTGCAGAGCAAGTTCGACACCCAGATCATGCTCGGCCTGTTCGGCCACCTGCTGAGCCTGCCCTACAGCTTCTTCATGCAACGCACCAGCGGTGACCTGCTGCTGCGGCTGGGCAGTTCGGCGGTGATCCGCGAAACACTGACCAACCAGACCCTGTCGGTGCTGCTGGACGGCGGTTTCGTGCTGACCTTCCTGGGCGTGCTGTTCACCCAGAACACCGCGTTCGGCCTGCTCGCGCTGGGCATCGGTGCCGTGCAGGTGCTGGTGTTGCTGCTCACCGCACGGCCGCTGCGCGAACTGACCCAGCGCTACCTGGTGGCGCAGGCCGAGTCACAGGGCTTCGGCGTCCAGGTGATCAAGGGCATCGGCACGCTGAAGGCGACCGGCTCGGAGGAGCAGGTACTCGACTTCTGGTCCACCCTCTTCCTCCGGGAACTGAATTTCTCCTTGCGCCGCAGCCAGTTCGCATCGGTCGTGGACACCGTCCTGAACGCGATGCGCACCTTCGCCCCACTCGTGCTGCTGGGCGTGGGCACCGCGGACGTGCTCAACGGCACGATGCGCCTCGGCACGATGCTCGCCCTCAACGCGATAGCCGCCGCGCTGCTCTCCCCGCTCGCCTCGCTGGTGTCCACCGGCCAACAGTGGCACCTGGCCGGCGCCCACCTGCGCCGCATCATCGACGTGATCGACGCCGAGCCCGAGCCGACCATGCCGGCCGCGGGCCGGGAGCCGGAACTGACCGGCCGACTGGACCTCTCCGACGTGTCGTTCGCCTACGACCCGCACGGGCGGCGGGTGCTGGACGGCGTGTCGTTCACCGTCGAGCCGGGGCAGAAGGTGGCGCTGGTCGGCCGGACCGGGGCCAGCAAGAGCACGCTCGCGCTGCTGCTGCTCGGCCTCTACCAGCCCACCGCCGGTGCGATCCGCTACGACGGCCAGTCGCTGACGGACCTCGGTGTGCACCGGGTGCGCCAGCACTTCGGCGTCGTGTTGCAGGAACCGTTCCTGTTCAGCGGTTCCGTCCGGGCGAACATCTCGCTGAACGAGCCGTCGATGACTCTGGACCAGGTGATCGAGGCCGCTCAGCGGGCCGGGATCGACAAGGAGATCGAACAGATGCCGATGGGCTACGACACGTTGCTCGGCGAGGGCGGCAGCGGCCTGTCCGGCGGCCAGCGCCAGCGGCTCGCGATCGCCAGAGCGCTCGCGGTGGTGCCGACGTTCCTGCTGTTGGACGAGGCGACCAGTCACCTGGACGTGGCCACCGAAGCGTTGGTGGACGCCAATCTCAGCGCGCTGGCATGCACCCGGATCGTCATCGCGCACCGGCTGAGCACCGTGCAGAACGCCGACCTGATCCTCGTGCTCGACCAGGGCAAGGTGGTGGAACGAGGCCGCCACGACGAGTTGCTGGAGCTGGGTGGCCACTACGCACACCTGGTCCGCAGCCAACTGGCGCAGCGCGCATGACCGCCCTGGCGACAGACCTACGCCATCTCCTGACCGGCGAGATCCAGGACGACCCGGAGACCCTGTCCCGCTACGAACTCGACTACGGCCAACTACTGAGACGGCAGCCGGCCGCCGTGATCTGGCCGGACGGCGCCGCCGACGTGGCCGCGGCAGTACGCTACGCGGCGGCCAGGGGAATTCCGGTCTCCCCCCGCGGCACCGGCCACTCGTTGCGCGGCCAGTCCGCGAACGACGGTGGCCTGATCCTGGACCTGACCAGGCTCGACCACCTGACGGTGGAC
This sequence comes from Pseudonocardiaceae bacterium, assembly GCA_036268615.1. Classification (GTDB taxonomy): domain Bacteria; phylum Actinomycetota; class Actinomycetes; order Mycobacteriales; family Pseudonocardiaceae; genus DATATV01. The sequence goes on from DATATV010000072.1 coordinate 38,674, forward strand.
CCGGCAGCGCGCGAGTTCCGCTGCGACCCGGGCGTCCGCTGGCGCACGGTGGTCGCCACCGCCGGCCCGCACCGCCTGGTGCCACCGGTGCTCACCGGCTACCCACACGTCACCGTCGCCGGCACGCATTCCGCCGGCGGCTGGGGCGACGCATCGTTCCGCTACGGCGCCCAGGTCGACAACTGCACCGCCCTGGAAGTGGTAACCGGGACAGGTGAACGATTGCGCTGCACCGCCGAGCACAACGCGGAACTGTTCGGCCATGTACTGGGCGGAATGGGCCAGTTCGCCGTGATCACCGCGATCGAGCACCGCCTGCGCGAGTTCCGCCCACTCGACCGGACGTATCACCTCGACTATCCCGACGTGGCCAGCCTGCTCGCCGACTGCCGAACCCTGGTGGCCGCCGACTCCCCCGTGGACAGCCTGGAATGCCGGCTCGACACCGGACCCGACCGCAGCTGGCGCTACCGAGCCCTGGTCACCATCGAGGCCGACTCCGCTCGGGAGCTACCGGACCACAGCCCGGTACCCGACCTGATCGGCCGGCTGGACCAGATCGTCGACCTACCCACCGCACGAACCCTGAGCCGCCCCGACGCGACCGAGGTCGCCGCCCGGCCCGGGATCGCGCAACCGTGGATGGTCGCATTCCTGCCCTGGTCACGAGCGCAAGCCTTCGTGGAGCTGTGCCTGCGTCGACTCCCGCCGAACCTGCTCGGCGGGCGCGGGGGCACCGTGCGGCTGTGGCCGGCCCACCGCAAGGTGACGAACACGCCCATGCTGCGCGTGCCCGACTCGGAGCCCGAGATGGTCATGGTCGGCATCTTCCCGAGCGTGCCGACCAGCCAGTTGCCAGCCGCACTGGCGATCATCAGCCGGGTCAGCGATCTGGCCCTGGAGTCCGGCGGAACCCGACACCTGGCCACCTGGGTACACCTGGACCGCCCCAGGTGGCGACTGCACTTCGGTGAACACTGGACCAGAGTGAACGAACTGAAGCGGACATACGATCCAGCGGGGGTACTGAACCCAGGATTCGTCGACTACGAACCAAAGGCAGTCGAAGCAGCGACAGCCGAAGACTGACACGTTCGGCCGGCAACCGGCCCCACGCCTTCAGCTCGACACCCGAACCGGACCCGACCATCGCGTGCGTCAATCCCCGGCGAGCAATTGTCACGGCCGGTGGTCTGGCGTATCAGGCTGGCTTGCGGCCCCATGCGGTGATCATCGGTGCGAGCATGAGGTCCAGGTCGCCGTGCGCGAGGTTCGCGAGATGCGTCTCGATCTCCTCGGGCGTCGCCAGTTCCGCGGCGACGAGCTGGTCGCGGACGTGCTGGAGGGTGGCCGCCTCCAGGACCGCGCACGCGCGCGCCGCGATGGGGAAGTAGGCCTCGGCGCCAACGTCGGTCAGGTCTGACGCACGCAGCAGCCGGGGCAGCGTGCGACCGTAGGCGAGGTCCGCCCCGCGCTCGGCCATCAGCGTCCGTATCCGGGTGCGCAGCCGGTTCGCCAGCGCCTCGTCGGGGCCGCGTTCGTCCGGGCAGGCGAGTGGCTGCAGGGCTGGGTCCCCGTCCTCGATCACCAGCCAGCCGCCCGGCCGCAGCGCATCGATCATGACTCGCAGCGCGGCCGCGCGATCCTTCAGGTGGACCAGGACCAGCCGGGCATGGACCAGGTCGAACGTCTCCGCCGGCGGTGGGTCGCGGAGCACGTCGTGCCGGCGTACCTCAAGTGCGCCGCCGGCTGCGGGCTCGGCCCACGACACGTCGATGTCCGTGGCCAGCACCCGGCCGCTGGTCCCCACCCGCTCCGCCAGGCCGCGCGGCACCGAGACGCCGCCAGCACCGACCTCCCAGCACCGCCATCCTTCACCGAGCCCCAGGTCGTCGAGGTGACGAAAGGTCCACGGGTCGAACAGCTCGGCGAGCGCCGCGAACCGTTCGCCGGCCTCCGGGCGACGGTTGTCGAGCAGATAGCGGTTCACCGCGCCAGCATGGCACGGTCAACGTCGTGCAGGTGCCAGGCCCATCCCCAGAACCGACGGAACCCCAGCCGGATCAGCCACCCGCAACAACCCGTACCCGATACCGGCCAGCCCGGCCATCAATCCGGGAGTCTCAACCCCGGTGGGCACCCCGCACCGCCACCCACCCCGCTCAATATCCGCCAACACCGCACCCGCGACCCGAACAGCCTCCCCATGCCCCCCGACCAACAACAACTCGACAACTCCCAAATCCCCATGACACAAAGAATGATTGACACCAAGCCCCGAGGCCAAGGCCGTCGACATGGCAACATCCAACTCAGGCCCAGAATCCACCAGACCGGAAGGCAACAGGGCCCGCCCCAACCCGACCCCCACGGCCCCGTGACACCAAGCGCTCATCAGGGAACCGGACCGCTCGTCGCGAAGATCGTCCCAATTCTCCTCTCCGGGGAGAAACAGCCCGCGCTCATGAGCGACAGCACCCACCGCGGCATCAGAAAACCGACCCTGCCCGGTAATCTCACCAATGCCCGCCAGGGAAAGCGCGATACCGGCCGAACCATGACCGAACCCGCTCAACGGGGCGGACCCCAGCGGCGTAACCCATCCCAACCCCGCGGACCCAACAGAAGTAGCCCCGGAAAGCAGCCGATCCCCACACCGCAACAACGTCTTGACCAGCTCGGGCTCGGGCCGATGCCGGTAGAGCCCGGCCACGGCCAACGCGAATCCGGCACTCCCGGCAAGCACATCGAACTGCGAATCCTCATCAACCCATTCCGACACACGTTCGGCGAGCACCACCGCCGAGTCCAGCAGGTCGGCCCGATCCCACAGCACGCCGAGACGGGTGAGCAGATAGACCACCCCGCCCCAACCGGAGAAAGCCCCGACCTGCGGCGGATGCGACAACGGCTGATCGATCATCCGCCGCACGGTCACCAATGCGCTCTCGGCCAACTCGGTATACCGCGGCTCACCGGTCGTCGCCCCCAGATAGCCGAGGAACAGAGAAATCCCGGACAATCCGCCGTACAGATCGACACCCAACGCGGTCAGATCCCAGCACCGCTCACGAAACGCCGTCAACCCCAGCCAGGACAACCCGTCGCCGTGCCGGATCGACAGCCGCTCCAACCGATCCCCCACCGCCCTGGCCGCCGCCAGAAAATCCCCACCGGACTCCGGCCGGGGAACCCGCGGTGCCGGCCGGTGCGGCGTGGCCGTGACGCCGTCACCGATGGACAGGGCGGCGAACGACCCCCGAATGATCCAGGTCTGCCACTCCAGGTCGTTTTCGGACAGTCGAGCGATCCGGGCGTGGGCCAGGTCGAGGCCGGACCGCTCGACGAACTCGGGCACCGGCTCGCCGCGGCTCGTCCAGATGTCGCGCGAGCCCGGTCGGGTCACGAACATCGGGATGTCCCCGTTCCACAGATCGGCCCGCTCGGCGCCGACCACGCGGTCCAGGTAGGGAAAGTCGTGCACCGAGACCCACAGCTTGTCGAAGAAACGATCCCGGTCCAGGCCGTCGCGGAGCAGGTCGGGGTGGAAGCTCTCGCGCAGCAGCAGACTGTAGATGTGCGTCGGGCGGAGCAAGGTCCGCACCTCGTCACCGGCGAACCAGGCCAGCGGGCCGTCCGGCGTGAGCAGCTCGGCGCGGTGGTCGCGCACGCCGAGGTAGGCGTCGCGGAAGCCGCCGACGAAGTCCTCGGCGTGGTCGAGCACGGTCACCTCGGCGCCGCGCAGGCTCGGCCGGTTGTGGCCGCCGCTGGTCCGCATCCGCTTGCGTCGCAGGCGCATCCGGTCGGTGCCCACGCCGTCCCAGTACTGCGAGGCGCGCGGTGAGAGCTGCTCCTCCTGGTAGCCGAGACCGGACATGTCGATGCCGGGCGCCGCGTCGTGCCCCCAGGTCCGCTGCGGCAGCAGGCCGACCCGGCGGACCGAGTCCAGGCTCATCCGCTCGGTCACGTCACTCGACCAGGCGTCGGCCGAGGTGGGCAGGTCGGGCTGGAACAACGACTCCAGGTCGACCACCAGCGGGTCCGCGCCGGCCGCGATCAGGTTCTCGTTGTGCAGGTCGGTACCGCCCAGCGTGTACATCAGCGCGAGTTGTCCGCCCAGCCTGCGGTAGAACAGCGCCACCTGCTCGGGGGTGTCGCAGGGCGCGTGCGCGCAGAACTCGGTCCAGCCGTACTCGCCGCGGTCCAGCACCCGCAGGCCGCGCAGGCCGAGGCCGGTGACCCGGGCGTTCAGCCAGTCGATCAGCTGCCGGTAGTGCTCGTCCACGGCGAGCGACTTGGGCTTGTGGACGAGCTTCCACCCGCTGGTGAAGTGCGCGATCAGCACCGCCCGGCCGCCGCGGTGCCGGTCGGACACGTTGGCCTGCAAGGCGGTGAGCACGCCGGGGTCGGTCGCCGGCCCGAACCGGGCGCGGATGGCCGGCCAGTCGGCCGTCAGTCGGGTCAGGAACTCCACGTGCACGGCGGTCCGCCGGCGGACGTGCTCGGTCAGCAGCCGGCCCAGCACCGGATACTCCTCGAACAGCGCGGTCGCCGGCCCCGCCTCGCGCAGCCGCAGCAGGAAACCGCGGAACCGCTGCGCCGCGGTGGTTCCGGTCAGCTCGCCGCGCAGCCGGGACACGTTGAGCTCCAGGGCCAGGGTCCGCTCCAGGATGCCGATCAGGCCCGGCCGCACGCTCTCCCAGAGCAACTCGCCCGCCGTGACCGGGTCCAGCGGACCACCGGCCGCGGCCAGCTCGGCGGTGGCCATCCGCACCTCGGAGCGGGCTCGCCGCAGCAGCGGCTCGGCCAGGTCGACAAACCCGGTGGGCTCGTCGAACGGGGCCGGTGCACCGAACGCGGCCATGTCGGCCAGCCACCCGGGCTCGGGCTGCCGGTCGCACAGCGACTGGTCGTCCTCGGCCAGCAGGTCGCCGAGTTCGGCGTCGGTGATCCCGTCGGCGGCCAACCGGGTGGCCAGCCACCGGTCGTGGTCGAACGGGGGCTGCCGGCGCCACCGGTCCAGCCGCCGCGCCGCGCGCTCGTCCGCGGCCGATTCGCTTGGGCCACAAGGCAACCGCTCGACGAGCGAGAGCGCGCGGTACCACGAGCTGAGGTCGGTTAGCACCGGTCGATCTCCGTTTCGGTTGTCCGGTCAGGCCGGCGTGGGCACGGCGGCGACCGTCTGGGCGAGCAGTTCGTAGGAGCGGACGCGGTCGGCCTGGTCGTGGATCAACGTGGTGACCATCAGCTCGTCGGCGGCGGTCCCGGCGACCAGTTCGCGGATCTGGCGGCGCACGGTGTCCGGGCCGCCGATGATCCGGGTGGCCAGCCGCTGCCTGATGAGCTCCTGGTCGGCCGGCGTCCGGCCGAGGCCGACCGCCAGTTCCGGCGGCAGGTGTGGGCCGTCCGGCAGCCGGCCGGCCATCCGCAGCGCCATCGGGCCCAGCGGCGTGGCCAGCCAGCGCGCGTGTTGGTCCGAGTCGGCCGCGATCACCAGTGCGGACACGATCGCGTACGGGCGCGGCAGCAGGGCGGAGGGCTGGAAGGATCGACGGTAGATCTCCAGCGCGGGCAGGGTGGCGTCGGGCTTGAGGTGGTGGGCGAAGACGAACGGCAGCCCGAGCTGACCGGCGAGCCGGGCGCTGGACCCGCTGGAACCCAACAGCCACACGGCCGGCCGGTTGCCGGCGGCGGGCGGCGCGTTGATCGCGGCGGCCGCGTCCTCGTCGAAGTAGCCGATCAGTTCGCGAACCTGGTTCGGGAAGTCGTCCGCCGCGGTGGCCCGGCGCAACGCCTCGGCCGTCCTGGGGTCGGTGCCGGGCGCGCGGCCCAGACCGAGGTCGATCCGGCCCGGATGCAGCACCTCCAGCGTGCCGAACTGTTCGGCGACCACCAGCGGCGGATGGTTGGGCAGCATCACGCCGCCGGAGCCGACCCGCAGCCGCGTCGTGACGTTGGCCAGTTCGGCCACGAGCACCGGCGGGCTGCAACTCGCGACGCCGGGCGTGTTGTGGTGTTCGGCCACCCAGTAGCGCCGGTAGCCGAACTCCTCCACCCGCCGGGCGAGGTCCATCGTGTCCCGCAATGACCGGGCCGGCGGCGAACCCGCCCAGATCGGCGCGGTGTCGAGCACCGAGAGCACGACGGTCGGGGAGTCGGCGTCCACTGGTCAGTCTCCGTCCGGTAGCGGGGTCATCGTCAGGTCGGCCTGCTGGGTCACCGGGTCGATCCGCAGTCGGTCGTGGGTGAGCTGGAGGTATGCCTTCGCCTCGGTCGGCCGGCCCGGCTCGACGACCACTTTGACGTGGTTGAGTCGGCACATGAGCACGCTGAGCACGTCCGGACCGTGCCGCTGGGCCGCCGCCCGCAGCTCGGCGGGCCAACCGGTCGGGTCGCGGTCGAAACCGATGCAGGCCAACAAAGGGTCGCGCTTGTGCGGCGCGCAGAGGCCGTCGGTGACCAGCCGGTCGAGGAACGGCGCCCAGCGTTCGACGCTGCCGCGCAGCCGCCCGCCGCGGACCTCAAGGTGGTACTCGACGCCGAGCCGTGGCCGCACCACCGAGTCCACGTCGAGGGCGAGCGCGACAGTGGAGGTGAACCCGGCCAGTCGATCGCCGACCGCCCGCAGCAGCTCGGCCGAGCCGGCCCAGCCGATCCGGGCGAGGTAGGCCGGCACGTCGTCGGCGCGCAGGTCGGCGAGACACACCCGGACCGCGTCGGTCGGCCGGCTGAACATCAGTCCGAGGGAGAGCAGTCGAGCGCCGGGTGGGAGTTCACCGACGCACCGGCTGACGAGGTCCAGCGGTGCGGGCGCGCCGGCGCGGAGAATCGCCAGCGCGGCCCGCACCGCGGCGATCTGGTCGCCGGCGGTGTTGCCGGGGGCCAGGTCCAGATCGGCGAAGAAAGACGGGATCGGCAGTTCGGTCGCCGAGGGGTCGTCGGGCAGGTCGAACTCCAGCCAGGTCTGACCGAAGGCGGCCAGCGATGAACCCGGTCGGGCCCAGTCGCGGTCGAACTCGCGCAGGCGGGCCCAGACCGGACCGTCGGCCGGGCCGTCGATCGCCGGACCACCGCGCGGGAACCGCAACAGCAGGTCGCCGCGGGGCAGGTCACCGCCGAGGTGCGCCTCGACCATGCCGGCAACCGGCGGGAAGTCCGCCGCCCACCGCGTGATACGCGCGGAAGCGTTGGCGGACAACAGCTCCGGCGCGATGATCGGCAGCAGTACGGACAGCTGGTCGCGCAACGAGGCGGTCTTCTGGTGGGTTCGCATGGCTTTCTCCGAGTCGCCGGCCGGTCGATCGGGAGGGCGTCCGCACAGTGTGGTGGACGCCCTCCCGGTCGCTCACTCCTCCGAGTTACAGCTGCTCCAGCAGCAGGAGTCCGACACGGCGGCACCGGCGATGAGGTCGTCGAGCGCCTCGTCGGTGAGTTCGAGCAGACCCGCCGGGTTACCGGGCAGCAGGCTGGGCGCGCTGGCACCCAGGGCGCTGCGGTACTCCTCGTCCTTCCAGGACCGGATGATGTCGTCGTTGGACAACGTTTTCTCCCCTCACAGGTGAATGGATGAACAACCGGTCTCCCGGTCAGGAACCACATTGCGGCCCGGCGGTGGGTGGTTGGTGGGCCGGCCGGTGGGCACGCGGTAGGCAGCCGGTCAGCGCCCGCGCGGTCCGTCGGCGCCCACCGCGGGCCGGGTGGGCCGGTGGCTGAGATGCCGACCGAAGGACGCCTGCCGGTACTGGTCGGAGTCCTCGGTGGTGGCCTGTCCGGCCGCGTACGCGCGCAGCAGTTCGTGCATCACGTACCGGTCCGGGCCCGCGGCGCGGATCAGGTGGGCGTGCGCGAGCAGGGTGAGGGTGCGCCGGGCGTCGCCGACGCTCACCCCGACCAGTGCGGCCGTCGCGTGCGCGTCCAGGTGCACGCCGCCGCTGAGTCCGACCAGCCGGAACGTGCGGGCCGCCTCGGGAGGCAGGCGCCGGTAGGACCAGGAGAACCGTTCCCGCACCGCGGCCCGCGGATCGTCGCCGGCCACCAGCAGTTCCAGTCGCCCGCGCTGGTCGGCGAGTTCGTCGACGAGTTCAGCCAGCCCGAGTGTCGGCCGGTCGGCCACGAGTTCGGCGACCACCCGCAACGCCAGCGGCAGCCGGGCACACTGCTCCACCAGCGTCGTCGCCGCCGCCGGTTCGGCATCGACCCGCTCGCCGACGAGTGCGCGCAACAGGGTGAGCGCGTCGGTTTCGGGCAGCAGGTCGACCTCCAGCCTGCGGGCTCCGTCCAGCGCGACCAGGCCGGCCAGCGAATCCCGGCTGGTGACCACGACAACGCAGGCGGACGTGCCCGGCAGCAGTGGCCGGAGTTGCTGGACCGAGGACGCGTTGTCCAGCACGACCGAGATCCGCCGACCGGCCGTTTCGGTGCGGTAGCGGGCGGCCCGGCCGGCAAGATCGGCCGGAATGTCCTGTTCGGACAGTCCGAGTGCGGTCAGGAAACCGGCCAGCGCGTCGGTCGGCGCGACCGGCTGGTCGGGATCGTAACCACGCAGGTCGACGTAGAGCTGTCCGTCGGCGAACTGGTCCCGGCTGAGCTGCGCCCACCGGACCGCCAGTGCGCTCTTGCCCACCCCGGCCGTGCCCGACAACACCCGGATCGGCACCGAACCCTCCCCCGGTGTCAGCCCCGCGAGTTCGGCCAACTCCGCCTCCCGTCCGGTGAAACCGGTGACGTCGGCGGGCAGCTGGGCGGGCACCGGCACGCCGTCGGGCTTCGGTCTTCGACCGGGGGATGTCTTGCGCCCCTTCGCTGATCGCGTGACCAGGAAGCCGGGACCGCCCTCGGCGAGGATCACCCCGGCGAGCACGAGCCGCTGCGCCTGTTGCAGCACCGCGCCCGGCTCGACCCCCAACTGGTCGACCAGCGACCGGCGCACCCGCTGGTACACGGCGAGTGCGTCGGCCCGCCGGTTGGCGCCGTGCAGCGCGAGCATCAGCTGCGCCCACAGCCGTTCGCGCATCGGATGACCGCGTACCAGCGACTGGAGTTCGGCGACCAGGTTGGCGTAGCGGCCCAGCCGGAGGTCGATCTCGATCCGCTCCTCCAGCAGCGCGAGCCTGCGCTCCTCAAGGCGCGCTGCCTCGGCCCGGCACACGTCCAGGTCGAGTCCGTCCAGTGCCGGGCCGCGCCAGCAGGACAGCGCGTCCCGCAGCAGCGCCGAGACCTGTTCGGGAGGCGCGTCGCCGCGCGCGGCGGCCGCGGCCAGTTCCTCGAACCGGTCGAGGTCGAACTCGCCGGGCCGCACCTCAAGCAGGTAGCCCGGCGCCCGGGTGAGCAGCCGCTCGGCCCGATCCACGCGCAGTGCCCGACGCAGCCCGGCGACGCAGCCCTTGAGCAGGTCGCGCGCGGAGCTGGGCGGGTGCTCCCCCCCACAGGTGGTCGATCAGCCGGTCGGCGGACACGACGGAGTTGGCGTGCAGCAACAGCACGGCGAGCAGCGCCCGTTGCTGCGGACCGCCGACCACCAGTCGTTCCTCGTCGTGCCAGACCTCCAGCGGACCTAGTATCCCGAACCTCATTGCGCCCCCGGTCCTGTCGCGGCCGCGACGCGCCAAGAACGAAGCGACCCCAGCTCTACCGGGTGGGCGTTCCATCCCGTTCCATCCAGTTCCACCCACCCCGCGACAGGTCGGCCGCCACCGATACTTCCCGGCCCTACCCTGCGCCAATGCGATCAATGGGCGCCGAAGTACTCACCGACCCGGACTACCGAATGCCCGCCGTGCCGCCCGGCAGGACCGGCGTCGGCTGGCTGCGAGCATCGGTCGCCCGTTTCGTCGACGGCCCACGGCACGACCGGCGCCGGGCCCTTGTGCTCGCCGAACTCGCCGCGATCGACCCGGAAGTCCTGGCCCGACAGGCGATCAACGGCGTCGACGGCCCGATCGAGATCCTGGCCGAGGCGTTCGGACTGCCGGCCGGCCTGACCGGCGACGTGGAACTGGTGGCCGCCTGCTATCAGCCGCACACCACGATCACGCCGGCGGCGGACGACGCCGTCGGGCGGCTGATCACCGCGTGCGGCGGAGTCGCCGACGAGGCGACCGCGAACCGGATCGGGCTGCTCGTCCAGGCGAGCAGGGCGACCATCGCGCTGGTGAACCACCTGGCAACCGGCCACGCCGGCCCACCGGTGCCGGCCACCCGCCGGATCGCGCCGGACGGGACCGTCGTGCGCGTCGACCTGACCGAGGAACCGTTCGGGTGTGGTCCGCACGCGTGTCCCGGCGAGGCGCACGCCCGCGCGATCGCGAGCGGTCTGGTCGAGCGCGCGCGGAGTTGACGGTGAAGGTCCGGGATGGCCAGGGGTGCTACAAATCCCTGGCCACGCACCGGGAGGAAGTCCACCATGCTGACAACGTTGTCACGGCTGGCCGTCGCCGGGACGGTTCTGGTCGCGAGCCTCGCCGGCCTGCCCGCGGCCGCCACGCCCGCGAACCTGTTACCCACCTCGACCGATCCGGCCGCGCTGGTCGATCCCTTTGTGGGCACCGGCAGCGGTGGTGACGTCGTCGGCGACGTGGACACCTTCCCGGGTGCGTCGGCGCCGTTCGGCATGGTCCAGTTCAGCCCGGACACGACGAGCCGGCCGGCCGGCGGTGGCTACTCCTACACCGACAGCCAGATCACCGGCTTCAGCCTGACCCACCTGTCCGGCGCCGGCTGCGCGATCACCGGTGACATCCCGATTCTGCCGACCGTCGGCGCGGTGCCCGCCGATCCGGGCAGCGCGAGCGAACCGTTCTCGCACACGGGCGAGCAGGCCGCGCCCGGCCGGTACGGCGTGACGGCCGGCGGCGTGCGCACCGACCTGACCGCCTCGCCCCGAACCGGGCTCGCCCAGCTGACCTACCCGCGCACGACCCAGGCGCAACTGCTGTTCAAGGTGGCCGGCAGCCAGAACGGTTCGTCCGCCGCGACCTTCCACACCGTCGGCGACCGCGGGGTCGCGGGATCGGTGACCAGCGGCCACTTCTGCGGCCAGCCCGACTCGTACACGCTGTATTTCGCCGCCACGTTCAACCGGCCGTTCCAGGCCACCGGCACCTGGGGCGGCACCACCACCAGCGCCAGCACCGGGGCGGCCGTTCAACCGGGCAGCACGGCGACGGCGGCACGCGGCAGCCAGGTGCCCGCCCGCAAGCCGCTGACCGCGGTGACCGGCCAGGACACCACCGGCTCGGGCGTGGTCGCCGGTGGTTACCTCACCTTCGACACGACCGCGAACCCGACCGTCGACATGCAGGTCGCCGTCTCCTACGTGAGCGAGGCCGGCGCCCAGGCCAACCTGGCCGCCGAGAACGCGCACTTCGACCTCGCCCGGCAGGCGGCGGCCACCCGGGACGCGTGGAACCAGCAGCTGCGCAAGATCGGCATCCACGGTGGCACCCCGGCCGAGCAGACCACGTTCTACACCGCGCTGTACCACTCGCTGTTGCACCCGAGCCTGTTCAGCGACGCCGACGGCCGCTACGTCGGTTTCGACAACGTGGTGCGCACGCTGCCGCGCGGGCACCTCCAGTACGCCGACTTCTCCGGCTGGGACATCTACCGCTCGCAGATCCCGCTGCTGTCCGTACTCGACCCGGAGGTCGCCAGTGACATGGCATCCTCGCTGCTGCGCGACGGCGACCAACTGGGTTGGCTGCCGAAGTGGCCGGTGGCCAACGGCGAGTCGGGCGTGATGAACGGCGACGCGGCCGACCCGATCCTGGCCGACGCCTACGCGTTCGGCGCGACCGGGTTCGACGCCCGGCACGCCGTCGCCGAGATGGTGCACGGCGCCGAGGGCAGTGGAGCGCCCGGCCAGGGTTGGTACGTCGAGCGGCCGGGCGGACCGGCCTATCTCGCCGACGGCTACGTGCCCAACACCCAGGCGGACTCCATCTCGCCGGTGCCCAACGGCGCGTCCGAGACGCTGGAGTACGCGTCGGCGGACTTCGCGATCTCCCGCTTGGCCCGAGCGACCGGCCAGGGCGCGGTGGCCGATCGGTTCGCGACGCACTCGCAGAACTGGTCGAACCTGTTCGACACCGCGACCGGCTATCTCCGGCCGAGGGACGCCACCGGCGCCTTCCCGCCCGGCGATCCGCTGGCCGAGGGCGGTGGCTTCGGCCAGAGTGGTTTCCAGGAGGGCAACGCGGCCCAGTACACCTGGATGGTGCCGCAGAACCTGGCCGGCCTCATCACCGGCCTCGGCGGCGACGCGGCCGCCCGCACTCGGCTGGACCAGTTCTTCACCCAGCTCAACGCGGGCCCGGACGCGCCGAACGACTGGCAGGGCAACGAACCGGACTTCGATGTGCCCTGGGTGTACGACAGCGCGGGCGCGCCGTGGGAGACGCAGTCCACCGTGCGCCGGATCATCAGCCAGCTCTACCAGCCGGTGCCCGGCGGCGAGCCGGGCAACGACGACCTCGGCGCGATGTCGTCCTGGTACGTCTGGGCGGCGATGGGGATCTACCCGCAGACGCCGGGCGTGCCGATGCTCGTGGTGGGTACGCCGTTGTTCGACCGGATCAGCATCGACGCCGGCAACGGTCGGCGGATCGAGATCAGCGCGCCCGGAGCCGGGGACGGCAACCAGTACGTGCGTTCGCTGCGGATCAACGGGCAGTCCACCCAGCACACCTACCTCATGCTGCCCGACCGGCCGGGCGTGACGAGCCTGGACTTCACCGTGGGCAGCACGCCGAACACCGGTTGGGGCACGGCACCGAGTGACGCGCCGCCCTCGTTCGGCGCGGGACCGGTCAGCTTCCCGGCCACCACCAGGGCGTTCGTCCGGACCGACCCGGGGCAACTGCGGCTCGCGGCGGGGGCGCAGGCCACCGTCGGTGTGGTCGTGGACGACACGCTCGGCACCAAGCCGGCCACGGTGACCTGGACGGCCACCTCGCCGACGCCCGGGATCACCTTCACGCCGGGCAGCGCGACAGTGACCGCCGCCCCCGGCAGCACGGCGCGGACGCCGCTGACGGTGACCGCGTCGTCGACCGCCCAGTCCGGGTTCTACGAGGTCGCCATCGCCGGTAAGGACAGCGATGGGGCGGTGATCGCGACCACGGATGTGCTGGTCACCGTCGCCCAACCAGGTGAGCTCATTCCCACGGCGTATGTGTCGAACTACTCGGACAACACGGTCACGCCGGTCGACCGGCGCACCGGAACGGCCGGGCCGACGATTCCGGTGGGCAGCGGACCGGACGGCGTCGCTGTCACGCCGGACGGGTCGGAGGTGTTCGTTGCCAACAACAACAGCAACAACGTGACGGTCATCGACACGTCGGACAATCAGGTGGTGGGCACCGTGGCGGTGGGGTCGGTGGCCGCGGATCTGGCGGTCACGCCGGACGGCCGGACCGTGTGGGTCAGCAACTACGGCGATGGCACCGTGCAGCCGATCGACGTGGCCACCCTGGTCGCCGGTACGCCGGTGAAGGTTGGTGCCAATCCGCAGCGGATGCGGATCTCGCCGGACGGGCGGGACCTGTGGGTGCCTGATCAGGGGGACGGGACAGTGTCCGAGGTTGATCTGACCGGTCGGGCCGTGGTCCGGACTGTTGCCGTCGGGGCCGCGCCGTTCGGGGTTGCCGTCGCCGCTGATGGCTCCGTCTACGTCGGCAACACCGGCAGCGACTCCGTGTCTGTTGTGGATGGTGCTACCGGGGCGGTCACCGCGACGGTGCCACTGGGGACTTCGCCGGCCGGGTTGGCTCTCACGCCGGACGGGTCGACGCTCTATGTTGCCGCTGCCAGTGGCGGGTTGCTGCCGGTAGGCACGTCCACGGATGTTGTCGGGTCCTTGATAACGACCGGTGCCAGTGCTTATGCGGTGGCGGTGACCGGGGACGGGACCAGTGCTTGGGTGGTTGATTCCGGGTCGGACGATGTTCGGCCGGTGTCGGTGGCCACCGGGGTGGCGGCGACCGCGGTCGGGGTGGGGACCGTGCCGGACGGGATCGGCCTGACGCCGAACTGATCGGCGCCGCGGCTGCGGCTCCCCCGCGCGACACGTCCACCTGGCACTGGCCTATTCGGCCGAATGGACAGATACTGCCCGGTATGGCTGGGCCGCGGCGGGTGCTCCGCTGCCGTGCCGGCGATGATCGCCAGCACGGCTTGCTCGGCGCGTGCGGGGTCACCGTGAGCCGGCTGCCAGCCTGGTCGAGGTCGTCGGCCAACAGCCCGTGTCGTCCAGCTCCGGAGGTGCCAGGTGTTCTACCCGTTGACCGTTCGTGACTTCCTCGACCGGGCCGAGCAGGTCTACGCCGACCGGGTGGCGATCGTCGACGAACCGGATCAGCCCGCGGCCGGACTCGGCGAGATCAGCTATCGGCGGATGGGTGAGTTGGCCCGCGCGCAGGCGGCTCGGCTCGATCAACTGGACGTGCCGACCGGTGGGCGGGTCGCGGTGATCTCGCACAACTCCGCGCGGCTGCTCACCTCCTTCTTCGGCGTGTCCGGGTGGGGTCGGGTGCTGGTGCCGATCAACTTCCGGCTGGCCCAGCCGGAGATCGAGTACATCGTTGCGCACAGTGGCGCGCAGGTGGTGTTCGCCGACCCGGCGCTGGCCGACGTGCTCGACGCGCTGGATGTGCCGCACAAGTTCGTGTTGGGCGACGACGACGCGCTGTACCTGCCCGGCGTCGAACCTCGTCCATGGGACGAACCGGACGAGAACGCGACCGCGACGATCAACTACACCTCGGGCACCACCGCGCGCCCCAAGGGCGTGCGGCTCACCCACCGCAGCCTGTGGCTCAATGCCACCGTTTTCGGCCTGCACACCACGATCAGCGACCGGGACGTCCTGCTGCACACGCTGCCGATGTTCCACGTCAACGGCTGGGGTATGCCCTACGGCGTGACCGGCGTCGGCGGACGGCACATCGTGCTGCGTCAGGTCGACGGCACCGAGATCCTTCGCCGGGTGCAACAGCACGGGGTCACGTTGATGTGTGCGGCGCCCGCGGTCATCAACTCCGTGTTGGACGCGGCCGGGTCGTGGGCGGGCGAGATTCCCGGGCGCAACCGGGTGCGGATCGTCTGTGCTGGTGCGCCGCCGCCGTCGCGCACGATCGAGCGGGTGATGGTCGAGCTGGGTTGGGAGTTCATCCAGATCTACGGCCTGACCGAGACCTCACCGCTGGTCACGGTGAACCGCACCCGCTCCGAGTGGGACGACCTCACGCCGATCGACCGGGCCCGCAAGCTGATGCGCGCGGGCACCCCGGCGCTGGGTGTGCGGGTGGCCACCGACACCGATGGCGAGGTGCTCAGCGCGTGCAACCACAATCTCGACGGCTACTGGGAGCAGCCGGACGAGACGGCGGCCGCGCAGGCCGGGGGCTGGTTCCACACCGGTGACGGCGGTTATGTCGACGACGACGGCTATCTGGTGATCTCCGACCGGAAGAAGGACGTGATCATCTCCGGTGGGGAGAACGTGTCCTCGATCGAGGTGGAGGACGCGCTGATGTCGCACCCCGCCGTACGCGAGGCCGCGGTGATCGGGATTCCGGACGAGAAATGGGGCGAGTTGGTCACCGGGATGGTGGTCACCGACGGATCAGGACTCACCGCCGATGAGCTGATCGCGCACTGCCGCACCAGGTTGGCCGGTTACAAGTGTCCAAAGCAGATCGAGTTCATGACCACGTTGCCCCGCACCGCGACCGGCAAGCTGCAGAAGTTCAAGCTGCGCGAACCGTTCTGGGTCGGCCACGAGCGTCAGGTCAACTGACCGGCACCGGCCTGCGCATCGGCGTAATCGCCGGTCTTCGTTCCCAAACCGGGACGACGACCCGACAATGGGCCGATGGTCCTCGGTCCACGCTCCACCCAGCTCGCTGATCTGGTCACGACGCTGCACGGTCGTGACCAGATCAGCGCCGAGCTCGACGGCCTGCTCGACCGTGCCCGGGGCGCCCGCGGCGGTGCGCTGGCCGTGTTGGGCGGCACGGGCACCGGCAAGAGCGCGGTGCTGCGGTCGATCGGCGCGGCCGCACCGGATTTCCAGCTGCTGCACACGTCCGGGGTGCCGGCCGAGTCGGTGGTGCCGATGTCCGGGCTGCACCGACTGTTGCAGCCATTGGCCGGTCGGCTGCCCGAGCTGCCCACGCCGCACGACGGAGTGATCGCCGAGCTGATCGGCGCGGCGGTGGCCCGGCCGGCCGCCGACTTCGCGCTCTGCACTTCCGTGCACCGGCTGTTCGTCGAGTTGGGTCGGCGCGGGCCGGTGTTGGCGTGTGTTGACGACGCGCACTGGCTGGACGAGGTGTCGCTGGTCGCGCTGGCCTTCCTGGCCCGCCGGGCCGACACCGAGCGCGTGGCGGTGGTCTTCGCCGGGGACGAGTCGCTGGCCACCGGGCCGGCCGCCGACCAGCTGTCAGGCCTCCGGCGGCTGTGGTTGACCGCCCTGGACGACGAGGCGAGCCTGCGCGTGCTGGCCGACCGGACCCGCGCGCGGCTGGCCGCCGACACCGCCGCCGACCTCGTCGAACTGGCGTCGGGCAACCCACTGGCGCTGGTCGAACTGGCCGACGCGCTGACCACCGCGCAGCTGGCCGGTCGCTCACCTACACCGGTTTCGGTGCCGGCGGACAGCTCGCTGCGCCGTACCGTCAGCCTGCGGTTCGGTCAGCTCTCCGTGCTGGCTCAGCGAGTGGTGCTGATGGCCGTGGTGGACGAACAACTCGCGGTCACGAACGTGCTGGGCACCGACATCGATCTCGCCGCGGTCGATGAGGCGGCCGGATCGGGCCTGGTCGTCATCGACAACGACGCCAACAACGCCGTACTGGTGCCAACCCAGCTGACCCGGTCCATCCTGTACAGCCAGGCGGCCCCGGACCAGCTGCACGCCGCGCACCGGACGCTGGCCACCCGGTTGGACCCCGACTGGGACCGGTTACGGGTGACCTGGCACCGCGCCGCCACCGAGCAGACCAGCGGCCAGCAGCTGGCCCGGGAACTCGGCGACAGTGCCACGGCCGCCCACGAGACCGGCAACTACGCCGAGGCGTCCACCGCGTTCGAGCGGGCCGCCTCGCTCGTCGAGCAGCCCGGCACCCGGGTCCAATGGCTGGTCGAGGCCGCCTGCGGCTCGTGGCTCGTCGGCGGCGGCCGGCGCACCCGCGCCCTGCTGCGCCAGGCCGCGCCGCTGACCGAGCTGGTCGGCGCACGCGGTCCGATGAACATGGTGCACGGCATCGTCGAGTTCGGCGACGGGTCACCGGCCGAGGCGAGCCGGAAGCTCCGGATCGCCGCCGAGCAACTGCTGGACACCGACCGGGCCAGGGCGCTCACCGCGCTGGCGCTGGCCGCCGAGGCGTGCGGCTCGACCGGCGACTACGACGGCCTCGCCGATGTCGCCGGTCGGGCCGCGGAGCTGCGCCGGCCGGACGAGCAGCGGGCGACCGAGCTGATGTTCGACCATCTCGCCGGAACGGCGGCGACCTTCAGCGGCCAGCCGACCGACGCGGTCGGCCCGCTGCGTGCCGTCGTGCGGCTGGCGGCCACGGTCGACGACCCGCTGGCGACGATTCTGGCCAGCCAGGCCGCCTACAGCCTCGGCGACGTGTCGCACTCGCTCGAATTGGCCGGGCAGGCGGTCACCGGCGCGCGGGCCAGGTCGCTGACCACCCTGGTGCCCTGGGCACTCATCGACGTCGCGCTCGCCGCGCTGCTGCTCGACCGGCACTCCACCGCCGAGTCCGCCGCGCTGGAAGGGCTGCGCGAGGCGAAAGCGATCGGCCAGCACAACACCGCGATGACCCATCTGAACCTGCTCGCGCTGCTCGCCGCCTACCGGGGCGACCGGGAGACCGTGGTGCGCCGGATGGACGTCTCCGCGGTGTGGGTGATCGACCACGGCCTGGCGCTGCCCGGCACCATCGGGTGGTGGGCGTTGGCCTGCCTGGATCTGGCCGAGGAGCAGCCGGCCGAGGCGCTGGACCAGCTGCGCCTGATGACCGCCACCACCGGTCACGTCCACCGGGGAATGCAGGTGGTGGCCGCTCCGCACGTGGTGGAGGCCGCGGTCGGCTGCCAGCAGCCAGGGCTCGGCGCGGTCGCCCTGGCGATCTTCGACCGGTGGGCCGGCAACTCGAACTGCGGACCACGGCAGGCCCTGTCGCACCGCTGCCACGCGCTGCTGGCCGAGCGGCCGGCCGACGCGGACGAGCATTTCCGCGAGGCGATCCGCCTGCACCGCAGCAGCAACACCGCGCTGGAGTTGGCCAAGACCGAGCTGTTCTACGGACACCGGCTGCGCCACGGTCGCAAGCCGACGGCTGCCCGGGAGTTGTTGCGGGACGCGGTGAAGATCTTCCACGACTACCACGCGGAGACGTGGGCCCGCCGGGCCACCGCCGAGCTGCGCGCCGCGGGCGAGTCGGTGCCGTTCGCCGAGCTGGGCACCACCGGCCAGCTGACCACCCAACAGTTGGAGATCTCCCGGCTGGTCGCCGAGGGCGCCACCAACCGGGAGATCGCCGCGCAACTGTTCGTCAGCACCCGCACGGTCGACCACCACCTGCGCAACATCTTCGCCAAGCTGGGTGTCCGGTCCAGACTGGAACTCGCCGCGCAGTTCCGCTGACCCGAACCGGGGACGTAGCGTCGGGTCATGGGCGACTACGAGCACATCCTGCTGCGGCGCGAGGACGACACGGTCACGATCACGATGAACCGGCCGGCCCGGCGCAACTCGCTGTCCGCCGCGCACCTGGCCGAGTTGCTGGCCGCCTTCCGCGCGACGGCGGAGACCGACGCGACCGGCATCGTGCTGGCCGGCGCCGGCCCGGTGTTCTCCGCCGGGCACGATTTCGCCGACGTGGCCGGTCGCGATCTGGCCGGCACCCGTGGGCTGCTGCGGCTGTGCACCGAACTCATGCGCACCATCGAATCGGTGCCGCAGGTGGTGATCGCCCGGGTGCATGGGCTGGCCACCGCTGCGGGCTGCCAACTGGTCGCCTCGTGTGACCTCGCGGTCGCCGGCCGGTCGGCCGGTTTCGCGCTGCCCGGCGGCAGCGGTGGCTGGTTCTGCCACACCCCGGCGGTCCCGGTGGCCCGTGCGATCGGCCGCAAGCGGCTGATGGAACTCGCGCTCACCGGCGACGTGATCGACGCGGACACCGCGCTGGACTGGGGCCTGATCAACCGGGTCGTGCCGGACGAGGAGCTGGACGCGGCGGTCGGCGCGCTGCTGGCCAGGGCGACCCGGGGGAGCCGGGCGAGCAAGGCGCTGGGCAAGCAGACCCTCTACGCCCAGCTCGACCACCCGGAGGCGGACGCCTACGCGATCGCGGTCGAGGTGATGGCCGCCGCCTCCCAGACGCCCGCTGCCCGCGAAGGCATGGCCGCGTTCCTGGCGAAGCGCCGGCCCACTTTCGCCGACTAGCTCAGGTTCCACTCGGTCCGACGTGGTTGGGACTCGGTCGACGTCATCCTAATGGCTTGCGGTTTGCAAGCTGGGCCTCTACCGTCTGCGACATGACATCTGACTTTCAATTTGCTAGCTATTTGTCCCGTCGGAGCTTGTTTCGGCTCGGCGCGGCAGCGGTGCCCGCCCTGATGTTGTTGGGTAGCAGCACATCCGCCGCGCGGGCCGACACGCCGACGCCGGCCCGACCGACCGCGACCACGGTCGCCGCACAACCGCCCTCCCCCTTCGTCTACTTCTGCTGACACCGACCCCATCGCCCAATCGCCCATCGGAGGACATCGCCGTGCAACTGCAACTGACGTGGGTAGGTCATTCGGGTTTACGCATCGAACACAACGGCTTCGTCATGGTGATCGACCCCGGCCTGCTCAGCGCGGCCGACGCGGCTGACGGTGCGGACGCCCTACTGATCAGCCATGAACATCTCGACCACTACGACACCACCAAGATCGCATCCGCGATCGCGGCTCGACCGGGTCTGCCGATCTGGACGAACAAGTCTGTCGCGGCATTGCTCGACCAGTCCGGAGCCGGTGCGGGCGCCGACGTTCACGTGATCGGCGACGGGGACGCCTTCGAGGTCGGCGGGATAACGGTGCAGGCCCATGGCGAATGGCACGCACCGATCCATCCCGACATTCCCCGGGTGCGCAACACCGGTTTCATGATCGACAACCGCATCTTCCACCCCGGTGACGCGCTGACCGATCCGGGCACTCGGATCGAGTTGCTGCTCGTTCCGCTGCACGGCTTCTACACCAGGAGCGGTCCGCTGGTCGACTACATCAGACACCTCAAGCCGGGCCAGGTCGCCCCGATCCACGACGCGACCCTCAACGCGATCGGCCAGGGTGGCGTGGACGCGTTCCTCGCCGAGAATCCCCCGCCCGGACCCGGTACCGGAGCGCCGTACTCCCGGCCGCAGGCCGGTACACCCATCGATTTCTGATCGTCGAGCGCAGGGAGCTGAAATGCCACCACGTCAACCACGTTCCGCGGGCGCGCCCTGTCCGATCGGACGCGCCGTGGACGTCCTCGGCGACCGGTGGTCGCTGCTCGTCCTGCGCAACGCCACCGTCGGGGTGACCCGGTTCGACCAGTTCAGGGACGACCTCGGCATCGCCGACAACATCCTGTCCAACCGGCTCAACCGCCTGGTCGAGAGCGGGTTGTTGACCAAGGTCCCGTACCGCGACGACGGCCGCACCAGGCACGAGTACCGGCTCACGACCGCCGGAGCGGACCTGTTGCCCGTGCTGCACGCGCTTGCCCACTGGGGCGAACAGCACACCAGTTCGGCCGAACCGGCCGAGCCGATGCAGGTGATCCACCTGACCTGCGGCCACACCACCAGCCCCGGCGACCGGTGCGACCACTGCAAGCGACCGCTGCCACGCAGCGAGGAGGCCTGGCTGCGGCCCTGGCAGTCCCCCGATCCGTTCCGGCTGGCCGAACCGGTCACCTGAACACCCCTCACCGCGAGGTGCAACCATGTCAACCGACGAGACCACGACCACGGCACCGAACCGCACGGTCGAGGGCCGCAACGGCGTTCACTATCTCTACCGCCGGTTCGGCGGTCCGGCGACAGCGGACACCGTGCCTTTGCTTTTCCTGCACCACTTCCGAGCCAACCTCGACGGCTGGGACCCTGCCCTGGTCGACGCACTGGCCGCCGGGCGCGAGGTCATCCTCGTCGACAACGTCGGCGTCGGGGCCACCACGGGCACCACACCGCACACGGTCACCGAGATGGCCCATGGCGCGCTGGCGTTCGTCGACGCGCTCGGGCTCACGTCGGTCGACGTGCTCGGCTTCTCGCTCGGCGGTTACGTCGCACAGGAACTCGCCCTGATCCGGCCACAACTGCTGCGCAGGCTGGTGCTGGCCGGGACCGGCCCGATGGGCGGCCGCGACATGCACGGCTTCGCCGAGGAGATCATGGCCGTCATCCGGCGCGGCGAGCGCACCGCGGCCGGCCAGATCCACATGTTCTTCCCGCACGCCGAGCCCGGCAGGGCCAAGGGGCGCGAGTTCGTCGAGCGCGTCGGTGCCCGCACGGCGGATCGGGACACCCCCACGCGGCCGGAGACGTGGTCGGCTCAGCTCGACGCGATCACCGCGTGGGGTGTGCCCGACCTGAGCAGGCTGGCTCGACTCAGCGGAATCAGGACACCGACGTTCGTCGCGAACGGTGACCACGATCTGGTGGTCCCGACTCCCAACACGCACATCCTGGGCGGCCTGCTCCCGGACGCCCGGGTCCGGATCTATCCCGACGCGGGCCATGGATTCCTGTTCCAGTACCCGGACGAGTTCGCAGCCGACGTGGCCGACTTTCTCGGCTGAGCAACCAATCCGGCGGTCACTGCCGATGCCCTTGAGGAGGGGTTCGATGACGATCAACGACCACGTGATCCGCTACCAGGAGCACGCCACGGAAAAGACCTACGAGGAACTCGTGGCGGCCTTCGAGGCAGCCGTGGCCGACGCGGAGTCCGGCGAGTTCGCCCGGGCTTTCGAGGCCGCGAAGCACGACGCGAACAGCAGGGAGAGCTGGGAGGCGGCCTGCCGAGAACTGTTCGGCCCCAGCGGCTTCATGCACGTCTTCTCCATCGACCACACCGAAATGCTGCGCTGGTACGGCGTTCCGGTGAAGGCGAAGATGTGGATCTACGGCAGTCCCATCCTGGCCGCCACGATGCTCGTGCACGACATCCGGGTCGGCGGCCGGGTTCCGCTACAGATCCTGATCTACGAGGCCGACAACGGCGAGGCCAGGATCGGCTACGACCTGCCCTCCACCATCATGGGCCGGTTCGGCAACGCCGATGTCAACGCCGCCGCGCTCGAACTGGACACCAAGCTCGTCGCCTTCGCCACCGAACTCACCGACTCCGGGGTCTGACCCCGGCACCCGCTGACGCCACGGCGTCCGCATTCACGGCCCCGTCCGCCGGCGCCGTGGTTCGACCGGATGTGGCCGCGCGACAGCCGATCGGAGCATGAGGTCGCGGTGGGGAGTCGACCCCACCGCGACCTTGACGACCGCTCATATTGTTTCCCAGCAAGTGTTTGCGCATCTCGAACCAGATCTCCGACAGTGTTCTGGCCAGCATCGCGTAGTGATAGCCTGCCTTAGTCAGTCAACTAACTCGGCATCAGCCGTAGGGGGCCGTGATGACCACTCGTGGGTTCCGTTTCGGGGTCGTTCTGTTCGCGGGAGGATCGCGCATCGCGTGGCAGGACACGGTCCGTGCGGCAGAGGACCTTGGCTACGACGTGATCCTGGCCGCCGACCACATCGGCCGGCCTGCGCCCTTCCCGGCCTTGGTCTCCGCGGCCGCGGTGACCACTCGGGCCCGGCTGGGCACCTTCGTGCTCAACGCCGCCTTCTATCAGCCGTCCCTGCTGGCCAGGGACATCGCCACCACCGATCAACTCGTCGACGGCCGCCTTGAGGTGGGCCTGGGCGCCGGGTACGCCCGGCACGAGTTCGAAGCGGCGAAACTGCCGTTCCCCGGACCGGGCGAGCGGGTCGAGCACCTGCGGCACACCGTGACCGAACTGCGGCGGCTACTCACCGACGAGAGCTACCAGCCGACCACCGCGCAACGACCGGCGCCGCCACTGATGCTGGCCGGACAGGGCGACAAGGTACTCACCCTGGCGGCCCGGTACGCGGACATCGTCGGTTTCAGCGGCTTCAACCCGACCACCGTGCCGACCCGTGGTGACCAGGTCGACGACAGCGCGTTCGCCGAACGGATCGAGTTCCTCCGCGCGGCGGCCGGCTCCCGGTTCGCCGAACTGGAGCTGAACCTGCTCCTGCAGGCGGTCGGCCTGGACGGCGCCGAACCGAACCTCGCCTTCGCCCGCTCGCTGGCACCCGGACTGCCCGACGAGGTGCTCCTGCGCAAGCCCAACGTGCTGCGCGGGTCCGCTCAGCAGATCGCGGAGATCCTGCACCGGCGGCGCGAGACCCACGGCCTGACCTACTACGTCGCCACCCAACTGGACATGGGCGCGTTCGCCAAGGTCATCGACCTGCTGCGCTGAGGTGGCGACCGAACACGACAAGAACGGGAGAACCACACCATGACCGAATCAGGACCACTGCCCTTCGCCGACCGGACCGCCCTCGTCACCGGCGCCGGCCGGGGTATCGGACAGCAGATCGCCGTGCGACTCGCCCAGGCGGGCGCCACGCGCCTGGCGCTGCTCGCCCGGTCCGGGGACGAACTGGCGACGACGGAGCGACTGGTGGCGGCAGCGGGCGGGAAGCCACTGGTGGTGCCCACCGACCTCGGTGACCGGCAACAGCGCGCCCGCGCCATCGCCACGGTACTGGCCGAGTACGGCACGGTGGACGTCCTGGTCAACAACGCCGGCACCGCCGATCCGATGGGCCCCACGGTGACGGTCGACTCCGCCGAGTGGGCGCACGCGGTCGAACTCAACATCCTCGCACCGGTCGATCTCACCCTCGCCCTGCTGCCCGCCATGCTCGACCAGCGCTGGGGGCGCATCGTCAACGTGTCCAGTGCCGCCGCGGCAGGAATACGGGTCCTGGCCAACACGAACGCGTACGTCGCGACGAAGGCGGGGTTGGAGGCGCACACCCTCAACCTGGCGTTCGAGTTGGCCGACTCCGGTGTCACCGTCAACGTGTACCGGCCGGGGCAGGTGGACACCGTGATGAACCTGCACGCCGTAAATCGGGCGCAAGCAATCGATCCCGCGATGTTCGAGTTCATGAACAAGGCCCGCAAGGAGGGCACGCTGCTCACGCCGGCCGAGTCCGCCGAGGCACTGCTCACCCACCTGCGGGAGGGAAGTAGCGGTCAGATCTGGCACGTCGACAGGACGCTGTGAGAACGACGCGCCGGCTCCGCAACGTCAGAGCCGGCGCGCGGCCGGGCGCCACGCCCAGGACAGCAGCGCAAGTGCGGCGAACACGGCCGGCGCCACGAGATTTCCGAGGGACTGGTGCACGGCCGCCGAGGACGCTGCCGCGCCGATCATGTTGACCAGAATGCCGGCATAGGCCCATTCCTTCAACCGGGCCAACCTCGGCGCCAGCACCACGGCCCCGGCGATGATCTTCGCGGTGCCCAGGATCGCGGCCAGATAACCGGGATACCCCAGCTCGATCAACAGCGGATAGAACGGTGGCAGGCGCAGCAGGTCCATCGCGCCACCAACCAGGCACTCGCCGACCACCACCGTGGTGATCGGCCAGTAGCCGACGGCCACCCACTGCCCGCGCGAGACGACGGCGCCGGTCATGCCGGCCGGCCCGACATCGGCACCGCACAGACCCGACCGGCACTGAACCCGGCAGCCTCGATGTCCAGGGCGAGATTGAACCGCCCGCGCAGGTTCTCCAACGCGACGATGTGGGTCAGCTCAACGACCTGGGCATCGGTGAAGTGCTCGCGCAGCCGCTCCCGCAGTTCGGCGGCCACGGCCACCGGGGTCTGACTCATCCCCTCGGCATAGGCCAGCACGAGTCGGTCCACCGGGCCGAACAACGGGCTGGTCCGGTACTCCCCCAGCGCCAGCAACTCGTCGTCGGTCAGGCCCCAACGGCGAGCGACCTCCGAGCCGAGGTCGATGCAGTACGCGCAGCGGACCGCCAGGGCGGCATTGAGTTCCGCCAGCGCCCGGTGACGCCGATCAAGCGTGTGCGTGGCGGCGGTCGCCCGCTCCAACCCGGCATAACCGCGCAGCAGTCCGGGCAGGTGGGCGTACTTCCGGAGCGGCTCGATCATCCGGTCCGGCCGGTCCGGACTGCCCGCGAGTCGGTGCAGCGCCCGCTCGCTGAACCAGAACGCCACCCACGTCCGCATACTTCTCATCCGAACCACCCACATCGAAACGGATCAGTTCCCTTATGATGAGTACGGTAACGTTTCGATGGAGGTGGGGCAATGGCCGGCAGCCAGCCGATCTCACGGGGTGCCGGCGCGCGTCGGCGCGTGCTGGCCGCCGCCCTTCAGGTCCTCGATGACGACGGGCTGACCGGTTTCACCATGGAAGCGGTCGCCCGACGGGCGGGCGCGAGCAAGGCGACGCTCTACCGGCACTGGCCGACGGCCGGTGCCCTGCTGATCGACGCGATGGACGCCACCTTCCAGCCGCTGCCCGTGCCGGACACCGGCCACGTGCACAGCGATGTCGAACACCTGTTGACCTCGTTCGTCACCCTGTTGGAACACACCCCGTTCCCCCGCCTGCTCGCCGCGTTCATCGACGCGGCCGAGCGCGACCCGGCCCTGGCCGACCTGCACGCCGACCTGACCCGGCGCCGCCGCGAACCGCTGCTGACCGTGCTGGCCCGCGCCCGCGATCGGGGCCAGCTCAGCACCGATCTCGACCCCGAGATCCTCACCGATCTGCTCACCGCTCCCCTGTTCTACCGCCGTTTTGTTGCCCACCAACCCATCCCCCCACAGCTGGTCACCGAGGTCATCAGGCACGTACTCGCCACCCGACGGTGAACGGCCGGTCGCCGCCTCTACAGTCGAGTCATGCGCGTGTTGATCACCGGAGGTGCCGGATTCATCGGCTCCCGGATCGCCGATCTGCTGGCCGACCAGGGCGACCGGGTGGTCGTGCTGGACGCTCTGCTGCCCCAGGCCCACGGCGGCGGCGAGCCGCCGGAGTGGGTCCATCGCCACGAGTTCGTGCACGGTGACGTGCGCGACCGGGCGACCCTCGACCGGGTACTGCCCGGCGTGGACGCGGTCTGCCACCAGTCGGCGATGGTCGGGCACGGCGTCGACCCGTCCGACGCGCCCGACTACGCCAGCCACAACGACTACGCCACCGCCGTGCTGCTGGCCGCGATGCACCGGCACGGCCTGGCCCGGCTGGTCCTGGCCAGCTCGATGGTCGTCTACGGCGAGGGCCGCTACCGCTGCGCCGAGCATGGCGTGGTCCGCGCCGCGCCGCGCCGGCCCGAGGACATCGACGCCGGCCGGTTCGAACCGCCGTGCCCGCACTGCGGGCGGCAACTCACCGACGAACTGGTACCCGAGGACGCCCCGCTCGACCCGCGCAGCACCTACGCGGCCACCAAACTCGCCCAGGAACACCTCGCCTCGGCGTGGGCGAGGCAGACCGGCGGCGGCGTGTGGGCGTTGCGCTACCACAACGTCTACGGCCCGCGGATGCCCCGGGACACGCCGTATGCCGGCGTCGCGTCGATCTTCCGGTCCGCGCTGGAGCGCGGCGAGGCACCTCGGGTGATGGAGGACGGCCGACAGCGACGGGACTTCGTGCACGTCGGCGACGTGGCCAGGGTCAACGCCCGCGCCCTGGCCGCCGAGCCGCCGACCGGCCGCTGCGAACCGATCAACGTCTGCTCGGGCGAACCGCACACCGTCGGCGAACTGGCCGCCGAGTTGGCCAGGGCGATGGGCGGCGCGGAGCCGGAGATCATCGGCGGCGCGCGGGCCGGGGACGTGCGGCACGTCGTCGCCGATCCGGCCAGGGCGACCCAACTGCTCGGTTTCCGGGCCGAGGTTTCGTTCGCCGACGGGGTACGCGAGTTCGCGACCGCGCCGCTGCGCTCACCGGTCACGCAATCCGCGGCGGCAACGGCGCCGAATGCCGACTGAGCTGGACGCGCCCGGTACACCACCCGCTCCCCGGCCGGAGAACGGCCAGCTCAACCCGCCGGTCGCCGCCACCAACGGAAGCCACCGGACCACCGCACACTGACCCGGAGCCGGAGCCGGAGCCGACCAGGCTGCTGGTCACTCCGATCCGCTGTCCATGCTCGCGACCGACAGTGGGTGCTGCGAAGCTCGCGCCCAGCAAGACAGTCGGGCCGACACGAACAGGAGACCGATCAGATGAGCCACTCGGTCACCACCGGATACGCGCCGGTCAACGGCGTCGAGATGTACTGGGAGAGCCGTGGGACCGGCGGCCCCCCGCTGATCGTGACGCACGGCGGCTTCGGCCGGACCACGATGTTCGGCCCGCTGTTGGACGAACTGGCCGAGCACCGCCAGGTCGTCGCGATCGAACTACAGGGGCACGGGCACACCCGCGACATCGACCGCCCGTTCGGCTTCGAGTCCTTCGGCGACGACATCGCCGCGCTCGCCCGGCAGCTCGACCTCGGCCAGGTCGACCTGCTCGGCTGCTCGCTCGGTGGCGGCGCCACCCTGCGCGCGACCATCCAGCACCCCGACCTGGTGCGCCGGATGGTGCTGATCTCCGCGCCGGGCCGCTCGGCCGGCTGGTTCCCCGAGGTCCGCGACGGCATGGCGCAGCTGGGCCGGGCCGGGTTCGAGCAGATGAAAATGTCCCCGAAGTACACGGAATGGGCGGAGGTGGCGCCCGATCCCGACGCCTTCCCCACGCTGATGGACAAGACCGGCGACCTGTTGCGCGGCGAGTATGACTGGACCGAGGAGATCAAGCAGATCACCGCGCCGACCCTGCTCGTGTTCGCCGACGCGGACAGCATTTCGGTCAGCCACCTGGCGGAGTTCTTCGCCCTGCTCGGCGGCGGCCTGCGGGACGGCAACTTCGACGGCTCGGCGGCGACGCCGATGCGGCTGGCCGTGCTGCCCAACACGACTCACTACAACGTCTTCGTCCACCCGTCGCTGGGTCGGATGGTCGAGCAGTTCCTCAGCTGACGCCCGGTGTCGGGCGCGCCGGGCGCGCGGGGTGGCGTCGAGTGGAAGAATGACCGGGTGGACGAGCAGCGCCGGCAGCCGGCCGAGCGGTCACGGGACCGGGATCGGTCCGGCCGCGCCCGTAGCGCACGCCCACGCGACGGACTCGGCCGCCCGCTCCCCTACGGCGCCCCGGGCGTCGAGCGCCAGCCCGAGGGTGTCGTCCGGTCGCCGCAGGACACCCTCGCCGAGGCCCAACGCCTGCTCGACGCCGGCAAACCCTTCCACGCCCACGAGGTTTTCGAGGACGCGTGGAAGTCCGGACCGGAGTCGGAGCGGGAACTGTGGCGCGGCCTGGCGCAACTGGCCGTGGGCGTCACCCACGCCGCCCGAGGCAATCAGGCCGGCGCGACCGCCCTGCTGGGTCGGGCCACCGCCACGCTCACCGCGTACCAGGAAGATCATCCGCACGGCATCAACATCGCCGCACTGACCACCTGGGCCGACGACCTGGCGGCGCACCCCTCGACCACTCCCCCGACTCCACCCAGGATCACCACCCCATGACCGGAATCCCCGTCGAGTCCACCCGAGTAGACCGCTGGCTGTGGGCGGTCCGGCTGGTCAAGACCCGCCCCGACGCCGCCGCGGCCTGCCGGGGTGGCCACGTGCGGATCAACGACCATCCGGCGAAACCGGCCACCACAGTGTCGCCCGGCGACGAGGTCCGCGCGCGGGTGAACGGGACGACCCGGGTCATCGAGGTCGTCCGGGTGATCCAGAAACGGGTCGGCCCCACCGAAGCGGCGACCTGCTTCATCGACCGCACTCCGCCACCACCGTCCGAACTCACGGCGCCGGTGGCGCGGCGCGAACGTGGGGCGGGGCGGCCGACCAAGCGGGAGCGCCGAATTCTGGACGAGTTCCGGGCCGGTCAACCACGGCACCACGGCTGAGTTCACGTTCCTGTTCCCCCGCAACAACAAAGGGAGCCGGCATCCGTTGTGGACGCCGGCTCCCTGCTCGGTCAATCCCGACGACTCACGGAATGAGGGCGAGTGCGGGAACGAACTTGCCGCCGTCGACGGTGCCGTTGCCGCTGGCGAGGTCGTAGCCCTTACCAGCGGTGAAACCCTGGACGGTGCTGGTCACGCCGTCACTGTTGGTGAACGGGCCGAAGGTGTTGTTGCCCTGGGTGACATCCACGATACCGGTGAGGCTGCTGTGGATCGCGCCCAGCAGATAGAGCTTGTTGTTGATGTTGCCCAGATCGCGGTGGGCGACCTGGTCGGCCATCGCGACGAGGCCGGCGAACTCCGGGCTGGCCTCGCTCGTGCCGCCGACCAGGTGGTAGCCGACGTTGTTGGGCTCGAACGAGAAGTAGAGCACCACCGCGCCGTCGACCGCCGCGGACAGCGACACGTCGGGAGTGCCGCGGTGGGTGCCGGTCACGTTGTGGACACCCGTCTGGAACAGCGGGCGCGGGAAGACCGTGGACAGGCCGCCACCGCCGGCGCCACCACCGACCGTGTTCAGGTCGTTCCACACGACGTCCGGCGCGAGCCGGTTGCCGTTGGCGTCGAGGTCGAGCATGGTGCCACCGACCGAGGTGACCAGCGGGTCCGAGGACGGCCAGCTGTTCACTGCCGTCGGGTACAGGTCGCTGCCGTTGGCCTCGGCGTTG
>DATATV010000073.1:0-8476 GCA_036268615.1 Pseudonocardiaceae bacterium
CGTTCGTCGGCTCGACCTCGGGCTCCTCCGGCGCGCACACCGGGTCGGGCTCCGGTTCCAGCAGCACCGGCGGCTCCGGATTCACCCCGCCGACCGCGCCCAGCGGCGCCGGTTCCGGGGCGAACCCCGGCGGCAGCGGCTCGACCACCACGTCCGGTTTCCCGGGCGCCGGTGGGGGAACGACCGGCACCGGCGGGATCGGCGGCGGTCCGGGCGTCGGCGGCGGCGCCGGCGGTGCTGGCGCGGGTGCCGGCACCGGCGGCGGATACGGCGGCGGGGTGCCGGTCGGGGTCGGCGGGTTCGGCGGCAGCGGCGGCTCGGGTGGCAGCGGCGGCTCGGGTGGCGCGGGCGGGCCGGGCGCCGGTGAGGACGGGTTCGGCAGCGGTTCCGGCTCAGGGCGGTTCGGCAGTGGTGGCTTCGGCTCGTCCGGTTCGGGCTCCGGTTCCGGCTCGTCCGGGCTCGGGTCGTCCAAGTTCGGTTCCGGTTCCGGCGGGTACGGCTCGGAGGGCGGTTCGGGTTCCGGCGCGGGCGGGGCGGGCGAGAGCTCGGCCAGCGGCCAGGCCGGCCGGGCCGGCATCGGCGGCGGCGCGCCCGACGAGGGCTACAGCGGCGCGGGTGGCCGGGGTGCCACTGGGTCGTCCGGTCAGTCCGGCATGGGTGGTGCCGGTGGCCGCGGCGGCAAGCAGCAGGACGACGCCCAGCACAAGCGCGCCGCTTACCTGATCGAGCCGGACGTCGACTCGATCTTCGGCGCGGACGAGAAGACCGTGCCGCCGGTGATCGGCGGCTGACCCACGACCGGAACCCGGCGCGGGACGATGGCGGCATGAGCGACGACGACCTGTTGAGCCGGGTGCGCGGACTGCTGGCCGGTGGTGCCCGGGCGCCGGAGATCGCCGCCGCGCTGGGCCTGGAACCAGCACTGGTGGACCCGATCGTCGCCGCCCTCACCGCGACCGGGCCGGGCGACCTGCCGCCGGTACCGGGCGATCCGGGTGGTCGGGCCGCGCTGGGCTGTTGGGTCTCACCGGGCTGGAGCGCCGGGCTCACCGTGCCCACCCGGCCGGACTGGCCCGAACCGGGCGAGCCGGCGACCGGTCCGGGTGGCCTGGTCAGCGTCGTGGTCGCCCGGGACGCCGGCCGTGGGCGGACGAGTGTCTGCGGCTACCTGGTCGACGTGTACTGCCTCGGCGTGAAGAACAGTGTCGGCCCGCGGGCGATGGACAGGTCCGCGCTGGCCGAGTTCGCCGGCGCGTTTTTCACCGCGTACCAAGCAGATCCGGTCGAGGTGCCGGTAGATCTGTTGCGGCACCTGGTGTTCGGCGCGATCGAGTACGCGCAGACCCTCGGCTTCGCGCCGGCCGCCGACGCCGATTTCGCCGCCACCGCAGGACATCTGGGCGAATGGCGGGGGCCGAGCGCGATCACCTTCGGCCGGAACGGCACGCCGTGCTACGTCGCCGGTGACGCCGACGACGTGGACCACGTGCTGCGCACGCTGGCCGGGACGGTTGGTGCGGGCAACTTCGAGTACGTGCCGGCCGCCGGACGGCTTCCCGGCGAGTCGCCCTGAATCCGCACGATATTCGCGTCAGGACCAGGGAAGACGGCAAACCGGCACAAAGTATCGTGATGTGTCATGACACCCTGTCCCACCGCGGCTCCCGGCCGTCCCTTCGGCCGAGTGCTCACCGCCATGGCCACCCCGTTCGGCGTGGACGGGCGACTCGATCTGGACAAGGCCGGTGAGCTGGCCAGCCACCTGGTCGAGCTGGGCAACGACGGGCTGGTGCTGAACGGCACCACCGGTGAGTCACCGACCACGACCGACGAGGAGAAGGCCGAACTGGTCAGGGCGGTGCGGTCGGCGGTCGGCCCGGAGGTCAGCCTGGTGGCAGCGGCCGGCACCTACGACACCGCGCACAGCGTGCACCTGGCCAAGGAGATGGAAAAGGCCGGTGCGCACGGACTGCTGGTGGTCACGCCCTACTACTCCCGGCCGCCGCAGGCCGGCCTGCTGGCGCACTTCACCGCCGTGGCCGACGCGACCGAGTTGCCCGTGATGCTCTACGACATCCCGCCGCGCGCGGTGGTGCCGATCGAGGTGGACACGCTGCGCAGACTCGCCGAGCACCCGCGCATCCAGGCGGTCAAGGACGCCAAGGGCGACCTGCTCGCCGGCAGCCAGGTGATCGCCAGCACCGACCTGGCCTACTACTCCGGCGACGACGCGCTCAACCTGGCGTGGATGGCTGTCGGCGGCGTCGGCGTGGTGAGTGTGATCGGCCACGTCACCGCCGGCCGAATCCGCACGATGCTGGACTCCTACGAGAGCGGCGACGTGGTCAACGCGCGCGCCATCCACATGGGCCTGCTGCCGGTGCTGCGCGCCTTCAGCCGGGTGGGCGGGGTGGTGTTCAGCAAGACCGCACTGCACCTGCGCGGCCACGACGTCGGTCAACCCCGGCTGCCGCTGCCGCCGGCCACCCCCGACCAGGTGGCCGCGATCGCCGGTGATCTCGCCGAGGCCGGCGTGCCACTGGCGGGTGACGTGCTGGAGAGCAGCCTGGACTACCACACTTCCCGGGTGGCGCACGCCGACGCCGACGCCGCCTACATCGCCACCACGACGCACACCAGCGCCGGTACGGTGCGCAGGTGACCCATTCCCAGGACCAGCACGCGCCATCGCCCGCAGGGCCGACCACACCACCCCCGAAGCTGCCCGACGGCGGCCTGCGGGTGGTAGCGCTCGGCGGGATCGGCGAGGTCGGCCGGAACATGACGGTCTTCGAGTACGACCACCGGCTGCTGATCGTGGACTGCGGGGTGCTCTTCCCCGAGGACCAGCAGCCCGGCGTCGACCTGATCCTGCCGGACTTCCGGGCCATCGAGAACCGGCTGGACGACATCGACGCGCTCGTGCTCACCCACGGCCACGAGGACCACATCGGCGCGGTGCCCTTCCTCCTGCGGCTGCGGCCCGACCTGCCGGTCGTCGGTTCCCGGTTCACCCTCGCGCTGCTCGCGGCGAAGTGCCGGGAACACCGGCTCAACCCGAAGCTGGTCGAGGTCACCGAAGGCCAGCGCAACAAGTACGGCGCGTTCGACCTTGAGTACTTCGCGGTCAACCACTCCATTCCCGACGCTCTCGCGGTGGCCATCCGCACCCCCGCCGGGCTCGTGCTGCACACCGGTGACATCAAGCTCGACCAGCTGCCGCTGGACGGCAGGCTGACCGACCTGGCCGGCTTCTCCCGGCTGGGCGACGAGGGCGTCGACCTGTTCTGTGTGGACTCCACCAACGCCGAGGTGCCCGGTTTCACCGTCGCCGAGCGGGAGATCGGGCCGGTGCTCGACGGGGTGATCGGCCGGGCGACCCAGCGGGTGATCGTGGCCTGCTTCGCCAGCCACGTGCACCGGGTGCAGCAGATCCTGGACGTGGCCGCCGCGCACGGCCGCAAGGTCGCCCTGGTCGGCCGGTCGATGGTGCGCAACATGGGCATCGCCACCGACCTGGGCCTGTTGTCAGTGCCGCCGGGCCTGGTGGTGGACATCGACGAGGCGATGTCGCTGCCCGATGACGGCACGGTCTTCGTGTCCACCGGCTCACAGGGCGAGCCGCTGTCCGCGCTGTCCCGGATGGCCAGGGGCGAGCACCGGCAGATCGGCATCCGCCCCGGCGACACGGTGATCCTGGCCAGCTCGCTCATCCCGGGCAACGAGACCTCGGTGTTCGGCGTGGTCAACGGGCTGAGCCGGCTGGGCGCGCTGGTCGTGCACCAGGGCACCGCCCGGGTGCACGTGTCCGGTCACGCGCCCGCCGGTGAGCTGCTCTTCCTCTACAACGCGGTGCGGCCGAGCAACGTGATGCCGGTGCACGGCGAGTGGCGGCACCTGCGTGCCAACGGCGAACTGGCGGTGCGCACCGGCGTGCCCGAGGAGCGGGTGGTGATCGCCGAGGACGGTGTCGTCGTCGACCTGGTGGACGGGGTCGCGGCGATCACCGGCCGGGTCGAGGTCGGGCACGTCTACGTGGACGGGCTGTCCGTCGGCGACGTCGGCGAGTCGACCCTGTCCGACCGGCTCGTGCTCGGCGAGGGCGGCTTCATCGCGATCACCGTCGCGGTGGACTCGGCCACCGGGCGCTCGGTGTCCCCGGTGACCGTGTCCGGCCGCGGCTTCTCCGACGACCCGAAGGCGCTGGAGGCGGTCGTCCCGCTGATCGAGATGGAGCTGTCCCGCACCGAGGTCGAGGGCATCACCGATACGCACCGGATCGCGCAGGCGGTGCGCCGGGTGGTGGGTCGCTGGGTGGCGGACAAGTACCGGCGTCGGCCGATGATCGTGCCGACGGTGATTCCGGTCTGAGTACGGGCTGCGCGGGCTCGGTCCCGATGACGGGGGTGCGGTTCCAGTTGAGCTGCACCACCGTCGCGCCCAGCAGGATCAACACACCACCGCCGATCTGCAGCGGGGTTTGCGCCTGGCCGAGCAGCCACCAGGCCACCACGATGGCCACCACCGGTTCGAGCAGGGCCAACATGCTGACCACGCCCGAGGGCAGGTGCCGCAGCGCGGCCATCCCGGTGACGTAGGCGGCCACCGTGGCGACCAGCACGATCAGCAACAGCAACACCCAGACCGGCGGTCGCCACGGGCCGAGGGCGGTGCTGACGCCGAGGCTGTGCCAGCGGATCTTCCACAGCGGGCTGGCGATGGTCATCACGACCGCGCCGACGACCAGCCCCCAGCTGGTGATGCCGATCGGGTGGGCCGCGGTGGCACCGCGCTCGCCGAGCAGGAAGTACGCGGCCGAGCAGACCGTCGTGCCCAGCCCGGCGAGCAGGCCGACACCGTTCAGCGCCCCGCCGCGCCAGAGTTCGGCGACCAGTACCAGGCCGCCCATGGCCAGGGCCACGCCCAGCCAGACCGCCCTGGGCAGGACGATCCGGCGCACCAGCCGGGTCCACCCGGTGACCACCACCGGGGACATGCACTCCAGCAGCATCGCCACCCCGACCGGCAGCCGGGACACGGCGACGAAGTAGAGCAGCTGGACCGCGGCGACACCGAGCAGCCCGTAGGCGACCACGAGCGGCAGCGCGGACCGGCTGATCCACAACAGCCTCGGCCGGATGGCCGCGGTGGTGCCGAGCAGTACCACCGCGGCCACACAGATCCGCACGCTGGACAACTGGAGCGGAGTCATCCCGGTCTTCATCACCGCTGCGGCCAGCGGCCCGGAAATGGCGAAACAGATCGAGGAGATCGCCACTAACAGGGTGCCGCGAGCCGGCGATCTGGTCACCGTCGGGCGGGTGCTGTTGGTCGACATGCGGGCAGTATGTACCTGGCGTCAGACACTTTGCCAGTTATTTAGCACGGCCCGGAGTCGGCCGTTTGTCACCCCTGACCGGTCAGCCGTGCAGCGACTGGAGGCACAGCGTGGTGCCGGTGTCGCCGTCCTGGCCCTCCCAGAAGGCCGCGTCCGCGTTCTGCCACTGGGTGCAGGGGTTGTCCTCGTTGTTGAAGTCGTCCTGCGTCTGGTTGTCCAGCGTGCCGAGCACCTTGTAGCTGGCCGTGGAGTCCGTGCAGTCGACCTTCTTGACCGAGTCGGCGTTGTCCACGCTGCCGCTCAGGCAGTCGCCGACCGCGGCGCCGCCGGGGTCGGTGTGGTGGGTCACCACGGCGACGATGATGCCGATGATGACCACCACGCCGAGGATGCCCAGTCGGATCCACAGCGCGGTCCGCCGGCGCGGCCGGACCGGGATGCCCGGCGCCATCGGGACGCCCGGTGCCATCTGGTACCCGGGCGGGGGACCGAAGCTCTGGCCCGGACCGGGCTGGCCGGGCATCGGGCCGTACTGCGGGAAGCCGCCGGGCTGCTGGCCCGGCTGCTGACCACCCTGCTGCGGGTCGAACTGCGGTTGCTGACCACCCTGCTGCGGATTGAACTGCGGCTGCTGACCCTGCTGGGGGTCGAACTGCGGCTGCTGGTTGAACTGGGGCTGCTGGCCGGACGGCTCGCCGGGCTGCTGGGGCCAAGACTGGGGCTGGCCCTCGGGTGGCGTGGTCATACGTCGTCCTCTCCAGGTTCTGGCCGCCACGGGCTGCTGCTGTCGGTCGGCCGGGTCGGGTCGAGAAACCGCGGCCGATCCGGTTCGCTGCGGCGCAGGGTCCGCAGGTCCGCCGTGATCGAGCGCATGATTCTGTCCCGTGCCCGGATCGCGTCACCTGGTCGGGTACCGGTCAACCCGGTCAAATCGACCGGATGTCCGAATTTCACCCGAAATGTCGGATGTTGCCGTACTGCCCGTAGCCAGGATGTCGCGACCGGTTGGAAGTCAGACCATCCGGAGACCGTTTCGGTTCCCCAGTACGCGGCTTCATGTGCGCCCCACTGACTGACCGGGATGACGGGCACGTCCGCGGCCAGGGCGAGCCGGGCGACGCCGGACTTGCCGCGCTCCGGCCAGAGCCCCGGATCGTGGCTGATCCGCCCCTCCGGGTAGACCAGCACGGCCGCGTTGCCGCCCTTGAGCGCGGTCACCGCGCTGTGGAAACCGGCCAGCACGTTGTTGCCCCGGCGCTCCACCCGCAGGTGACCGGCGGTGCGCAGGCCCCAACCGGCGATCGGCGCGTCCATGATTCCGGCCGCGATCATGAACCGCGGCGGCGCATCGACCCGCCGGCACGCCTCCAGCAGCACGAACGCGTCGAACACCCCGATGTGGTTGGCGGCCAGCAGCACCGGGCGGCCGCGCAACTCGTCCGGGAACGATCCGGTCACTTCCAGTCGACCGGTCAACGCGACGAGTCCCCGATTGAGCCACATCATCACCCGCCAGAGCCACGGCGTTCGCGGTGCGCTGGTACGGCGTGTCGGCTCGGTCATCCTGACGCTGCGGGCAAACATGGCTGTGCAGCATGGCAGAACCAGATTTCGGCCTGGCGCGGGTTTCGTAATCTTGTGCCAAAGCCGTGACAGCAGTTACCACTGGGGCTGGAGCGACTACCGTGTGGGGCATGGCGAGCCGGACACCGACCTCCAAACGTGCGACCAAGAGTGGCTCGCGCTCCGGGGGGTCCGCCAGGTCGTCGAGTTCGGCCAGGTCGACCAAGTCCAGTGGCGGGGCGGCCAACCGGGGCCGGGTGGCCGCCGGCAAGCCCGCCCCCAGCGCCGCCCGGCGGGGTGCCGGTGGCGTGCTGGCCAGTGGCGTCGGCAAGGTGGTCCGCGCGGTCAGCCGGACCAAGGACCTGGACCCGGCGCACCGCCGGGACGGGGTCGCGGTGGTGCTCATCGCGCTGGCCGTGGTCACCGGGGCCGGCGTGTGGTGGCGGGCCGGCGGGATCATCGGGCACTGGGTGGACGTGGGCGTGCGCAGCGCGGTCGGCGTCGGCTCGGTGCTGCTGCCGGTGGTGCTGCTGATCACCGCGATCGTGCTGATGCGCAGCCAGCCCCGGCCGGAGGTGCGGCCCCGGCTGGTGATCGGCTCGGTGCTGTTCTGGCTGGCCGTGCTGGGCCTGCTGCACCTGATCGGCCACCAACCCTCGACCAACGCGCAGTGGATGTCCGCCGGCGGCGCGATCGGTTACCTGTCCGGTGGTTTCCTCGCCCAGGGCCTGACGCCGTGGGTGGCCTGCCCGCTGCTGGCATTGGTGATGATCTACGGCGCGTTGGTGTTCACCGGCACGCCGGTGCGTGAGGTGCCCAACCGGCTGCGCGCGATCGGCCAGCCGGCCGTCGACCCGGACGCGGTGGACGCCGACGGCGAGCCGCTGGCCGACCCGATCGAGGCCAAGGCCGGCGAACACACCGTCGAGCTGCGCCGCACGTCCCGCCGGCGACAGGCCACGATGACCGACCCGGCCGAGACGCCCGAAGTTCCGGTGCAGCAGCCCGAACTGCCGTTGGACGAGCCCGCCGCCCGGCCGTCGCGCCGCAAGCCGGCCGCTGCCGAGCCCTCGGACAAGCCCGCCAAGCCGGCCAAGACGCCCGCCGTGGCGCCCAGGGCGGTCGACGGCGACTACCAGCTCCCGCCGACCGACCTGCTGACCGACGGCGATCCGCCGAAGGGCCGCAGCCGCGCCAACGACATGATGATCGAGGCCATCACCGGCGTGTTGGAGCAGTTCTCCATCGACGCGCAGGTCACCGGGTGCACCCGCGGCCCGACCGTGACCCGGTACGAGGTGGAGCTGGGTCCGGGTGTGAAGGTGGAGAAGATCACCGCGCTGACCCGCAACATCGCCTACGCGGTGGCCACCGACAACGTCCGGCTGCTCGCGCCGATCCCGGGCAAGTCCGCGGTGGGCATCGAGGTGCCCAACTCGGATCGGGAGATGGTCCGGTTGGGTGACGTGCTCAAGTCGGGCACGGCGGCCGGGGACGCGCACCCGATGGTGATCGGGTTGGGCAAGGACATCGAGGGCAACTACGTCACGGCGAACCTGACCAAGATGCCGCACC
>DATATV010000074.1:0-28416 GCA_036268615.1 Pseudonocardiaceae bacterium
CGACCACGGCACTGGACGTCACGGTGCAGGCCCAGATCCTCGAACTGCTCGCCGAACTGAAGGAACGGCTGGAGATGGCGGTCGTCCTGATCACCCACGACCTGGGCATGGTCGCCGAGGCCGCCGACGACGTGCTGGTCATGTACGCCGGGCGGGCAGTGGAACGGGCCCCGGTCGACGAGCTGTTCGCCCGGCCGATGATGCCCTACACGGTTGCGCTGCTGCGCTCGGTGCCCCGGGCGGACCGGCCGCGCGGCGCGGTCGCCGACCCGATTCCCGGCTCGCCGCCCAACCTGCTCGCGTTGCCCACCGGCTGTCCGTTCCAGCCGCGCTGCTTCCTGGCCCAGGAGGAGTGCGCCCACGTCCTGCCGACGCTGACCGAGCGCGCGCCCGCGCATTCCGCGGCCTGCGTGCTGCCGGCCGAGCGGGTGCTGCGGGAGACCCCGGACGCGGCCCCGGCCGGAACGGAGATCAGCCAGTGACCACTGTGCCCGAACGACCCCTGTTGTCCCTGCGGCACCTCAGCAAGCAGTACCCGGCCAGCAGCATGGGCGGTCCGCTGGGTGCCCAGTTGCTCGCCGTCGACGACGTGTCGTTGGACATCGCCGCGGGTGAGACGCTGGGCCTGGTGGGGGAGTCGGGTTGCGGCAAGACCACGTTGACCCGGGTGGTGCTGCGACTGATCGATCCCACCTCGGGCCGGATCGAGTTCGACGGCCGGGACATCACCACGTTGTCCCGGCGGCAGCTGGTCCCGATCCGGCGGGACCTGCAGATCGTGTTGCAGGACCCGTACGCGAGCCTGAACCCGCGGCTGCGGGTGCACGACATCGTGGCCGAGCCGCTGGTCACCCACGGCCTGGCCGGTCGAGGCCGGCGGCGGGCGGCGGACCGGCGGGCGCAGGTCGGCGCGTTGCTCAGCTCGGTCGGCCTTGATCCGGGCGTGCAGGACCGGTTCCCGCACGAGTTCAGCGGCGGGCAGCGGCAACGCATCGGCATCGCGCGGGCGCTGGCCCTCGACCCGAAACTGGTGGTCTGCGACGAGGCCGTGAGCGCGTTGGACGTCTCCGTGCAGGCGCAGATTCTCCAACTGCTGCAACGACTTCAGCGCGAGCGCGGGCTGAGCTACCTGTTCGTGTCACACGACCTGTCGGTGATGCGGCAGATCGCCGACCGCATCGCGGTCATGTACCTCGGGCAGATCGTCGAGATCGCCGAGACCGAAGAGTTGTTCACCCGGCCGCGACACCCCTACACCCAGGCGCTGCTCTCGGCCGCGCCGTCGGTGGACCCGCAGGGGCGGGGCACCCGCCGGCGGGTGGTGCTGCCCGGCGACCCGCCCTCGCCGGTCGATCCGCCGTCCGGTTGCCGGTTCCGCAGCCGGTGCCCGCTCGCCCGCGACGAGTGCGCCCAGGACCGTCCGGCGCTGCGGGACATGGGCGCGCCGGGACATCAGGCCGCGTGCCTGTTCCCGGTGGACACCACCGCGGAACTCGCACTCGCCCAACAACGGCGCGCCTGACCCACCTGGGAGGAACCGGATGGACGCGGTACGGGAGATCCTCACCGAAGCCTACGAGCGCAAGGTCTTCTCGGCCGCCGCGTGGTCCTACGGCACCGGGGACAAGGTGCTCGACAGCGGGACGATCGGCACGCTGAGCTGGGGTGGCCCGGCGGCCGACGCCGACACCTGGTTCGACCTGGCCTCGGTCACCAAGCCGATCGTCGGCCTCGCGGTGCTGGCCCTGGTGGAGTCCGGCGCGCTGGTCCTGGACGACACCATCGGTGCCTGGCTGCCGGCATTCCGCGGCGGCGACAAGGCAAAGCTGACCGTTCGCCAACTGCTCACCCACACGTCGGGCATTCCCGGCCAGATCCCGCTCTACCGCTGGTGCACCACCGCGGAGCAGTTGGTCGACGCGATCCGTCAGGTGCCGGTGGCGTTCGCGCCCGGGACCAACGTGGCCTACAGCTCGCAGGGCTTCATCCTGCTGGGCCTCATCGCCGAGCAAGCCGGCGGCCTCCCGCTGACCCAGCTG
Organism: Pseudonocardiaceae bacterium; assembly: GCA_036268615.1. GTDB lineage: Bacteria > Actinomycetota > Actinomycetes > Mycobacteriales > Pseudonocardiaceae > DATATV01. Next base: position 2,040 of record DATATV010000074.1, read on the forward strand.
GTCGCCCGCTACGTGACCGACCCGGTGGGTATGGCCGACACCCGCTTCGGCCTGCCCCCCGAACTGCGCGAACGGGCGGCGGCGACCGAGGAGTGCCCGTGGCGTGGTCGGATCGTGCAGGGCACGGTCCACGACGAGAACGCCGAGGTGCTGGGCGGTGTCGCCGGCCACGCCGGCCTGTTCGCCCCGCTGCCCGACCTGACCGCGCTCGGCCAGGCGCTCTGCGCGAGCCGGCTGCTCTCGGCAGCCGGGATGGCGACGATGATCGAGCCGGCCACCGATCACCTTCCACTGCGGCGCGGTCTCGCCTGGCAGGGCCGGGATCGGGAGAACTGCCCGGCAGGCGACCTGCTGGGCGCACGCGCCTACGGCCACACCGGATTCACCGGCACCAGTCTCTGGGTCGACCCGGACCTGGGCTGCTTTGTGGTCCTGCTCACCAATCGGGTGCATCCAAGTCGTGCGGGGGAGCAGTTCGGGCGGGTGCGGAAGGCGATGCACAACGCGGCGGTTCGCGGGTTGTCGGCCGGCTGAGATCGGGTCCTGACGAGACCCGGGAGCACCCCGAAGCGTGAGTTCGTCCGTTTGATCAACAGAGTTCGACGCTCGTTCACCGCGTCGTCGGGCCAGGTCCGGCCGCCGTCCCACGACGGCTGCGAGTCTGCGGTGGTGATCTGCGGCAATGCCGCTCCGCGCCATCCAGAGGAGCCGTCAGATGACTCGCCTGTCCCGCCGCAAGCTGCTGACCGGTGCGGCCAGCCTGGGCGGCATGACCGCCGCCGGCATGGTCCTGCCGCCCAACCTCCGCAAGGCCATGGCCGCCACGCCGCCGAGAAGCTTCAATCCCAGGGAGATCAAGCACGTTGTCCTGCTGATGCAGGAAAATCGGAGTTTTGACCACTATTTCGGTACCCTGCCAGGGGTCCGTGGCTTCGCCGACCCGACGGCGATGAAGCTCGCCTCCACCGGTGAGAGCATCTTCTACCAGCCCTACTCCGGAAACCCGGATGGTTACCTGCTGCCGTTCCACCTGGACACCCGCAGCACCGGTGCCCAGGCGATCCCCTCCACCGACCACGGTTGGGCGACGCAGCACCAGGCCCTTGACGCCGGCAAGATGGACCTGTGGCTGCCCGCGAAGGGCCCCTGGACCATGGGTTACTACCAGCGGCAGGACATCCCCTTCCACTGGAGCCTCGCCGAGAACTTCACCATCTTCGACAACTATCACTGCTCGGTGCTCGGCCCGACCACCCCGAACCGCAACATGTGGATGACCGGCACCATCGACCCCAACGGCGAGGCCGGCGGTCCCATCCTGGACACCGCCAACTTCACCGGTTCGTGGCCGACCTACGCCGAGGCCCTCACCGACGCCGGGGTCAGCTGGAAGGTCTACGCCGACGACGGGTTCGACAACGTGCTCGTCTACTTCGAGAACTTCCAGAAGGCCGACCCGGACTCGGTTCTCTACCGGAGCGGGGTTGTCGGCCAGCCGACCGGGAAGTTCGAGTTCGACTGCCTGACCGGCAACCTGCCGGCCGTCTCCTGGCTGTGCGCACCGGAGATCTACGACGAGCACCCTTCGTTCTGGCCGGCGAACGGAGCCGCGTGGATCGCGGCCAAGCTCGACGCGATCGCCGCGAACCGGGAGCTGTGGGAGTCGACCGTCTTCATCCTCAACTACGACGAGAACGACGGCCTGTTCGACCACGTCGTGCCGCCCACCCCGCCGGCCGGCACGGCCGACGAGTTCGTGACCAAGGTGTCCCCGGTCGGCACTCCGGGCGACGGCCTGCCGGTCGGGCTCGGTTTCCGGGTGCCGTGCATCGTCGTCTCCCCGTGGACGCAGGGCGGCTGGGTGTGCTCGGACGTCAGCGACCACACCTCGACGCTGAAGTTCCTGGAGGTGGTCACCGGCGTGCCCTCGCCCAACATCAGCTCCTGGCGGCGCACGACCGTCGGCGACCTGACCGGAGCGTTCGTCGGGCCCCGGTACGACGCCACGCCGCCCTTCCTGCCCGACACCAACGGCGAGGTCATGCTGGCCAACTACACCACCACCCTGCCACTGCCCGCGTTCCCCACCACCAACCAGACCCGTCCGGTCCAGTTGCCCGGCTTCCGCCGGCACACTCGCTGACCATCCGACGACGCGGCGGGGAGGAGATCCTGCCCTGCCGCGTCATTTCCGGACCGGGCGACCCCGGCCGCCGTCGCTTCGGCCGTCCCGTCGCGCTCGGCGCGTAGCGGGCTGTGGCAGGCTCCGCGGATGGCTTTGTTCACTGTGGCCGAGGCACGGACCGAACTCGACCGGCTGTTGCCGCTGCTCGACGAACTGGTCGCCCTCCGAGCCGACGCCGCGGAGTTGGCCGCGGCGCTGCACGAGGCGGGCCTGCCGACGCGGTTGGGCGGGCTGCCGGAGTTGAAGGCCGCCCAGGCCCGGTTGGACGATCTGATGACCTCCGTGCAGCAGACCGGTGCTGATCTGAAGGGTGTGGCGCCGCTGCTGATCGACTTCCCCGCCGACCTGGACGGTGAGCCGGTGCTGTTGTGCTGGCTGGAAGGGGATCGGGAGTTGGGTTGGTACCACCGGGTCGACCTTGGCTTCGCCGGTCGCCGTCGACTGCCCTGACGGAGGGCGACCGCCCCGCCTGACGGCCACCCGGACTCAGTGCATGATCCACTGTGGACGCTCAACGGATGCCAGGTCGGGCGAGAATGCCGGCGCCTGTTCACTTCGTGAACTCGATGTCATGGTTAAGAACATCGTCTCGGCTTCGGGTACGTCTCGGCCAGGGTATGGAGCCCGGCACGCGATCGAGGACTCGCTGATCCAGCTGAACATTACCTCCTCGGTGGCTCCGGGCGACCTCCAGGTAGCAGCGTGCCGTCGCTCGGGTAGTCTCACAGGAGTGTTCACGAAGTGAACATTCCAGTCGAACATTCGAACACCATCCGGCGGAGGCTCCCGTGACCAAACCAACGCGGTCGCCGGACCCCCCGCGCGCCGACCGAGGCGACCAGGCCGATATCCAGGCGGTCAGCCGGGTCAGTCAGATCCTGTCGCTGTTCGACCCGGCCACGCCGGAGGTGACGGCCGGTCAGGTCGCCGAGCGGCTCGGCCTGAACCGCACGACCGCCTACCGGTACTGCACGTCCCTGGTCGCGGCCGGGCTGCTCGAACGGACCGCCGACGGCGGCTACGTGCCCGGCGGCCTGCTGTTGCAGCTCGGCGCTTTCGCCATCGGCCACCGTCGGGTCGTCAACCTCGCGCCGCGCCACATGCAGGCACTCTCGCGCGCCACCCAGACCAGCGTGGTGCTCAGTCTGTGGGGCCTCACCGGTCCGGTCGTCTCCCGGGTCGAGGAGAACGTCTCCACCATCGTCGTGGTGTCCGTCCGAGTGGGCAGCCATCTGCCGCTGGACACCGCGCAGAGCAAGGTTTTCCTTGCCTACCACGCCGATCAGCTGTCGATGGAACGGCTGATCGCGAACCTGTCCGGCCCCGCGTTGGACGAACTGCGCTCCGGCATCGACCGGGTGCGCGCCGTCGGCCACTGTTCGGCGATGAGCACGCCCGGGGTCGTCGCGGTGGCCGCGCCCGTGTTCGACGAGTACGGCATCTGCGCGACCCTCGCCATTGTCGGCCCGGACAACACGCTGTCGATGTCCGACGACGCCCCCGAACTGCGTGTTGTCGTCGACACCGCGCGTGAACTGACCCGGGAACTCGGCGGCCGCTACCGGCCCGACGAACTCGACCAGCGGGCGGTGTAGGGCAGCCACGCGGGCGGTCGCGTCGGCGGGATGTCGGCGTAGTCGCGGGCGCCGGCGAGGGCGCTGCCGACAAAAGCGGTCAGGTCGCGGCCGTGTGTGTCGAGGTAGGCGTCGACGCCGGTGAGCAGTTCCGCGATCACGGCTGGTCCGTCGGTCCACAATGCGGTGACGACCTGGACGGCACTGGCGCCCGAAGCCAGGAACCGCAACACGTCAGCGGCGGTGCGCGCGCCGTTCGTGCCGATCAGTGGCAGGTCGGGGCCCAGCAGGAAACGTGCCTTGCTGACCCAGTACAGGCTCATCGGCAGACATCCCGGCGACCCCCACGCCCCCCAGGACCCGAGCACCGCGCCGCCGTCGAGGTCGGGCAGGAAACCGGGGTAGCGGCCGACCAGGGTGACGGCGTCGGCGCCGGCCGACCGGGCCGTGCGGGCGAGCGCGACCACATCGGACGCCTGTCCGGGCAGCTTGACGAACAGCGGCACGTCGACGGCGGCCCGGACGACCCGCACGGCCTCGTGTACCGCGTCCACTTCGGTCAGTTGGCGCACCGCCCGGGCCTCCCTGCCATGCGGTGCGCCGATGTTGAGTTCGACGGCGGGCACCACGCCGGCCAGCGCGTGGCCGATGCGCGCGGCCGCGGCGGCGTCGCCGAGGGTGATGCTGCCGATCACCGGACAACCCCGGGCCGCGCCGTGCTCGACGGCGGCGGCCAGGGTCGCGAGCCAGTCGGTCAGGTCCACCTGAGCGAGTCCGGAGCGGTTGAGCAGACCGTCGCCGCGGTGCGCCGAACCCGCCGGCCGTACCCGGCCGTCGGCGGAGACGAAGGCGTAGTCGGCGATGTCCAGCTGCCGCCGCGCGGCGCCGCTCTCGTTCACCGACTTCGCCACCACGGCACCGGCACCCGCGTCGACGCAGGTGATCAGTCCGTCGAGGGTCATGGTCAACTCGGACGAGCCGACCCACACCGCGTTGGCGGCGACCAGGCCGCCGACCGTCGTCTCGCGGCCGGTCAGGACAGTGCCGGGATCGTGTCGTCGTCGGCCATGTCCACGTCCTTGGTCTCCGGGCCCAGCCAGCCGCCGACGCTGATGAGTATGCCGGCGAGCGCGATCAGGATCGCCGGGGCGAGGTGCGCCGAGACGACGCCGTCGAACTGTCGTAGGTAGAACTGGTAGAACGCCGGCGCGATCAGTGCGAGGCTGTAACCGACGCCGTAGCCGGTGGACCGGATGCCGGCCGGGAACCGCTCGGTCAGGTACGCGGCGATCGGGCCGAACGTGCCGACGGTGAAGATGCCGATCAGCACGCCCCAGCCGAGCGCCGCGCCGAAACCGCCGTGCGAGACCATCAGCAGCGTGTAGGAACCGGCGCCGATCACCAGCACCGACAGGCCGTAGCCGATGTAGAACCGCCGTCGCCCGATGCGTTGGGACAGCACGCCGAAGAGGGGATAGACCAGCGCGGCGGACGCGTTGATCACCAACATCGTCAGCGTGACCTCCTTGCTGGACAGCAGCAGGTAGGACTTCAGCTGCGCGGGGGTCACCGCGGCCTCCATGTTGGTCGCCAACCACGTGCCGGTCATCAGCACGAACACCTGCGCCAGCGCCTTCGGGTACCGCACCAGCAGCCGCACGAACGGCAGCTTGTGCCGCTCGCCGGTCAGTGCCGCCGGCGGCTCGTGCACCTGCTTGAGGTAGTAGCGGAACAACACGACCGACAGCAGCGCGCCGACCAGGAACGGCACCCGCCAGCCCCACTGCACATAGGCGGTGTGCAGTCCTGCCGACGGCATCAGTTGCAGCAACAGCAAGGTGATCGCGGCGATCACGGCGTACGCGCCGGGCGAGGTCGAGGTGATGATCGAGGCGTAGAGGCCGCGTTTGTGCTTCGGACTCCACTCCATCGCCAGTGGTACCGCGGTCGTGTACTCACCGCCGAGGAAGACGCCGTCGATGAATCTCAGCGCGATCAGCAGGCCGATCGACCAGGTGCCGATCGTCTCCTGGCCCGGCAGGCACGCGGTGATCAGTGTGATGATGCCGAAGCCACCGACCGCGACCAGCGTGGTGCGCTTGCGGCCGATGGTGTCGGCGAAGTGGCCGAAGATCACCGCGCCGAGCGGACGGCCGATCAGCGTCGAGGCGAACACCAGTGACGACAGCAGGACGGTTGTGCTCGCACTCAGACCCGCCGACTGGAAGTAGACCGTCGCCGGTGCCAGCACCACGATCGGCAGGTAGATGTCGAACTGGTCGACGAAGTAGGCGAGCGTGCCGCCGCGCACGGCGGCCCGCACCTTCGCCATGTCCGGACCGTGGGACGGGCTGGGGGGAACGTCGTCCAACGCCGCCGATGACGGCACCGCAGCGTGGGGTGGTGTGGACATCGTCGTCCTCCGAGTTCGACTGCCGGCTACCCACAGTTCATGAGCCACCACAATCGGTGTACTCCGAACCGCGTGTTCACGAAGTGAACGTATAACACGGTAAACGTGTGATCCGAGCAGCACAAGTCCGCGATACGGGTTGACAGGCGATCCTATAGTGAACATTGTATTCAGAATACGAACGAAGGGTGGCCCCATGAGTCAGCGTCCAGCCATCGCCTCCGTCCTGGACGGCCTGGTCGACATGCACGTCCACTCCGGCCCCAGCCCGTTCCCCCGCCGCTTCGACCACGTCGACGCCGCGCAGGACGGCGCCCGGATCGGGATGCGCGCCATGGTCGCGAAGTCGCACCACCACAACACCCAGATGGACATCCTGGCGATGAAGGGCCGCTTCGCCGAGGTCGCCGCGACCGCCTACGGCGGCATCGCGCTCAACAGCACCATCGGCGGGCTCAACGTGCACGCCGTGCGCATGTGCCTGCGGATGGGCGGCAAGGTCGTCTGGTTCCCGACCATCTCCTCCGGCCGGCACATCGAGTGCCACCCGGAGGACGGGGCGTTCCCGACCACCACCGTGCCGCTGACCCTGGAGCGCATCGACATCGTCGATGACAGCGGTGCGCTGAAGCCCGCGGCGATCGAGATCCTCGACGAGATCAAGGCGCAGGAGGCCGTCGTCAACGGGGGCCACATGTATCCGGAGTACATCCGCACGCTGTTCCAGGCGGCCAACGAGCGCGGCATGACCCGGATGGTGGTAAGCCACCCCGACTTCGTGATCGGTGCCGATCCCGACCTGTGCCGGGAGCTGATCGAACTCGGCGCGTTCGTCGAGCACGAGATCGGCATGTACGACCCCGAGGGCACGCAGAAGTGGGACCCGAAGAAGTTGCTGACCTGGATCGAGACACTCGGTCCCGAACACGTCGTGCTGGCCTCGGACTTCGGGCAGGCGGCCAATCCGAAGCCGGTGGACGCGTGGCTGCGGGTCGCCGGGGCCCTGCTTGATCTCGGTCTGCCGGAGAAGGACCTGCGGCGCATGGTCCGCGACAACCCGACCTACCTGCTCAACCTCGACGCCTGAGGCAACGGCCTGAGCGAAAGGACAGCACCGTGTACAGCCAGGACGACCCCCGTTCCTCGCTCGCGACCGCGACCGCGGCCCGACCCGACAGCGGCGACACAATCGCGGCCGCGCAGTACTTCGACTTCTCCCTGCTGGCCTCGCCGGACGCCGCCACGAGCGCCGGGCGCACCGCGATCGTCCGCGGTCAGAACGTCGTACTCGTGCACACCGACGCCCGAACCGGCGACGACCTCGACAACGGCACGCTCGACGGTGAACTCGCTGTCGTGGTCACCGCGGAGTCGCCGGCGTTCTCGGTGGTCACCGACGCCGGCGCGACGGTGATCGACGAGCCCGGGCTGGTCGTGATCCCGCCCGGTGCCTCGCGGATCAGCGTGCGCGGCGACGGCCCACTGGTCCGCCTGGTCGAGGCGACCGAGCCGGCCTGGCGGGACCGGGCGGCCAACGCCGGCGCCTACGTGGTGGACCACCCGCGCGTCGCGCTGCTGCGCCGCTGGCCGGCACCCGCCGGCGAGCCGAGCGTGCGGTTCTATCCGCTCGCCGACGTGCCCGACGATCCGGCCCGGTTCGGCCGCATCTTCCGGACCCGCTCGTTCATGGTCAACTTCCTGCCCGCCAACGACGGTCCGCGCGACCCGCGCAAGCTCTCCCCGCACACGCACGACGACTTCGAACAGCTCTCGCTTGCCGTGCGCGGCCAGTACATCCACCACATCCGCACCCCGTGGCTCGGCGACAGCACCGACTGGCGCGACGACGAGCACGTGCGGCTGGGCAGTCCGTCCCTGGCGATCATCCCGCCGCCCACCGTGCACACCTCCGAAGCCAACGATCCCGGCGTGAACCAGCTGATCGACATCTTCAGTCCGCCGCGGGCCGACTTCTCCGCGAAGCCCGGCTGGGTGCTCAACGCCGACGACTACCCGACGCCGTGAGCGCGCCGGGACGCACGGGTGCCGGGCTGTTCGCGGCCGGCCGGGCCACCACCCCGCTCGGCACCTGGCTGAAGATCGCTTCCGGGGAGCCGGTCGAGATCATGGCGTTCGTCGGCTTCGACTTCGTCGTGATCGACCTGGAGCACGCGCCGCTCGATCTGCGGACGGCGTACCAGCTGATCAACTCGGCCGCCGCGCTGGGCCTGGTGCCGCTGGTGCGGGTGCCGGACACGACGGCGTCGACGATTCAGAAGATCCTCGACGCGGGCGCGATGGGCATTCTGGTGCCGCACGTCGACACGGTCGACCAGGCCGCCGCCGTCGGCCGGGCGTGCCGGTTCCCGCCGCACGGCATCCGTGGCGCCGGCGGCACCAGCCGGGCCGGCGCGTGGGGGCTGCGCCCGAACACCGACTACCTCGCCACCGGCAACGATGATGTGCTGTGCGTCCCGCAGTTGGAGAGCGTCGAGGCGATCAAGGCGGCGCCGGAGATCCTCGCTCTCGACTCGATCGACGCGGTGTTCGTCGGCGCCGCGGACCTGTCGATGTCGATGGGTTCCACGCCGACCTCACCCGAGGTGCTCGAACTGATCAGCTCCGCGATCGACGCTGCACACGCCGCCGGAAAGCGTTGTGGGCTCGCGTTCGGCGGTGTGCCCGAGCGGGCCGCGCGGGCAGTGCGGGACGGCTGCGACTTCGTGCTGCTCAGCAACGACACGTCGATGCTGGCGGAGGCCGCGCGCGGACTGGTCACGGCGTTCCGGGAAGCGGCCTTCGGGGACGCGGACGGACGCGGATGACGCTGTCCCTGCCGGATACCGCGCTGTCCATCGCCGAGTTGGACGATCTCGACCACGACGGCGTGCGGCGCTTCGTCCGGGTGCTGGAGCAGAGCGGCCATCGGATGGTCTGGATTCCCGAGGTCGCCGGCCGCGAGGCGTTCACCACCGCTGCTCTCGTACTCGGCGCGACGCGGCGGATGGTGGTCGGCAACGGTGTCGCCCGCGCGCTGGAACGGGTGCCGAAGTCCGCCGCGGCGGCGGCGCAGGACCTCGCCGCCGGCCATCCCGGGCGCTACGTGTTGGGGCTCGGCGTGAGCGGTGCGGTCCGCGAGCGCGGTGTCGGGCCGCTGCCGTTCCTGCGCGACTATCTCGACGGCGTCGACGCGACGATCACGCGCCGGGGCGGCACCCGCGCCGCGGTACCAAGGGTGCTGGGCGCGTACTCGGCGGGGATCACCCGGCTGGCCGCCGAGCGCGCCGACGGGCTGATCACCTTCCTCGTCACCCCTGAGCACACCCGCTGGGCGCGCGCGACGATCGGGCCGGAGCTGTTCCTGTCGGTCGTCCAGTGGGCGGTGGTCGGCCGGGACCGGGCCGCGGCCCGCGAGGTCGCGCGCGGCCGGCTCGCCTACTACCTGACGCTGCCCCACCAGCTCAACAAGCTGACCCGGCTGGGCTTCACCGAGGCGGATCTCGCGCCACCCGGGTCCGATCGGCTGATCGACGCCCTCGTCGCGTGCGGCACACCGGATCAGGTGCGCGAGTCGTTGCGGCAGCAGTACGACGCGGGTGCCACGCAGGTCGCCGTCAGCCTGGTCGGCCCGCTCGACGAGACGAAGCTGGACGCCTATCGGGCACTCGCGCCCCAGGCCGGCACCGAGGAGGAGAACTGATGCGGGCGGCCGAAAAAGTCATCATCACCACGGCGATCACGGGCTCGGTCAACATCCCGTCGCAAAGCCCTTACCTGCCGCTGTCGGTCGAGCAGGTGGCCGAGGCCGCGCTGGCGGCGATCGAGGCCGGGTCCGCCGTCGTGCACCTGCACGCCCGGCACCCCGACGGCCGGCCCGCCTTCGAACCCGAACTCTTCGAACAGATCGTCGGGCGGATCACCGAGCGGACCGACGCCGTCATCAACATCACCACCGGCGGCGCGTCGTCCATGACGATGGAGCAACGGCTGGCGGCCGCCGTCCGGGTACGGCCCGAGCTGGCGTCGATGAACATGGGCTCGATGAACTTCGTGTACTCGGGGATCGCGGACAAGGTGACCGACTGGCGGCACGACTGGGAGAAGCCCTACGTGCTCAACACCTACTCGCACCCGTTCATCAACACCTTCGACGCGATCGAGCGCACCCTGCGCACGCTCGGTGAGGCCGGCACCCGGTTCGAGTACGAGTGTTATGACATCGGGCACCTGTATTCGCTCGCCTACTTCGTCGAGAAGGGCCTGGCCGAGCCGCCGCTGCTGATCCAGGGCGTGTTCGGCGTCCTGGGCGGAATCGGTGCCGACCACGACAACCTGGAGCACATGGTGCGGATCGCCGACAAGCTCTTCGGTGACGACTACTCGTTCTCCGCCTTCGCCGGCGGCCGCGACCAGATGCAGTTCTGTACGCACAGCGCGTGGCTCGGCGGGCACGTGCGGGTCGGCCTTGAGGACAGCCTGTGGATCGGCAAGGGGCGGCTCGCCGAGAGCAACGCCCAGCAGGTCACCAAGATCCGCGGTGTTGTGGAGGACCTCGGCAAGCAGATCGCCGGCCCGGCCGACGCCCGCGCGATGCTCGCGCTGCGCGGGAATCTCAAGCAGAGCACCGCCTCATGACCACCTCAGCACTGCTTGCCGACAAGGTCGTCATCGTCGTCGGGGCGAGCGCGGGCATCGGCGCCGAAACCGCGCGCGTGTTCGCTCAGGACGGTGCCGCCCTCATGCTGGTCGCCCGGACCGAGGCCCCGCTGGCCGAACTCACCGAGAAACTCGTCGCCGAGGGACACGACGTGGCCTACCGGACCGGCGACGTGGCGAACCCGGCCGACGTGGCCGGCTTCATCGACGCCACCGTCGAACGGTTCGGCCGGGTCGACGGGGCGTTCAACAACGCCGCGATGGGGCAGCACGGCCGGCTCGACGAGGTTCCGGAAGCCGACTTCGACCGGCTGATGGCGGTGAACGTGAAGGGGACGTGGCTGTGCCTTCGGGAGGAGGTGCGCGTCATGCGACGGCAGGGTTTCGGCTCGATCGTGAACGTGAGCAGCATCGGCGGCCTCCGCGGCAGCTCCGGCATGGGTGCCTACCAGGCCACCAAGCACGCGGTCATCGGGCTGACCCGCACGGCGGCGCACGACTTCGGACCACTCGGTATCCGGGTGAACGTGCTGGCGCCCGGCCCGACCGAGACGCCGATGCTCGCCCAGCTGCGGCAGTCGATGCCCGACGGGGTGGCGGCGCGGATCGCTGCCACGCCGTTGCGAAAGGTCGGGACCGGAGCGGAAGTCGGTGCCACCGCGGCATTTCTGCTCAGCGATCGGGCGAGTCATCTCAGTGGGGTCGTGCTGCCGGTCGACGGAGGTTTTGTTGCCTGAGCACGTTCTCACCGTGGAGTTCATCGAGGAGAAGTGCGTCGCGCTGACCGCCTGACCCCCGGTTCATCGGCTCAGCAGGATGCCTCGCCGACCACAAGATGGACGAAGATGCCGGACAGGCCGTAGGTGTTGACGCCCGCGACGGCGGCGCCGGGACAGGGCCAGTCGACGTGGTCCAGGACGGGCGCGATGCCCAGCCCGGTCCAGTCGACGCTGCTGGTGGGCCGCGCGCAGTGCGGGCCGGCCGGCACGCGGCGATGCCGCACCACGAGGGCGGCCTTGATCAGCCCGGCGACACCCCCGGCCGCCTCCGGGTGGCCGATGTTCGACTTGACCGAGCCGACCAGACAGGGCTGTCCCGGCTGCCGGCGGCTGCCGATCGCGGTACCGATCGCCTGGAGCTCGATGGTGTCCCCGGCGGGGGCGGCGTTGCCGTGCGCCTCGACGTAGCCGATCCGTTCCGGCCCGATGCCGGCGTTGGCGCACGTCCGGTTGATCACCTGGAGGTAGCCCTCGACGGAGGGGGCGATGACGGCCTTCGCGGTGTTTCCCTTGCTCGCCTGCGCGCCACCCGGGCGGGGATCGACTTCGCCCTCAACCTGGACGTGTGGCTGCGCTCGATCCGACAGTGCGGGTCCGGACGAATTCGCTGACGCCGTCCGGTAATCGGACCGCTCGCCTGCGCTGACGCTGCCGTCAACGCGGGCGGCGCCGTATGGTTGGCCACGTGCCAGACCGCAGCGTCATCATCACCGTCGACGACGATCCGGGGGTCTCGCGGGCGGTCGCCCGGGACCTACGGCGTCGTTACGGCGACCAACACCGCATCCTGCGTGCCGAGTCCGGCGAGCAGGCCCTCGCCGCGCTGCGGGAGATCGCGCTGCGCGGGGAACTGGTCGCGATCATCGTGGCCGACTACCGGATGCCGAACATGACCGGGATCGAGTTCCTGGAACAGGCGATGGACATCTGTCCGACCGCCCGCCGGGTGCTGCTCACCGCCTACGCGGACACCGGTGCGGCCATCGACGCGATCAACGTGGTCGACCTGGACTACTACCTGCTCAAGCCGTGGGACCCGCCGGAGGAGAAGCTCTATCCGGTGGTCGACTCGCTGCTGGAGGCGTGGTCGGCGACCGAACCGCGGCCGGTGGTGGAGACCAAGGTGGTCGGTCACCGGTGGTCCGCGCGATCCTCCGAGGTGCGTGAGTTCCTGGCTCGCAACCAGGTGCCCTACCGCTGGTACCAGGTCGACGAGCCGGAGGGCGAGCGACTCGTGCTCGCTGCGGGCGCGGACGGCAGCCGGCTGCCGCTGGTCGTCACCACCAGCGGGGATGCGCTGGTCGAGCCGTCCGACGCGGAACTGGCCGCCCGGGTCGGGCTGGCCACGACTCCGTGTTCGGACTTCTACGACCTGATCGTCATCGGCGGCGGCCCGGCCGGGTTGGGGGCCGCGGTCTACGGCGCGTCCGAAGGCTTACGGACCGTGCTCGTGGAACGCACCGCGACCGGTGGGCAGGCCGGGCAGAGTTCCCGGATCGAGAACTACCTGGGCTTCCCGGACGGGGTGTCCGGCGCACAGCTGGCCGAACGGGCCCGTCGGCAGGCGCTGAAGTTCGGCGCCGAACTGGTCACCGCGCGCGACGTGGTCGGCCTTGAGGCGAACGGCTCCGCCCGGACCGTGCGGTTCGCCGACGGCACCGCGATCGACGCGCACACCGTCATCCTGGCCACCGGGGTGTCCTACCGGCAGCTGCGCGCGCCGGGGCTGCCCGCGCTGACCGGCCGGGGCGTCTACTACGGCTCGGCGCTGACCGAGGCGGCCAACTGCGCAGAGCAGGACATCTTCGTGGTCGGCGGGGCCAACTCGGCCGGCCAGGCCGCCGTCTACCTGGCCCGCTCGGCGAAGTCGGTCACGATCGTGGTGCGGGCCGAGTCGCTGTTGCAGTCCATGTCGCACTACCTGATCCAGCAGCTCGCGGCCATTCCGAACATCTCGGTGCGCGCCTGCGCCGAGGTGGTCGAGGTGCACGGCGACGAGCACCTGGAGCGGATCACCCTGCGGGACAACGCGACCGGCACGACCGAGACGGTGCCGGCGTCGTGGCTGTTCGTGTTCATCGGCGCGGCGCCGCGCACGGAGTGGCTGGACGGCGTCGTTGTCCGGGACGATCGCGGTTTTGTGGTGGCCGGTCCCGATCTCGCGGTCGACGGGTCGCCGCCGAAGGGGTGGCAGCTGGACCGGCCGCCGTACCATTTGGAGACGAGTGTGCCCGGCGTGTTCGTGGCCGGCGACGTACGCTCGGAGTCGGGCAAGCGGGTCGCCGCGGCGGTCGGCGAGGGTGCGATGGCGGTGATGCTGGTGCACAGGTACCTGGACAAGACATGAGCGCCGACCAACCGGCCGCGCGCGAACAGTTGCCCTGCGACCTCGCCGAGCTGCGCAGCCTGTTCCTGTTCGAGAAGCTGACCGACGAACAGCTGGACTGGCTGTGCCGCAACGGTCACGTGGAGCGGTTCGAGCCCGGTTACGCCTACCGGGAAGGCGAGCCCGCTGCGCACTTCTTCGTACTGCTGTCCGGCACGATCACGCTGTCCCGCCGGGTCGGCGACGAGGACGTCGAGGTCGACCGCGTCGACCGGCCCGGTGTGCACGCCGGTGCCTCACGGTCGTTCCTCGGTGACCACATCCCGGACAAGTACGACAATTCGCTGCGGGTCGTCACGCCGGCCCGGCTGTACGTACTGGCCGCGGAGCTGTTCGCCGAGGTCGTCCGGGACTGGTTCCCGATGGCGATGCACCTGATCGAGGGCATGCTCTCTTATCTCAAGGACACCCAGCAGCGGGTCAGCCAGCGCGAACGGCTGCTGGCGCTCGGCTCGCTGTCGGCCGGCCTCACCCACGAGCTGAACAACCCGGCCGCCGCGGCGGTGCGGGCCACCTCGTCGCTGCGCGAGCGGGTGGCCGGAATGCGGCACAAGCTGGGCCTGATCGCGTCCGGTCCCTACGACCGGGCGACGCTGGCGATGTTGATCGAGCTGCAGGAGCGGGTGGTCGAGAAGGTCGGCACCGTCGAGCCGCTCAGTCCGCTGGCGGCCGCGGACCTTGAGGACGAGCTGACCGACTGGTTCGACGCGCACGGCATCACCAACGGCTGGGACATGGCGCCGACGTTCGTGCAGGCCGGTCTCGGCGTGGACTGGCTGGAACAGGTCGTGGCGACGGCCGCCGACCAGACCACGCTTGAGGCCATGTTGCGGTGGCTGAACTACACCATCGACACCGAGCTGCTGATGACCGAGATCGAGGACTCGATCACCCGGGTGTCCACGCTGGTCACCGCGGCCAGGCAGTACTCGCAGCTGGACCGGGTGCCCTACCAGGTCATCGATGTGCACGAGCTGATCGACAGCACGCTGCTGATGCTCAACCGCAAGATCGGCGACGGGATCACCGTGGTCCGGCAGTACGACCGCACGCTGCCGGCGGTGCCGGTGTACGCGGCGGAGCTGAACCAGGTGTGGACGAACCTGATCGACAACGCGGCCGACGCGATGGCCGGCCACGGCACGCTCACCGTGCGCACCCGGCGCGAGAACGACCGGCTGGTGGTGGAGATCGGCGACACCGGTCCGGGCATCCCGCCGGAGATCACCGGCCGGATCTTCGAACCGTTCTTCACCACCAAGCCGGTCGGCGCCGGCACCGGCCTCGGACTGGACATCTCCTGGCGGATCGTGGTCAACCGACACCACGGTGACCTGTCCGTCGAGTCCGCGCCGGGCGACACCCGGTTCCAGGTGCGACTGCCACTGGTGGCACCCCGGCGCGACGGCGATCAGCTGCCGCCGATCAACGTCGGCTGAACGGCAGGAGGAACTGAGCGGCGACCGGCGGCGGCGTCACCGCTCGACCGCCGGGATGACCTGGTTGGTCGCGACGGAGGCCGCGCGGGCACGGACCTTCTTGACGTAGTACTGGGTGAAGGCCGCCGGGACGACAAAGCCGAGCACCTGCACGCCGACCCGGAGCGGTTCGCTCGCGTCGGTGGCCTCGCAGCTGAGCGTGAGGACCGCGCTGACCGCGAAACTGCTGGCCCAGACGCTGGTGAGCACGGTGCAGATGTGCCGGAACCTGGCGGTGTGCCAGACCTCCGGCGTGGTGCTGCGCTTGGCGATGCCCAGCGTGAACGGCTGGCGCACCAGCAGACTCACCCCGGCGATCAGCGCCAGCCAGGCCGAGGACACGCCGCTTTCGTAGGTCTGCAAAACGGAATGCGGGTCGGCGAAGGCAACCACGGTCAGCAGGGCGAAGAAGGCGATGGTGCCGAAGTCCAGGATCTGCGCGTCCGCGGTCACGCCCGCCCGGCGGTCCTTCAGCAGGGCGTAGCTGCTCATCGCCAGAGCGATCAGCGCCGCCCACTGCCAGCTGAAGCTCGACACCACGGAGAACACGATCCAGGGGAGAAAGCCGCGCAGATAATTCATGACTGCCGTTCCTTTCATTCGGGCCGTTTTCGAGATCTGCTGGCGAATTGTTGTTGCCGATGAAGTTACGACTTCGGCGGCGGGTTGTCGTGCGACCCTGGCTGTATTCCCGGGTGGAGAAATTTCTCCACCCGGAGTACAACCCCGGCTCCACGACAACACGATGTCGCAGCTCATAGGCTCAGCGGCGGGTCCACGTCGAGTGGCCGCGGTGCCGGGTCCGGATATCGAGCCGGCGGAGAACGGGGAGGATTTCATGCGCATTGTTGTCGACCTGAATCGCTGCCAGAGTTACGGGCAGTGTGTGTTCGCCGCGCCGGAGGTGTTCCGTTTCCGAGGCGAGGAATCGCTGGAGTACGACCATGTGCCCGGTCCGGCGTCGGCCGCGGCCGTGCGGCGCGCCGCGCTGGCCTGCCCGGTCCAGGCGATCACCCTCGGCGCGAGCGCCGAGCAGATCCCGCTGCCCGCGGCGGCGCACCGATGAGCGCGTCCGCTGCCGACCGGGTGGTCGTCGTCGGTGCGTCGCTGGCCGGCCTGCGCACGGCGGAGTCGTTGCGGCAGAACGGATTCACCGGCCGGCTGACGCTGATCGGCGACGAGCCGCACGAGCCCTACGACCGGCCGCCGCTGTCCAAGGCCGTGCTGTCCGGTCGGCTGAGCACCGACCAGGTGCGGCTGCCCAGGGCGTGTGACCTGTACGCCGACTGGCTGCTGGATGTGTCCGCGACCGGACTGGACCTGGCCGCCCGCGAGGTCCGGCTGGCCGACGGCCGCGGCGTCGGGTTCGACCGGGTGGTGATCGCCACCGGCAGCGCCGCCCGACCGTGGTCCGATCCGGTCGAGGGTTCGCTGCGCGGTGTGCACCTGCTGCGCGGTCGCGACGACGCGGACCGGCTGCGGGCCGACCTGGCCGAACTGGCCGGGTTCGCCGGCGAGTCCGGCCGGGTGCTGGTGATCGGCGGTGGTTTCACCGGTTCGGAGGTCGCGTCCAGCTGCCGGAACCTGGGCCTGTCGGTCACCGTGACGCAGCGCGGGACCGCGCCGCTGGCCAGCGCGCTGGGCGAGGTGGTCGGCGGCGCGATCGGTGCGCGGCAATGCGCGCACGGCGTCGACCTGCGGGTCCACACCACCGTGCGTCGGCTGGTGGGGGACGCCTTCGGTCGGCTGCGCCAGGCGCGGCTGTCCGACGGCACGGTGCTGGACGTGCGGGTCGCGGTGGTGGCCACCGGTTCGGTGCGCAACACCGGGTGGCTGCGCGGCAGTGGCCTGGTCGCGGACGCGCGGGGCGTGTCATGCGACTCGGCCTGCCGTGCGCTGGACGCCGAGCGGCGGGTGGTGGCGGGCGTGTACGTGGCCGGCGACGTGGCCCGGTGGCGGCATCCCCGGTTCGACACCGGCCCGCTCTCCTTCGAACACTGGGGAAATGCCATCGACCAGGCGGAGACCGTCGCGCACAACATCATGTCGGGGCGGGTGCGGGAGAACGACGCGCTGCCGGCGTTCTGGTCGGACCAGTTCGGCCTGAACATCAAGTCGGTCGGCCTGCCCGGCTGTGCCGACCAGGTGGTGCTCAGCCAGGGCTCGTTCGAGCACGGCCCGTTCGTCGCCGCGTACGGCCGCGCCGGGGTGACCGTCGGGGCGGTCGCGGTCAACTCACCGCGGGTGCTGGACGGCTACGCGGCGCTGATCACCGAGCGGGCACCCTTCCCGCCGGCCGTCAACGCCACCGACAGCCTCGGCCCTCCCGTTCCGCTCGATGCGCGATTCCCGCACCCGGCAAGGGAACTCGTGTCCGCGTCAATCCCGAAGGGACAGTCATGACCAGCACTGCGAGCTACCCGGCCGCGACCGCCTACCGTCAGATCCTCGACCCGGCCAACCGGCACGACCCCTACCCGTACTTCGCCGAACTGGGCCAGGTGCCGATCCAGCGGCTGGACTCGGACAACTGGCTGGCCAGCAGCCACGAGCTCATCAGCCGGCTGCTGCGCGACCCGCGGCTGAGCACCGAGGACCGCGAGCTGGACACCGCCGACGCGCCGCTGGGCTCGGACGGCAAGCCGGTCACCGGGCCGTTCCTGTTCCGCGACCCGCCGCATCACAACACGTTGCGCGAGCAGACGATGTACCAGTTCGCGCCGCGCATCATGGGGATGCGCGCGCAGATCGAGACGCTGGTGACGGGGCTGCTGGACAAGCGGCTCAGCGCCGCGCCGGGCCGACTGGACGTGGTGGCCGAGTTGGCGTACCCGCTGCCCGTCGGCGTGATCTGCGAACTGCTGGGCGTGCCGCCGGCCGACGAGCCGGTGTTCCATTCGTTCGCCGGTCGGCTGACCAGGGCGCTGGACCCCGAGGAAACCCTGACCGAGCAGGAACTCGCCGATCTGGTGGTGACCCGGCGCGAATGGCGCGAGTACCTGCTGCCGATGATCGCCCGGCGTGCCGAGCACCCCGGTCCCGACCCGATCTCCGCGCTGCTCACCGAGGGCGACCCGGCGACCCGGATGACCCTGCTGGAGCTGGGCATCACGCTGGGCCTGCTGCTCATCGCCGGTCACGAGACCACCGTCAACCTGGTCGCCAACGGGACACTGGCACTGCTGCGCAACCCCGACGCACTGGCCAGGCTGCGCGCCGACCCGGAACTGGCGCCGGCCGTGGTGGAGGAGGTGCTGCGCTACGACCCACCGGTGCAGCTGACCAGCCGTCGGGCCACCGCCGACATCGCGGTGGACGGCCACCTCATCCGCGCCGACGAGCGTGTGGCGCTGCTACTGGCCGCCGGCAACCGCGACCCGCGCCGGTTCACCGACCCGGACACGTTCTGGCCGGAGCGCCCGAACAACGCGCACCTGGCCTTCGGCGGCGGCGTGCACTACTGCTTCGGCGCCGCACTGGCCCGGATGGAGGCGCAGGCCGCGCTCACCGCGATCGCCACCCGCCTGGACAACCCCTGCCTGGTCGAGGACCCGCCTCGGTATCGGTCCAACATGACGCTGCGCGGGCCGGCCGAACTGCTCGTCGCGTACGATGCCATCCGCCGCTGACCCGGTCTTCTTCTCGGCGTGACAGTCTGCGCCCGGACCACGAGGTCTCACCGAGGCCGAACCGCGTACCGTGAACGATGTCCGGCGATCGAGGAAGGCCGGCCAGGGTCCCCCGATCTGGTGAACCTGGGTCAGGTCATGGTGTCATCCGGCTGTTGCTGATGGACAGCTCCGGTGACCACGGAGATGATGCGGAGACCGCCAGGTCCGACATGACGAGAGGGCGACGCCCGGTGAGTTCTGCCCAGCGGTCGCGCGCGGCCGTGTCAGGCTGCCGTCCCGACCTGCCGCGGGTGTCGGTGCTGGTGGGCGACGCCACCGTATCGCTGACCGTGACCGGGAACATGGACGGCCGGGCCGCTGCGATGTTCCGGGGGGAACTGCTCGAACTGTGCGAGATCTGTGTGGGTGAACTCACCGTCGACCTGTCCGCGTGCACCGAGATCTCCACGGCGGTCCTCGCGGCTCTCGAACTCGCCCAGCAGACCGGTCGGCGCGGGCGGTGCCGACTGACGGTGATCGCCCGACACCCGGAGATCACGCTGCCACTGAACCGCGCCGGGGTCAGCTGCAATATCTGATTAACAACTCTTACGGCACGATGACGGAGTGTCCCGAATCCACTACCGACAGTCCCTCGTCCGCTAGGTTCGGGGCCAGCACGGCGGAGGCGCGCCGTGTTCGGCACCGTTCAGGAAGGAGGGTCGAATCGGCGGGAGATGCTGGCGGACGGCGTCTTCGGTGCGATCTCGGACGCAGATGTCATCACCTACCGCAGAACCCGAAGAAGAGTCTCCCGTGGATGAGAAATCTGGCGGAGAGAGCACTGAAACCTATGGATTTCCCGCGCCGCTGTGGCGGACCATCGAACGGTATCGGCCGCCGGGCCTCGGCCGGACCAAGGCGTGGCGCAGTCCACTGCGCGGCCCGTGGCTGACCTCGATCTTCGGGGCCGTGCTGCTTGCCTGCCTGCCGTTGGTCATTCTCACCGGGCTGCTCGACTACATCGCCTACAGCCCCCAGTTCGGACAGGCGTTTCCCGGCAACGTCGGGTTCCTGCACCTGCCGTTCTTCAACTGGCCGACCCGGCCGTCCTGGTTGTTCCGGCTGACCCAGGGCCTGCACGTCGGGCTGGGCCTGGTGCTCGTCCCGGTGGTGCTGGCCAAGCTGTGGTCGGTGGTACCCAAGCTGTTCAGCTGGCCACCGGCCCGCTCGCTGGCCCACGTGCTCGAACGGCTCTCGTTGCTGCTGCTGGTCGGCGGCATCCTGTTCGAGATCGTCACCGGCGTGCTGAACATCCAGTACGACTACATCTTCGGCTTCAGCTTCTACACCGCGCACTACTTCGGCGCCTGGGTGTTCATCGGCGCGTTCGTCGTGCACGTCGCGCTCAAGCTGCCCACCATGGTCCGCTCGCTGCGTTCCCGGTCGCTGCGTGCCGAGCTGCGCACCTCCCGCGCGGACACGGTGCCCGAGGCGATCGAGGACGATCTGGTCGCCATCGCCCCGGCCGCGCCCACGCTGAGCCGCCGAGGCGCGTTGGCGCTGGTGGGTGGCGGTTCGTTGCTGGTCGCGGTGCTCACCGCCGGCCAGACCATCGGCGGGTTGGCGCGCCGCGCCGCGCTGCTGGTCCCGCGCGGTCGGTCCTATGGCGACGGTCCGACTGATTTCCAGGTGAACCGGACGGCCGCCGTCGCCGCGATCACCGTGCGGGAGGCCGGCGCGGCCTGGCGGCTGTCGCTGCTGGGCGGACCCGGGATGGTGCAGTTCGACCGGACCCAGCTGCTGGCCATGCCGCAGCACACGGCCGTGCTGCCGATTGCGTGTGTGGAGGGGTGGTCGACCACCCAGACCTGGACCGGGGTCCGGCTGCGGGAGCTGGCCGCGCTGGCCGGGAAACCCGCGCCGGGCTCGGCGGTCGTGCGCTCGCTGGAGCAGTTCGGCGCGTTCAACCGCGCTACGCTGCAACAGAATCAGGTGTTGAACCCGGATGCTCTGCTGGCGCTGCGAGTCAACGGGGTGGATCTCTCGGCCGACCACGGGTACCCGGCCCGGATCATCGTGCCCGCGTTGCCCGGGGTGCACTGCACGAAGTGGGTCCGCACCATCGAGTTCCGGAGCGCGTGAGATGAGTGCTGTGCTGATTCGGTTGCGGCGCTTCTACGGCGCGCATCCGTTGCACCTGCTGGCTTTGCTGGGCTGTTTCGCGCTGGCCGGTTATGCCGCGCTGCGCACGGTCGAGATCGCGCCGGCCTGGCCGACGATGCTGATCTGGTTCGCCGCCGCGGTGGTGGGCCACGATCTCGTGTTGTTCCCGTTGTACGCGCTGGCCGATCTGTCGTTGGCGTCGGTACTGCACGTGTTGCGGCCCCGGCATCGTCCGACGGTTCGGCCGCGGGTCCCGGCGGTCAACTACCTGCGGACCCCCGTCCTCGGGGCGCTGCTGACCTTCGTGTTGTTCCTGCCGGGCATCATCGAGCAGGGCGCGGGCACCTATCGGGCGGCCACCGGCCTGACCCAGGCGCCGTTCCTGGCGCGGTGGCTGCTGTTGTGCGCGGCGATGTTCGGGGTCAGCGCGGTGGCGTATGCGGTTCGGCTCGGCCGGGCCACGGCGAAGGTGCGGTCGGCACTGCGGCCGGTGCGGGTGTTGGTCGAGCCCGGTGAGCGGTTGGTGACGATGGCGTTCGAGACCGGGGGAGCGATTGGCGCGGTGGCCTCGACGCGTGCGTTGTACCACCGGGGTGCCGAGCCTGATTGGCACGCGGTGGTCTGGGCGGATCTGGCCGACGTGTCCTGGGAGCCGGCAGCGCAGACCCTGGTCGGGACGCCGTCGGCCGAGGGGGAGCGGCTGCGGCTGCCGCTGGCCGACCCGGGTGACCTGGTCGGCGTCGCCCGCGGACTGATCGCCGCGGCACCGGCCGGGGACCGTCCGGCCGAGGTTTAGTTCGCGCGCATACCGGTCCAGAGCAGGTCGGTGAGCTGCTCGGCCGGCCGCTGCCAGTCCCCGTCGGGGCTGAAGTACAGCAGGCCGCCCAGCCCGCGCAACACGGTCAGCGGATCGAGGTCGGCCCGGACCGAGCCGGCCCGGACGTTGGCCGCCAGCAGCGTCGACACGGCGGTCAGCATGGCTTCGGAGGCGTTCGCGGCCAGTTCGCCCTGGGAGTTCGTGGCGGCCCGGAGGGCCTCGGCCAGACCCCGTTTGGTCATCATGTACCGCGCCAGGTGGCCGGTCCACGCCCGGAAGGCCTGTTCCGGCGTGCCGGTCGCGAGCAGGCTCGGCACGACGTCGACGAGGTGTTGTACCTCGCGCTGGTAGACGGCCAGGATGAGCGCTTCCGGGGTGGGGAAGTGCCGGTACACCGTGCCGACACCGACTTCGGCCTGCTTGGCGATGTTGTTGAACGAGACCTCGCCCGACGTGGTCAGGGCTGCCAGCGCCGCGGCGAGGATGCGCTCGTGGTTGCGCCGCGTGTCGGCCCGCCGGGGACTGACCGATCCCGTCGACATCGTCCCCTCCGCCACTGTTTCGCCGTTTGCCCACGTGAAATGTAGTGCACGGCCGTGGCCGCCGACCTGGAGCACGCTCCATCGTTGCGAAGCGGATAAGAATCCGTTAGCGTCCTGGACGAGACAGAGCGGATAGATATCCGCTCGGATCGAACCTGGGGAAGAAATCTGGTGGACATCTCTCTCGAAGTGAACGGCCGCGTCGAAGAGCTGAGCGTCGATCCCGGCGTGACGTTGTTGGACGCGCTCCGCGAACGGCTCGGCATCACCGGAGCCAAGAAGGGCTGCGACCGCGGCCAGTGCGGCGCATGCACCGTACATGTCGACGGCAGACCCGTGCTCTCCTGCCTCACCCTCGCCGCCACCGTGCGACGGCCGGTCCGCACCGTGGACGGACTGTCCGCGGGGGATCAGCTGCACCCGGTCCAGCAGGCGTTCGTCGACCAGGACGCCCTGCAGTGCGGATTCTGCACGTCCGGCCAGATCATGTCCGCCGTCGCGGCGATCGAGCAGGGCGTCGAGGATGTGCGCGAGTTCATGTCCGGCAACATCTGCCGCTGCGCCGCGTATCCGAACATCGTCGCGGCGATCGAACAGGCGAGGCGGGCCGATGCGTCCCTTTGAGCTGACCGCGCCGACGACCGTCGAGGCGGCGATCACCGCGCCCGGCACCTTCCTTGCCGGCGGAACCACTCTCGTCGACCTGATGAAACTCAATGTCCTGACGCCCCAGCACGTTCAGGACATCAACGCACTGCCGTTGCGTGGCATCAGCACCGACGACGGGCTGCGGTTCGGCGCGCTGGAGCGGATGGGCGACATCGCCCGGCACCCGGGCGTGTACCCGGCGATCTCCCGGGCCCTGCTGCTGAGCGCGTCCCAGCAGCTGCGCAACATGGCCAGTATCGGCGGAAACCTGTTGCAGCGCACCCGCTGCGGCTACTTTCGCGATGTCGCGATGCCGTGCAACAAGCGTGACCCCGGCAGCGGCTGCCCGGCCGTGTCGGGAGCCAACCGGATGCACGCCGTGCTGGGCACCAGCAACTCGTGCGTGGCGACGCACGCCAGTGACGTCGCCGTCGCCCTGGTCGCGCTGGACGCGGAGATCCGGCTGGTCGGCGACACCGGCGCGCGGACGGTCCGGCTGGCGGACTTCTACCGCCTGCCGGGTGACACGCCCGAGGTGGAGAACGACCTGCGGCCCGGCGAGCTGATCACCGAGGTCGTCGTGCCCCGGCTGGACTGGGCCCGCCGCTCCACCTACGTGAAGGTGCGCGACCGGCAGTCCTACGAGTTCGCGCTCTGCTCGGCCGCGGTGGCCCTGGACATCCGCGACGAGCGCGTCGTCGACGCCCGGGTGGCGGTCGGCGGAGTGGCGACCAGGCCGTGGCGGTTGGCCGCGGTCGAGGCGGCGCTGCGTGGTGCGCCGGCGACCGAGGAAGGCTTCGAGGCCGCCGCGTCCGTCGCGGCCGACGAGGCGAAGCCGTTGTCCGAGAACGGTTTCAAGCTGTCCCTGTTGAGGCGGACCGTCGTTCGCGCGCTGATCGAGGGGAGTCGCTGATGGCCAGCCGGTTGGACGGCCCGCTGAAAGTCACCGGCCGGGCCACCTATGGTGCGGACAACAACTTTCCCGGCATGGTCTACGGCTACGTCGTGGTCAGCACGATCGCCAACGGCGAGATCGAGGCACTGGACGCGACCGCGGCCAAGAGCGCTCCCGGCGTGATCGGTGTCTACTCGCCGTTCGACCCGTTGGACCTGCGGACGGCCCGCACGCCGATGTTCGGCGAGACGTGGGTTCCGTTGCAGAACCGGGAAGTCGCGTACTACGGCCAGCCGATCGGCCTGGTCGTGGCGCGGACCTTCGAACAGGCCCGGGACGCGGCGATGGCGGTCGAGGTCTCGTATGTCCGGCGTCCGGCGCTGACCTCGCTCGCCGAGGGCGTCGCGACCGCCGAGGACGCGCCGCCCGGCCGGGACGGCACGCCCTCGTCGTTGTCCGTGCTCGCCTCCGGGGTCGAGTCGATCGAGGCCGCGCTGGCGGCCAGCCCGGTGGTGGTCGAGGCCACGTACACCACCGCGACCCAGAACCACGCCGCGATGGAGCCGCACTCGGCGGTCGCGGTGTGGGACGCCGACGGACTGACGATGTACAGCGGCAACCAGGGCGCCAACATCCAGGCGATGGAGCTGGCCAGCGCGTTGGACTGCGAGCCGTCGACGGTGCGCTCGGTCAACCCGTTTGTCGGCGGGGCGTTCGGTGGCAAGGGCCGGACGTCGGTCGCGGCGTTCCTCGCGGCGGCCGCGGCCAGGGCGCTGGACCGACCGGTCAAGGTCGTGCTGAGCCGGGAACAGGTCTTCACGGCCACCGCGACCCGGGCCGCCACCGTCCAGGCGATGGCTCTGGGCGCGGCCCGGGACGGTTCGCTGATCGCGGTGCGCCACGACTCGTGGTGCAGCACGGCGATGGACCGGTCGTTCGTCGAGCCGACCTCGCACGGCACCTCGCGGGAGTGGTACGCCACCGAGAACCTGGCCATCAGCCAGAAAATGGTGCCGTTGAACATTCCGCCGACCACCTTCATGCGCGCGCCGGGCGAGGCGCCCGGGTCGTTCGCGCTGGAGAGCGCGGTCGACGAACTGGCGATCGCGCTGGACATGGACCCGATCCAGCTGCGCCTGCGCAACGACTCGACCGCGCCGCCGGGCAAGGACCTGCTGTGGTCGAGCAAGCACCTCGACGAGTGCTTCCAACTCGGCGCGGCCCGGTTCGGCTGGGCGCACCGCTCGCCGCACGGTCGCACCGAGGGCGACTGGCTGGTCGGTATCGGCACCGCGACGGCGATGTTCCCCGCCATCCGCTTTCCGGCCACCGTCGGGGTGACCCTGCGCGCCGACGACACGGCCGTCGTCGCGACCAGCGGCGCCGATCCGGGAACCGGTCTGTTGACCGTGCTTTCCTTGGTGGGCGCCGAATCGCTCGACATCACGCCGGACCGGGTCACCCCGCGTCTCGGCGACTCGGCACTGCCGCCCGGTGGCATGTCGGGTGGCTCGACCGCCACCGCGAGCGCGGGCTCGGCGATCATGGTCGCCGCCGCCGAGGTGATCGACCGGCTGCTTGACCTGGCGTCGGCACCGGGCGCGCCGTTCGAGGGCCTTGAGGTGTCCTATGCGGACGGTCAGGTGCTGGCCGACGGGCGGGTGATGACCTTCGGTGAGCTGCTGCGCGCGGTGAAACAGGAGTCGATCTCGGCGACCGGCTCGTCGGCACCGGGAGAGGAGTTGACGAAGCACTCGTTCAGCTCGTTCGGCGCCCAGTTCTGCGAGGTGCGGGTGCACCGGTTGACGCGCGAGATCCGGGTGAGCCGGATGCTGGGTGTTTTTGATGCCGGCCGGATCATCAACGCCGAGCTGGCTCGCAGCCAGATCATCGGCGGGATGATCTGGGGAGTGTCAGCGGCCCTGCACGAAGGGCTGGAGATCGAGCGGAACGGCCGGTTGGCCAACGGCGACTTCGCGAGCTATCTGCTGCCGGTGAACGCGGACATCCCGGAGGTCGACGTGCACTTCGTGGAGCATCCGGACACCCTGCACAACGCCGTCGGCGCCAAGGGCATCGGCGAGATCGGCACGGTCGGCATGGCGGCGGCGGTCGCCAACGCCGTTCACAACGCCACCGGCATCCGGGTCCGGCACATCCCGATCACGATCGAGGACCTGCTGGACTAGCCGATCGACGGAGATCCGCGGACGCGCGGATCTCCGTC
>DATATV010000075.1:0-12292 GCA_036268615.1 Pseudonocardiaceae bacterium
TCGCCGCGGTCCGGCTGCGGGCGCTGTCGCTCGAGCAGATCGTGGAACGGCTCGCCGACCGGTGCAATCTCCTGGCCGCGGGGAAAGGCGCTCCCGCACGGCAACGCACGCTCGGTGCGCTGATGGGCTGGAGCTTCGATCTGTGCACGCCCGACGAGCAGTTGCTCTGGATGCGTCTGTCGGTCTTCTCCGGCGGCATCGAGCTCAAGGCCGCCGAGGGCGTCTGCGCGGACGAGCGGATCACCCGTCCGGACGTCCTCGGACTGCTGATCTCCCTGGTGGACAAGTCGATTCTGATGCGCGAGGAATCCGACGGACGGGTGCGCTACCGACTGTTGGAGACCGTGCGTGAGTTCGGTCAGGCCAAGCTCCGTGAGTCCGGTGAGTTGCTGGAATGGCGCCGTCGGCACCGCGACTGGTACTTGGAACTGGTCGACTACGCGATCTCCCGGTGGATGACCGCTGGGCAGAGTGAACGCCTGGAACTGCTGCGGCGCGACCACGCCAACCTGCGGGCGGCGCTGGACTTCTGTCTGGGCCAGCCGGGTGAGGTCACCGCCGGGCTGCACATGGCCGGCACGTTGTACTTCTACTGGCTGATGGGCGGCCTGATCAATGAGGGCCGGCACTGGATCGACCTTATGCTCACCGCCGGCACCGACCCGTCGCAGACCCGGGCCCGGGCGCTGGTGGTGCGCGCCAACCTGGCCACCCTGGGCGGTGACCTCGCCGTCGCCGAGCGCATGTTCAGTCAGGCACTGGAGGAGGCCGGTGACATCCCGCAGATCCGCGCGGCCGTCGGGCAGGGCCGGGGCCTGCTCGCCGTGTTCGGTGACGACCTCGTCGGGGCCATCGAGCACTACGAGGAAGCGCTGCGCACCTACGAGCACGCCGACGACGACACCGGCGAGGCGTTCACCCTGTTCCTCTACGGCCTGGCGGTGGCACTGCACGGCGACTCGGACAAGGCGCAGGCCGCGCACCGCCGCTGCCAGGAACTCACCGAATCCCGCGGCGAGGTGTGGATCTGGTCGTGCTCGATGTACACCGTCGGGGTGGACGCCTGGCTACGTGGCGACCACGCCGAGGCGATGCGTCTGCAGCGGGCCGCGCTGCTGATGAAACGTCCGCTGATCGACTACATCGGCATCGCCGAATGCATCGAGTCCATCGCCTGGATCGAGGCCAGCACCCGACGACACCTGCGCGCGGCGACCCTGTTCGGTGCCTCCGACACCACCTGGCGCGAGGTGGGTATGCCGATGAGCGTGCTGCCCGAGTGGCGCCGGCACCGCGAGTCCTGCGTGCGCCTGGCCCAGGCGATCGGCAAGCGACCGTTCGAGGCCGCCTACCGCGAGGGTGCGCGCATGTCGTTGGAGGAGGCGGTGGCCTTCGCGCTGGAGGAGACCAAACCGGCCACCGCGGCGGACGACCCGAGCGCGTTGACCCCACGGGAGCTGGAGATCTCCGAGCTCATCGGTCAGGGGCTGAGCAACGGGGACATCGCCACCACGCTCGTGCTGTCCCGCCGGACTGTTGAGGCCCACGTGCAGCACTTGATGGCCAAGCTCAACTTCACCTCCCGCACCCAGGTCGCCGCGTGGGTGGCCGGTAAGGCCGGGGACCAGCCGACGCTGGTGTGAAACCAGGTGCGTCGACAGGCCTGATCTAGGTATGCAACCGACGGACATTGCGGTGGTCCGTGCGGGCGGCGCGGGTGATGGTGGCCCCTTGAGGCTTCCCAGGGCGTGACCTGCGCCGGACACGGAGGAATCGCGATGACCACCACGGTTGAGATCCCGCGCCCGCCCCTCGACGAGGTACCGAGCACCGACATCGACCTGCACACCGATGAAAACCTGCTCGACTCGTTGAACGTGTACGCGCGCCTGCGTGAACTGGGCCCGGTCGTGTGGCTGGAGAAATACCAGATGTACGCGCTGACCCGCTTCGCCGAGGTCACCGAGGTGCTCAAGGACTGGGAGACCTACAACTCCGCCGACGGGGTCGTTTTCAACGAGTACTACAACGCGCTGAAGACCACGAGTCTGCACACGCACGGCGCCGAACACGACGAGATCAAGCACATCGAGAGCCGCCCGCTGGCCCCGGACAAGCTGGCCGAACTGCAGCCGGTGCTGCGCTCCTACGCCGAGGACCTGGTCGGCAAACTGGCCGGGCGCACCACTGTGGACGCGGTGCGGGACATCGCGATGCCGATGCCGATGGACATCGTCACCAACCTGGTCGGGCTGAGCGACGACGTCGACCGGGACGACGTCTACACCTGGGGCGTCGCGGCGTTCAACAGCGCCGGCCCGCTGCACGCGAGCCGGACCATGCCCGGGCTGGAATGCATCGGCACCTTCATGACCTACGCCGAGAAGCACATCCCCGACGACATCAAGCCCGGTGGCTGGGCGGCGCAACTGTTCGAGAACGGCCGCGCCGCGGGGTGGGACGAGGCGAAGTGCCGCGGTGTCATGTTGGACTACGTCTTCCCCAGCCTGGACACCACGATCCACGCGATGACCGCGGGCCTGCTGCTGTTCGCGCAGAACCCCGAGCAGTGGCAGAAGGTTCGCGCGGACCGGAAGCTGCTGAAGAGCGCGGTCTACGAGATCATGCGGTTGGCCTCGCCGGCGCAGTACTTCAACCGGACGGTGACCCGCGACGTGGTCCTCGGCGGCGTGAACATCCCGGCCGGCTCGAGGGTGCTGATGATGTTCGGCTCGGCCAACCGCGACGAGATCGTGTTCCCCGACCCGGACCGCTTCGACGTCGAGCGCAACCCGACCAACATGGTCAGTTGGGGTGGCGGCAAGCACGCCTGTCTGGGCAAGGCGCTGGCCCGCATGGAGCTCACCGTGCTGTTCGACGTGCTTGCCGACCACTACGAGCGATTCGAGGCCGGGGCCTACACCTACGAGGTCAACAACAACACCCGCGGCCTGCACTACCTGGAGCTGACCCTGATCCCGGTGGGCGACTGACGGCCCGGTTGCGAACTCGTCCCGAGCTTGCACCGGACCGAAGGAGCCCGACATGACCGTCAGCGACATCGCACCGCCGACCGCCCTGCCCGCGTGGGACGCCGAGAGTGCGGGGCCATCGCTGGCGGCGCTGCTCACCGACCTGGGCATCCGGCAACTCGAGGTGATCAGCGCCCCGGATGGCCTGAACGGTCCGGTGTGCGGCGCGGTCATCTGGGAGGGTGTGGGGGAGTCCCGAATCGGGGCCGGTGACTTGGTGCTGGCCGTCGGGGTCACCGGTGCGGCGGAACTCTCGCACGTGTTGGCCATTGCGGCCCAGAGTGCCGCGGCCGGGGTGATCACCAAGCGACCCGAGCACCTGGACCTGCTGCGTGCCGAGGCGCAGCTGCACGAGATGACCGTGCTGTGCATGGGCAGCGACCTGACGTGGCATCAGCTGCACAGCAGCCTGTCCGCCGCCCTGGCCACCACCCGCAGCCTGAGCCAGTCCAGCCTCGGCGTGTTGGACGGGGACCTGTTCGCGTTGGCCGACGCGGCGGCGGCGTCGCTGGGCGGTCCGGTGGAGATCGACGATGCCGCCATGCAGCCGCTGGCCTACTCCAACATCGACGACGACTGCGATGAACTACGCCGCACCTCCATCCTCACCCGGCATCCACCGGCGGGGTTGATGGAGTGGTTGCAACAGTCCGGCTTGCTGCACCAGATCCGCACCGCCCATCGCCCGGTGCGGGTGGAACCGAACAGCAGCCGGGCCCGGTTGGCCATGCCCATCCGGGCCGGGGTGGACCTGCTGGGCTACATCTGGCTGGCCGAGGGCACCACGCCGATCGACGAGGTCGATCCGTGGGTGCTCATCGACGCCGCCCGGATGGCCTCCGGCCTGATGATGCGCCTGCGCACGGTGAACACCGAACGTCGTCTTCCGTCGGAATTGCTGCGCAGTGCGTTGGACGGCGTCGGCTGCCCGGACGTGCTGATGAACCATTTCCCGCAGCACGACCAGACGCAGTTCCGGTTGGTCGCTTTCCACCTGGTGGACGCGGAAAGGCACCGCTCCGACCAACGCCCGATCCTGTTGCAGAACCTGGTGGCGCTTCGTGCGGAGTCCGCCGGGTACGCGGCGATCGCCACCAGCCGTGACGACATGGTCTACGTGTTGCTCGACGACCCGCCGCAGTCCGCACCCAAGGCCACCACCTCGGTGGCGCGGGCGCAGGGCTTCGCGGAGTTGGTGGTGGCGCACGCCACCCAACAGCTGCGCACCGCGTTGGTTGCCGCGGTCGGGCATGGGTTGGCGGACCTGTCTACGTTGAATGCCGCGCGGCTCGAGGTCGACCGGCTCGCCGCGATGATCGCCAGGACCGGCCCCACCGTCGGCACGGCGGACAGTCTGCGCACCCGCGCGGTGCTCGCCGAACTTCGGGAGCTGGCCAAGGATCGCCCGCACCTGCTCAGTGGGCCGATCGAAACCCTCCGCCGGCTGGACGAGACCAAGGGCACCGAGTACCTACCGACATTGCGGGCCTACTTCGACGCGCAGCACGACCTCGCGGAGGCGGGCAAGCTGCTCTGCGTGCACCGCAACACCGTGCGGTATCGGATCGCGCGGCTGCAGGAGCTGTGCCACATCGACCTGGTCTCCCCGACGGATCGGCTGGTCCTGCAACTGCAGCTGCACCTGCTCGCGGACTGACTAACGCAGCTCCGCCGGGTCGAACGAGGCGAACACCGCAGCGAACGCGGTGGCGCAGGCATGGAGTTCGTCCAACGGCACGTACTCGTCGGCGGTGTGCGCCACCGTCATGGACCCGGGCCCGAACACCACCGTGGGAATGTCCAGCTGATTGCGCAGGAACCGGGCGTCGGTGCCGCCGTACATGCCGGTCAGCGGCGCCGCGCAGGTGTCACGCATGTAATCGACGAAGGGGAGCTTCGCGTCCAGCTCGGAGGCCTCGACGAAGGCGAGGACCTCGATCTCGTAGGAGATCGGGTGGCCCAGCCGCGCGGCGGTCGCCTCGATCAGTCGCCGCAGGTCGGCGATGGCCTGCTCGCGGGTGTGCCCGGGTAGCACGCGGCGGTCCACCCGCAGCCGGCATTCGCTGGCCACGATGTTGGGGGCGGTGCCGCCGTTGATGGTGCCGACGTTGCAGGTTGGGGTGCCCAGGAGCGGGTGGCAAGGGTCACCGAAATCGGCGCGGTGGAGGGCGTTCACCAGGTGCGCCGCGTCGGAGACCGCGGAGTGGCCCTTGCTCGGGTCGCTGCCGTGGGCGGCGCGGCCGTGCACGATGATCTCGGCGAACAGCGTGCCACGCTCGGCCACGCAGATCCCCATCTCGGTGGGTTCCGGCACGATCGCGGCGGCGATGTTCGCGGCATCGATCCGGCCGGCCCTGAGCAGCGCCTCGGTGCCGCGGCGGCCGCCGGTTTCTTCGTCCGCCACCAGGTGGAACACCACGTCGCAGCGCGGTTCGACGCCGGCGATCTTGCAGGCGCGCAAGCCTTCGAGGGCGGCCGCGATGCCGCCCTTCATGTCGCAGGAGCCGCGGCCGTAGAGGCGGTCGCCGTGGATCTGCCCGGCGAACGGTGGCACTGACCATTCGCTCTCCACCACCGGCACCACATCGGTGTGCCCGTTGATCAGCAACACCGGCCGGTTGCCGTTGCCGATGGTGGCAATCAGGGACGGTCGGCCGGGTTCGGGTTCGAAGACCTCCAGGTGCGCGCCGAGCGGGGCGAGCACACCGCACAGCAGCGGGATGATCGAACTCTCCCCGCCGGGTGGGTTGCGGGTGTCGTGCCGGACCATGGCTGCGGTCAGGTCGGCGCACCGTCGCAGGCTCACCGTGTCGCGGGCAACGAGGGCGCCCTCTGTCAGGGCAGTTTTCACGCTGATCTCCATCCCCTCACAGGTCTGCTTGAACGCTAGGCGGCAGTCCGGGCGAAGCGATTCGGCGCGGGTGACCAATCGAGGGCAAGAGAATTTTCGTTCGGTACAAGGTCGTGCCAGCCGTCGCGCACACAGAATCGACCGCATGACGGACAACATTCTTGAGGCACGCAGCGAGATCCAACGACTGCACGACGCCTGGTTCAAGGCGAACGGCGGCCTGCGCGGGGAACTTCTCCAGGACATCCTCGCCGGGGAGAAGTTCTTCAACTACAACCTGAACGGGTACACCTACCACGGCCTGGCCGAGATGGAGAAGCTGTGGTCCCCGGAGCACATGGGGTCGGCATTCGAGCTGCTGGGCATCAAGAACGAGCGCAACCAGCAAATCGAGGCCACCGAAACGATGGGCTGGCTCACCGCCGAGGCGGACGTCGACCTGCGGATGAAGCGGCCCGACGGCAGCGGGGAGATGCGCGGTGCGGGCGACGTCGTGACGATGCCGTTCCGGATCACCGAGTGCTACCGCCAGGACGACGGAACCGGTAAATCGACCTGGCGGATGTGGCACTTCCACTGCTCGCAGATCCTGGCCGACGGTGGAAACCGCTTCATCACCCAATGATCTGACGATGTGTCAGGCATGAGCGACCTGGACACGCTCGACCGCCGCATCGTGGCGCTCCTACGGGAGGACGGCCGCCGCTCCTATTCCGAGATGGCGCGGGCCATCGGGATGTCGGTAGCGGCAGTCAAGCGGCGGGTCGGGCGTCTCCAGGACGACGGCGTGATACGCGGGTACACCGCGCAGATCGACTACGCGCGGCTGGGCTGGACGGTGCAGGCCTTCGTGGAGGTGCGTCACACGGGGCGGACCAGCGTCGACGACATCATTGCCACCGCATCGGCAGTGCCCGAGGTCCAATCGGTGTACGCCGTCGCTGGGGAACTCGACGCCCTGATTCAGATCAGAGCCCACGACCTGCCGCACCTGCAGACCGTGATAGACCAGCTGCGCCGGGCCGGCACGGTGACCGGCACTCGGACGCTGATGGTGCTCGGTTCGTGGAACCGTTGATGCTCACCCCGTTTCCGCGAAATGCGGCCGATGGACTCGGCGCTGCGCCAATCGATCGCGGGCCAGTTTCTTGGCGACGGTGACCGCATCGCAGTTCGGCGCGGCCTCGAGGATCTCCACTGTCGTCGCGGCGATGCCGTCCACCCGGGCGTGCAGGCCATCATCGGTGCCGCGCAGGTCCGCGGCGGCGGCAATCAGACCACCGGCGTTGCTGACGAAGTCGGGGACGTACACGATGCCGCGGGCAACCAGCGCCGAGGCCAGGTACTCCTCGGCCAGCATGTTGTTCGCCGCGCCGATCAGGTAGCGCGCCTTGAGGTGCTCCGCGACGGCCTCGGTCACCACGGCTCCCGGGCCGCAGGGGCAGACCACATCGGCGTCGGCCAACAGGATCTCGTCGGTGGGGACCGCGGTGGCGGTGCTGTGTCGCATGGTGCTGCGCACCCGGGCCTCGTCGACGTCGGCGATCAGCACCTCGGCGCCTGCCGCGGACAGCATGGCCACCACGCACTGCCCGACGTGCCCGAGGCCCTGCACCGAGATGCGGGTGCCGGACAGGCCCTTCTCGCCGGACCACTGCAGCGCCGCTTCGATGCTGCGCACCACACCTTTGGCGGTGAACCAGGATGGGTCCCGGCGTTGGCTTGCCACCACCGCGACGTGCCGGGCGACGAGTTCGAGGTCGGCCACGGTGGTGCCCATGTCGACGCTCGGGATGTAGCGGCCGCCGAGCGCACCGACGTAACGGGCGTGGGCGGCGATGATGCGGTCCCGGTCGGGGGATGTCGGGTCGGCGTTGATGACGCTCTTGCCGCCGCCGAGTTCGAGCCCGGCCAGGGCTGCCTTGTAGGTCATGGCCTCGGCCAGGTCGAGCGCATCTGCCAGGGCGTCGGCGTCGGTGGCGTAGTGGCGCATGCGGATGCCGCCGAGTGAGGGGCCGAGCGTGGTGTCGTGGATCGCGATGACCGAGCGCAGGCCGGCTTCGGGATCGCGGCACAGCACCACCTGCTCGAAGTCTCTGCGGTCGATCTCCGTGGTCAGGGCGTGAGTGCTCATCGGATGCTCCCGGCTTCGTTGGGGCTGGATACGGCCAGCGCCTGCAGCGCCGCCGTGAGCTGGTGATGGAACTCCTCGACTCGGGCGAGCTTGATCGCCTCGTAGCCGGTGATGGCGGTGGGCAGTTCGACCAGTTCGACGACGGTGTCGATGGTGTGCTCGCGCAGGTGGTTCAGCGCTTCGTGGACGCCGATGCGGTAGTCCTCGATGAGCCGGCGTTCCACCCGGTGGACGTGCGCGTAACCGAAGGGGTCCAGGCGGGTGCCGCGGAGCCGGCGTGCGCGGCGCAGTACGCGGAAGACCGGCTTGGCACTGCGGCGCAACTGAATCTTGCGTTTCATGCCGAGCGCGCGCAGCACGGGTGGGTGCAGCAGCACGCCGACTCGGACATCGGGCCCGAACTCGGCGGCCAACCGGGCCTGTTCGACCGGATCGAGGTGCAACCGGGCGACCTCGTACTCGTCCTTGTAGGCCATCAGCTTGTGCAGCCCGACCGCGTAGGCGAGGCCGATGCGTTCGGCGGCTGCTGCGCCGACCTGCGCGGTTGCCCGGGCCATGACCGCGTCTACGTCATCGGCGTAGCGCCGGGCGTACGCGGCGTCCTGATAACCCGTCAGATCCGTGGCCCGGGCCGCGATCGCCCCGGCCGCACCCTCCGGCTGCACCGCTGCGGGGACCGGCCCGGCCAGGGCGGCCCGCACGGCGTCGGGGTCGACGACCCAGGCGCGGCCCCACCGGAACGCGGCGAGGGTCGTCTCCACCGCGGCGCCGTTGATCCGGATGGCATGCTCGAGGGCATCGGCGGACACCGGCAGGCAGCCGTGCTGGAACGCGGCACCGACCAGCACCATGTTGGCCGGCATGTGGTCGGCGAACAGCGACTCGGCCAGGCCCTGCGCGTCCACCTGCAGCAGCTCCTCCTCGCGGGTGGCGGCGGCGATCCGGGCCACGGTGTCGGTGGTGTCGTCGAGCAGGGACGCCTGGCCGGTGACCATCGCGGCGGTCGGGGTGATCGCGGTGTCCAGGACCGCGATGGTGTGCCCACGGCGGAGGGTGGCCAGTACGTCGGGTTGGGCCGCGCCGAGTAGGTCGAATCCCAGCAGCACGTCCACCCCGGCCGCCGAGGCGCGCACCGCGCCGGTGACCGCTTGTTTGGACAGCCGGATGTCGGAGACGACCGGGCCGCCCTTCTGCGCCAGCCCGATCTGTTCCAGTCCGGCCGCGTGCAGGCCGTCCAGATGCGCGGCCATCTGCAGGATCGCCGAGGCGGTGACCACCCCGGTGCCGCCGATGCCGGGCATGCGCAGAAGCACGTCGTCGCCGCCGTGCAGGCGGGACCGTGGTTCGGGCAGGGCCACCGGCAGGTCCGGGACCGGCCGACGTGCGGTGCGGCCGGGCTCGACCAGCAGGAATGACGGGCAGTCACCTTTCAGGCAGGACAGGTCGGTGTTGCAGGAGGACTGGTGGATCCGGGTCTTGCGGCCGAACGGGGTGTGCACCGGTCGCACCGACAGGCACGTCGACGTCTCGCCGCAGTCGCCGCACCCCTCGCAGACCCGCTCGTTGATGACCACCTTCTGGGTGGGCGTGGGCAGCTTCCCGCGCTTGCGCAACCGACGCTCGTCAGCGGCACAGCGGTCGTCGTGAATGAGCACGGTGACGCCGTCGACGCCTGCCAGTTCCCGTTCGGCGACGGGGAAGTCGTCGCGGTGTCGAACGGTCGCGATCGGGTCGAGGCGCAGCCCGCGGTAGCGCCGCGGATCGTCGGTGGTCACCACGATGCGGCGGACACCCTCCAGCGCCAGCAGCCTGGTCACGCTCGCGACGTCCAACCGGCCCTCGGGGCGTTGGCCGCCGGTCATCGCGACCGCGTCGTTGTACAGCAGCTTGTAGGTCATGGTGACCCCGGCGGCGACGGCCGCGCGGATGGCCAGCGACCCGGAGTGGTGGAAGGTGCCGTCGCCGAGGTTCTGCACGAAGTGCCGGTCGTTCGTGAACGGCGCGAGCCCGAACCATTGGGCGCCCTCCCCGCCCATCTGGGTCAGGCCGATCTGCCGGCCGCGGCCCTCGACGTCCAGCGCGATCATGGTGTGGCACCCGATGCCGACGCCGACCAGCGTGTCCGGGCCGGTGCGGGTCGAGGCATTGTGTGGGCAGCCGGAGCAGAAGTATGGGGCCCGGGCGACCAGGGGTAGCTCAATGCGGGAGCGCCGCGACGCCGCGACGGTCTTCAGCCGCGCCACCGCGCTCGCGGGCAGCCGATCGCTGCCCAGCCGGGATACCAGCGCCCGGGCGACGTCATCCGCCCCGATCGCGCCCCGCGCGCTGAGTAGTTCGCGACCGTTCTCGTCACGGTGCCCGACAACTGACGGTGCGTCGGGAACCCGATACAGCGCGGCTTTGAGCTGGTCCTCCAGGAACGGGAGCTTGTCCTCCACCACCAGCAGCTGCTCCAGGCCCGCGGCGAATTCGACCAGGGCGCCGGGGTCCGCCGGGACGGGCATGCCCAGCTTGATCAGGCGCACGCCGAGTGCATCGAGGTCGCCCTCGCCGAGCCCGAGATCGCCCAGCGCCCTTTCCACCACAGCGAACGAAGTGCCCGAGGCGAGTACGCCGAGCCGGGGACGACGCGGGTCGAACACCACCCGGTTGAGGCCGAAGTCGCGGGCGTAGCTGCGGGCCAGATTCAGCCGCCGGGTGAGCAGGTCGTGTTCGGCCTCCAACGACGCCGGACCCAACAACGGGGGTGGTGCGGCGCCGTCCCGGCGCTGCGGCGCCGGGATGCCGTAGTGGTTCGGGTCGAGCTCGATCGTGGCCGAGGCGTCGGCCACATCGGCGATGATCTTCAGGCCGGTCCAGAGCCCCGCCGCACGGGACATGGCTACGGCATGCAGCCCGTACTCGATCACCTCGGCCACCGACCCGGGCGCCAGCAACGGCAGCGC
Organism: Pseudonocardiaceae bacterium; assembly: GCA_036268615.1. Taxonomy (GTDB): domain Bacteria; phylum Actinomycetota; class Actinomycetes; order Mycobacteriales; family Pseudonocardiaceae; genus DATATV01. Next base: position 10,963 of record DATATV010000075.1, read on the forward strand.
CAGCGACTGCGCCATCTGCTCACACGAACTCGGCACCGTCGAGGACTTCGCCGCTGGGTCATCGCCGATGATGGCCACCGCACCGCCGAGGGCGGCGGTGCCGGCGACGGTGGCATGCCGGATGGCGTCCGCGGCCCGATCCAGCCCGGGGTTCTTGCCGTACCAGAAACCGACCACGCCGTCGTGGCGTCGGCCGGGGAGCCGGCGCAGCAACTGGGTGCCGCCCACAGCGGTGGCCGCAAGTTCCTCGTTCAGGCCGGCGCGGAACACCACCCCGGCCTCGTCGAGAAATCGCTGGGCGCCGCGCATGGCCGTGTCCAGACCGGCCAACGGCGAGCCCTGATAGCCGCTCACAAACGCCCGCGTGTCCAGGCCAAGGCGAGCGTCGAAGCGCCGCTGTTCCAGCGTCAATCGCACTAGCGCCTGGATTCCGGTGAGCAGCACCCGGCCGGACTCGGCGGCGTACTTGTCGTCCAGCGTGACGGTCGGCCGGTCGATGATCACGAACGCTCCCGGGTTTGCGGTGGTGTTTCCGAGGACACCGCCCGGCTTTCGCCGACGCAACCAACCGAGGCGCTGCAGCCTTCTGGACGCAACAAATTTGCGCGGCGCGCCGTCGGGACGCAAAGTTCGGGCCGCGACGGCCGACAACGGGGGACGGCGCGGCAGGTCCGTCGATCCGCTGTGCCGGCCGGCAAGTGCGTCGTCCATACCTTGACGGGCTGTCCAATGACGCTCGCCCGGGCCGCGACCAGGATCGAAGAGACAACGGCACACTCGACGGGAGGCCTCGTGCTCGACGGTCCGATCAGACGGTCCTGCGCCGGCTCCGCGGGAAAGGTCTCCTACTTGGAATGGGGCGGGCGACCGGGCGCGACGCCACTCCTGTTCCTGCACCCGGTCAATACGGCCGCGGAGATCTGGGTCGACCTGATGGACCAGCTGGATCGCCCGGCCGTCGCCGTGGATTACCGCGGCCATGGGCGGTCCGACCACCGGGGGCCGTTCCTGCCCACCGACTTCGCGGCAGATGCCTTCGCCGCGTTGGACGACGCGGGACTACCGCGCGCGGTCCTCGTCGGCGGCTCGATCGGCGGGGCGGTGTCGGTGGAAATGGCCCACCGGTCCCCGGAGAAGGTAGCCGGCATCGCGCTGTTCGGTGCGGGGCTGAGGTTCGGCATCGACACAGAGACGCTGCACGCGCTGACCACGGCAATGACCGAGCTCGGTCCCGCCGAGTGGTTCCGGTCAATGTCCGGAGACATCCTCGGCCCCGACGCGCCTACCGACGTTCCGGCCAGGATCGCGCAACTGGCGGGCGGCCGACCGG
>DATATV010000076.1:0-70764 GCA_036268615.1 Pseudonocardiaceae bacterium
CCAGCTCGCTCAGGAACGAATAGCTTCCCGGCTTGTCCTTGACCACGGCGGCGTAGCCGAAGCACAGGTGTAGTGCCGTGGTGCCCGTGACCCCCTCCAGGGCCGCGCTGATTACCTCGACGCCGTAGCCGCGAGCCTTCTCGGGTTGCGCCTCGAGGTAGGGCTCGTCCAGTTGGACCACATCGGCGCCGGCGGCGAAGAGATCCAGGACTTCTTCGCGCACCGCAGCGGCATAGGCCAAGGCGAGCTCGCGCCCGTCCTTGTAGTAGTCGTCGACCGCCTGTTGGGCCATGGTGAACGGCCCGGGCAAGGTGATCTTGATCGGATGGTCGGTTAGGGCGCGGAGGAACTTGACATCCTCCACCTCGATGGGTCCAGGGCGCGAGATCGGCCCGGTGACCCGCGGTACCTGCATCGGGTTTCCGGTCCGGCCGAGCACCTCGCCGGCATGTTCCAGGTCGACACCGTGCAGCGCGGTGGCGAACCGATTGGAGTAGCTCTCCCGGCGGATCTCGCCGTCGGTGAGAATGTCCAATCCGGCGTCCTCCTGCGCCCGGATCGCCAGCAGCGTGGCGTCGTCCTGGGCCTGGGCGAGGAAGTCCGGGTCCACTCGCCACAGCTCCTTCGCGCGGACCCGAGGCGGGAAGCGGCCGGCGAGTTTGGCGCGGTCGATAAGCCAGTCGGGCTGGGCGTAGCTTCCGACCAGGGACGTCGGCAGGATCACGGGAACCACCTCAGCTGGAGGAACGGGAACAGAACGTAGGCGAATCAGGGGGCGAAGACCTGAGCGAGATAGGCGGCGACCAACAACTCCGCTCGCTTCTTCGCGGCGACGGCCTGTTGGTCGGCCTCGGCGAGCAGGTCGGCCGGGTCGAGTCCCTGGTCACGGACCTGCTGGCCGTCCGAGTCCACCCAGCCGCGGATGATGTCCGTGGTCACCTCGGGATGGAACTGCACGCCCATGCTCCGGCCGATCCTGAATGCCTGCACGGCGGCGGCGTTGCGGGCCAGTTCGACCGCACCCGGCGGCATGGTGAACCGGTCGAAGTGCCATTCGAACCACGGCCCGGCCGGGATCAGCTCCGGCACGGCCGACTCGACCTCGACCCAGCCGATCTCCGGCTGCGGCGAGCGGGCGACCGTGCCGCCCAGCGCCCTGGCGAGCACCTGGGCCCCGAAGCAGATGCCGAAGACCGCGACACCGCCCGCCACGGCGTCGGCGAGCCAGCGCAACTCCGGCCGCAGCCACCGGCCGATCACCGCGTCCTCGTAGGCTCCCCAGCGGGCGCCGAGCGGCACCAACAGATCGTAGCCGGCACTGTCCGGAAAGGACACATCGACGTTCGGCGTCCCGGCCAGCGCGGCCGGCACCACCGGTAGTTCGTCGACCTGCCAGCCCTGTTCGCGCAACGCGGCACCGATCAGGCCGACCCCGGCGGTCGGATCGTGGACCACACACAGCGCCCGCATGCGTTTTCCCTTCGATACGTACCGGTCCGGACTTGGGAACCGCAGCGTTCCGATTGTCGAAGTTACCGTGCCCGGACCGACCTGGACAGCACCGGGAGCCACGGAACTCGTACCAACCGGACCATTCGACAGCCGATCACGATCGGTTGGCCGGGGGATGATCGGCGCTCACCGGATCGGCCGGTTAGGTTCCTAACCGCGAGGGTCGGCGAGGGGAGGACGACGGTGGAAGGCGCATCGAACGAAGTCGCGGCCGTGCGCGTGCTGCCGGCCTGGCGGCGGGAGACGCAGGGTGAGCACCGTTGGCCGGCCGCGGTCACCATCGTGGTCGCGATCGGCCTGCAACTGTTGGTGCCCGACCGACTGGTGCTGGGTCCGCCGTGGCTGCTGCCGAGCCTGTCCGCACTGCTGCTGTTCGCGCTGGTGTTGCTGGGCCCCGGCCGGATGAGCCACCAGCACCGGCACGCCCGGAAGGTCGCGCTCAGCCTGGTCGGCGTCGTCAGCATCGGCAACGGGCTCTCCGCGGCGCTGCTGGTGCTGCACATTCTCGACGGCACGATCGGTGACGAGGCGACCGCGCTGCTGGCCAGCGGCGCGGGCATCTATCTGACCAACATCGTGGTGTTCTCGCTCTGGTACTGGGAGTTCGACCGGGGTGGTCCCTACCAGCGGGCGATGGGCCACAGCCCACATCCGGACCTGATGTTCCCGCAGATGAGCAGCCCGGAACTGGCCCCGCCGGACTGGGAGCCCAGCTACGTGGACTACCTGTACCTGTCGTTCACCAACGCGACGGCGTTCAGCCCGACCGACGTGATGCCGATGAACACCTGGACCAAGCTGACCATGCTCGCCCAGTCCGTGGTGTCGCTGATCCTGGTCGTGCTGGTCGTCGCGCGGGCCGTCAACATCCTGCACTGAGCTGCGGAAACGCGGTTCAGTGCGAGTGACTGCCGCGCACCTCGATCGCGTCGAGCAGTTCGGCGGTGGCCTGCTCGACCAGCCGCACGGCCCGCTCGAAGGCGGCGGCGTTGTGGGTGGCGGGCTGGCGGAAGCCGGACACCTTGCGGACGTACTGCAGCGCGGCCGCGCGCACGTCCGCGTCGGTCACGTCGTCGGCGAAGGGCGGGCGGAGCGTCTTGATGCTGCGGCACATACCAGCATTCTCACCCAGCCAGCGGACAACACCAGCCGGGTGAGGGCGGACGCGCTGCTCAGCGCACCCCGCGACGACGCGTGTGCGCGTTCTTCGCGACCCGCCTCAGCTGCAGAATCCGGGCGGCGCCGACCAGCGCGACCAGAATGGCGCCGGCGACCGCGCCGAACAACAGCGCGACGCCCAGCGGCAGCGTGCCGGCCGCGCCGAGGAAGTGCACGGTCACCGAGGTCAGGTTCTGCAGGATGAAGATCAACAGGAAGACGAGCACGACGACGGCGACGATGACCGCGATCCAGGTACCACTCACCCGGGTCCGTTTGATCTTCGCCGGTCGGGTCGGGACGGTCGGTCGAACGGGCTCGGTCGGCTGGGTCGGCTCGGTCACCGGCGGTGCGGTGACCGAGCCGGCGCCCGATTCCGACTCAGGGCCCGGTTCCGGCCGCGCCTCGCCCGCCGGATCGACTTTCGGCTGGTTCTGCTGCTCCGGAGTAACCACGTGTTCATTGTCCGTCAGCGGGGGCCTCCCCGCATGACAGCGAGCCGATCGATGCCGGGGTGAGATCGGCGAGCAGCAGTCCGCTGCGCGGCTTGGGCGTGAAGTAGGTGCTCTTGCGCGACATCCGCCGGCCCTGCTCGTGCACGGCGAGCACGTCCGCGAACGGCACCGGCGCGAACTGCATCAGCGCGTCCACCCGAGCACCCGCCGGATGTCCCGCAGGCAGCGCCCGCGCCAGCGGCCCCTCCGGATCGATCCCCAACGCCTCGGCGATCAGCAGCCGCTCGACCAGCCCGTGATCGATCCGCGGCACCGCCTCCCCGGCGGCCGGCGCCGGCAACTCGACCACGAGCCCCGCCGCCCCGGCCCGCACCACCACCGTGCCCGGCTTGCTCGGCGTAACGGGATCATCGGTTTCCTTTACCAGCAAACCCTTTCCGCGCCAGGCAGCGGCCAGATCGGCCAACGTGAGCCCGGTGTTCACCAGGGCTCGATTGATCGCCCCGACCCGCAACTCGGGGCCGGCCGTGACGAGCGCGAGCAACGTGGCCGGCGTGCTGCTGGCCGCCGCGGCCACCCGATGGTTGCCATCCGCGACGAGCAGCGGTCCGCGCTGGACATCGGCCAGCAGTTGATCCTGCTCGACGCCTGGACCCAGCAGCCACAGCTCGTGGGTGCGCCCGCCGGAGTCGGTGGTGGACACCGACGGCGGCCCGAGCGCGTCGATCACGCGCAGCACCGCGGCGGTCAACCGGTCCCCGGCGGTCACCGGCACGAGCATCGCCGCACTCGTGGCGCAACCGAGTCCCGCGAGCACGGCTGCTCGCTCGGCCACGACCCGCGGATAGACCTCCTCGCTGTGCCGGACCCGGGACAGCCCCTCACCGTCCACCGCCGCCGCGTCGACCAGGCACAACACGCCGACCGCGACGCCGTCCGGTCCGGCCACCCGATAGGGCGCGACCACGTCGTCGACCTGGCGATACGCGCTGACCCGCAGCCGATCGAGCGCCTGTCGGGCGGCCGGCAGCGCCGCGAGCAGCGAGAGCCCCTCGGCCCGGGCCAGCGGCGTGCGGTGCGGGTGCTGCACGGCCAGCAGGCTGTCTCCCGGAGCACCGTCGAGAGCCGCGATCACCTCACCCGGCTCGGCGAACTCGTCCACGTTGGGCCCGGGCACGTCGTGCCGGACCACCCACCCGGTGCTGATCGCGCGCGCCCACCGACTCATGCTCCCGATCCTGCCGGTCGCGGACGGGTCGGGACCGTCAGGCGCGGTGTCGTGCGGTGTTTCGCAACCTGAACCCCAGGCTCAGCAGGACGATGCCGTAGACGATCGCAAAGATCCCGACCAGGATCGCGATGCCCAACGCACCGGCGATCGGGTGAATGAGAATCAGGATGCCAGCGATCGCCGACACCGCCCCGGCGATGATCAAAAACGCTTCCCCGTGGATCTGCCGGCGCAGCCGAACGGCCGCGATGATCTCCGCGATCCCGGTCACCACCGCCCACAGTCCTACCAGCGTCGCCAGCACGAGCACCGTGATCGTCGGCCAGGCCAACACGATCACCCCCGCGACCAACCCCAGCACGCCGGCGAGCCCGTACGCCACCCGATGCGTCATGTCACCGGGCCGAAAAGCGCTGATCAGCGCACCCACACCATCAACGATGGCGTAGACCCCGAAGACGAAGGCGAGGGCGAGCACGGTGACGCCCGGCCAGATGAGCGCGATGATTCCGAAGATCACCGCCACAGCCCCGCGCAGTGCCAACACCGGCCAGACCCGACGCGGGTCCAGGACAAGAGATCCGGCCAGACCACCCGAAGCTGGCACAGAAGCAGCGCTCATGGCGGGAACCTACGCCCGCACCCCTCGGACCGCCTGCCGAAACCACCCGGATGGAGGAGTGGTCCACCGTGGCCGCAAAACCAAAAGAACCAGAAAAGCTAACCGCCGAGCAGCTTCGCCCGACGACGCAAGTAAGCCTGCTCCGGCAAACTATTAGCCCGACGAGCAGCCAAACCATAGAACTCCCGAGCCGACTCCGGCTCCCCCGCCATCTCGAACAAGTGCGCCCGAACCGCCGCCAACCGATGATGATCGGCGATCCGCTCATCCGAGTCCAACTGGGCAAGCAGGTCCAACCCGGCCCGAGCCCCCCGAACCATCGCCAACGCCACCGCATGATTGAGTGTCACCATCGGATTGGGCGCGATCCGCTCAAGCAACTGATACAGAGCAAGAATCTGCGGCCAATCAGTGTCCGCACCGCTCACCGCCTCCGCATGAACAGCCGCAATGGCCGCCTGCAACTGATAGGGCCCGAGTTGCGCGGCGGACAACGCCCCGCTGATCAGCTCAACCCCTTCGTCGATGGCTGAACGATTCCACAGCGCGCGATCCTGCTCGGCCAGCGGAATCAACTCGCCAGCTGGTCCGGTACGACCCGGCCGCCGGGCTTCGGTGAGCAGCATCAACGCGAGCAGTCCAGCCACTTCGCCGTCCGCCGGCAACTGCCGATGCACCACCCGAGTCAGCCGAATCGCCTCAACGGTCAACTCGGCCCGATGCAGATCGGGCCCCGAACTCGCCGTGTAGCCCTCGTTGAAGATCAAGTACAGGACGTGCAGCACCACGCGCAGTCGATCGGCCCACTCCTCGGGCGGCGGCGGCCGGAACGAGCTGCCGGTGGCCTTGATCCGCTGCTTGGCCCGGCTGATCCGCTGGCCCATGGTCGTCTCGGGCACCATGAACGCGCGCGCCACCTGCGCCGTGGTGAGGCCGCCGACCGCCCGCACGGTCAGCGCGACCTGCGAGGCCGGCGACAACTCCGGGTGGCAGCACAGGAACAGCAGGGTCAGCGTGTCGTCCTGGTCCGCGGGCTGCTCGTCGGCGCCGGGCGCGGTGGCGACGAACTCGTCGGCCGGTGCGAGGGTCGCGACGGTCAGCTCCCGACGGCGGCGGGCCGACTCGCCGCGCAGTTGGTCGATCAGCCGACGGGAGGCGACGGTGATCAGCCAGCCGCGCGGGTTGCCCGGCACGCCCTCCTCGGGCCACTGCTGCGCGGCGGCGAGCAGCGCCTCCTGCACGGCGTCCTCACCGGCGTCGAACTGGCCGTAGCGGCGGACGAGCGCGCCGAGGACCTGCGGCGCCAACTCCCGCAACAGGTCCTCGACGCGTCCGCCGGCGATCACCGGATCGCTCACATCTCCACGCCGCCCTGGTCCATGATCGGGCGGACCTCCATCGCCCAGTGCCGGGCGTCCGGCCAGCGGGCGGCGATCTCCACCGCGCGCTCGGTGTTCTCGCACTCGACGACGAGGTAACCGGCGAGCTGTTCCTTCGACTCGCCGAACGGTCCGTCGGTCACCGCCGGCACGCCGCCCCGCACCCGGACGGTCCGGGCGGTGGACGGGTCGGTCAGCGCCTCGCCGCCGACCCACTCACCGGACTCGATCAGCTCGTTGCAGATCACGCCGGCCTCGTTCATCAGGGCCTGGCGCTCCTCCTCGGGCAACGCCTGGAAGGCCGCCGGGTTCTGGTGGATCAGCAACAGGTACTTCACAACGTGCTCCTCATGGTTCGCGGCTCCCTCTCCGGGTGCCTGTCGACGGAGACGTCGGAGCGACCGGCCCGCTCTCGACATGCCCGGCGACATCATCTCCAGAAAAATCTCCCCGGCGCCGATCCGATCAGTCGACCGGGGCCGGGAAGAGCACCGTACGGGCGCTGCTGAGCAGGGCGCGAGCGGCCGGACCGACCGGCCCGTCGGCGCGCCAGGCGAGCGCGAGCCTGCCCCGCAGGTGCGGCCGGCTGACGGTGATCGGGTGCAGTTCGCCCGGTCGGGTGGTGGCCATCGACTCGGGCAGCATCGCCACACCGAGGCCGCGCGCGGCGAGTTGGGCGAGCATGTTCAGGTCGCTGGCCTCGAACGCGATGCGCGGCACAAGGCCGATCTCGGCGCAGGCCTCATCGAGCGCGCCGCGCAGCCCGGTGCCCTTCGGCAGACTCATCAACCCCCACTCCCGCAACGCGTCCAGGCTGATCTCGGTCCGGTCGGCGAGCGGATGGTCCGGACTCACGGTGGCCAGGATCGACTCGTCCACGATCGCCCGGGTGGCGATGCCCGGCGGATCGGCGCCGGCCAGCCCGATGATCGCCGCGTCGAGGTGCCCGGTGCGCAGCGACCGGATCAACTCGTCGGAATTGGCCTCGGACAGGGTGATCTCGACGGCCGGATGGTCACGGTGGAACTCGGCCAACAGCTCGGGCAGGTCCAGCGCCGGACAGGAGGTGACCACACCGACGGCAACCCGCCCGCGCAGCAGCCCGGTGAACTCGTCCACCACCAGCCGCGCGCCACTCACCGACTCGATCGTGGCCCGCGCGTAGGGCAGCACGGCCGCGCCGACCTCGGTGAGCCGCACCGACCGGCCGGACCGATCGAGCAGTTCCTGTCCCAGTTCCCGCTCCAGCTGCCGGATCTGCGCGCTCACCCCGGGCTGCGCCACGTGCAACTTCGCCGCCGCCCTGGTGAAACTCGCCTCCTCGGCGACGGCGATGAAGTACTCAAGCTGCCGCAGTTCCATAACCACGGATTCTATCGAAGCCAGAACCCAGACGCCGGACTTCTGGCCGCCAGCACAAAGCAGCCGGGCGGCGGCCCGAGAGGGACCAGCACCCGGCTGCCCTGGGTCAGCCGACGAACGCTCAGGCGGCGTCGAGTCGCTGGAGTTCCTCGTCGGTCAGCCGCAACTCGGCGGCCTTGACCGAGTCGCGGATGGTCTCCGGGCGGGACGAGCCGGGGATCGGGACGACCCTCGGGGACTTGGCCAGCAGCCAGGCCAGGGTGACCTGCTGCGGGCTCACTCCGTGCGCGGCGGCGACGTCGCCGAAGACCGCGAAGCGGGAGCCGACCTCGCTCGCCTGGGTGATGCCGCCCAGCGGGCTCCACGGCAGGAACGCGATGTCCAGTTCCGTGCACAGCTCCAGTTCCGGCTCGCTGGACCGGAAGGCCGGCGAGAACTGGTTCTGCACGCTGACCAGCCGGCCGCCGAGGATCTCGTTGGCCAGTCGGATCTGGTCGGGGGTGGCGTTGGAGATGCCGGCCATCCGGATCTTGCCCTCGTCGAGCAGGTCCCGGATGGCGCCGATCGCCTCCGCGTACGGGGTCTTCGGGTCCGGCCGGTGGTACTGGTAGAGCCCGATCGCCTCGACGCCGAGCCGCTTCAGCGACGCCTCGGCGGCCTGCTTGAGGTACTGCGCCGAGCCGTTGACCGTCCACGAACCGTCGCCGGGGCGGAGGTGACCGCCCTTGGTGGCGATCAGCACGTCGGACGTGTCGCCACCGTAGCTCGCGATCGCCTTGGCGAACAGCGACTCGTTGTGGCCGACCTCGTCGGCGTGGATGTGGTAGGCGTCCGCGGTGTCGAACAGGGTCACGCCCGCCTCCAGCGCGGCATGCACCGTGGCCACCGAACGGGCCTCGTCGGGTCGCCCCTCGATGGACATCGGCATTCCACCGAGACCGATCTCGCCAACCTGCACATCGCCGATGCGGCGAGTCTGCATGGGAATCCCTCCTAGAAGACGTGTCGAGCCTTGCCCGAGCCGAGCAGTCACCCTCGACGGGCGGCTACCCACTTCAGCTTGCCCGTACTCGATTAAGCTGTCCAACAGAAGAAACCGATCCTCGCGAGCACCCCAGGTGATGAATCATGGAACTCCGCCAGCTCGAATACTTCGTCACCGTCGCCGAGGAATGTCACTTCACCCGGGCCGCCGCCCGGCTGCACGTCGCGCAGTCCGGGCTGTCGGCGTCCATCCGCTCCCTGGAGCGTGAACTGGGGGCACCGCTGTTCGTCCGCAGCACCCGCCAGGTCCAGTTGACCACCGCGGGCCGCGCGCTGCTCGTCGAAGCCCGGCGCGCGCTCTCGGCGACCAACGCCGCCCGGGACGCGGTCGCCGCGGTGCAGGGCCTGTTGCGCGGCAGCCTGGCGATCGGCTCGCTCCAGTGTCTGAGCGTGCTGCACCTGCCGGCGGTGCTGGCCGGGTTCGTCGACCAGCATCCTGGGCTGGACATCCGGCTGCGGCACGGCGGCTCGACCGAGCTGGTCGACTCTGTGCGCACCGGTCGGTTGGACCTCGCCTTCGTCTCCCGACCGGCCCGGCCCCTGGATGACGTGCTGGTCACCCCGTTGGCCGCCGAGCCACTGGTGCTCGCCTGCCCACTGACGCACCCGTTGGCCGAGCGGTCCTCGGTCGACCTGACCGAGTTGGCCGCCGAGCGGTTCGTCGACTTCCCGACCGACTGGGGCAGCCGGGAGGCAGCCGACACCGCGCTCGCCGGCGCCGGGGTGGACCGCCGGGTCGCCGCGGAGGTCACCGACGTGCACTCGCTGCTCGACCTGGTCGCCTTCGGCCTCGGTGTCGCGCTCGTGCCGCTGTCGTTCTCGGTCAAGACCGATCAGGCCCGGTTCATCGGGCTGAGCCAGCAGGTGCCGGCGTGGGAGGTGGCCGCCGTCACGAGCGATCCGACCAGCGCCGCGGCGACCGCGTTGCTGCACGACGTGCGCGCGGCCGCCGCGCTCCACCAGGGCGAACCCAGCAGCGCGGACAAGGCCGCCGCGCTCACCAGCTGAACCCGCTCCTTAGCTGTACAATATCCATGTACGGATAAGGAGGCGGTGCGGTGGACGATCCGACCAGTGATCCGGGTGGGCAGGTCGCCGACCGGCTGCGCGGCGCGGGCCTGCGGGTCACCCGCCCGCGGTTGGCCGTGGTCGCGGCCCTGCGCACGATGGGTGGACATCGCAACGCCGACGAGGTGCACGCCCACCTGGTCAAACACGACCACCCGCTGCCCCGGACCAGCGTCTACAACTCGCTCGTCCTGCTGGCCGACCTCGGTGTGCTGATGCGCGCGGACGTCGGCCCCGGCGCCGTTGTCTACGAGGCCACCGAGACCTGGCACCACCACTTCGTCTGCCGCCGCTGCGGCGCGGTGCTCGACGTGCCGTGTGTCGTCGGCGCGGCACCCTGCCTGTCCCCCGGCGACGAGGTCGGCGACGTGGACGAGGCCCAGGTCATCTTCCGCGGTGTCTGCCGCGACTGTCGTGATTCCGTTGGAGGCAAACAGAAATGACCGCTGCGGACAGCGCCCGGGCACCGGCCGTGCGGGAAACCCGCAAGTCCGCGGCACGGTTTCGCGAGATGCTCGTCGCCGAGCGGCAGAGTGCCGCGCTCTACCGCGGCCTGGCCTCAAGTGTGACCGGTGAGCGACGGGAGATCTTCGAGCAGCTGGCCGCGGTCGAGGACCGGCACGCGGCGCACTGGACGGCCAAGCTCACCGAACTCGGCGTGAGCGTGCCGGCCGCCACCCGGACCGGCTTACGCGGCTGGCTGCTCACCCAGCTGGCCCGCCGGTTCTCGGTGGACGCGGTGCTGCCGTTCGTGGAGCGGGCCGAGCACGCCGACGCCGGGCTCTACGACAACGACCCGGACGCCTCCCCGGACATGGCCATCGACGAACGCTCGCACGCGCTCGTGCTCACCTCGCTGCGCGACGGCGGCCAGCGCCCCGAGGCACAGGGCGGCCGTGGCATCGCCCGGCGGGAGCCGTGGCACCGCGGCGACCGCTCCGGCAGTCTGCGCGCGGCGGTGTTCGGCGTGAACGACGGGCTGGTGTCCAACACGTCGCTGGTGATGGGCTTCGCCGGCTCGGGCGCGGGCAGTTCGACGATCCTGTTCGCCGGGCTGGCCGGGCTGCTGGCCGGCGCGTTCTCGATGGCGGCCGGCGAGTACCTGTCGATGAGCGGTCAGCGGGAGTCCTTCCAGCACGAGATCGACCTGGAAGAGGCGGAGCTGCGCGACGATCCGGAGGCCGAGACCGAGGAACTCGCGCTGATCTACCGGGCCAAGGGGCTGGACGCCGACGAGGCGGACAAGATCGCCAAGACGATCATGAAGGACCGGGAGACCGCGCTGGACACGATGGCCCGCGAGGAACTCGGCCTCGATCCCGACGACCTGGGCTCGCCGTGGTCGGCGGCGCTGTCCAGCCTGATCGCGTTCGCGATCGGCGCGGTGGTCGTCGTGCTGCCCTACCTGTTCGGCTCCGGGACGGCCGCCCTGGTCACCGCGATCGGCCTGGCCGCGGTCGCGCTGTTCGCCGTCGGCGCGAGTCTCGGGCTGCTCACCGGGCGGCCCGCGCTGCGGTCGGGACTGCGCCAACTGTTGGTCGGCGGGGTGGCCGCACTGCTCGTGTTCGCGATCGGGCACATGATCGGTCACCGGATCGGCTGATCTGCGCGGCCGAGCGGGCTAGCATCGTCCGAGTGACCCAGCCGGACCTCGTGGACGAGACCGTCACCGCCTGGTGCACGGAGCTGCCCGAACTCGCCGGTCTACCGCTTGAGCTCGGCCGGCGGATCATTCGGCTGGCAGCCGTGTTCGAGTCGGCCGCCAACACCGAACTCGAACGCTTGGGCCTGACGAAGGCCGAACACCAGGTGCTCGCCCGGCTGCGCGGCGCCGGACCACCCTATCGGGGCAAACCGAACGAACTGACGAAGTCGCTCGCCCTGTCGGCCGGCGGCACCACCAACGTGCTGCATCGATTAGCCGCCGGAGGCCTGGTCAGCCGGGAAACCGACCCCGACGACCGGCGCAGTTCGTGGGTGCGGCTCACCGCCAACGGCGTGCGCACCGCGGAGGCCGCCGTGCTGGCGACCAACCGCGCACACGCCGAACTGCTCGACCGGCTGCCCGCGTCGATCGCGCGGGCGCTCGCCGACCTGTTGCGGGACACCATGCACAGCGTGGACGGCAGGCCGCTGACCTACCGGCGCTGAGGCCGGTCATCGGTCGTCGACGGAGTTGTTCCGCACGTCGATCTCGAACCTCGGCCACGGCAGCAGCCGGACCCGAACGCTGACGTCCCGCTGCGGGGACGCGAGAATCTTGTTCAACAGAGCCAACATCAGCCCGAACGTCCAGCCGAGCACGAGCAGCAGAACCAAGCCGGCGAGCCAGGAGTGGGGCACGGCGAAAACAGCCACGGTGTCGATTCCTCAGACCCGCCCAAGGATTCCGGAATGCCCCCTCCGGCGCGGCGGGAGTGCGCTGTGCCAACGATGATAGCCGATGAACGCGGGGGAATCCCCGGAATCAGCGAACGGGTGCCGGCAGGCCGGCCAGGTCTCGGGCGTTGGCCAGCACCGCCGCCAGCATCGCCGGGGTGAGCCGGCCGGTGAAGGTGTTCTGCTGGCTCACGTGGTAGCAGCCGAGCACGGTCAGGTCGGGCCCGCCGTCGGTGGCCGGCAGCGACACCTGGGCGCCGTGCCCGAACACCGGTCGCGGCCGGGGCACCTGCCACAACGTCGGCTCCAACGTGCGCATCAGCGCCTGCCAGCCGAACGCGCCGAGCACCACGATCACCCGCAGGGTCGGGCGCAGCAGGGTCAGTTCGCGGGCCAGCCACGGCCGGCAGTTGTCCCGTTCCCGCGGGGTCGGCTTGTTGTCCGGCGGCGCGCAGTGCACCGGCGCGGCGATCCGCACGCCGAACAGTTCCAGCCCGTCGTCCCGGCGCACGGCGGTGGGCTGGGAGGCGAGCCCGACGGCGTGCATCGCCGCGTACAGCACGTCGCCCGACCGGTCGCCGGTGAACATCCGCCCGGTGCGGTTCGCGCCGTGCGCCGCCGGGGCCAGGCCGACGATGGCGACAGCGGCGTCCGGCGGCCCGAAGCCGGGCACCGGGCGCCCCCAGTAGTCCCAGTCGCGGAACGCCCGGCGCTTCTCCGCGGCCACCGACTCCCGCCAGGCCACCAGCCGAGGACATGCCCGGCAGTCGACCACCAACTCGTCCAACTCGGCGAGCGTGCGCGCGCCGGGCGCCCGCCGGGCCGGGAAATCCTCGTCGGAAGACACAACCGAATCGGAAGACATGGCCGAATCATGCCCGGCGGCCGACGGCGCCCCGACGACGCGGCCCCCAGGTGCTGCGTTCTCGGCGCCGACAAGGGAGGATCTGCCGGTGGCAGACGTATCGGTCCCCCGCGGTCCCACGCCCGGCCTGAAGTTCGGCACCCCGGCCGGCCGGTGGGTGGTCACGGCAACCGTGCTGGGCTCCGGGATCGCCTCGGTGGACGCCACCGTGGTGGGCATCGCGATGCCCACCATCGGCCGGGACTTCCACGCGCAGGTCGCCAGCCTGCAATGGATCGTCAACGCCTACACCCTCACCCTCGCCGGCCTGCTGCTGTTCGGCGGCGGCCTCGGCGACCGGATCGGCCGCAAGCGAGTGTTCCTGATCGGCACGATCTGGTTCGCGGTCGCGTCGCTGGGCTGTGCGCTCGCCCCGGGGGTCGGGACACTGGTGCTGGCCAGGGGGTTGCAGGGAGTGGGCGCCGCGCTGCTGGTGCCGGGCAGCCTGGCCATCCTGGAGGCGTCGTTCGTGCCCGCGGACCGGTCCCGGGCGATCGGCGCATGGTCGGGCCTCGGCGGCGTGGCCACCGCGATCGGGCCGTTCATCGGCGGCTGGCTGATCAGCGCGGTGTCCTGGCGACTCGTGTTCTTCATCAACATTCCGCTGGCGATCGTCGTCATCCTGGTGGCACTGCGGCACGTCCCGGAGAGCCGTGACCCCAACGCGGGTGGCCGGCTGGATCTACCCGGCACGATCGCCGTGACCGGTGGCCTGATCGGGCTGAGCTACGGGCTGATCGAGGGGCCCGCGCAGGGCTGGACGTCGGCCCGGGTGCTGGTCGCGCTGATCGCCGGGGTGCTGCTGCTCGGGGCGTTCATCTTCATCGAGGGACACATCCGGTTCCCGATGCTGCCGCTGTCGGTGTTCCGGTCGCGCCAGTTCAGCGCGGCCAACGCGGTCACCTTCGTGGTCTACGGCGCGCTGGGCGGCGGGTTGTTCCTGCTGCCGATCGTGCTGCAGAACGTGGCCGGCTACACACCGCTGGAGTCGGGGATCGCGCTGTTGCCGGTGACCGCGATCATGCTCGGACTGTCCGCCCGGTTCGGTGCGCTGGCCGCGCGGATCGGGCCCCGGTTGCAGATGTCGGCCGGCCCGGTGGTGGTCGGGATCGGGTTGGCCCTGCTGGCGCGGCTCACCCAGGAGGGCAACTACGCCACCGAGGTGCTGCCCGCGGTGATCGTGTTCGGGCTCGGGTTGGCCATCACCGTCGCCCCACTGACCTCGACCGCGCTGTCCTCGGCGCCGCCGGAGCAGGCCGGGATCGCCTCGGCGATCAACAACGACGTGGCGCGCGCGGCCGGGTTGATCGCGGTCGCGGTGCTGCCCTTCGCCGCCGGCATCACCGGCGACGTCTATCTGCACCCGCTCGCACTCGTGCACGGGTTCCGGATCGCGGTGTCCATCAGCGCGGTGGCCTGCGTGGCGGCCGGTCTGCTCGCGGCGGCGACCATCCGCAACCGGCCGAGGACCGACGAAGTGTCCACTCAGGACATTTCCTGTCCGCTGGACGGGCCGCCGCTGCAGAACCAGCGGGTCAGCTGAAGGCGGGCACCGGCTTGCGGGCCTCGATCAGGAACCGTTGCGCATAGGTGACGAACGAACCCTCGGCCTGGATGCGGTTGTGCAGCGTGCGCAGCCGGTCGCGGTAGCGGTCCACCGAGAAGTCCGGCACGGTCCAGACGACCTTGCGCAGAAAGTGCACCACGGCGGCGATGTCGTGGAACACCGTGCGCAGCGCCTGCTGGCGCAGGTCGACGACGACCAGCCCGGCACCCTCGGCCTCGGCGACAGCGCCACTGGTGGCCCGCTGGGAGCTGAGCGGCTGCTTGCCGACCATCGCCTCCCGCAGCTCGCGTACGGTGCCCTGGCCGATCTGCTGGGACAGGTAGGTGCCGCCGGGCCGCAGCACCCGGCCGATCTCGTCCCACCAGGTGTGCACCGGGTGCCGGCTGACCACGAGGTCGAACGTGTTGGCCTGGAAGGGTAAAGCCGGTTCGTCGGCGGTGGCGAGCACCGCGGCGCCCAGCGGTCGCAGGTTCCGCGCCGCGACCTTCAGGTTGGGCGGCCAGGATTCCGTTGCCACCAGCACTTTCGGCGGGAACGGAATGCCGGCGAGCACTTCGCCGCCGCCGGTCTGGATGTCCAACGCGGTGGTCGCCGAGGCCATTCGCTGGCCGATCAGCCGCGAGTAGCCCCAGGTCGGCCGTTCTTCGGTGGCCCGGCCGTCGAACCAGGAGAAATCCCAGCCCGCCAACGGCACGGACTCCCCCTCCGCCACCAACTCCTCGAACCCCGGCTCCCCACCCATACCCGCAGCATCGATCACCGGCCCGGCCGCCGCAACATGTTTTCTCACGACCGGGCCAAGCCGAGACGCAGACCGAGCGCGATGATCACCGCGCCGGACACCAACCCGGTCACCAGCCGGCCGGTCGGTCCGGTGAGGACACGACCGAGCAGCACACCGCCGCCGGCGAGCAACAGCTGCCAACTGGCCGAGGCGCTGAAGGCCGCGAGCACGAACACCCCGTCGGCGACCGGATCGCCGGGCGGCACGCCGTTCACTGTGCCGTGCCCACCCACGACCAACGCGGTGAAATACACGACCGTGGTCGGATTGACCAGCGTGATCCCGAGCAGGCCGAGGTAGGCCCGCCACGCGGAGCCGGTCGTGACACTGACCGCGGACCCGGTCGGGCGACGGTGGGCCCGAATCGCGCGCAGCCAACCCAGTAGGCCGATCCCGACCAACAACACCGTCGATACCAGCCGCAGCACCCCCGCCGCCGGCTCGATCACCCGGGCCAGCGCGTCGCCGCCGACGACCGCGACCAGGGCGTATCCCCCGTCGGCGGTGGCCACGCCGAGCGCCGCGGCGACGCCGATCCGCGGTGTCGTGCGAGCGGTCAGTGCGACCAGGTAGCTACCCACCGCGCCGACCGGAATGGCGATGCCGTAGCCGGCGAGCAGCCCGCCGACCAGTACGGCGATCACGATCGGGGCGTTGAACGTCCCTTCCCGCGGCGACCCTGCTGCTCGGCCACCGTCCGACGGGCGCCGTGGCAGGTCAGCGAGGTCAGTTCGGTCACGCCGGGGACGCTGCCGAGGGCGGCAGGTCGACCGCAACCGAATATCACGGCAGCAGCAGGTTCACGTCCCCGAACTCGTGCCACAGGTACCGGTGGTCGATCGCCGCCCGGTACGCCCGATCAAGCACCGGCTGGTCGGTGATCGCGGCCAGCATGTCCAGGTGCGACGCGGCCGGCTCGTGGAATCCGGTGAGCAGGCCGTCGACGACCCGCACGCCGCGCTCGGGCGTGATGATCAGCTCGGTCCAGCCCGCCGCCGCCCGCACCACACCGTCCTCGCCGGTCGCACTCTCCAGTGCCCGCACGGCCGTCGTGCCGATCGCGATGATCCGACCACCCGCGGCGCGGGCCTGGTTGACGATGCGGGCGCTGGTCGCGGAGACCGCGAACCGCTCCGGGTAGGGCCGCTCGTGGGCCTCCGGCGAGGCCACACCGGTGTGCAGCAGGATCGGCGCGAAACCGATGCCGGCCGACACCAGGCGGCTGATCATCCGGTCAGTGAACGGCCGGGACGCGCTCGGCATCTCGGCGCTGCCCGGCCGGATGGCGAACACCGTCTGGTAGTACGAGATCGGCCAGGATCGGGGCACGTAGCCGTAGCGGATCGGGCTGCCGTGCCGGCCGAGGTAATCGGCGACCGAGCCGATCGCCCCGGTGTCCACCTCGGCCACCCAGAGGCGCTGCCGGGAGTACCGCTCACGCAGGATCACCTGGCCGCCGCCGAGCAGCGGATACCGCTGCCCCGCCACCCCACCGACATGCGGCGTCGTGGCCTTGCCCGCACCGGCCCGCAACTCCACCAGCCAGGTGTGGTCGGGGCGCTCGGTGGAGAAGTGCACGGTCAGGTTGCTGTCCGCCACCGGGACCGCGGCGGCCAGCGTGCCGGACGTGTTCACCACGAGTACGTCTCCCGGCCGCAGCAGGTCAGGCAACTCGGTGAACCGGTGGTGGCCGGGCTCGGTCACCGATCGCCGGGCGACCAGCAGTCGAACGTCGTCGCGGGCCAGACCGCGGGCCTCCGGTGGCTCGTGTGCCTCCAGGGCCGCGGGCAGGATGAAGTCAAGCGTCTTCGTCATTTTTCACTCCACACCACAACATGCGTGCCCGCCGGGTCACGCACCTCGAATCCGTAGTGGCCGCGCGGATACCGATGCGGCCCGACGATCGGTTCGGCCGGCTGCCAGTCGGCGAAGGCCCGGTCGACCTGTCGCACGCCGTCCAGTTCGAACGCCAATGGCGCCGGGCCCGGCGTGCCCGGGGCGACGAACTCCAGACGGGCCCCGTCCGCCACCCGCAACACCAGACCACGCTCGCCGTCCCGAGACCAGCCGTCGACGGCTTCGAGTCCGAGATGGACTGTGTAGAACTGTTCCACCGCAGCCAGATCGTCGACCTGGAACGGCAGCCACAGCGCCTTCGGGGTCATCCCGAGACCAGCTTGATCCGGCCGGACTCCGGGCGGTTGGCGAGCAGCTTGAGAAACGCCGGGACGACCGTCTCCGGCCGTGGACGGTCGCTGATGTCCTCGCCGGGGAAGGCCTGCTGGTGCATCCGGGTGCGCAGGTCCCCCGGGTCGACCGCCCACACCCGCACGGTGGGCTCCTCGGCGGCCAGGATGCGGCTGAGCTGTTCCACCGCGGCCTTGGCCGAACCGTAACCGCCCCAGCCCTCGTACGGCTCGACCGCGGCGTCCGAGGTGACGTTCACGACCGACCCGCCGCGCTCCCGCAGGGTGGGCAGCGCGAGCTGGACGAGCGCGAGCGGCGCGAGCAGGTTGACCTCGTACACCTCGCGCAGTACAGCCAGCGGGTAGTCGGCCAGGGCCGGCTGCGGGCTCGGGCCGAGGATTCCGGCGTTGTTGACCAGCAGGTCGGGGCCACCCAACTCGGTCGCGGCGGCGAGCAGCGCGGCCCGATGCCCCGGATCGGTGACGTCCCCGACCACGGTGCGTACCCGGCCACCGATCCGGGTCGCCGCCTCGGTCAGCGCGTCGGCGTCCCGCCCGTCGACCACGAGCTGCCAGCCCGCGCCGGCCAGGCCGGTGGCCACCGCCTCGCCGAGCCCCCGAGACGCTCCCGTGATGATCGCAACAGCCATCGGAACTACCTCCCACGTTCGTGAATCCGTGTGCTCGACGCTAGGAGCCGGCAGCCGCGCTGCCATCGGACACGAGGGCCGCCGGACGTCGGTCTTTGGTCCTAGGTCTTCCGGCTGATTCGCGATGTGGGTCCTGCTGGGTACGGTGAGGTGGTGACCGGCTTCGGATGGACCGAGCTGCGCGAGGTCAGCGCGGCCGTACTTGAGGTGAACGCCCGCCGGTCGGTCCACGAGGTACTGCAGACGATCCTCACCTCCGCCCGCCGGCTGCTGGACGCGCGCTACGCCGCCCTCGGCGTGCCGGACGAGAAGGGTGCCTTCGCCGAGTTCCTGGCCGACGGGATCAGCGCGGAACAGTGGCGGGAGATCGGCCCGGTGCCCCGGCAGCACGGCGTGCTGGGCGTGTTGCTGCGCGATCCGCACCCGGTCCGGCTGGCCGACATCCACGACCATCCGCAGTTCGGCGGTTGGTGGCCCGCAGCGCATCCGGAGATGACCGACTTCCTCGGGATGCCGATCAAACACGGCGACGAGATCCTCGGCGAACTGTTCCTGGCCAACAAGAACACCCCGGGCGGCTTCACCGAACAGGACGAGGAGCTGCTCCAACTGCTGGCCGGTCACGCGGCGATCGCCCTGGTGAACGCGCGGCTCACCGAACGCAGCCGGGAACTGTCGATTGTGGAGGAACGAAACCGGATCGCCCGCGAGCTGCACGACGCCGTGTCGCAGAAGCTGTTCAGCCTGCGGCTGACCGCGGAGGCCGCCGGCACGTTGCTGGCCGACAACCCGGACCGCGCGGCGACCGAACTGGACACCGTGCGCAGGCTGGCCGCCGAGGCGGCCGAGGAGCTGCACTCGATCGTGGACGGACTGCGGCCGCCGGCCCTGGCCGGTGACGGCCTGGACACCGCGCTGCGCAAGCAGGCCGAACTGCTCGACCGGGTGCACACGGCGACCGTCCGATTCGTCGGCAGTCCGGTGCCCCGGTTGACCTCGGCGCGCGAGGAGGCGGCCTACCGGATCGCCCAGGAGGCGCTGCACAACGCCCTGCGGCACGCGCACGCCTGCACGATCGAGGTGGATCTGAGCTGCCACCGCGGCTCGGTGCTGCTGACCGTCTCCGACAACGGCCGTGGTTTCGACCCCGAGGAGATGGTGGACTCGGCGCGACGGCTGGGGTTCACGTCGATGCGCGAGCGGGCCCGCTCGGTCGGCGGGGTGATCACCGTGTCCAGCGTGCCCGGCGGGGGCACGACCGTCAGGTTGGCGGTGCCGACCCGTGGCTGACACCATCCGGGTGCTCGTCGCCGACGACCATCCTGTTGTGCGCCAAGGGTTGCGCACCTTTCTCGATCTGCAGGCCGACATCACGGTGATCGGCGAGGCGGCCGACGGCCGGTCCTGTGTCGACGCGGTGGACGAGCTGCGCCCGGACGTGGTGCTGCTCGACCTGCGGATGCCCGGCGGCGACGGGGTGAGTGTGCTGCACGGACTGCGCGAACGGCAGATCCCCAGCCGGGTCCTGGTGATCACCAGCTTCACCGATCCGGCAGCGGTGTTGCCGGCGATGCGCGCGGGCGCCGCCGGTTACGTCTACAAGGACATCGACCCGCCCGCGCTCGCGTCCGCCATCCGCGCGGTGCACGCCGGCCACGTGCTGCTCAACGCGGACGTGGCCCGGCTGCTGGCCGCGGGCGACAACCAGCCGGCCGGCTCCCGGCTCACCGCCCGCGAACTGGAGGTGCTCACCGAGTTGGCGCGCGGCCACGCCAACCGGGAGATCGCCAGAACGCTCGGGTTGGCGGAGAAGACGGTCAAGACGCACGTCAGCGCGATCCTGGCCAAGCTGGGCGTGCAGGACCGGACCCAGGCGGCGCTGCACGCGGTGCGGGTCGGCCTGGTGCACGCCGACTGAGCAGCCCTGAGCGAACACGGCCCCACGGCGCCGATGCCTTCCCTAGCATCGGTTTCATGGGGAACGGGACAACGGCGGCGTACGACGCACATGCCGACTGGTACAACAACTTCATGTCGCCCGCGGCCGGCGCGTACCTCGACCGGGTGCACACGAGCGTCCGTGACCTGCTCGGCGGCGGGACCGGTGTGTGTCTGGACGTCTGCTGCGGCACCGGCGCGCACGCGGTCGCGCTGGCCGGCCTCGGCTGGGCACCGGTGGGGGTGGACCTGTCCAGCGGGCAGCTACGGCACGCGGCGAAGCGACTGCCGGTGGCCGTCGCCGACGCCGTGGCGCTGCCCCTCGCCGACGCGTCGGTGCCCGCCGCTGCCTGCGTACTGGCCAGCACGGACGTGCCGGACTACCCGGCCGTGCTGCGCGAGATCGCCCGGGTGCTGCGGCCCGGCGGGCGGTTCGTGCACGTCGGGGTGCATCCCTGTTTCATCGGCGCGTTCGCCGACTGGAGCGAGCAGCCCAGGATCGTCGTCGACGAGCGTTACACCGACCCGTCCCGCACCTTCGACACCTGGAATCCCGGTGGCGTGCGCGCGCGAGTGGGTGCCTGGCACATCCCGCTGGCCGACCTGCTCAACGCCACCGTCGCCGCGGGTCTGCGACTGGTCCGGACCACCGAGGCGGGATCGGGCGGCATCCCGGACCTCTTCGGCTTTCTGGCCGTACGCGACGACGGCGGGTGAGCCGAGTGCGATGGGACCGAATCGGCTCAGCCGGTCGGGGAATGGTCCCGGTAGACGGTCATCCTGGGCACGATCAACGCGTCCGCGCCCTCCAGCGCCAGATGCGCGGCCCGGTAGGCGGAGCGGGCGCCGTCCAGTAGTGTGCCCCGGTTCGTCTCGTGCCGTTTCACCTCGGGCGTCCTGGGCAGCGGCGCGAGATCGAGCACGGCCCGATCATCGTCGGGTTCCCGCCGGGCACGCGCCAGATACGGGCGGTCGTCGGTGAGGTAGCGGCGCAGGGCGGTCAGGAACGCCGTGCCCAGGCCGGGACGCATCCGCTCCAGGTAGCGGGACACCATCCGGTCGGTCAGCGGCACGGCCGGGCGCAGCGGCGCGATCGGCCGGGTGCTCAACGACAGCACGTGCGTGCAGCCGTCGGCCAGCGCGGTGCGGAACGGGTGCGGCTGCAACACTCCCCCGTCGATCGCCCGGTGACCACGAAACATCGCCGTGCCACGGACCGCGAGCGGCAGCCACGCGCCGGCCCGCAGCGCGGCCCGAAGATCCGCCGGGGACTCGAAGTCGCTCACGTCCAGCGGTTCGAGCGTGTCGACATCGGTGACCAGCACGTGCAGCCGCTGGGCCGCAGTGAGAATCGCGGGATAGTCCAACGGCTTGCGCCGGGTCGCCACGTCGTCGAAGACGTAGTCGAGATTCATCGGACCCTCGCGCCGCAGCACCCGGCTGAAATCGAGGAAATCCCCGGTGGTGAGGTCGTCGAAATAGATGGACAGCGGAAACCAGGTGTCCCGGGTACTGAAGTAGGCGGCATTCATCCCGCCGGACGAACACGCGTACACGTCGTCGAAGGCGTCCGCGTAACCGAAGTCCTCGATGGCGGTGAGCATCGCCGCGGACACCACCCCGCGCAGCCCGCCGCCCTCAACGGCGAGCCCGACCTTGAGGCCGTCGTCCCGCCGGCCGGGCTTGCTGCCGGCGGCCCGCCGGGCCCGGAGCACCTCGCGGACCGGGTGCGTCAGCGACCACGGTGTCGATCCTGCCGAACGGGTGCTGGCCGTGGTGCTCTGCGCCGATCCTCGCAACGATGCCTCACATCCGCCGTCGTCAAGCGGCTGGCCGGCCGGGTGAACGTCCAGCTCAGCCTAGCAAGCCCGGTCCGTTCCGCCGGCGCACGCGCGGGCGGAACGGACCGTCGTCCTAGTGCCCGCCCATGCCGGTCGACCAGAGGGTCGCCCCCGAAGCACTGGCGAGGACGAGGTTGCCGTCGTTCTGCAGGGTCAGTTTTGCGCCCGTGTTACCGGCCGTGCCGCTGGCCCAGACCGGGCTACCGGCGCTGGTGTAGAGCACGAAGTTGCCGTCTCCCTGCATCACCGCGGTCACCGCAGCGGAGTTGACCGTGTTCGACGCCCACAGCGCGCTGCTCCCCTCGCGCAACACCAGGTTGCCGTCGCCCTGCAGGTTGAGGGTGAACCGGCCGTCGCACGAGCTGAGCGACTGGTTGGCGGCGAGCGAGTGGTTCGCCGTCAGCGTGCCGCACGCCGGTGGCACCGAGGCCGCGCAGTTGGTCGGGACCGCGGTGCCCGCTGGTGCCGCGCCGGCGACCATCGTCCACTGCGCGAGTTGGGCCGGTTGCACGGTCGCTGCGGCACACACTCCGCCGGTGACCTGCTCCTGCGCGACGGCCGTTCCGTGCGCGTCGACCAGGTGATAGGTGCCCGCGGTGAGGCCGAGACCGGTGGGATAGACCGTGATCGAACTCGCATAGGCGGTTCCGGAGGTCACGTTGTCCAGGGTGATCGACGCGCTGGTGTGACTGCCGGCGACGACCGGCACCACCTGGAGCACCCCGCTGTTGGCGAGCGTGGCATAGGCGGGCGCGTACTGGGCGAGTTGGGTGCCGGCGGTCAGCAGCGTGCCACCGGCCGACCGGTACGCGGTCAGGTTGGCATCAACGCCGTTGATCGGCAGCACCGCCTTGTACTGCGCCAGCGTGACGATCCCGGCGTTCACCTCCTGGCTGGTGACCACGGCGAACCCGGCCTGGTAGGAGTCCCACAGGTTGGTGAGCTGGTCCTCCGGCGCGGCGAGGCCACCACCGGCGGCATTGCCGTAGGCCTGGGAGAAGTCGACGTAGACCGCGACCGGCTGCTGCGGGTAGGAGCCGGACAGACTCTGCAGGGTGGGCAGCCAGCTGGTGTAGATCGGGTAGCCGACGGTGTCCTTCTGGGTGCCGTCGTGGATGAAGAAGTCCTCGCCGCCACCCTCGGGCAGGCCCATGCCGTAGTTGGCCAGCCACTGCCCGGCCTGCGCGGCCAGTTGGGTGCTGTCGCTGGGCGCGGTCCACTCCTGGGCCAGCGGGACGCCGTAGGCGCGGGCGAGGCTGCCGAAGGTCAGCGCGAGGCCGGGTGACTGGGCCGCGTCGAGGATGATCGTCACGGTGTACTGCTTGGCCAGCGCGAAGAACAGGTCGGGGATGTTGCCGTTGCTGACCGCGTTGCCGAGGTGGCCGCCGAAGTAGTAGTACAGCGGAGTGCTGCTGGTGACCGCGCGCACGTCGGCGGCCAGCTGCCCGTAGGTGGTCTGCACGCTCCAGATCCGGAACAACTGGTAGACGCCGGCCAGTGGCTGGCCGGGAATGGCCGCGGGGACCTGTGCGAAGGCGGTGTAGGCGGTGCCGTTGCGGCTGTTGAAGGTCGCGATGGTGCCGTAGGTGGCGGGCAGGTAGGTGTTGTGGAACTCGTTGATGTCGTCCGGTGCCCAGCCTGCGGCGGTGCCCGCGTCGTCCCACTGGGCGTCCAGGAAGCCGTAGTCCAGGATGCTGCCGCCATAACCCGTGTTCGCCGCGATGTGCTTGACCGTGTCGGTGACGTAGGTGAGGTAGGCCGGCTGGGCGGTCGGATCCCACCAGGCCGGTGTCGCGCTCTGGACGCCGGCGGTGTTGATCTCGTGGCTGGTGACCCAGGTCGCCGGGCTGCCGCCCCAACCGGAGTACCAGAAGATCGGGATCAGCTTCATGCCCGCTGCGCTCGCGTTGGCCAGTTCCTGGTCCAACTCGGTGTAGGTGAACGTGCCCTGGGTGGGTTCGATCGTCGCCCACGGCATGTCGATCTCGGCGGTGTTGAGGCCCTTCGCGTGCAGGGCGGCGAAACTCGCCGTCGACCACGCGGTGCCGTTGTTGTCGAAGTCCAGTTGGGTGGCCCACATCGTCGGCGCGGCCGCGGCCGCCGACGGCCCGGACGGGGTGGCATTGGCGGTGGTCAGTACCACCGCGACCAGTCCGAGAACGACGACAAGGGCGCCGATCACTGCCCTTTTCACGGAAATCGCACCGCTACGGTGACTCCGCACGTTCACGCGCCTTCCTCGAACGGAAAAGTTCTATCTCGGAACGATCACACCGTAGCAGCGGATGACCCGCCGAAGATCAGCTGTACCCTGACGATCTCTCCCCGAGCCCACCGGAGGACACATGCCAGCCGACCAGCCCGGCGCACCGTTACCCGAGTCCGACAAGCCGTTGCTGCTGCGGACCGATTTCACCGACGACGCGGCGTGGCAGGCGTTGCGGGAGGCCCTCGGCTCCGCGGAGGTGACCTTCCTGGACGGCGCCGGCTACCGGGAAGTGACCGCGTACCAGTTGATGGAGCTGGTACCGGCGGACTCGCCGCATCCGGTCCTGCTCGTCGCCGACGACGCGACCTTCGCCGGCGACGACCGGACGCTGCTCGTGATCGACCTCGTCGACGAGCCCGGCCAGACATTTCGGGCGATGCCCGACGCTATTCACACCGTCGTCGGAAATCTGTTTATCGCGAACATGTCCTTCGCCGACTTCATGAATTCCGCCGCCGCGACGGACGGTGTTTACCGGCTTTCCGCGCGGTACCACGAGGCACTGGCCGAGTTGACCCGGGCCAGCGAGTTGGCCCGGCAGGCGCTGCCCGCCGACGCGATGCGCAAGATACCCGGACCCTCGATGCACAGGCGGGGGGCGCCCGCCGCGCGCCGGTCGATCCCGGTCACGCCGGCAAAGTCCGCCAGTCCCGGACGACGCACGCAACCGCCCCACGCTCCGGGAGACAGCCCGGCCGAGTGAGGACCGGCGGACTCGGCGCGGGTCAGTGCGTGAGCCGGACCGGCAGGCTGGCGTGTCCGTTGGACAGGAACGAGTGCATCGGCGTCAGTTCCTCGGCCGGCACCGCCAGGTGCAGATCAGGGAACCGCGCGAACAGCGCCGGCAGGGCGATCTCGGCCTCCAGCCGGGCCAGCGGCGCCCCGAGGCAGTGGTGCACGCCGTAGCCGAACGCCTGATGGGTCTTGCTCGCCCGGGTGATGTCGAACTCGTCGGCGGTCTCGCCGTGCTGGGCCGGGTCCCGACCGGTCGCCGCGTACGCGGCCAGAATGGCGTCGCCCTTGGGAATGTGCACGCCGTCCAGGTCGATGTCCTCGACCGCGTAGCGCAGCGGCAGGTAGGCCACCGGTGCCTGCCAGCGCAGCGTCTCCTCGATCACCTCACCCCAGGACCGCTCACCGGCGCGGACCAGCGCCAGCTGGTCGGGGTGGGTGAGCAGGGCGGTGATCGCCTGGTCCAGCAGGTTCACTGTGGTCTCGTGCCCGGCGGTGAGCATCAGGACCAGCGTGTCGACGAGTTCGGTCGCGTTCAGTGAGCCGCCCTCGTCGTCGTGCACGGTGATCAGCGCGCTGGTCAGGTCGTCACCCGGGGCGGACCGCTTGAGCTCGATCAGCCGGGTGAGGATCTCGTACATGGCGATACCGTTGGCCTGCGCCTGTTCCGGGGTCGCGGTGGTGTCGAAGACCGTGTCCACCACCGTGCGCATGGCCGCGCGCTCGTCCTCCGGAACACCGAAGAGCTGGCAGATCACCTCGACCGGCAGCGGGTAGGCGTACAGCGCGCGCAGATCGACCGGCCCGTCGGCGCCGGCCCGCGCGATCGTGTCCAGCAGGTTCTCGGCGATCTGCTCGATCTTCGGCCGCAGCGCGGCCGTGCGGCGCGCGGTGAAGCCGGCCGACACCAGTGAGCGCAGCCGCTTGTGTTCGCTGCCGTAGGCGGTGAACATGTTCTGCACCGACACCCAGATCCGCAACGGCCAGTCCTCGGCTACGTCGCCGTTGATCCACGCCGCCCAGTGCTGCCGTGGGTCCTTGGACACCCGGGGGTCGGTCAGTAATCGCCGCATCAGGTCGTGACTGCCGACCGCCCAGGCCGGCAGACCACCGGGCATCTCGACGAGCGTCGCCGGGCCCGCGGCGCGCAGCCGGGCGCCCTCGGCCTGGATGTCGGTGCCGTCGACGTCGAGAACGTAGGGACATTGCTGGTTCATGAGAAATACCTCCGTCTGGTGGCTCGAACTGTTGGTATGAGCCGCCCCGAACTTCTTACCTCGATCACGCGCCCGGTCGCGGCAGACCGAAGTGGTCGCGCAGGGTGGTACCGCGGTACTCGGCCCGGGCGACGCCGTGCGACTGCAGCACGGGCACGACGTGGTCGACGAACGCCGTCAGCTGGTCGGGCAGGACGTTGGGCATCAGGGTGAAGCCGTCGGCTGCGCCCGCGTCCCACCAGTCGATCATCAGCTGGGCCAGGCGTTCCGGCGTGCCGGTGAAGTCCAGGCCGCCGGGCAGCGCCGAGAGTTTCCGGGCCACCGCACGGAATGTGCTGGGTGCCTCGGCGACCATCTGGTAGATCGACGCGCCGAAGCTCGTTTTCGGCGCGGAGTCAAGGAGTTCCGGCGGAAACGGCGCGTCGGGATCGATGGTGTGGTAGTCCAGCCCGGCCAGGTTGGCGAGGTTGCGCCAGCGGAACTCCTCACTGGCGGCCGCTTCCAGTGTGTCCTTCAGGGAATTCGCCTCGGCCTCGGTGCCGGCGAGTAGGAACGACAGGCCGGGCAGCACTCGGATGTGGTCGGGATCGCGGCCGTTGTCCGCGGTCCGGGCACGCAGGTCGCGGCGGAAGGTCGCGGCGGTGTTGATGTCGCTCACCGGAGCGAACACGGCGTCGGCGTACTTGGCCGCGAGCGCCATGCCGCGCGGCGACGATCCCGCCTGGGTGAGGAACGGATGACCTTGCGGTGAGCGGGGAAAGGGCAGGTAGCCCGCGACGTCGAAATACCTGCCGGTGTGCCGTGGTGGATGCAGCCGGGCCGGGTCCGCCCACCGGCCGGTTTTCCGGTCGGTGACCGCGGCGCCGTCCTCCCAGCTGTCCCAGAGTTTCAGCACCACCTCGACGTACTCGTCGGCCCGGTCGTAGCGGTCGGCGCGCGGTGGGTGCGGCCGGTCGCCGAAGTTGCCGGCGACGGCGGGCTCCACCGTGGTCACCATGTTCCAGCCGGCCCGCCCGTGGCTCAGGAAGTCCAGCGTCGCCAAGCGTCGGGCGACCTCCCAGGGATAGCTGTAGGTGGTGGACGCGGTGGCGATCAGGCCGATGTGGTCGGTCCGGCTCGCGAGCGCGGCGAGCAGGTCGATCGGGTCGAGGCCGGCGCCGGGCAGGTACTCCGAGCGGAACTCGGCCACGCCCGGGCTGTCCGGCAGGAAAATCGAGTGCAGCGCACCACGTTCGGCCGTCATTGCCAGTTGCCGATAGTGGTCGACGTCCAGCACGTGCAACGGGTCGGCAGGCGAGACCCGCCAGGCGGACTCGTGGTAACCCGAGTTGCGCAGGTACACGATGAGGTCGAGCGATCGACGTTCGGCAGGCACTGCGGATTCCCCCGGTCAGATGGACGCACCCCGGCCAACTAATGTGTAATCGATGCTAAGTGCATTAGTTGGAGCCGGCAACCCGTCACCCCGACCCGGACAAAACTGCCATGCGCGCGTTCACCTGGAGACATTCGCCAAATCTGGCCTGCGGCACCAAAACTTTCATGCCTCGAATGCCCTCGATTGCACTGTCAGCGGGGTTTGGTACTGCCCGAGGGGCCCGCGATGTGCGAGATCAGCTTGGCAAAACAGTCGTTGATCCCCAAGCCCTGATCGTCGCACCAGGAGTTCGCCGCCACCGGCGTTCCGGACGGCACCGGCGCGACGGTCACCCAGAAGTTCCGCAGGGAGAAGCTCGAATAGTCACCGGACCACAGCAGCAGGGCCTCAGGATCGGTCTGCCGCTTGCTCTGGAAGTCCTGCCAGATGGCCTCGTAGTCGTAGGTCATCCCGTCGGCCACCAGGCCGTCGGACTTGGACGAGAGCTGCGGCACCCACTCGCCGACCAACTGCTCGACCGCGTCCCGGTCGCTGTTGACCTCCTGCTGCAACGCGGCCAACGCGGACGATTCGTCGGTGACCGACGGCTGGCCGGCCGACCGCTCGTCGTCGGTCGGATCGTTCTGGGTCGCGTTGTCGGGATCGGTGTTGCCGCCGCCGACCGTGCTATCGCCGGAGGAGTTCCCCTCGGCGTAGTCCGGCGTTGACGGGGCGACGGCCGGCGCGTTGTAACCGCCGGCGGCCGGGTCGTCGTCGTACTGGGTCACGCCGACACCGAGCTCGTGTCCGCAGAGCTCGGCGATCGCGCCGGTCGCCCCGGCCAGCGCGAAGCCGTTGGTGTTGTCGGAGCCGGCGATGGCGTTGAGCGCGGCGGAGTCGTCGCCCAGGCTCGGGCTGCCCGAATAGCGACCGGCCACATCGGCCAGATCGCCGGCCCGGTCGAACACGGCATTGTCGAAGATGCCGTCGGCCGAGTCGTACGCGATACCGAGGCTGTCATAGTCCTGGCAGACATCGGCTCGACTGGTGGGTCCTCCGGCGCACGCGCTCAGTGTGCTCAGCGCACCGAGCAGAACTGCCGCCGCGGTGATGAATTTGATCGACCTCATGGCGTATCACTTCGGATCCAGGGAGCGGGCAACGATTGTCTGTTTCATCGGGCCGCTGACCTGGCTCGTGACGACAGCCAGTTATTTGTCCAGAAGTTGTCATCCCGTTGTTGATCGGTATGGAGCCGTGGTGTCCCGGACGACCAGCTGGGTGGCCAGTTCGATGTGGAGGGTGTCCACGGTGTGCCGTTCCAGCAGGCGAATCAGCAGCGACACCGCCATCCGCCCCATCTCCTCCAACGGCTGACGCACGGTGGTCAGCGCGGGTGCGGTGTACCGGCTCAACTCGCTGTCGTCGAACCCGGTGACCGACAGGTCCGCCGGCACCCGCAGGCCGTGCTCATGGGCGGCCCGCATCGCGCCGACCGCCGCCTTGTCGTTGAACGCGACCAGCGCGGTCGGCCGGTCGGCCAGGCCGAGCAGTTCGCCGGCCGCCTGCCGGCCGTTCTCGGTGGTCGGTTCGACACTGCGCAGCAGTTCCGGAGCCATCAGGATGCCCGCGTCGGCGAGCGCCGAGGTGTGCCCGATCAGCCGCGCCGCACTGGCCAGCCATTCGGTCGGGCCGGCGACGACGCCGATCCGCCGGTGGCCCAGCGCGGTCAGGTGGCTGGTGATGCTGCGCGCCCCGGCGACGTTGGCCGCCGACACCGAGACCACGTCCTGGGGCAGCGCGGTACGCGGGTCGACGACGATGAACGGCAGGCCGCTGGCCCGCAGTTCGTCGATCTCCTCGCCGGGTTCGGGCGGCAGCACCAGGATCGCGCCGGCCACGGTGGGGTCCTGGGCGAGCCCGCGCAGCACGTGCGCGCCCTGCGCCGTCTCCCCCGCGCCGAGCACCAGCCGGCGGTGGTGCAGGTCCAGCGTGTCGGCGATGGACGAGACGATGACGCCGAAGTAGTCGGTCAGCACGTAGGGACAGCGCACGTAGACCGCACCGCTGGTGGCGCCACGCCGAGCGGGCGCGGGCGCGCCGAGCCGTTGGACCGCCTGGCGGACGAGTTCCTGGGTCTGGGTGGCGACCTGGACATGGCCGTTCATCACCCGGGACACCGTGGCGATGGAGACGCCTGCCTCGGCGGCGATCGCCCGGACCGTGACGTGGCTCGCCCGTGGCCTAGCCAATTGTTACCGCGTTTTGTTTCATGATGTTCAGCCTAGTTACTGTTTACCTAGTATGGAAGTAATCAATTTATGCCTTGACAGCCGCGACCTCACGCCGCCATATTGTTGTCGCTGTTTCCAGCAAATGTTTCATTTTGTTTCACGGCAGGACGTCATCCTCACCTCGATGAAGGAGGACAACGTTGTCCCGTACCAGGTTCATCTCGGCGTCGCTGGCCGCGGCGGCGCTCGTCTCGTTGTCGATCGTCGGACCGGGCACCGCCCAGGCCGCCACCGGAGCCGCGGTGTCGGTCTGGGAGACCACCGCCGACCAGAGCAAACTGCTCGCCGCACAGCCCGGGGCGACGTTCACCTCCGGCACCGGCTCGGGCAGTCAGACGATCACCGTCAACCCGAACACCACCTACCAGTCGATGACCGGCTTCGGCGCGTCGCTGACCGACTCCTCGGCCTGGCTGATCGCCAACTCGCCGCAGCGCAACACGATCATGTCCAAGCTGTTCGACCCGAGCCAGGGCATCGGCCTGGACTTCCTGCGCCAGCCGATCGGCGCCTCGGACTTCTCCCGCTCGCTCTACAGCTACGACGACGTGCCCGCCGGCCAGACCGACCCCAACCTGGCCGACTTCTCCGTCGCGCACGACAACAGCTACATCCTGCCGCTGCTGCAACAGGCCCGGCAGCTCAATCCGAGCACCACCATCATGGCCACCCCGTGGAGCCCACCGGGTTGGATGAAGACCAGCGGCTCGATGATCGGCGGCACCCTCAACACCGCCGACTACCAGGTCTACGCGAACTATCTGGTGAAGTTCCTCCAGGCGTACCAGGCCGCCGGGGTGCCGGTCGCGCTGATCAGCCCACAGAACGAACCCGAGTTCTCCCCGAGCAACTACCCGGGTTCCACCTTCACCGGTAGCCAGGAGACGACCCTGATCGGCAGTGACCTCGGCCCGGCGATCAAGGCCGCCGGGCTGAGCACCCAGGTCCTTGGCTATGACCACAATTGGAACGACATCGGCTTCCCCGAGACGATCCTGGGCAACTCCGCCGCGGCCGCGTACACCGCCGGCACCGCCTGGCACTGCTACAGCGGTGATCCCAGTGCCCAGACCACCGTGCACAACGCCTATCCGAGCAAGGACACGTACTTCACCGAGTGCTCGGGCAGCCAGTCTGCCAACACCGCCAACACCTTCTCCGACTCGCTGGACTGGCAGACCGAGAACCTGATCATCGGCGCCACCCGCAACTGGGCGAAGTCCGTGGTCACCTGGAACATGGCGCTGGACCCGAGCGGCGGCCCGTCGATGAACTGCACCACCTGCACCGGCGTGGTGACGGTGAACAACTCCGCGGGCAGCGCGGCCTACAACGCCGAGTACTACGTGCTCGGCCAGGCCAGCAAGTTCGTCAAGCCGGGCGCGGTCCGGATCGACTCCAACACCTTCGGTTCCGGCAACGTCGAGGACGTCGCGTTCCGCAACCCGGACGGCTCGATCGCGATGGTCGTGCTGAATGCCGACACCGCCAACGCGCACACGTTCAACGTGAGCCAGAACGGCCAGTCCTTCACCTACACGCTGCCGGCCAAGGCAGTCGCGACGTTCACCTGGACGCCGGGCACCAGTGGCGGCGGTGGTGGCACCGGCTCCGGCGGCATCAACTCCACCGCGTGGTACCAGGTGGTCAACACCAACAGCGGCAAGTGCGCCGACGCCACCAACGGCGGCACCGCCAACGGCACCGGCGTCCAACAGTGGACCTGCGGCAGCGGCAACACCAACCAGGAATGGCAGTTCCAGCCGACGGACAGCGGCTACTACAAGGTGGTCGCGCGCAACGCGGCCACCGAGAGCTGGGACGTGACCGGCGGTGCGGGCGCCACCGGCGACGGCGCGCAGATCCAGCTGTGGGCCTACGGCGGTGGGACCAACCAGCAATGGCTGCCCCTCCAGCACGCGGACGGCAGCTACAGTTTCACCCCGCGCAACAACAGCAACGAGTGTCTGGACGTGACGGGTGTGTCCACCACGGACGGCACCCGGCTGCAACAGTGGACCTGCACCGGGGGCGTCTCCCAGAGTTTCACCCTGGCCGCCCAGAGCTGAACCGGTGGCTGTCCGCGGGTCGGTGTCCCGGCCTGCGGACAGCCACGGTCAGCGGAAGTCCCGGGACCGGTGCACCGTCCTCAGGTCCAGTCCCGCAAGGTGGTCGGCCACCAGCGTGACCACGTTCTCGGCGGCCTGGACCACACCCCGGACCAACAGCGCGGGGCTGACCACGGCGACGGTCCGGAACCGTGCCCACAACCCCGGTGAGCACAGCACGTTGAGCATCCCGGTCTCGTCCTCCAGGTTGAGGAAGGTGATGCCGCCCGCGGTCGCCGGCCGCTGCCGGTGGGTGACCGCCCCGCCGACCAGAATCCGGGTGCCGTCCGCGACCTCGGTCACCTTCGCCGTCGGCAGCGCGCCGACCTGGTCGAGGTACTCCCGCAGGTAGCGCACGGGATGGGTGTCCGGCGAGATGCCGGTGGCCCAGAGATCCGCGGCGGTCAGCTCCCAGGCAGACATCCCCGGCAGCGCGGGCGCGGCGCCGACCACGGTCGTGCCCGGCAGCCGGTCCGGCCGCTCGCCGGCCGCGGCACCGGCCTGCCACAACGCCTCCCGCCGGTTCACCCCCAGACTGTCGAACGCCCCGGCGGTGGCGAGCGTCTCCAGTTGCGGCACGGTCAGTCGCACCCGGCGGCCGAGATCGGTCAGGTCCACGAAGATCCCGTGCGCGGCCCGCTCCGTGACGATCCGCTCGGCCAGCTCCTCCCCCACCCCGCGCACCGCGGCCAGCCCCAGCCGCACCGCCTGCCCACCGGTGCTGTCCGGCGCGGGTTCGAGCGTGGCGTGGCCGAGGCTGGCGGCGAGGTCCGGGCCGCGCACGGTCACCCCGTGCCGGCGCGCGTCGGCCACCAGGGACTGCGGTGAGTAGAACCCCATCGGCTGCGCGCGCAGCAGCCCAGCGCAGAACGCCGCCGGGTGGTAGTGCTTGAGGAACGCGCTGGCGTAGACGAGCAACGCGAAGCTCATCGAGTGCGCCTCCGGGAAGCCGTAGCCGGAGAACGCGCGCACCTGCTCGAAGATGTGCAGCGCCAGTTCCCCGGTCACCCCGTTGGCCTCGGCGCCGGCGAAGAACCGGTCCCGGAGCCGATCCATCTTCCGGGTCGACCGCTTGGCGCCCATCGCGCGGCGCAGCAGGTCGGCCTCGGACGCGGTGAACCCGGCCACGTCCACGGCCATCTGCATCACCTGCTCCTGGAACAGCGGCACCCCCAGGGTCCGATCCAGACTGCGCGCCAGCAGCGGATGCGCGTGCTCCCACCGCTCCCCCGCACGGCGGCGCAGGTAGGGATGCACCGAGCCGCCCTGGATGGGCCCCGGCCGGATCAACGCGACCTCCACCACCAGGTCGTAGAACTTGCGCGGCCGCAACCGGGGCAGCGTGGCCAGCTGCGCGCGGGACTCGACCTGGAAGACGCCGACCGCGTCCGCGGCGCAGAGCATGTCGTAGACGGCCGGATCGGCCAGGTCCAGCCGGGCCAGGTCGAGGTCGACGCCTTCGTGGTCGCGTACGAGGTCGAGCGTGTAGTGGATCGCCGAGAGCATGCCCAGCCCCAGCAGGTCGAACTTCACCAGCCCGATCGCCGCGCAGTCGTCCTTGTCCCACTGCAGGATGCTCCGGTCGGCCATCCGGGCCCACTCGATCGGCACGATCTCCGACACCGGCCGGTCGGCGATCACCATGCCGCCCGAGTGGATGCCGAGGTGTCGCGGCGCGCCCTCGAACTGCACCGCGAGATCCACCACCGAGTCGGGGATCTCGCCGGACGAGTGTGCGCGCAGCGGTTGCCAGCCGTCGATGTGCTTGGACCAGGCGTCCTGCTGCCCCGGCGAGAACCCCAGCGCCTTGGCGGCGTCCCGGATCGCCGAGCGGGGCCGGTAGGTGATCACGTTGGCGACCTGCGCGGCGTGCCGGCGGCCGTGCAACCGGTACACGTACTGAATGGCCTCCTCCCGGCGGTCGGACTCGATGTCCACGTCGATGTCCGGCGGCCCGTCCCGCTCCGGCGCGAGGAACCGCTCGAACAGCAGGCCCCACCGGACCGGATCGGCGTTGGTGATCCCCAGCGCGTAACAGACCGCCGAGTTCGCCGCCGATCCCCGGCCCTGGCAGAGAATGTCGTGCTCGCGACAGAACCGCACGATGTCCCAGACCACCAGGAAGTAACCCGGGAACGACAACCGCTCGATGATGCCGAGCTCGTGGTCGAGCTGGCGGTAGGCGGCCGGATCGTCGGCCCGCGACCCGTATCGGCGGCGCGCGCCGTCAGCCACCAGCTCCCGCAGGTAGCTGTTCTCGTCGTGCCCGGGTGGCACCGGGAACGGCGGCAGACTGGGCGCCAGCAGCCGCAGGTCGAACGAGCACTCCACGCCCAGCGCGGCAGCCCCCTGCACCGCGCCCGGATAACGCCGGAACCGGTCCCGCATCTCGGTCCCCGACCGCAGATAGGCGGTCGGTGCGGGCGGCAGCCAGCCCGCCATGTCGTCCAACGAGCGGCGGGCCCGCACCGCGGCCATCGCGGTGGCCAACCGGCCGCGCCCCGGCCGCGCGTAGTGCACCGCGTTCGTCGCGACCACCGGCAGCCGGGCGTCGAGCGCGAGCCCGGCCAGCAGGTCGTTCCGGTTGGTGTCCAACGGATAACCGTGGTCGGTCAGCTCCACCGCCACCCCCTCGGAACCGAAGGCGGCCACCAGCCCCGCCAGGGCGTCGGCCCCGGCAGCCGGCCCGCCGGACACCAGCGCCCGCCGCACGGAACTCTTGCGGCACCCGGTCAACACCAGACAGTGCGCCGCCGTCTCGGCAACGACCTCGTCCCAGTCGTAGACCGGCCGGCCCTTCTCCCCACCCCGCAACTGCGCGGCCGAGATCACCCGGCACAACCGGCGGTATCCCTCGGGGTTGCGGGCGAGCAGCAACAGGTGCTGTCCTTCGGGATCGGCCACCCCGTTCTGCGGGCCGGCCAGTCCCAGCGACAACTCCGCGCCGTAGATGGTGCGTATCCCGATCTCCCGCGCGGCCTCGGCGAACCGCACCACCCCGTACATACCGTCGTGGTCGGTCAGCGCGACCGCGTCGAGGCCGAGCCGCGCGGCCTCCTCGACCAGTTCCTCGGGATGGCTGGCCCCGTCGAGAAAGGAGAAGTTGGAGTGACAGTGCAGTTCGGCATAGGGCACCCGGGGCGCGCTGCTGTCGCCGTCGGTCCGCCGCGACCGCAGGCCGACGGGCGGCTGGTAGCCGTCCCGCTTCCGCGACCAGGCCGGCGCGTCGTTGCCGTCCCCGACGGTCGGCGGCCGACCCCGCCCGGACAGCGCCCGCTCCAGCTCGCCCCACGGCATAGCCGGGTTGTTGAACGACACCAGCACACCCCTCGTGACCGGTCCGCCGAGGGGAAGCCAGCAGAAACACCATCGAACAAGTGTTCGAGATTCTGACGTGCGCGGACCGGGTCGTCAACTCGATCAAGAACGTCCTGACCAGGTGAAATCAACCCGTTGCAGTTGGTGACCGAACCGCGCACAGCCGTCAGGACGAGTGTGCCGCACCGGACCGCTGCGGAGGATTACCGTTCGACCACGTTGCGCTCCTTGTCAGGCGCGCGCAGGCGACCGGAAGGCCGATCACCACGGCCAGCCGGCACAGCGGGTGGAGCCGCGCCGCCGGAGGCCTGGTCGGGTAGGCACACGGGCGAGTTCGGTCCAGTTCTGCGGTGGCTCCTTCTTCCCGATCGCGGATTTCTTACGTGCGCTTGGTATCGGAATGAAGGGGTTATCGCGGTCGAAGATTGGCCAGCGTGTCCAGTTCCGCCAATACTTTCGCTACCGACTCGCCCTCGGCTGGCAGCAGTGGCAGGCGTACGTCTGGTGTCGGGATTCTGCCTTGTTCGTGTAGAACACCTTTGATCACTGTGGGGTTTGGTTCGCTGAATGCGGCCGCTGCCAGCCGGAACAATGCGCGGCCCAGGTTTCGGGCCCTGCCCAGATCACCTTGTTGACAGGTGGTGACCAGGTCCACGAAATGCTCGGTGGCCAGGTGCGCTGACGCGACGATGCCGCCGACCGCACCGAGCGCCAACAGCGGGAAGACGTACTGGTCGTCGCCGGCCAGTACGGCGAAATCGGCTGGCAGGTCGGCGAGCAGCGCCACGGTCTGCTCGTCGAGCTGGCCTCCGGCCAGCTTGATACCACTGACTCCGGGCAGTTCTCCCAACGCCCGCAAGGCTTTCGCGTCCAACATCTGCCCGGTGCGCAGCGGCACGTGATAGACGATCAGCGGGACGGGGCTGGTGCCGGCCAGTTGGGCGAAGTGCGCCAGCACGCCGGCTGCTCCGGGACGGGTGAACGCCGGCACCGGCACCAGTGCGGCCGTGGTCTCGGGCCAGCGGGCCAGTCCGGCCAACGCGGCCGCACTCGCCCTGGTGTTGTTGCCACCGGCGCCGACGATCAGGGTTTTCTTCCGCTCCCGGCAGACCTGGGCACACACGTCGACAACCGCGGTCTTCTCGTCGGCGTCGAGCGTGGCCACCTCCGCGGTCGTGCCCAGGGCGACGATCCCGGTGGCTCCGGCGTCGAGTACCGAGTCGGCCAGTTCGGCGAGCGCGGTTATGGCCACGCGGCCGTCGGCGGTGAACGGGGTGACCAGTGGGACGTGGAGTCCGGGCAGGGACGGGCGGTGGGCCATGAAGCCGAGCGTGGCCGCAGCGATTCACCAGGTCCAGTTCGCCTTTCTTCGCCAGAACGTAAGCTGAGCTGATGCTCGATGTCCGACGCCTGCGTCTGCTGCGCGAACTCGCCTTGCGCGGCACCATCGCGGCCGTCGCCGAAGCGCTCGCGTTCACCCCGTCCGCGGTCTCCCAGCAGCTCAGCACGCTGGAACGCGAGGCCGGCGTCCCACTGCTCGAACGCACCGGTCGACGGGTCACCCTCACCCCGGCCGGGCAGAACCTCGTCCAGCACGCGGAAGCCGTGCTGGAACGGCTGGAGCAGGCCGCTGCCGAACTTGTCGACGCCCGTCGTGGCCTGGCCGGTGTCCTGCGGATCGGCGCCTTCCCCACCGCCACCCGGGCGATGCTGCCCGCGACGCTGACCTCGCTGGCCCGGCGGCACCCGGGACTGGAGGCGATGGTCGCGGAGATCGATCCGGCGGACGTCGCGAGTGCGCTGCGGGCCGGTGAGCTGGATGTGGCGCTGGTGCACGACTACGACTTCGTGCCCTCCGCCGCCGAGCCGGGCCTGGCGTCCGCGCCGCTGTGCACCGAGTCGATGTATCTCGTCTCGACAACGCCGATGCCGGCCGGCGAACCCGCGTTGGGCCACTGCCGGGAGTCCCCGTGGATCACCGCGACCTCCGGGACGCTCTGTCACGCGATGACGATCCGGGCCTGCCAGGCGGCCGGCTTCAGCCCGCGTGTGCGGCATCAGGTCGACGACTTCGGCACCGTGCTGACCCTGGTCGCCGGGGGCGAGGGCGTCGCCGTTGTGCCGTGGCTGGGGATCGCCGACCCGACGCCCGCGGTCACGCTGACCCGGCTGCCGATCCAGCGGCGAACCAGGATCGCTTTCCGCGGCGGCGCAGCCGGCCACCCCGCGGTGGCCGCGGCGGTCGCCGCGCTCCGCGAGTCCGTGCCGGCGGCGCTGACGCTCGCCTGACCAGCACCGGAAACCGGCGGCGGACAGGCGTCTCGATCGCGGAGGTACCCGCCGCGAGCCTGGGACAAACGGTGTCGCAGGCCATCAAGCTGATGGTGGCCGGAGATGTGTTGGATCGGCTCCTCCGGGTATGTAGCTCTCGACAGGGCATTGTCTTTCCACAGCCGAGCGGGAAGGAGCGTGGTCCATGCCTTCCCCAGCGGAAGACGATGGTCCGACCGCGGCGTTGTCCGATTTGCACTACCTGGCGATACCTGCCCAGGCCGACCGGCTGCCGGCGCTGCGTCGGGCGCTGGCGCGCTGGGCGGCGAGCGTCGGCATGGTCGCCGACCGGGTCCAGGAGTTGACGTTGGCCAGCTATGAGGCGATGGCCAACGTCGTCGCGCACGCCTACCGTGGCCTGCCCCGCGGTGTCTGGGAGCTGCACGCCACCTACCGCGCCACCGACCGGCAGATCGTCGTGACCGTGACCGATCACGGCCGGTGGCAGCCGGTCCTGGTCAACCTCGACCGGTTGCGCGCCGGGGGCCGCGGCCTGCCGCTCATCCGGGCGTTCGCCGAGGACAGCACGATCAACTCCGACGCCGGCGGCACCAGGGTCCGGATGCGGTGGCACACCACCTGACCGGTCAGGCGCGGGCCGGCACCGGCTGCTGCGGCGCGTGCGCGCGGACCGCCGGGCGGACCAGCCAGAGCACCAGCAATCCGCCGACGACTCCCGCGGCGCCGGCGATCAGATAGCCGTTGTGCAGTCCGGCGGTAACCGCCGCGCGCACCGGGACGATCCGCGGCGCGTGTCCGGCGACGATCGCCCCGACCAGGCCCGGATCGCTCACCTGCGACTGGACCGTGCTGCGGAAGATCAGGCCGAGCACCGCGACGCCGAGCGCGTAACCGAGTTGCCGCGCGGTGTTCAGCGTTCCGGCGACCATCCCGCCCAACTGCGGTGGTGCGGCGGACATCGCGGCCGCCGTCAACGTCGGGATGGCCAGGCCCACGCCCGCCCCGACGATCGCCAGCCCGGGCAGCAGCGCGAGTGCACCGGAGTCGGCGCCGAGCACGCCCTGCAAGGCCGAACCGATCCCGATCAGCACCATGCCGGCGCCGACCGTCCAGCGCGGTGAGACGTTCTGCAGTGCGCGGCCAGCGATCGCGGAAACCAGGAACGAGCACACCGCCATCGGCAACAGCGCGAGTCCGGCGGCGACCGGCGAGAGCCCGAGCACGCCCTGCAACCACACCGAGGTGTAGGCGAGGATCGAGAACGCGGCGGCCATCAGTACCAGCCCGGCGGTGATCGTCGCGCTGAACGACGCGGACCGGAACAACGACAGGTCCAGCAGCGGGTGTTCGGCGCGCCGCTCGATCACCAGGAACACCACCAGCGCGAGCGCGGCCAGCACCAGGAAGACGTACGTGCCGGGCGAGGTCCAGCCGTCGTCGCCGGCGCGGATCAGCGCGTAGGTGAGCGAACTGGCGAAGGCGGTGAACGCGAGCACGCCCGGCACGTCGATCCGCACGCCCGGCCTGCGGGTCTCGGTCATCACCAGGATGGTCAGCACGATCGTCACCACCGAGACGGGCAGGTTGACCAGGAAGATCCACCGCCAGCCGGCGTGCTGGGTGAGCAGGCCGCCGATCAGCGGGCCAAGCGCCGAGCCGGCCCCGTTCGTCGCGCCCCAGATCCCGAACGCCACACCGCGGTCCTTGCCCTGATAGGTGGCGTTGAGCATCGCCGTGGTGGTGGCGAACATCAGCGCGCCGCCGATGCCCTGTAAGCCGCGGGCGGTGATCAGCACCGTGGCGGAGGGGGCGAGGCCGCAGGTCAGTGAGCCGAGCGCGAACAGGGCCAGACCGGCGACGTAGGCACGGCGGCGGCCGACGATGTCGGCGATGGAGCCGGCGCCCAGCAGCAGCGCGGCGAGCACCAGCGCGTAGACGTCCAGCACCCACTGCAGGCTGGTGAACGACGCGTGCAGATCCGCGGCGATGTCGGGCAGCGCGACCGTCACGATGGTGACGTCGAGCAGCAGCATGAAGGAACCAAGACATATGGCCACGAGCGGCCACCAACGAGAACGCATGGGGCGAGGATCGGGTCAGCCACGGGTGGATGCGTAGCCAGATCGACCTCGGTGCGGAAATCCGACACAATGAGAGCTGTGGAGACGGAATCCGTCGTACTCGACGACCTCGACCGAGGCCTGCTGCACGCGCTCAACATCGACGGCCGGGCGTCGTTCGCGCGCATCGGGGAGGTCCTGGGCGTCTCCGACCGCACCGTGGGCCGACGGTACGCGCGGCTGCGCGAGACCAACCTGGTCCGGCTCGTCGGCGCGATCGACGCCGGTCAGCTCGGTGGGGCCCAGTGGATCATCCGGGTGCACTGCCAGCCGGGCTCGGCGATGGAGATCGCGGTCGCCCTGGCCCGGCGGGAGGACACCCGCTGGGTGCACCTGCTCTCCGGCGGCACCGAGATCACCGCGAGCCTGCAGTCCTGGTCGCTGGAGGAACGCGACGACCTGATCCTGCAACGCCTGCAACGCACCGCGCCGGTCGTGTCGGTGACCGCGCACAGCGTGCTGCACATGTTCGTCGGCGGCCCGGACGGCTTCGCCGCCCTGCTCGCCCTCGACGCCGAACAGGTCGAGGCGCTCCGCCCGGACCACCGCCCGGCCGGCGCGGTCGTCCTCAGCCACGCCGACCGACCGCTGGTGCAGGCCCTCGCCCGGGACGGCCGCGCGCCCTATCCCGCGCTGGCCGCCGCGACCGGCTGGTCGGAGTCGACGGTGGCCCGCCGGATCGAGGCGCTGCGCGCGGCCGGATTGCTCTACTTCGACGTGGACGTCGACTCCGAGGCCCTCGGCTACCACGCGGATGTGCGGTTGTGGGCGTCCGTCCCGCCCGCGCAGCTCGCCGAGACGGGGGCGGCGATCGCGGCGCACCCCGAGGTCGCCTTCTGCGCGGCCACCACCGGCCCGACGAACCTGCTCGTCTCCGCGGTGTGCCGGGACAACGCGGATCTCTACCGCTACCTGACCGAACGGATCGGCGCGCTGCCGCTCGTCCGTGAAGTCGAGACGGCGCCGGTCATCCGCACCGTCAAACGGGCCGGTGGCTACCCCTGAGCCGAGTCGGCATGATGGTCGGATGCCACCGGAACCAAAGCCGCCCGGGTGCAACCGGCGTCCGGAGAGGCCGGATCAGGCCGGCGCCGCCGCGGCATGCCCGGAGTCAACGTCATCATCGGCCCGCTGAAGCTCCAAGTAGGTCTCCTTGACCACAATCGGCCCGAACGGCCAGGACCGATTGACCCGAGCCCACAGCAGGAACGCCACGATCCCACCAACGATCCACACCAACGACAGGATGATCGACAACGTGGTGGCCGAGGAGTACACGTAGATCCACCCGGCCAGCGCGAGCACGCTGGGCACCGGATAGAGCCACTGCCGATAGGGCCGGCGCAACTCCGGCTGGCGACGACGAAGCACCGACAGCGCAACGATCTGCGCGATCGACTGCACCAGCACCGCCACCGTGGTCAGCATATTGATCACCGTGGTCAGGTCGAGCAGCGACCCGGCAGCGGTGATCAGCCCCATCACCAGCAGGGCGATGTGTGGAAAGTTGTGTTTCGGATGCAGTTTCCCGAACACGCCGAAGAACACCCGGTCCCGGGCCGCGTTGAACGGCGCCCGTGACCCGCCCAGCAGCCCGGCGAACACCGAGGCGAACGCGGTCACCACAACCAGCGCGGTGATCACGTCGGCAGCCGCGTGGCCCCACGTCCGGGTGATCACCAGCGACGCGATCGACTGGGACGACGCGACCTCCTGCCACGGGATCGCGCCCATCACGCCGATGTTCATCAACAGGTAGATGACCATCATGCCGAGCACCGAGTAGACGATCGACCGGGGCATCGTGCGACCGGGCTTCTTGAGCTCGTCACCCATGTAGGCCACCGTGTTGTAGCCG
This sequence comes from Pseudonocardiaceae bacterium, assembly GCA_036268615.1. Lineage (GTDB taxonomy): Bacteria > Actinomycetota > Actinomycetes > Mycobacteriales > Pseudonocardiaceae > DATATV01. Next base: position 41,646 of record DATATV010000076.1, read on the forward strand.
AGGTAGTCGAACACGGCGACCAGCAGTCCGGCGCCGAGGCCGGCGAAGAACGAGCCACCGAGGTGGAACGCGCCGGGCGGGTAGCTGAACGCCAGATTCGCGTGGAAGTGCGTCAGGCAGGCGAGAATCACCGCCAGCACGGTCACCAGCATGATGATCCACAGCACGGTGGTCAGCGTCCGGATCGACTCGACCCGCCGGTAGAGCGCGATGACCACGAGCGCGACGGTCGCGACCCCGATGGCATGGGACGTCAGCCAGTTCATGTGTGGGAAGTAGAAACCCAGATACTGGACGATGCCGATCGCGCCGGTCGACATGATCAGCGGGATGCTGATGACCGCGGTCCAGGCGAACAGGAACGGCAGCATCTTGCCGGTCCGGTACTGGAACGCCTCCCGCAGGTAGATGTACGTGCCGCCGGCACCGGGCATGGCCGACCCGAGTTCGGCGTAGACCAGACCGTCGGTCAGCGCGAGCACGGCGCCGACGATCCAGCCGAGGATCGCCTGCGGGCCGCCCATGGTGGCGACCATGATCGGGATGGTGATGAACGGCCCGATCCCACACATCTGGGTCATGTTGATCGAGGTGGCAGACAGGACGCCGATCGATCGGCGGAAGAACTGGGGCTGGTCCGCCGACTTCGCCGCCGGCACCGCACCTTCGGGTGTTCCGGTCACAGCCGCTCCCTTCGGGTTCGCTGGTCAGCCGCCCGGGCCGGTGGGCTCGGACAGCTCGGTCATGGGCTGGGGCACGCCGGTTGTGCCGGCGCCAGGATCGCGGTCGGTCGCGACCCGGTCAGGGCAACACGCTCAACAGCCGGCCGACGGTCTCGGCCATGGCGTCCCGGGCCGGGGCGAGATACCTCCGCGGATCGACCACTTTTTCGTCGTGGGCCAGCGATTCGCGGATCGAGTGGGTCATCGCGACGTTCAGCGCGGTGCCCACGTTGACCTTCCGGATGCCCGCGTTCGCCGCGGCCCGCAGCTCGTCGTCGGGCACTCCGGACGAACCGTGCAGCACCAGCGGAACGTCCAGCCGATCGCGCAGCCAGCTGATCAGCTCGGTGTCGAGCGTGGCGGTGCGGGTGGTCATCGCGTGCGAGCTGCCGACGGCCACCGCGAGCGCGTCGACCCCTGTGCTGGCCACGTACTCGACGGCCTCGTCCGGATCGGTCCGCACGCCGGCCGCGTGCGCGCTGCGCGGCGCGTTGGCCTTGCCGCCGACGTAGCCGAGCTCGGCCTCGACCCACAGGCCGCTGCCGTGCGCGATCCGGGCGGCCCGTGCGGTTCTGGCCACGTTCTCGGCGTAGGGCAGGGCGCCCGCGTCGAACATGACCGAGCTGAAGCCGACGCCGGCTGCCTGCTCGACCAGCCGCTCGTCGGTGACGTGGTCGAGGTGCAGTGCGATCGACACGGTGGCCAGCCGGGCGAGGGCGGCCGTCGCGGTGGCGATCGGTTCGAGTCGGCCGCCGTGGAACTTCACCGCGTTCTCGCTGATCTGCAGGATCAGCGGCGTGTTGCTGCTGGTGGCGGCCGCGCAGATCGCCTCCGCGTGTTCCAGGGTGATGACGTTGACCGCCGCCACCGCACCGTGGCGGTGCGCCGCGGCGGCGACGAGTTCACCGGTCGGAACGAGGGTCATCGGAGGGTCTCCAATCGTTCGATCAGCACGCCGGCGCGTTGGCGCTCGACCTCGGCGAGGTCGATGTCCCCGGCGTAGGGCGCGACGACCGCGGCCGCGGACAGCGCGACCCCGTCGCCGAGCAGGTCGGGCAGCCGCTCACCGCGGGCCAGGCCGCGGGCGAGCCCGGCGACGAGTGCGTCGCCGGCCCCGGTCGGATTGCCCACCAGCGCGCGGGCCGGCCGGGCCCGCCAGCCGCCTGCCGTGTCGACGGCGACCAGCCCGTCGGGCCCGAGCGACGCGACGACCGCGACGCCGTACCGCGCCACCAGGGCGTTCGCCGCCGTCACGACATCGGTCTGCCCACTGAGTTCGGCCAGCTCGGCGGCGTTGGGTTTGATCACCGTCGGCTGTCCGGCCAGGGACTCCGCCAGCGCGGGACCGCTCGTGTCGACGATCACCGGCCGGCCCGCGTGCCGCGCCGCGCGCGCCAACCCGGCCAGCGTGTCCACCGGCGCCTCCAGCGGTAGCGAGCCGCTGATGACCACCGCCTCGGCGGCCGGCAGCAGCGCGGCGAACCGGTCGAGCACCGCGTCCCAGCAGTCCACGGTGGCGGGTTCGTTGAGCACGGTCGCCTGGCCGTCCCGACTGTCGACCACGGTCACGGTGCGCCGCGTCGACAGTCCTGAGTGGACCGACTCGACCGGTATGTCGCGCGCGGACAGCTCGGTGCGGAACTCCTCCCCGGTGCCGCCGCCGACCGGGGCGAGCACCGTCGCGTGCGCGCCGATCGTGGTCAGCACCCGGGCGACGTTGACCGCCTTGCCGCCCGGCCGGCTGGTCACCCGGCGCACGCGGTTGGCGCCGCCCACCTCAAGGCCGGTCAGCTCGTAGGTGACGTCGATCGCCGGACTGGGGCACAGACACAGGATCACGCCGTGTTCTCCCTCCCGTCGGCCAGCACCACCGAACGCGTCAGCGACCGGGGCTGGTCGGGGTCAAGACCGCGGGCGATGGCCCGGCGCACGGCGAGGCTCTGCACCCGGACCAGATCGGCGACCGGGTCGAGTTCGTCGATGAGCACCGCCGCGCCGGTGGCCGCGATGTCGGCACGGAGGCCGGGTGCCGGTGGGCCGAAGACCCACACCGCGCGCCCCGGCTGCGCGATCGAGATCGGGCCGTGCCGGTACTCCAGTTGCGGGTACGCCTCGGTCCACAGCTGGGCTGCCTCGCGTATCTTCAGCCCGGCCTCCAGTGCGACACCGTAGGCCCAACCGTTGCCCAGGAAGGTGAACTGCTCGGCCTGCTCGACCTCGGCGGGCAACGACAGGTCGCCGCTCAGCACCCGGGCCGCCTGGTCGAGCACGTGCTCGACCGGCTCGCCGAGCGAACCGCGCAACAGCATCAACGCGGTCGTGGCGAAGAGGGTCTGCACGACCGACTGCTCGTCGGCGAAGTCGAGCACGATCGGGTCGGCGACGGCGGCCGCGACCGGACTGTCCCGAACCGCGGTGAGCACGGTGATCGGCGCCGAGACGTGCTCGATCGCGCGCAGGATCTCCGTCGTCGTGCCCGACCGCGAGATCATCACGACCCGGTCGTAGTTGCGGGAGAACGGAACCTGACTGGCGGCGAACGCGTCGGTCTCTCCCCCGCCGGCTGCCTCGCGCAGCGCGGCATAGGCGGTGGCCATGAACCACGAGGTGCCACAGCCCAGAACGGCCACCCGCTCACCCGGCCGGGGCAGCACGCCGCCGAGATCGGGGACCAGCCCGAGCGCCTTGGCCCACGAGTCGGGCTGGCGGTGGATCTCGTCGGTGACGTGTGGTTGCTGCGCTGTCATTCAGACCTCTCGGAAGTTGTCAGATCGAGTGCGGACGGCTGGCCTGCGGTGCCGCCGACAGCCAGGACGGCCGCCGCGCCGGCCCGAACGGCTCTGGCCAGGCACGCGTCGAGCGGTTCGGAGTTCAGCCAGCTGTCCAGAAAGGCCGCGTCGAACGTGTCGCCCGCACCGGTGGTGTCGACCGGTTCGACCGGCACGGCCGGGGAGGTGCGCACGGTGCCGTCCGGACCCACGGCCACCGCTCCCCCCGGCCCGCACTTCACCACGACCAGCGGCCCCCGGCCGGCGAGCGCCCGCGCCGCCTCCTCGGCCGTACCCACCGCGACCCCGGTCACCGCCTCGGTGAGCGCGATCGCCTCGGAGTCGTTGGGCAGCAACACATCCACGTGTGGCAGCAGCTCAGTGACGCCCTGCCACCGGCGGGCCGGATCGTCGTTGGTGTCCAACGAGACGGTGCTGCCGAGGGCGCGGATCTCGGCCAGCACCGCCGGCAGCTCGCGGGCCAGGGATGGTTGCAGGAACAGGGAAGCGACGTGCACGTGCCGCAGACCCGGGCTCTCGCGTACCGCGTGCAGCACCTCCGACCCGGTCAGCGAGGGAATCGTGCCGAGGTGGGTGAGGATCGCCCGGTCGCTGTTGCGCGACAGGACAACGGTGACGCCGGTCGTCTGGCCGGGCCGCTCGATCACGTGGTCGAGCCGGACGCCGGCGGCGGCCAGTTCGGCGAGCATCGGTTTCGCGAACGCGTCGGCGCCGACCCCGGCGACCAGCGCGACCGGCCGGTCCAGCCGGGCGAGGCCGTGCGCGGTGATCGCCGCCGAGCCACCGATCAGCAGGGCCAGGTCGTCGACAAGTTGCTCGGCCTGGCCGAACCGAGGCACCACATCCCCACGAAGCACCAGGTCGGGGTTGGCGTCGCCGACGACGAGCACAAGCGCTGCCGACGACGCTGGCACTGAGGACATGACGACATCTTGCCCACGCACTGCGCGTATGTCCAGGTACGAGCAATATTTGTGCGCGTTTCTGCGCGTTTGCACCAGCAAACGTGCCAGTCGTCCACTCGCCGTCGAATCAGCGCAGGTGAGGGCCGCGAGGCAGCGGTCGGCCGGCCGAAAAGGCAGACTCAGCCAGGGTCGACCACGTGCACGGCGGGACCGAGGCGTTCGAGCGCGGCGATGTCCGCCGGCCGCGCTCCGCTGTCGGTGACGATGTCCGAGACCGCCCCGATGTCGACGATCTTGGCGAACACCCGGCGACCGATCTTGCTCGAATCCGCCACCACGATCGCCCGCTCGGCGGCCCGCACCAGCGCACGGTTCGTGTTCGCCTCGACGTCGTGATAAGTGGTGAAGCCCGCGGTGGTGCTCACCCCGTCGACGCCGATGATCGCCACGTCGAGATTGATGTTCGACAGCGTCAGCTCGGCCAGCGGCCCGACCAGCTCGTAGGACTCCGACCGCGCGCTGCCGCCGCAGACGACGAGCTCGATGTTGGCCCGGACGGCCAGCTCGGCGGCGATGTTCAGGGCGTTGGTGACGACCCGCAGTCGGTGCCGCTCGGCCAACGCCCGAGCCACCTCGGTGGTGGTGGTCCCGCCGTTCAACCCGACCGAGTTGACCTCATCGGTCAGCAGCCCACTCGCGCACTCGGCGATGGCCCGCTTGGCGTCGTAGTTCTGCCCGCCCCGATAGCGCATCGGCAGTTCGTAGAGCACGCCCGAGGCGACCGCGCCGCCGTGCGTGCGGGTCAACAGTTTCTGCTGTTCCAGCAGGTGCAGGTCGCGCCGCACGGATGCCTCGGACACCCGCAGGTCGTCGGCGAGCGCGCCGACACCCACCGAGCCGTGTTCGTTGAGCCTCCGCAGAATCTGACCGAGGCGATCTTCCTGACGCACAAACGCACACAATACGCGCAGCACGCTGCTCGATTCGAGCACGCCGCTGGTCGATCAGTTGGCGAAATCCTGGGTCAGCCAGACCGTGCCCGAGCTGTCCCGGACGACCGCGATACCGACCCGGGTGTACGTGGAGCTGAGGATGTTGAGGCGGTGACCGTCGTCGGGCGGCTGCTCGTTCAGCATCGCCTGGGTCAGGCCGACCGCGGACTGGCCGATCGCCGAGTTGTTGTTGGCGATCGGGCCGCCGTCGCCGATGTTCTCGCCGCACGCCGTCCAGTGCACCCCGGCGGACGTCTCCCGGTCACCGATCGGCGCCTCGTTGGGGCACTGGTGGGACAGGCCGCAGCCGGCGGCCATCGTCTGGTTGTGCGTGGTCGCGCTGGAGACCAGCCCGGAATCCATCCGGTACGCGGGCAGCCCGGCCCCGGCGCGCGCCTGGTTGATCAGGTTGAGCACCTGTTGCGCCGGCGTCACCGAAGCCGGTGGAGCGACGGTGGACGTGTGCACCGGCGGCGGAGGCGGCGGCGCCACGTGGGTGGTGACCGGACTCGGCGGCGGCGTGGCGGTGGCCGGTGGCGGGGTGGTCGAGACGGTCGACGGGACCACGGTGGTGGTCGTCGGCGCGGCAGTGCTCGTGACCGGCGAACCGCCCGGCGTCGGCGCGGTCACCGGGGCGGGCAAGCTGTCCGAGGTCGGGTTGGTGTGCGGCAACAGGTGCGGCGCGAACACGGCCAGCCCGGTCGCGCAGACCACGACGACACCGGCCGCCACCAGACCTGTCTTCACCGACATGAGGTGCAGCACCCGCCGCGCTCCGGTCGGCTGGTAGGGCCGCGCCGGCGCGCCGACCTGGGTGGTGGACGCGGTGCGCAGGGCAGTGAACAGGTGCGACGAGTACCCGGCCGGCAGGGGCAGCAGAGCCGACCCGAGCGCGAGCACCCGGTCGGCCGGCAGCAGGTCCATACTCGCCCGCCGGCAGCGGCGACACCCGCCGACGTGCCGGCTGAACCGCTTGCGCCACAGCGGACTCGGCTCCCCCTCCCACTCCCCGGCGACCTTGTCCAGCTGCGCGCAGGGCGGCTGCGTCGTCAGCGCGCGCACCAGCTGGCGCACGTCGTCGAGCCGCTTCTTCAACCGGTTGACCCGCACCGCGACGTGGTGGGCGTCCAGCCGGAGTGCCCTGGTCAGGTCTCCCCTGCTCAGCTGGCCGGCCTGCTCCAGCACCCACAGCGAGAGCAGTTCGCGGTCCTCGGGCAGCAACCAGTGCGCGGCCTGGTCGATCTCCTGCCGCTGCTGCTCCGCGCTGAGCCGGGTGAGCGCTCGATCAACGAATTCGGCATTCGGGTCAGCCTGCTCGGCATAGTGGTCGAGCGGTGCTTCCGCCGTCTGCCACTGCCGGCGGTATTCGCGGATCTGATTCACCGTGATCGCCACCAGCCAGGACCGGAATCTCTTCGGGTCACGCAGGCCGCCGATGCCGCGCACGACCCGAATCATCGTGTCCTGCACGACATCGTCCACGTCGGCGGCGGCCGACAGGTTGCGGCCGACGATGCTGTAGACCAGCGGTAAGTAGCCCTCGACCAGGGCACGCAGCGCCTGCCGGTCCCCGGAGCGGGCGGCCTGAACCGTCGGCACGTCCAGCCGCGTCCCGTCCACCTGATCGGTCACCCTCAAGCCCTCGCCTTCCGCACAGAGTCCCGCCACACATCCAGGAGACGGGCCGTGCGGACATCCGATCACAGAAATCCGGGAAATTGGACAGTCGATTCACAGGTTCGCGTCACCTGCCGGGCGGAGCAGCGCCGGCTCGCTTCGCTCGTCGTCCGCCCACGCGGCCGGCAGGGCCGGACGGCCCTGGTGCGCCCGCCACGGACCATGGAACGCGAACACCGTCGGAACGAACACCACCAGGCACAACCCCGCGATGATCATCCACGCCCGCCAGCCCAGCGTCGCCACCACTGTCGGGATGACGAACAGCGTCACCACGGCGACGCCCTTGGCCAGCGCCGCGTACAGGCCCCACGCACTGCCCTGTAGTCGCGGGTCGATGTCCTCGGCATCCTCTGAGTAGTTGGCCATCCACGGGCCGTAGGCGACGGCGAGCGCACCGCCGAGCAACGCACCGGTGATCATCAGTTCCAGATGGGAGACGTCCGGTCGCCCCATCAACAGGATCAGGTACCCGGTGATCACGACGGATACGACCGTGCCGGCGACGGACAGCGTCTTGCGCACCTGCAACCGGTCGGAGATGCGGCCGATCACGATGAGGACGATCAGGTCGAGCACCCAGAACGCGGACATCACGCCGGACGCGGTGGCCACCGACAGGTGGAAGCTGTCCGCGAGCATCGTCTGCCCGAACAGCGACAGTGTCACGTACAACACCAGCCACATCGAGATGCCGATGACGTGCGCCCAGATGTTGCCGTGCCGCAACAACTCGCGAGCGCGCGGCGGGGCGGACCCGACGACCGCCGCCCCGATGGCGTGCTGCTCGGTCTGCTGGATACGCGCCCGCAGCTCCGGCGCGAGGTCGGCGATGTTGAACATGATCACCACCGAGATGACCAGCGAGAACACGCCCATGATGACGAACTGGGAGCGCCAGGCGTTGTCGAACAGCGGCAGCGTGACACTCGCGATCGCGGCGGCCAGGAAGTTCGCCCCCACCGGACCCCACGTCCAGAAGCCGAAGGCCTGCGCCCGCCCGGTCCGCGGCGAGAAGTCCCGCACCAGCGGGGCCGTACCGGCCAGCGCCATTCCGTCCACAATGGATAAAAGAATGCGGACCAGCAGCAGGCCGGTGGCCGAGTGCACGAGCACCATCAGGAAGCAGCACACCGCGGTGAACAGCGTCAGCGGCACCAGCAGCCGAACCCGGCCGACGTGGTCGGTCAGCCGGCCGCCGATCGCGGAGGCGAACACCCCGGCGAGCACACCGGCCGCGGAGACCAAGCCGTAGGTGGCCAGCGACATGTGCAGGTCGGTGAGCAGCAGTGGAACCACTGGAGCGATCTGGGCCTCGTAGGAGCCGATCAGAACGGCCAACACCGCCATCGTCAGAATCCACATCCGGCGGGCCCCGACCGGATACTCCGTCAACTCGCGCACCTGGAACAGCCTCATGGACTCGACCCCTTTGTCGAGAGCGTCCTGCCGTGCCAGCGGCACGGGGCGGACGACGAGTGAAGCGAGCCTGTGCGGCTCCGATCCATAGATCTAGAATTAGTCTCTAGAATTAGGTTTCATATGAGAGTCGCCCAAACCCGGCGGCTTGTCAATTGGCGGTTCGGAGGTACGCGTCGGTGGATCGCCTACCGGACAACAACTCGCCACACCCCGGTCCGGACCGGCCGGCCGCGCCGGACCCGGACCGGGCCGTTCGCCCGGGCTGGGTCCGGGTCGACTGCCACCTGCACACCCGGGAGTCCGGCGACGCGGTCACCACCCTCGACCAGTTGGCCGAACGGGTCGCGGTCAACCGGCTCGACGTGGTCTGCCTGACCGAGCACAACGAGATCGGCGGTACCGCCGCGCAACTCTCCCGCGCGATCGGCGCCCGGGTCGTGCTCGGGGAGGAGATCCGGACCCGGTCGGGCGAGTTGATCGGCCTGTTCCTGACCGAGCGGGTGCCCTACGTGCTGCCGGCCGCCGAGGTGGTCGAGTTGATCCGGGCGCAGGGCGGCATCGTCTGCGCGCCGCATCCCCACGACCCGTTGCGCGGCGGCGTCGGCGCGCGGCTGGCGACGATGTGCGCCACCGGCCTGATCGACGCGGTCGAGGTGTTCAACGCCAAGATCGTCGACCAGGAGCACAACCGGGCCGCTCTGGCCACCGCGCGGACGTACGGCCTGCCCGGCACGGTCGGCTCGGACGCGCACGACCCGGCCGGCGTCGGCGCGGCCTACCTCGAACTACCCGACTTCGACGGCCCGAAGTCCTTTGTAGACTCATTGTGGTCGGCGACCCACTGGGGCGAGTACCGTCCGCACGCACCCCGTTTCAGCGGACCGCGGGAGACCTGATCGGCGTCCGAATGGAGGCACGCACGTGACCGACACGACCAGCCCTGGCACGATCACGGCAACCGACGGGCAGCTCCGACAGGCGGTCGCCGAAGCCGAGCTACCCCCACTGCTCGCCGCCCTCGCCCACGCCACCGGCGACCGCACCCTGCTCCCCCAGCACCTACGCCCACCAACAGTCAACCGACTCGAACCGCAGGGCGGCTACTCGCCGGTACAACAGGACGAGGCACGGTCCCTCGCCCTCGCCACCCTCATCGCGATCCGCGACGGCCGACTGCCGATCCGTTCGGCGCCGACGGCCGACGGAGTCCTCGACACGGTCGAGTTCCTCGTCGGCGCCGCCGCCGAACGCTACCTGCCGCTGCTCGCCGAGGAACTCACCGCACCGACCGACCCGGGCGCCCCGCGCTGGCACAAGGACGACATCGCCCCCGACCGCCCGTTCCACGTCGTCATCGTCGGCGCGGGCATGTCCGGCCTGCTGGCCGGTCATCGGCTGGGCCAGGCCGGCGTGCCCTACACGATCATCGAGAAGAACGACGAGGTGGGCGGCACCTGGCTGGAGAACAACTATCCCGGCTGCCGGGTCGACGTGAGCAGCCACCTCTACAACTACTCGTTCTGGCAGCAGGACCAGTGGCCGCAGCACTTCTCCGGCCGGGACGTGCTGCTCGACTACTTCCGCCGGTTCGCCGACGAGAACGGCATCCGCGAACACATCCGGTTCGGCACCGAGGTCAGCGCCATGGCCTTCGACGACGACCGTCACATGTGGACAGTCCGGCTACCCGGTAACGAGACCATCGAGGCGCAGGCCGTCATCAGCGCGGTCGGCCAGCTCAACCGGCCGCACTACCCGGCCATCGAGGGCCGGGACAGCTTCGCCGGGCCGAGTTTCCACTCGGCACGCTGGGCTGACGGCGTCGACCTGCGCGGCAAGCGGGTCGGCGTGATCGGCACCGGCGCGACCGCCTTCCAGTTCGTGCCCGAGATCGCCGACCGCGTCGGCAGCCTGGTCATCTTCCAGCGGACCGCGCCGTGGCTCGGACCGACGCCCAACTACCACGACCCGGTGGCCGAGGGCCTGCGGTGGCTGTTCGAACACGTGCCCGGTTACCCGCAGTGGTATCGGTTCTGGCTGTTCTGCAGTTCGGTCGAGGGCGGTCTGCCGGCCGTGCACGTCGACCCCGACTGGCCGGTGAGCGAGCGCTCGGTGTCCCCGGCCAACGACGAGCGGCGCGCCGGGCTGACCGCCTACCTTGAGCAGCAGTTCGCGGACCGCCCGGACCTGCTGCGGGCCGCGGTCCCCGACTACCCGCCGGGCGCCAAACGCATGTTGCGCGACAACGGCGTCTGGGCCGCGGCGCTGAAACGGGACAATGTCACGGTGGTCACCGACCCGATCACGCGGATCACCGAACACGGCGTGACGACCGCGGAGCAGGACCACGAGGTCGACGTACTCATCTACGCCACCGGATTCACCGCCTCGGACTTCCTCGTCCCGATGACGGTGACCGGCCGCGACGGTCTGGACCTGCACCAGCGCTGGCACGGCGACGCGCGCGCCTACCTCGGCATGACCGTGCCGGGATTCCCCAACTTCTTCTGCCTGTACGGGCCGAACACGAACATCGTCGTCAACGGCAGCATCATTTTCTTCTCCGAGTGCTCGACGCGCTACCTCCTCGACTGCGTCGGCACACTGTTGCGCGACGGGCACCGGATGTTGGACTGCCGGGCCGACGTGCACGACGAGTACAACCGGATGATCGACGCGGCGAACCGGCAGCGCGCGTGGGGCGTGTCGACCGTGCACACCTGGTACAAGAACGCACTCGGCCGGGTCTCGCAGAACTGGCCGTTCACGTTGATGGAGTACTGGGAGCGGACCACGGCGGTCAATCGCGAGGACTACCACCTCGAATAGGCGGTCGCGGCATCGGCGCGGAGACCGTGCGCCGCCGGCCGCGGCGCGCTGCCGATCCACGCGGATCTCGCGTCCCGGCGGATCACCGTCAACGCGGTGGCGCCGGGCAGCACGGTCACCGGCCGGCTGGCACTGCTGTCGCCCGAGCGGCTCGCCGAACTCGGCCGGCCACCTGGTGGATCGCACCGTCAACCCAACATCGACTCGTTCGCCGCTCAGCCCTGCGCCGTCGGCCGGACCACGATCTCGTTCACGTCAACGTCCGCCGGCTGCTCGATGGCGAAGACGATGGCGCGGGCGATCGCGGACGGGTCGATCGCGAACTTGTCCCGGGACACCGCGAGTTGGGCCTTCACCTCGGCGTTCGGCACCGTGTCCGTGAAGTCGGTCCGGGTGAAACCGGGCGACACGATCGTCACCCGCAGCCGGTCACCGGCTTCCTTCCGCAGGCCATCGGACAGCGCCCGAACCGCGACCTTCGTCGCCGAGTACACCGACTGGTTGGGCACGGTCAGATACGCGGCCGTCGACGCGGTGTTCACAAAATGACCGGTGCCCTGCTTGCGGAAAACCGGTAGTGCGGCGGCGATTCCGTAGAGCACGCCCTTGATGTTGACGTCGATCATCGCCTCCCAGTCCTCGACCCGCAGGTCGTCCAGCGCGGAGATCGGGCCGATGCCGGCGTTGTTGACCAGCACGTCGAGCCGACCGAAACTCGTGCAGGCGAGGTCGACAAGATCGGCGACATCCTTGCGCAGCCGGACATCCGTGCCGGCGACCACGGCTTCTCCGCCGAGGTCGCGAATGCGGGTCGCGAGGGTTTCCAGACGATCGGTACGGCGCGCGCCGAGCACGAGTTTCGTCCCGCGCTCGGCGAGCAGCAGGGCGGTGGCCTCGCCGATCCCACTGCTCGCGCCGGTGATCGCGACAACCTTGCTGTGCGGTGCGGACATCAGCGGTTCCTTTCCGGAGGCACGACTGACCGACGCCGATGCGGCGTTCACAGTCAACCGGACACGTGTCCGTTACATCGCCCAGGCTACCGGACATGTGTCCGGTTGACAAACGGAGGCAGACGTGTGGCCGAACCGCAGCGGGCATCGATGCGCTCGGATGCCGAGCAGAACCGAGCGCGCATCCCGGACGTCGCGCGCACCGCGCTGTCCGCGGCGAGCGACGCGACGGTGAACTCGATCGCGAAACACGCCGGCGTCGGGCAGGGCACGATGTACCGGCACTTCCCGACTCGCGAAGCGCTGCTGCTGGCCGTCTACCACGAGGACGTGCGCGCGGTGATCGACACGGCCCCGACGCTGCTCGCCGCCCATCCACCCGTCACCGCGCTACGCCTGTGGTTCGACCGGCTCGCCTCCTACGGCCGGATCAAGCACGGTGTCGCGCAGGCGGTCGAGGCCGCCACCCGCGCCGATCTGTCCAGCGAGTACTACGACCAGGTCATCGCCGCGATCACCCTGCTGCTCGACGTGGGCAAACAGGCCGGCGAACTGCGACCGGACATCGACGCGGAGGAGGTTCTGCTGCTCGTCGGCTTCCGCTGGCGCATCGACAACACCGACTGGGAGCCGCGCAGCCGCCACCTGCTCACGCTTGTCATGGACAGCCTCCGCGCGGGACCCGCGATACCATGGCTGGAATCGCCCGCGACCGAGCTGATCTTCTTTTTCCGGAAATCCGCGGATCAGCTCGATGAAGGCGGAGATGTCAGCAATGGGGGCCTCGGCGTTGGTGAACGAACGGCCGGACAGCGGAGAGACGCGGCCCTGTCGCGTGTTCATCTCCTACGCGCATGATTCCGAAGCCCACACCAACGCGGTCTGGCAACTGTACGAGTTGCTCCGGTCGTGCGGGATCGACGCCCAACTCGACCACATTGCCGCGCAGCGGCGGCAGGACTGGTCGCTGTGGATGGCCGACGAGATCAGCCGAGCCGACCACGTGCTGGTCGTCGCGTCGCTGACCTGTCGCGAGCGCGCGCAGGCGGAGAGCGGCCCGGACGTGGGTCGTGGCGTGCAGTGGGAGGCGCGGCTCATTCGGGACGCGTTCTACCGCGACCAGCGTGCCCTGGACCGGTTCCTGCCCGTCGTGCTGCCCGGCGAGACCGTCGAGGGCGTGCCCGACTTTCTCGCGCCGGCGATCACGACGGTCTACTACGTCCGCGAGTTCACCGTCGACGGCGCGGAACCCCTGGTCCGCCTGTTGACCGACAAACCCGCGCACGTCGAACCTCCGCTGGGGCAGCGACCCGTCCTGGGCATCCGCCGACCACCGCTGCCGGGCGAAGCGCCCGCCCGGCCGGACCAACGGCTGCCCGGCGTCCACAACCAGATCACCGGAAACGTGACAGGACAGGTCATCCAGGCCCACACGGTCGGTTCCATCTCCCTCGGCGGCGCGCCGCCCGACCCCGACGCGGCCACCGAAAAAGGTCACTGAGCACCATGATCGTTAACCGGCCCAGGATAAATGGGTTGGTGGGGCGAAGTTCGAGTTGATAGCGTCCCGGAGACCGTGAGAACGCGCGAGGAGGTGAGACCCATGAACGCTGTACGCACGTGGGTGCTCCCCGTTCCGTCACGGCTGGGCGATTGACGTGGTTGTCGCCGGGAGCGCTCGACAAAGCAGCTCTCCGGAAAGGCAACAACCTGTGCATTCCTTGCGTTTCACCGGCGAGACATCGTCGAACGGTGTCGTCGAACGTGATTTTGTCCTGGGTGAGGTCACCGGCGTGCTCTGGTCCCCCGCAGCCGGCTCCGAGCACGCGCCCCTGGTGCTGATGGGTCACGGCGGCGGCCTGCACAAGAAGACGCCGGAACTCCTGACCCGCGCCCGCCACGGCGTGACCACCCACGGTTTCACCGTGGCCGCCATCGACGCGCCCGGACACGGCGATCGGCCGCGCTCGGCGGTGGACGAGCAGGCCCGCGCCGACCTCGGGCAGGCCATGGCGGCGGGCGAGACCGAGCGCGTCGAGGCGATCAGCGTCCGGTACGGCAATGCGTTGGCGCAACGTGCCGTGCCCGAATGGCAGGCAACCCTGGACGCCCTCCAACAACTGCCGGAGATCGGCACTGAGACACCAGTCGGCTACGGCGGCGGCATCACGTTGGGCACCGGGATCGGGATACCGCTGACCGCCGTCGAACCCCGGATCACCGCCGCGATCTTCGGCGGCGGGTTCGTCGTGCACGAGGCCCTGATCGAGGCGGCGAGGCAGATCACCGTGCCGGTCCAGTTCCTGCTCCCGTGGGACGACGAGCACGTCGACCGCCAGTCCGCCCTCGCGTTGTTCGACGCCTTCGGCTCGAAGGAGAAGACGTTGCACGCCAACCCGGGCGATCACCGCAGCATCCGCTGGTTCGGCGTCGACGACGGATTCCTGGCCCGCCGGCTCGGTCGGCTCGACCTGCCGGTGGCGTGACCTGAGCGGTATCGGCGTCCGACTCGGCCCCGGGCGCCGATACCGCCGGCGTACGTCGTCCCGTCACGACAGCCCACGGGAGTCCCGATGGCTTGGTCTGCCGCACACAACGCGGCCGAACTGGAGGATCTGACACCCGCCATCCCGGGCGCGACTCGCCAAGGCTGCTCGGCAACTGTTTCCTACCGTTGACGCCGGCAAGGCGGTTCAGCCACTCGTGGCTAGAGCCAACCACGGCGAGCCGCCTGAAGTCCGGCCTGGAAGCGGGTCTGCGCACCGAGTCGGGCCATCAGGTCCCGCACGTGCCGTTGCGCGGTGCGCGGATGCCAGCCCATGTTGCGGGCGATGGCCTCGTCGGTCAGGCCGGCCGCGAGCAGCCCGAGCAGGATGCGGTCCGGTGCCTGTTCCGGCGCGTCCGCAGCACCCAGCGCGTCGAACCGCATCGGCACGGCGTCCGCCCAGACCGCCTCGAACAACGCGATCAGCGTGTCCAACAACGACGACGGGTGGATCACCAGCGCGCTGTCGCTGGTCGCCGGCCGGTCCAGCGAGATCAGCCCGAGTTTGTCGTCGGCGACGAACATCTTGACCGGCACGCCCACCGCCACCCGGGCCTGCTCGCCGCTGTCCACCAGGTCGCGAATCGCGGCGAGCCGGCCGGGCAGGTCGAGCCCGGACCGGTCGTAGACGCTCCGGTAGCGGATGCCCGTGCGCAGCAACTCGGATTCGATGTCGTTGGTGCCGAGGCCGCCGACGTAGGGCGGCCGGTCGAACGCCCGGACCTCGTGGCGGGCGCTGCGTTGCAGCTGCGCCCAGCGCTGGGTTGTCGCCTCCCGGGTGGTCACGACCTCGACGATCTCGGTCGGGTTGGCCGTGCCCTGGCCGGCCCGAAAGCGCTCGGTCAGGTTGTCGGCGAGTGCGCGAACCTGCTGCAACTCCTGCTCCTGCGCGCGCACCAGCACCTCCATCGCCATGTCCGGCCGCGCGGGCTGATAGCGCAGCGGACGCCCGGGCAGCCGGGAGACCAGGCCTTTCGCCTCCAGCACGGCAAGCGACGGCGCCACCCGCGCACCACCGACCCGCTCGCGGATCTCCGCGGTGGTGGCGGGCCCGCCGTCCACCAGGACGACGTAGACCGCCTCCTGTTCGGGCGTCAGCCCCACTGCTGCGAGCACGTCTCCATCACCGCCGTATTCACGACATCACCGGGAACTGGACACCAGCATCCCTTCCTGGGTGGCGGCAGCGCATGCGAGCGTGACCGGATACATAGCGATCTTTGAGAGGGAGGCGCGGTGCGCTTCGAGCGGATTCGACGCTTGCTGACCGGAAGTGCGGTGCTCGCACTGACCGCGGTGTCCCTACCGGGCGTCGGCGCCCACGCGGCCACGGTCCCCGCCACCACCAGGGCGTCCATCACCGACGCGGCTGCCAACGGTGACAGCTTCGATCCCACCCGCGCCTACGTGCCCGGCTCGCCGGTCACCGCGCGACCCGCGGCCACGCTGCCGGGCACGACCGACGCGACCACCCCGCCCGCCCCGGACGCCAACGGCGGCAGTCTCGGCTTTGCCGTCAGCGGAAGTCTGGAGACGACCCAGGGCACGCCGATGACCACTTCGCTGCCCGGCGGTGACACGCTCCAGGTCTACAGCCTCGGCGTGGTCAACCTGGTACGACCGGACGGCAGCACGGTCTGGCAGCGCAGCACCGGCTCGCTGTACCGCGACTGGCACCTCACCTTCGACAACGCCGGCTACTCCTCGACACCGCAGCTGGCCATCGGCACCGACCCGGCCGATCCGTACGAACTGACCACCGCGGAGCCCTACGCCGAGCGGGACACCCAGCCCTACGCCGTCGGCGACCTGACCGGGGACGGGGCCACCGACATCGCCGTCGCGGAGACCGTCGGGATCAACCTCGGCGCGGCGAACTGCGGAAACTGCGGCTCGCCCTTCACCGTCCCGGGTTCGGACCTGCACTTCGGCACGTTCGTCTCGGTGTTGGACGGCCGGACCGGCGCGACGCTCTACAGCGAGCTCGATCCGGGCGTCGTCACCCAACTCGCGATTGCCGGCCGGCAACTGGTCATCGGCGACGAGACCGGCTCACCGACGACCGACGGCGGCATCGGCGCGTGGAACTCGGTGAGCACCGTGCGCGCGTTGACCTTGCGCAGCACCCGCACCGGGCTGGCCGCGAGCCCGGCCTGGCAGTACTCGACCGGCGCGCAGTGGGGCCTGCTGTTGGGCCTACAGCCCGTTCCCGGCGGCGTGGCCATCGCGTGGTCGGACACCCCACTGGGACTGGGTGAACCCGGTCCGCCGGACGGGCACGTGGTGCTCGTCGACGGGCACGGCCGGAAAGTCTGGGACCAGCGCACGGCCGGTTATCCGGTGCTGTCCCGGTACGACGCGAGCCGCGGTGAACTCGCCGTCGTCGAGCAGACCGACCCGACCCAGGCGGTGTCCTACACCCTGGCGGGGTTGCGGCTGTCCGACGGCCGCACGGTGACCAGCCGGACGACCACCGGTGTGCTGCCGACCGCGCTGACCATCGGCGCACTCGCCCCGCGCGCCAGGTCGTCCTGGGTCGTCGCCGGAGTGGTGTCCACGACGAGCCTGGTCGAACCGCCGTACTACAACTTCACCGCGGCGACCGTGGCCGCCGTCGATCCCGACTCGGCGAAGGTCCAGTGGGCGCACACCCTCGCCAACGGCGACCAGAGCGCGCCGCAGCCGGGCGCGGTCGAGGTTGTGCCGGCCGCGAACGGCCGGGTGTCGGTCGTGGTCGGCTCGTGGCTGGGGTCGGTCACGCCGAGCCCGACCGCACCGATAACCGAGGACAACAACGTGCAGGCGGTGTCCGGCGCGACCGGGGCGGTGCTCTGGCAGCAGTCCGGCGACGTGGCCGATCCGCTCTCACTGACCACTGCCGGCAGCACCGTCCGCGGTGTCACCGAGGAGCAGGACGCGGTGAGCTACGCACCGGACAGCGGAAAGAACATTGGCAGCGCGGCGCTTCCGGGCACCCTGTCGGCCGCGATCACGGCGAACGTCAACGGCGCAGGCCCGCTCGACTACGTCGCCGGCGGCGAGAGCGGCGCGGTGTCCGCGTTCGACGGCAGCACGGTTGGGCCGGTTCAGGATGCACCGAAGGTGTTGTGGCGCACGGATGTCGGCGGCTCGGTGCACCAGATCGTGCCCGCGACGGTCGGCGGCCGGGCAGTGCTCGCCGTCGCCGCGACCACCGGCATCGCCTTGCTGGACCAGCGAACCGGCCAGGTTCTGCACCGGATGTCGTTGCCCGGTCAGTACGTCTGGAACGTCGTGGTCGGCAGTGCCGGCGGCCGGACCATCGTGGTGACCGCGACCGACCGGGTGTCCGCATTCGACGCGACCACCGGCGAAGCCGCGTGGACCTACCGGCCGACAACCGCCGCCTACTTCACCAATTCGTCCGTTGTGGACGGTGTGGTGGTCGCCGAGTACCAGAGCCAGGAGTTGAACAGCCAGGAGCCGACGGCGATGGCGGCCCTCGGCATCAACGCCAGCACCGGCCGGACCACGTGGACCGCGCCGGCCGACCCCACCACGACGTTCTCCGCGCAGCTGCGCGACGGCATCGCTGCGGGCCCCGGAATTCCGGGTGCCGGCGCGAACGGCGCCGCCTTCACCTGGCTCACCCAGGACGGCCAGGGCCGGGTCGACGTTCGGGACGCCAGCACCGGAAAACTGTTGTACAGCAACACCAGCGGCGATCTGGGCAACCATGAGAGCTACATGCTCGACCCGAGCGTCGGCCTCATCTCGGTCGGCGGCCAGGGCACCGACTCGATCACGCCGAGCGGCCCGACCGGCACGCCGTGGGTGAGCGGGAGTGGCGTCGCGGTCGCCCGGGCCGGCGGCCAACAGGTACTGCTGACCGCCTCGGCCGGCCTGAACGCCTACCCGATGTCGGCGCTGGCGGCGGGTGACAACCTGGTCGATCCGCTGGCCGGTGACAGCACCTTCCTACCCGGTCAGGTGTCGGTCACGCCGGAGGGCAAGGTGCTCACCCTGCCCGTCGACTGGCCCCTGCACCAGCTGATCAGCTTCGAGTCCGGGCAAACCGTCCGGGCCTACGACGTGGGGATTCAGCAGGGATTGGCGCTGCTGACGCTCACCGGCAGCCCGGCCGCGAACGCCGCCCGACACCCGACCATGGCGCCGGCGGCGCCGGTGTCCCGGCCGACCGCCCTGCCGCTGAGCACCCCCGGCGGCACCGGCATCGCCACCGTCCAGCCAGCGGCGCAGGTCGAGGTGCACGGCTACAACGCGGCCGGCGCCCCGCAACTCACCGAGTCGGCCCCGTCCGGCTACGACCCCGCGACACTGCGCGCCTACCTCGGTCTGCACGGCACCGGCGCAGGCCAGACCGTCGCCGTGGTCGACGCGCCGGGCAACCCGAACATCGTCAACGACGTCAACGAGTTCAGCACCCGGTTCGGGCTGCCGACGGTGTGCGCGCAGCCCGGTTCGTCGGGCTGTTTCCACTTCACCGTGAACGCACCCGACGGCACCGCGGCCACCGACCCGTCCTGGGGCCTGGAGACCTCGATGGACATCGAGTGGGTCCACGCGGTCGCGCCGCAGGCGACGGTGGTGCTCGTCGAGGCAGCGGACGGCACCTTCGCATCCCTGTTCCATTCCGTCAACGTCGCCGCGCAGCTGCGGCCGGCCACGATCAGCATGAGCTGGGGGCTGCCGGAGGAGTTCACCGACGAGACCTACTACGACCACTTCTGCCAGCTCAGCGGCGCGCTGTGCGTGGTGGCCAGCGGTGACTACGGCCATCCCGGTTCGTACCCGGCGGACAACCCGGCGGTGCTCGGCATCGGCGGAACCACCCTGCAACTAACCGGCAGCGGCAGCGTGAGCAGCGAGACGGCCTGGGCGAGCAGCGGCGGCGGCCGCAGCTATGTCGAACCCACCCCCGGCTACCAGCAGGATGTGCTGACGGGCGGTCGTGGCACCCCGGACGTGAGCTTCGACGCCGACCCGGCCACCGGCGTCGCGGTGTACGACACGACGCCCTACAACGGCCAGACCGGTTGGTTCCAGGTCGGCGGCACCAGCCTCGGCGCGCCGTCCTGGGCGGCGATCATCGCCTCGGCGGACCAGTTGCGGGCGACCGCGCACCAGGGCCCGCTGACCGCGGCGAACGACGCGGCGCAGCGGGCGGTGTACGCGTCGGCCGGTCAGCTCGGCGACATCGTTTCCGGGCCGAGCAACGGATTCTGCCCGGACATCTGCACGGCGGGACCGGGCTACGACTTCGTGACCGGACTCGGCAGCCCACGCACCGGCCTGGACGCGAAAATCGCGGCAACGCCCTGACGGTCGTCCGGGGTCCGGCCGATCGGCCGGACCCCGGACAGTCCACAAAGGACCATGTTCAGCCGCGCAGCAGCTCCGTGGCCAGCGCGGTGCCCGACAGCCAGGCCGTCTCCACCCGCGGCCGACCCCACCCGTCGCCGGCCAGTCCGATGCGGTCGGCCCCCAGGTGGAACGGACGGTCCCGGTGGGCGTCGGGCTGCGCCGGCCGCCACCGATGGGCGTATGTCCACACCGGACGATCCGGGAGATCCAACAGGTCGGCGACAGCGGCCAGCACGTCCTCAAGTACATCGTCGCGGGCGATGGCGGGCGTCGTGTGCGCGACCAGCACCGGCACGCCGTCACCGCGCCGGGCGCCGTCATCGGCCAGCGCCGAGAGCACCGGATGGTCGTTGACAAACGCGGCATCGAAGTTCGCCCAGGTCCGAGCGGGGAACTCGGCCGCGACGGCAAGCACCGGCGACCAGGTGACTGCGCCCGCGCCGGTCAGCACCCCGTGTGCAGGTGAGTCCGGCCCGAGCAGCCGAGCGGCCTGCGGGTCCGGCATCGCCAGCACCACCGCGTCGTAACCCTGCCCGTCCACCACCGGCCCCGGACCGACCGTGGTCACCGAGTGCTCCAATGTCACGTCCAGACCGTCGGCCAGGTCCTCGACCAGCGACCGCAGCCCACCGGGAGCGGCCCAGCGCATCGGCCCAGGGGCGAGGTGCTGACCGTCGCCGTCGAACACCGACAACGTGTCGGTCCACGGCCGCGCCAGCCCCCGCTCCCGCCAACCGTCAACCACCGCACGGAATCCGTCATCCGCGACGGTGAAGTACGCCGCGCCCAGATCCACCGGCCGTCGAGGCTCACCCAACTGCCGACTGGCCATCCGGCCGCCCACCACCCGTGCTCGGTCGACCACCCGCACGTCCGCACCACCGGCCCGCAGCGCCCGCGCGCACGCCACTCCCGCGATGCCCGCGCCCACCACCAAAATCCGCACCCCATCGACCTTAGAAGGTCACGGTGGTACTGGCGGTCCCACCGTCACACCTGGCGTCGGCCAGCCGGCCAGGCAACGATCAGTCCCGACACCCGTTCTGGCGGCGCGGTCGCCGGCAGCCGAGAAAGGGGCAGCGCCGTGAGCATGGCCTACCTCGCCCAGCCCGATCAACAACAGCAGCTCGAATGGCTCGACGGCGGGGTGTTCGCCGTGCTGTTGGACAGCGCGGCGACCGACGGGCAGTTGACCGTCGGCCGGTTCTCCGTCAGCAAGGGCGAAGCGCCGCCGTATCACCTGCACACCCGCGAGGACGAGGTGTTCATGCTGATCAAGGGCACCGCGCTGGTGTGGTCGGACGACCAGGAGAGCGAGTTGTCCGAGGGCGGCATCGTCTTCCTGCCCAAGAACGTTCCGCACGGCTACCGAATCACCTCGGACACCGCCGACCTGCTGATGATCTGCACACCGGCGGGTATCGAGGGCATGTTCCGGCACGCCGGCCGCGACCTGGCGACTCCGCGACCGGACGGCTTCCAGATCTCACCGGACCGCATGGCCGAAGCCGCCGACCAGTACGGCCAGGTCATCGTCGGTCCGCCGCGCTGAGCATCCAGGGAAAGGCAGCACGTGACCCAGCAACAACGCCAGGCACTCGACGCACTCATGCGAGAGGGCCCGCTCGACGTGGGCGGCGACGTAGGCGAGCAGCGCGCGATCTTCCACGAGATGATCTCCTCCGTGCCGCTGCCCGCCGACATCACAACCACGCCGGGTGAACTCGGCGGAGTGCCGGTGGTCACCGTCGAGACACCCGGACACGACCCGTCCCGAGCGTTGCTCTATCTCCACGGCGGCGCGTACGCCCTCGGTTCGGCAGCCGACGCCGTCGGCCTGGCCGCCGACGTGAGCCGCCGGACGGGCGCCCGCGCGATCTGCGTCGACTACCGACTGGCGCCGGAAAACCCGTTCCCGGCGGCCGTGGACGACGCGGTCGCCGCGTACCGCGCACTGCTGGACGAGGGTGTCGCGATCGCGGTCATCGGCGAGTCCGCGGGCGGCGGCCTGGCCGTGGCGATGCTCGCCGCCGCGAGGGACGCCGGCCTCCCCAGGCCGTCGTCGGCCGCGGTCTTCTCACCCTGGGCCGACCTCACGGTGTCCGGCGCGAGCGCGACCAGCAAGGCCGACCTCGACCCGGCACTCACCCCGGCCGGCCTACGCACCCGCGCCGGCGACTACCTCGGCGCGACCGAAGCCAGGAGTCCGCTGGCCAGCCCGATCTTCGCCGACCTGACCGGCTTGCCGCCGCTGCTCATCCAGGTCGGCTCGCACGAGATCCTGCTCGACGACGCGGTCCGGTTGGCTGCCCGCGCCGGGGCCGACGACGTCCCGGTCGACCTCCAGATCTGGCCGCGGGTACCGCACATCTTCCAGGCGTACGCGGCGCTGCTCGACGAGGCCGACGCCGCCCTGGACGCCGCCGGGGCGTTCACCCGCTCCCACTGGCCCGCCTGAGGAGTGCTGGGTCGCCTGAGGAGGGCCGGGTCGCCGTAGGATTCGGAGTCGATGGCGACCACGAACAACTTCGGCATCGCGCTGCGCGGCTGGCGCGAACGGCTGTCCCCGCGGGACGCCGGACTGGACCCCGGTGACAGCCGGCGGGTCCAGGGCTTGCGCCGCGCGGAACTGGCCGGACTGGCCGGCCTGTCGGTGGACTACGTGATCCGGCTGGAACAGGGCCGCGCCCGTTACCCGTCAGCCCAGGTGATCAGTGCCCTGGCCAGGGCACTGAAGCTGGACACCTCCGAACGCGACCATCTGTTCCGCTGCGCGCACATCGTGCCGCCGACCAGCGGAATCCTGTCCCACCATGTGCCGATGCGGGTCCAGCGGCTGGTGCAGCGGCTCGACGACGCTCCGGTCGCGGTGTTCGCCGCGGACTGGACGATCATCAGCTGGAACGCGATGTGGACAGCCGCGATCGGTGACCCCGGTGTCTACGGCTGGCACGAACACAACCTCGTCGCCGGGATGTTCCGCTCGGTCAACGGCCGCCGGCCGGCGTCGATCGCCGCGTGGCCGGTACGGTCCCGGGACGGTGACGAAGCCGAGGAGGAAGCCCTCGTCGCCGACCTCCGGGTGACGGCGGCCGCGTATCCGACCGACGCGCGGCTCAGCTCACTCGTCGAGCGCACAATCCGAGCAAGCCGGCGCTTCGCCAGACTGTGGTCGACCGGCACCGCCGGTATGTTCGTCGGCGATCGCAAGACGATCGAGCATCCGGTGGTGGGGGACATCGACGTCGACCTGGATGTGCTGCTGGTGCCTGGGGTTGATCTGCGGATCGTGACGTATGCGACGGCGGCTGGTACGGCGGACGCCCGGAAACTGGAGTCTCTGCGCGTGGTGTCCCGGAGTTGAAGGCGATCCCACCGAGGAAGTGACAGCGTTCCACCACGCCTACGTTCGGCGTTTGGCGGTCCCGGCGCCGGCCATCAGCTTGCCGAGCAACGCGATCAGCGTGCCGGACTCGGCCTCGGTGAGCCCAGCCGCCCAGGACTGTTCCCGTTGATTGTGCGCCGCGAACGCCTCGGTGATCAATGAATGGCCGTCATCGGTCAGCGCCAGACGAATCGAGCGTCGGTCCGACGGGGCAGCGGCCTTGGCGACCAACCCGGCTCGGGAGAGGGTGTTGACCAAGGCGGAAACGGCGGCTCGCGACATGCCGGACAGTTCGGCTACTCGCTTGGGTTCGGCGGGGCCGGCGAGCCAGAGCACGAACAGCAGTCGGAAGCCGGCCCAGGACAGGCCCCGGGGGCGGTGCACCGACGACTCCAGGTCGTAGACGAGGGCGCTGGCCGTCCGGCTCAGGGTGAGGACCAGGCGCATCGCTTCGGGATCGACCACCGGTAGCTCGGCGGACGCCCGGCGCACCGCGTGGTCGACGAAGGACAGGAAGTCCAGTTCGGTGACCGGGTCAGGTTCCGCAGCCATCTCGCCACCCTAGGTGTGTTCGCTCAGCGGACACTCGACCTGCGGATTTTCGCCCCGACCTTCCTGGCGCGCCGGCCGGCGCCTACTCTCACCGGTAGGATAGTCAAATCTTTGATTAACGGCGGCAACCGCGGGAGGATCGTGATGGCTTACTACCGGTCGGTCGGTGAGATCCCGCCGAAGCGGCACACCCAGCACCGCTCTCCCGAGGGCAGCCTCTACTTCGAAGAGCTCGTGGGCGAGGAGGGCTTCGCCGCCGACTCCGCACTGCTCTACCACCAGCACGTACCCTCCGCGATCGTCGACGCGCAGCCCTGGCCGCTGCCCGAGCAGCAGACCACGCCGAACCATCCGCTCAAACCCCGTCACCTCAAGGCACACGACCTGTTTCCCGGTGAGGACTGGAAGAGCCACGATGTGGTGACCGGGCGCCGGCTGTTGCTGGGCAACGGGGACGTGCGCATCTCCTACGTCGCCGCCGGCGAGTCGTCTCCCTTGTATCGCAACGGTCTTGGCGACGAGTGCGCCTATGTCGAATCCGGCGGGGGCACGGTGGAGACGATGTTCGGGGCGCTGACCGTGCGGGCCGGGGACTACCTGATTCTGCCCCGCGCCACGACTCATCGGTGGGTTCCGCAGGGCACCGAGGCGCTGCGGGTCTACCTGATCGAGGCGAACAGTCACATCACGCCGGCTCGACGCCATCTGTCCAGGTTCGGCCAGTTGCTCGAACACGCGCCGTTCTGTGAGCGGGATCTGCACGGGCCCACCGAGCCACTGCTCGTCGACGGCTCGGACGTGGACGTGCTGGTCAAGCATCGCGGGCCTGGTTCGACCGCGGTCGGGACGCGGTACACCTACCCCGCCCATCCCTTCGACGTGGTGGGCTGGGACGGCTGCCTCTACCCCTACACGTTCAACATCAGCGACTTCGAGCCGATCACCGGGCGCATCCACCAGCCGCCACCGGCGCACCAGGTGTTCGAGGGCGCCAACTTCGTGATCTGCAACTTCGTTCCGCGCAAGGTCGACTATCACCCGTTGTCCATTCCGGTTCCCTACTATCATTCCAATGTGGACTCCGACGAGGTGATGTTCTACTGCGGCGGGAACTACGAGGCACGCAAGGGTTCGGGCATCGGGCAGGGGTCCATCTCGGTGCATCCGGGTGGCCACGCGCACGGACCGCAGCCGGCCGCCTACGAGGGCAGCATCGGCGTCGACTTCTTCGACGAACTCGCGGTCATGGTGGACACCTTCCGCCCGCTGGAACTCGGCGAGGGCGGCAGCGCGGTTGAGGACGAGGGCTACGCGTGGACCTGGGCGGGGCGGGGTCCGGGCGCGTGACGTGGTTGCCGGTGCCGGCCGACTCCGGGTTCGGGCCGGACAATCTGCCCTACGGGGTGTTCTCCCCCTCGGCCGGCGGACGCCGCCGGGTCGGGGTGGCCATCGGTGAGCACGTGCTCGATCTGGCCGCCGCGCTGGAGGATGCGGTGTTCGAGCAGCCCTCGCTCAACGGGCTGCTCGCCGCAGGACGGATGCGCTGGCGGACCGTGCGTGCGCTGATCACCGAGTTGATCACCGACGAACAACACCGGCGGCGGGTGGAGCCTGCGCTGTATCCGCTGGCCGAGGTTCGTCTGCACCTGCCGTTCGAGGTCGCCGACTATGTCGACTTCTACTCCTCCGAGCACCATGCGGCGAACCTCGGGGCGCTCTTCCGGCCCGGCCAACCACCCCTCACGCCCAACTGGAAGCACCTGCCGATCGGCTACCACGGGCGCGCCGGCACCGTCGTCGCGTCCGGCACGCCGATCGCCCGGCCGGCCGGGCAACGGCTGGCGCCAACTGAAACCGTGCCGAGCTTCGGACCGTCCCGGCGGCTGGACATCGAGGCCGAGATCGGTTTTGTGGTCGGCGTGCCGTCCCGGCTCGGGCGGCCGATCCCGGTGGCCGACTTCGCCGAGCACGTGTTCGGCGTCTGTCTGGTCAACGACTGGTCGGCGCGGGACCTCCAGGCGTGGGAGTACGTGCCGCTCGGGCCGTTCCTCGGCAAATCGTTCGCGACCTCGGTGTCGCCGTGGATCGTGTCGCTGGACGCGCTGGACGCCGCGCGCATCCGCCCGCCGGCCCGTGATCCTCGGCCGCTGCCCTATCTGCGTGACGAGCACGAGCCGTGGGGACTGGACATCAGCCTGGCGGTTCGGCTGAACGGGCACCTGGTGTCCCGGCCGCCGGCCGGGCTGTTGTACTGGACCGGACCACAGCAGCTCGCGCACCTGACCGCGAACGGCGCGTCCGCACGGACCGGCGATCTGTTCGCCTCGGGTACGGTCAGTGGGCCGGAACGCGACCAGTGCGGCTCGTTGATCGAGCTGACCAGGGGCGGTGCCGAGCCGCTCACCCTGCCCGACGGGACAACCCGGACGTTCCTCAAGGACGGTGACGAGGTCGCCATCAGTGCGACCGCACCGGGGACCGACGGCGGGCGGATCGGGTTCGGGACGGTGACCGGTCGGATCGGGCCGACACCGACCACTGAGGACACCCTGTAACGAAATGACTCATCCATGTGGGTGATCACCAATCGGGTCTTAATACCTCGATCGGGTGCCTTTCGCAGGATTCTGTATCAGAACACCTGCTCTCGGACGTAATCGAAGCAAGACCCGAGGACAGGAGATCAACATGACCGCCAACACCACCGTGCACCACGAGCAGGTCGCCGCCCTGCACGGCGCGTCGACCCCGGTCCGCACCCGCTGGTCCTACCGCGCGGACGAACCGTTCGCGGTGACCGTGGCCTTCTGCGCCGAGCGCGGCCGCTGGGTCGAGTGGGTCTTCGCCCGCGACCTGCTGATCGACGGGCTGAGCCGCCCGGCCGGCATCGGCGACCTGCGGGTGCGTCCGGGTGCCGACCGCGACTCGCTCGTCCTGGAGATCTCCTCGACCGGTGGAAACGCGGTGTTCGAACTGGACCGCGAGTCCACCGAGGAGTTCCTGGCCACCACCCTCACCCTGGTGCCGGCCGGCGACGAGGACGACTACTTCGACGCCGACCGGCTGGTCGAGGAGATCAGCCAGGCGTGAGCAGCCGGCCCGGTATTTCGGTTGGTGGGCCGCGCCCGACCGGTGACGATGGACCGATGGACACGGTCCTGACCACCGAGCGGCTGGTCCTGCGCCCGTTCACCGACGCCGACGCCGAGCGACTGTTCGAGCTCGACAACGATTCCGAGGTCATGCGTCACCTCAACGGTGGCGAGCCGATCACGCTCGCCGAGGTGCGCGCCACGACGCTACCAAGGCTGACCCGGTACCACCCGTGCGTGGACGCGCCCGGCTTCTGGGCAGCCCAACTGCGCACCACCGGCGAGTTCCTCGGCTGGTTCGCATTCGAGCCGGTCCGGCCGGACCGGTCCGACGAAATCTCCCTCGGCTACCGGTTGCGGACCGCCGCCTGGGGGCACGGTTACGCCACCGAGGGCTGCCGCGCGCTGGTGCACCGGGGTTTCACCGAACTGGGCGTGCGCCGGGTGACCGCGACGACGATGGCGGTGAACACCAGGTCGCGCCGGGTGATGACCAAAGCCGGCCTTGCTCACGTCCGCACTTTCCACCAGGAGTGGGCGCACCCGCTGCCCGGTGCCGAACTGGGCGACGTCGAGTACGCGCTGCGCCTGGAGGACTGGCAACAGGGGACAAATCGTCAGCGCTAACATGCCGTGTGTCCCAGAATCCGGTTCCGTTAGACGCCACCGCTTCGACACCGCCGCTGCGACGGGTGGATCTCGGCGAGATCGACTACCGACGCGCGATCGAGGACATGCGAGAGTGGGTGTTGGAGCGCAAGGACGGCCGGGCGGAAGATCGGTTGTTCCTGCTCAGCCACCCGCCGATCGTCACCTACGGCCGGCGGACCCCCGGCGATGACCTGCCCCTGCCGGACTTCGCGGTGCCCACCGTCGAGGTGGACCGCGGCGGCTTCGCGACCTATCACGGCCCCGGCCAACTGGTCGGCTACCTCGTGGTGGACGTGCGCGCCCGCGGGCCGGTGGACATCGTGCGCTGGGTGGAGCACCGGCTGATCGAGGCGGTCGGCAAGCTCGGCTTCGACGCCGTGCGCCGGGACACCCCGTACGGCTCGTCGAGCCTGGTCGGTGTGTGGACACCGGACGAGCGCAAGCTCGCCTCGATCGGGATGCGAATCCGCTCCGGCGTCACCAGCCACGGGTTCGCGCTCAACATCGACCCGGACATGACCGCGTTCCACCAGTTCGTTGCGTGCGGCATGGCCGAGGTGGCGATGACCTCGCTGCGCGAACTCGCCGACGAGCAGGGCGCGCGCACGCCCACCGACGCGGAGGCCGCCGACGCGGTCGCGGCGGCGTTCGGCGCCAACTGACACCTGTAGCCAGCCCGAATGGCGGTGCCCGTGCGAACGGGCGCCGCCATTCCTGTCTTTCGACCCTGGACAGGTGACCTTTTAGTCACCTGTTCTCGCCCGGTGACCGACGACGACCAGGTGTTCAAGGCGCTCGCCGACCGGACCCGCCGCTTCCTGCTCGACCTGCTGTTCGCGCCGGACGGCCGGACGCTGTCCGAGCTGGAGTCCGAGCTGACGATGACGCGGTTCGGGGTGATGAAGCACCTCACGGTGCTTGAGGACGCCGACCTGGTCGTCACCCGCCGGTCGGGACGGAGAAGCCGCACTTCCTCAACCCGGTGCCGATCCGGCTGATCCACGACCGGTGGGTCGACAAGTACACCGAGCGCCGGGTGTCGGCGCTCATCGACCTCAAGCACGAACTGGAGCAGCCGACGATGACGCGCACGGCGAGCAACACCAGGATCGTCCAGGTCAGCCGGCGCGCCGGCGACCGCCGAGATGGTCGGCGGCGGCTGGCCGTTCGTCCTCAGCGACCTCAAGACGCTGCTGGAGACAGGAAAGCGGCTGGGCGCATGACTGGCGGCGGCGGGGCCC
>DATATV010000077.1:0-123203 GCA_036268615.1 Pseudonocardiaceae bacterium
GCCTTGAGTGTCTTGGCCGGGTCGAGCTGCTTGGCAGCCGCGAACCGCAGAATGCCCTGCTGGAAGGCGTCCTGGGTGCTCTGGGTGGCGCTCGGCACGGCGGTCCGCAACTGCTGCACGGTGGCGAACTGGGCCACCAGCTGGGCGGCGACGCTGCCGTTGTGGGTCGGGTCCAGTTGGGTGGCCAGTCCACTTTGGAACGCACTCAGGCCGCCGGCCGGGATTCCACTCGGGGGCTGCGGGAACGTGTTGGTCGCGTCGGACAGGTAACCCCGCTTGAGCCAGAGCGCGTGCAACTCCCACTGCAGGCTGTACAGCCGGGTCAGCGCCGCGTCCAGGGTGGCCTGGTCGGAGTTGAGCTGGTGCAGCCAGTCCTGCTCGGCCTGGGTGAGCGTGGTGGTCGTCGTCCCGTCGGACTCGTTCTGCACGATCGTCCACGAGTAGCCGCCGGGCTTCGAACCGAACCACGCCTGCCGGACCTTCTCGTCCAGCAGCGCCGAACCGTTGAGCTGGTTGAGCTGCTGGAGAAAGTCGTACTGGAAGGCACGCAGCAGCTGGGCCTTCACCGGGTCGCCGAGCTGGTTGGCGATCAGCGCGGTGAACGCGTCGATGGTGGTGTTGCCGATGCCGACGTTGAGCTGGCCGCTGTCCCGGATGGCCTGCAACGGGTCGTTCGCGGGCACCGCGCCGGTCCGCGCCCACTGGATCGACATCGTCGCGCCGTGGTAGACGCTGCTCACCGCCGAGGACTCCGAGCCGCCGGTGACCGACCACTGCAACTGCTGGAGCGTGTCCGCGTAGGGCGTCGCGGACGTGGTGACCGTCGGCCAGGACGCCAGCACGTCCTCATCGGGATCGGAGTACCAACCGCAGACGAAGTAGCTCACCGTGTCGTTGTCGATGCCGGCCAGGTCGTCGTAGAGCGAGAACACCCCGATGTTGTGCGCGGTGTACACGCTGAACACCGGGTTGGACGGCGCGACCGCGGTGAGGAACATCGTGTCCGCGGCCCGTTCGGTCCAGCCGGTCAACGGGAAGGTGACGCCGATCTTGGGCACCTGTGCGGTGCCGGTTCCCGGGCTGAGCGTGACACTGTTGCGGATCGGGTCGGCGCTGGCCTGCCAGCGCTGGATGAGCGCGGGATCGGCCAGGTACATGCTGGTCTGCGCACTGGTCGTGGTGGTCACCTTGCTGGTGAACGGGCAGTCGCTCTCCACCACCCACCCGGTCAGCCTGCGTTGGGTCGTCCCGTTCGCGCGGACGACCAGCCATCGGTTGGGCACCAGCGGATAGGTCGACTCGCCGGTCACCGGGTCCGGGGTGGCGTGCCGCAGGGCGTCCGGCAGTGTCCAATGCAGATAGACGCCGACCTGCTGGCCACCCACCGAGCGGTCCAGCGCGAGCGGCTCCGGGCTCTTGAAGTGGTTGAGCGACAAGTAGTTGAACTGCCACCAGCGAAAGCTGTCGCGGGCGAGCACGTTCTGGTTGACGACCAGGGCATCCAGCAGCACCGGAACGGCGAGTGGCGGAGTGGGCATGATTTCCTCGCGAGGGTCAGTCGGACTGCGCGGTGAAGCGGATGGCCTCGGGCGACTTCACCAGTTGCAGGGCGAAGTCGCCCGGGCCGAAGTTCGGCACCGGCGCACCGGCGGCGGCCAGCGCGGCCGAGATACGCTGGACCGCGCCGGTGGCCGAGTCCGGGGCGAGGTCGAGCACGCCACTGTCGGCCGAACGCAGGGCCGCCGGCAGCAGTTGATAGGTGGTCGGCGCGGTCGGGGTGCCCAGTTGGGTGCCCAGCGTGGTGGCCGCGCCCGCGGTCGGCTGGCGCAGTGGGAGTTGCCCGTCGTCATCCACGCCGAACCGGAAGCCCTCCTGCGGCTCGCTCAGCTCGACGTGGTCGGGCACGCCCCAGAACAGGCAGAGCAACAGGTCGGGTGCGAGCCGGTCCAGCCGTAGCACCTTGAGCAGCGTGTCGTCGGCCAGCAATCCGCGCACGGCCAGGTTGGGCCAGCCGGCGACCACGTCCGAGCGCAACAGGAAGCCGCTGACCAGGTTCTCGGCCACCTCGGCGGCCGGCGGCGACACCCCGACGAGCTGGTCCCGCAGTGCCTGCGCGGCGGCCAGCGCCGAGTCGTGGACCAGGTCGTGCATGGTCTGCTGGAAGAACGTGTCCCGACTCGACGCCATCCCGACGCTGAGCGCGCCGTCGACCAGTGCGTGCAACCAGTTCTGGTCCAGGTAGAAGAAACGCAGCGTCTCCGGCGCGAGCATCCGGCTGTCGGGCACCAGCAGGTTGAACGGCGCCGGGTAGAGCAACAGCAGCCGGGCCAGCCAACTCGCCACCGGCGTCAGTTCGGCCTGGACCAGGTCGGCAATCTGCGCCCGCACGTCCGGGTCGGCGACGAAGTCGCGGACCGCGGTCTGCGGGTCGGGATCGGTCGACGCGGCCACCGCCGGCCGGGCGGACGGCGCCGGGGGCACCGTCGGACCGCCGATCTGCTGGAGCAGGTCGGCGCTCAGCATGGTCAGGAAGTCGGTCTGCACGGTGGTGTCCGTACTCAACTGGGCGATCTGGGTGGCGTTGAAGGCGTCGCTGGTCAGCCGTTCCAGCAGCGCGTCGGTGAGTTGGTGGCCGCGCTGCCGGAAGACGAACAACGACTGGCCGAACCCCCGGTCGGCGAGCGCGAGCGCCCGGCCCGCGCCCCAGGCGACCGCGAGCGACGCATCCAGCACACCGAAACCGTCGGAGTAGATCAGGGCGCTGTCGGCGGTCAGGAACGGCCCCGGTCGGTCGAGCGGCGGGGTGAGCAGCGGCGTCAGCGGACCCCGGTACCACGCGAACGTCTGCTCACCGGTACGCACCTGGTAGCTCATCGGCACAAACCCGTCCAGCAGGCGCTGGCTCGCCTCGGCGCCGGCCGGGCTGGTGGTGTCGATCGGTGGAGTGGGTGTAGGCAGCCGCAGCCAGAGCTCGGTCGGGTGATAGCTGGTGCCGTCGAACTCCTGGCCGACGAGTCCTTCGACCAGACCCCGGAAGTCCTGCTGCTGGTCGGGCGCGCTGTTGAAGATCCAACTGGCCAGCGAGATCAGCGCGACCGAGGTGTGGGTACCGAAGTCCGGCTGGTCGACCAGCACGGACTCCAGTCCCTCCAACGAAACCAGGTGCGCGACGTACTTCTGCGGTCCGCTCGTCCCGGCCGCGGGGAACCGGTTGCCGACGACGACGGAGAACAGCCCGTTCGCGTCGAGTCCCTGCTCGGCCTTGTCGGCGATGTTGACCTGCCGGCAGTGACTGAGAAAGCGCAACTCCGCCAGCCGGGGCGTGACGGCGGTGAACACCGCGGTGGGCAGCTCGACGAAGCCGCACGGGTCGGTGTCGGCGACGTCGTCCTCCTTGGTCACCGCGGGTTTGAGCACAACACTGTCCGGCGCCCGGAAGTCGCCGACGGCGGCGGTCTGCACCCGGGTCGGCGAGTCGGTGCCGCCGACGAGTTCGTCGTCGCGCAGCACGAGCAGCGCGAGCCACGGCTGGGCCTGCGCCGCGCCGGTCAGTTGGCGTTCCCAGGGCAGCAGCGGGTCGGTCAGCACGATGTGCGGCAACACCTGGGCGAAGCTGCCGGTGCTGCCGGCCGGCGGGTACTGGCTGAGCACGACGGCCGGGTCGAGGGCGAACTGGGGCGCGCTGACGACGAACTCCTGGGTCGCGCCGAGGCTGCCGGTGTCCACCCCGGCCAGGGTGTGGCTGACCTCGATGCGCCATGTCCCGGGGGACAACGCGGGCAGGTAGTTGTCGTAGAGCTGTAGATCGCCGACCGGGAGGTCGGTCGCCGGTGAATCAGCCACGTCGGTTCCCGTTCAGTTCTGCCGCATGGGCGAATCGGTGAAGAGGTGCCCAGCGCCGGCGGCCAACTGGGAGAGATCGCCGTTGTCGCCGCCGTACAGACCGGCCCCGCTCAGCGCGGCGAACAGCGCGGCGCGGGCCTGACTGGCGGCCGGGCTCATCACCTGCTCGATCAGGCCCACCGTCTGCGCGTCGGCCGCGGGCACGTACCGCACCGTCGGCGCGACCGCGGTGGACAGCGGCGCCTGCCCGGCCGGCGCCAGGTACTCCGCCAACAACACCTGCTGGGCCACCGGGCCGCGCGAGTCGCCCGGTTCCGGGGTCGGCGCGCTGACCGCGAACCCACCGAGTTGGCCGGTCAGCACGTCGGCCGAGGGCTGGGCCGGGATCTGGCTGAAGGGCACCGGCGGCGCCCCCCACAGCGATTCCGGCACCGCCTGCGGCAGGCTCGCCAGCGTCCAGCCGGACACGTCGGCGGGCGTGGTCGAGGCGCCCTGGTAGATCTTCAGCGTGTGGGTGGAGGCGACACCGGTGAGGTTCATCGGTTTGATCGCGATGCCGTCCCCGGGCCCGCCGGCGATCGAGGTGTCGCCGCAGGTGAGCCGGCTGGCCGGGATCGCCGAGCGGGTCTGGAAGGCGAACTGCCCGGCCCGCACCACCCAGACGTTGCCGCTGCTGTTGGCCGGCGCGGCCTGCGTCTTGTAGAGACCGTCGACGACCGCGATCCGGCAGAGCACGTCCGCCGCCGGCAGCAGCGCCTGGAACTCGTTCCACACCAACGGTTCCGTCGCCGCGGTCGCGCCGTCGGAGCCGAACTTGACGGTGAAGCTCACCACCACCAGGTTGACCCGCACGACGCCACCGGTGGGCGGTCCCCACACGTTCATATCCGCGCCCAGCGACGCGGTGACCGTCTTGTGGCAGCCCAGCAGGCTCAACCGGTAGGAGACGCCGATCGACACCGAGATCTGCGCCAGGTAGAAGAACGGGTGCCAGGAGACCAGGAAGTCGGCGTGCGCGATGTACCACGCCTGCAGATCACCGCTGTTGAACTGCACCTCAAGGCCACCGCCGGCCATGATGCACGAAGTGGTCAGCGCGAAGTACGCGTCGCCCTTGATGGACACCACGTCGCTGACCGCCCAGTTGAAGCCGAGCCGCGGCACCTGCGGGTAGTAGCTGGGCACCGCGAAGGCCGGATGGTAGCCGCCGAGGGTGACCACGAACTGGCCTGCGTTGGGGTTGTCGCCGAACCACAGGTAGAAGGCGAAGCCCCCGGTGAGATGCGCGTCCGGCGTGATCACGTACGAGTTCGGGCTGAGGATGGCGGTGGCCGCGAAGTAACCCTGGAGCGGCTGGACGACCACCCGGATCATCATCTCGACAAACGCGTACGCCTGCGGGCTCTCGACCGGCTGCGGCAGTTGCATGGTGGACAGGCCGAGCAGCGCGATGGTCAGGTCGTTGCCGAACTCCACGACCAGCAGCGCCTTCGTGCTGATCAGCTCGAACGAGGTGAACTCCAGGCCGGCCGCGAGCCAGTACTCACCGGCCTGCGGGGTGACCCATGCCTTGGTCACCCCGTTGAGCGGCGCGCTGCCCTCCAGCACCTGGAGGATCTCGGTCGGGTCCTGGGTCGAGCTCTGGCCCGGCTGCGGCGGGGCGGCCAACAGCAGCAACGGGAAGGACGCCACCTCGTCCTGGCCGGGGATCACCAGCGTCCGGTTGTAGCCGAAACCGGCCATCAGACCGGTGACGAAGAACGCCGGTGGACCACCCAGTTCCGCTTCCAACTGGGCGAACACGAACAGCGAGGCCGCTCCCGAGGTCAGCTGGGCGTAGGAGCCGATGGCGGCCAGGCTGAAGTCCGCCGCCTTGAGCACGAGCATGCCGTCGAACTGGTACTTCACGTCCGGGGCCAACTGCGCGGCGGGCACCCGCAGGATGGCGCCGGCGATCTCCAGCGGCGGCTCCTGGTAGGCCAGCCCGAGCCCGCTGATGCCGAACACCGGCGCGAGCACGCTCAGCTCGGAACCGACGGACAGCCCGTCGATCGAGAACGCGAGCGGGCCGAGGGCGATGCCGGCGTCCAGCGCGAACATCAGCGTGCCGTTCGCGTACTGCATGCCCACCCGGTCGATCCGCAGCGGCCCGAACGTCCTACCCACGTTCAGCCACGCCCCGGAGGCCGAGGTCGGAGCGCTCGCCGCGGCGGGCTCGGCGCCGGCCGTCAGCGCCGCGGGCCGGCTCGCCGAACCGCCCAGTGCCAAGGAGAGCTGCTGCTGGTCCGGGCCGAGTTGCAGGGTGCCGACGATCATCAGGCCGACGGCCACCGAGGCCGGTCCGAGCGCGGCACCGCCGATGGCGGCCAACGCGGTGTTGATCGCGGTCACCGCGTCCTCGGTGAACGCGGCGGACGCGTAGGCGAGTTCGAGGCCGTGGATGCCCACGTCCACCGAGGCGGGGATCTGCCGGCCGACCACCGGCAGGTCGGACAGCGCGACGGTGAGCGGCAGGTTGAGGTCGAACAGGTAGGCGCGGGTGCCCTCGACGATCTCGCTGACGAAGGTGACCTGCCCGTAGTTCGCCGAGCTCGCGAAGAGGGTCAGCGCACCGGTCGCGAAGTCGTAGCCGAAGCCGGCGTCGGTCAGCGCGAGATCAAGACCGTCGGGCAGCGCGGGCATGTCCCAGCCGAAGGCATCGGCGATGTCGGCGAACTCCAGCGGCGACCCGGTACTCGCCCAGGTCGCGCTGAGCTGCGCGCCGGCAGTGCCCAGATCGAGTTCGAGGGTGAAGGCTTCGACGCCGACCACGAGCGAGCCGCTGAGCTGGACCGAGTAGCCGGTCGTCGTCCGACTCACGGCGAGGCCGAGATGCGCGGTCAATGTGGTGTCCAGCAAAGGAAAAGCGACCATGGCGCTGCCGGCGAAGCTGTAGTCGAACGGCTCGCCGGTACTCGCCCGGGTGGCGTTCACCGCGAAGTCGGACAGCTGGATCGCGCGCAGCACCGCCGGCACCGAGTCCTGGTCGCCGAGCAGCCCGCCGACCAGGTCACCGAGACCGACCGCGCCGAAGTAGCTGCCGCTGACCGTGCTCACCTCCCAGGTAGCCTGCTTCGCCAGTTCGACGGAGAAGCCGAAGGTGCCGGTGAAGATGTGCGGCAGGAACTCGGCGGTGGCGTCGATGAACACCTGGGTCCAGTTCGTGCCGGTCGGGTCGACCGACTCGATCCGCAGCTTCAGGCCATCCAGGACGAGTACGTCGGTGATCACCGCCCAGGGCGCGAGCGTGCTGATCGACAGCCCGAGAAAGGTGACCTTCGGGCTGGAGTCGACCACCATGGTGAAACTGTCCAGGCCCACCTCGGCGAAGATGCCGGCGAGTTCGGCGGGGAGGTAGCCGCTGAACTCGCTGCCGCCGGGCAGGCTTTCGATCAGGCTGATGATCGAGCTCTCGTTCGGCAACGGGACGGTGCCGATCCCGAGTGCGCCGCCGGAGTCCGGAATGGATACCGAGACTCGTAGCGTCTGGTTGAAATCGGCCTCCACCACCAGGTCAACCCCGCCGAGCGGATCGTCGTCGGTCGGCGCCGACAGCGCGACCGCCAGCGCCGGATCGGCAAGGGACAGTGCGTTGGGCGGGACACCGACGGTGAAGCTGCCCGAGCCCAGCGGCGCCCGGATCGTGCCCACCGGCAGCGACTGCCCGGCCACCGGGCCGAACGTGCCGTAGAACTTCACCGGCGCGACGCCGAGCAGGTCACCGAGCAACTCGGTCACTGCCGCGAAGCCGGCGATCGTGACCTCGGACAGGAAACTCAGACCGGCCTCGATGGCGATCGTCGCGGTCTGATCGCCCGGCCAGCTGAAGCTGTCCTGGGCCACCGTGCTGTAGACGAAGGTCGCGCCGGTCGGAGCGAGTTCGGGAAAGGGGAACATGGTCAGCCCGGCGAAGCTGTCGGTGAACGTCCACGACTCGCTCATCGCGGCGAGTACGACCACGTCCGGCGCGTCGGCCCCGGCGGTGAACGTCAGCACGATCGGCACATCGTCCTGGTTGAGCACCGCTGCGGTGCCGGCCGAGATGGTCAGCGTGCCGTCCACCGGCTCCGGCACCTCGGTCTCGTTGACGCCGGCCACGATCAGGTTCGCCGCGGCCGGCAGGGCGAACGCGGTGCGGAGGTCGTCAAGGACCGTGCCGGGCAGGACCGTGCTGTCCAGCGTGATGGTCGAGCTCGCGCTGGCCTGGGCGCGTAACTGCTGGGCGAGCGCATCGAGGTCGGTCACAGCGCACCCGTTCTCATGGTATGTCTTGTTCCTGCACGGCCTGCGCCGGCTGTTGGTTCGTACTGAAGGTTCGATTGATGGCGACCGCTGTCACGAATCCGGCGCCGATCGCTCCGCAGGTGATCTGCTCCACCGCCTGGCAGGTTGCCCGCACCTTGACCATGTCGTTGTTCGCCTCGTGCCGACTCGCCGAGTTCGGCAGCACGCGCATCGTGACGTAGTCCGACAACTTCTGTGCGCCACCGTCCGCCGGACTGATCGGCTGCACGGTGATCGGTGGCGGCGGTGGGGCAGTCGAATCGGCGTTCTCGGCCTTGCTCAACCAGCCCGCGAACTTGTGCCGAGCGGCGCTGAGGGCCTGGCTACCCGTCTGGTTGTCCTCCTTCCCGTCGACATTCTCCTTTCGGACGGTGATACCGCCGTAGTACAGGTAGGCAATACCCTGCCGATCGAAATGATTTCCGAAACTGAGATCCTCACCGGACGTGACATAGGCGAGGCCGAAATTGAGCTGGTTGGCCGTGAGATAGTTAATGTTCCACAGAACCGCCTGTTGCAGGATGCCCGGGGGGTTCGAAAGCGGAACGACCGCCGCCTGCCCGCCTCGCCCCTGCGCCACTTCCGTGTTCGCCCACTTCTTGTTCGCGTCAAAAGATTCCGCGGACGTGCCGCCCTGGAATCCGGCACACACCGTGTTGACGGTCATGGCGTTCTCCACCGCCGTGAAGCCGGGGAACCCGGTGAGTGCGACGGCGTTGTCGTCGAGTAGCCACGCATGGTCCCAGCGGGCACCGCCGGCCTTCAGTCGCTTGCAGAACTCGATCGCCGCGAACCGACTCGCCCCGAAACCCGTGATGTGAAGATCGGCCGGACTGCCCTGCGATTTACGGAAACCCCAACCCACCACGGTGATTCCGGTCCCGGCAAGCACGTTCTTGTAGTAGCCGTATTCGAAGGCGTGCACCACGACATAGACATTCCGGGTGACGCCGACCCTGAGCGGGCAGTAGATCGGCGGTGATGACGCCTGGCCGGCAAGGGCGGTCAACGCCCGGAGATCGCTTTCGTTGGGAAAGGTAAGGGTACCCAGACCGAGCGCGGCGAGTTGCAGTTGGCTTGCGTTCACCCCGGCCCTGATCCAGTTCGCCCGATTGCTCGAAATGACCACGATCGGCGGACGCGTCCCGACCTCACTGGCAAGCGTATTGGCCCAGTTCGGTACCGCGAGATTCAAGGGCTCCGGCAGCACGTTGGCGTTCGTGAGAAAACGGTACCGATTTGTCAGCAGACTGCTGTACGTCGGCTGATCAGTGGCGTTGAATTGAATGTTCGCCAGCGGACT
Source organism: Pseudonocardiaceae bacterium (assembly GCA_036268615.1). Classification (GTDB taxonomy): domain Bacteria; phylum Actinomycetota; class Actinomycetes; order Mycobacteriales; family Pseudonocardiaceae; genus DATATV01. Next base: position 9,470 of record DATATV010000077.1, read on the forward strand.
GTACTTCTGACTGACCAGCGGCGGACCGTAGTTGCCGTTCTTGTCGGTCGAAATTGGCACGGCTTCCCTCGCCTGGAACCATCACGCGGATTCAAAAAAAAGACATCGCAAGCCCTCACATGCGACGAAAAAAGAACCGACAAAAATGTCCGGCACAGGCTGTGGCCCCGCCGAAAGTGGACGCTACCTCAGGGGGTGGGGGGCGTCAAGGTATTGATCTTGATGTCTTGGCGCAGGCGGCCGTTTGGCGGCCTGGCGATGGTCCTCTCGGGCCCGGCGGGCCCTGTCGCCAGCGACGCTCAGGGGCAGGAGCGAAGCGACCTCTTTTTCAGGACCAGGACCGAAGTGACCGCCGACTATCCCGACGTGCTCGGGTTCAGGTCCTGCGAGCCGATCACCGACAGCAGTTCCAGTTTTTGGTAAGCCTCGGTGCCTGGTGTCGCGGTGAAAACCAACAATGCTTGTGCCTGGTTCTCGGTGAACAGGAACTGGCAGTGCAGTTCGATATCGCCCAGTTCTCGATGGACGATCGTCTTGTGGTTGTCCAGCTTTACCGCGACCTCGTGTCGTTCCCATAGTTCGGTGAATTCCTGACTGCGGTCGTGCAGGCCGGTCACCAGTGCGCTCGCGTGTGCGTCCGGGTCGCCGCTGGCCAGTGCCGTCCGCAGAGTGGACACGAGAAATCGGCTCTGTCGGTCGCGCTCGGCCTCGGGGTAGATCAACCGCTCTGCCGGGTCGGTGAACCAGCGGTAGACCGCGCTGCGGGCCGGGCCGGTGAACCCCAACTGCGCACCGAGCAGCGCCGCGGCGAGGCGGTTCTGCGCGAGTGTCTCGCCCAGGTCGGACATCACCTGGGCGGGTGTGTCGTCCAGCCGGTCGAGCACGCGCATCATGGCGGGGCTGACATGGTCGGAGCGCAGCACCCGGGTGGGCGCGGTGTGCCCGGTCAGTCGGAAGAGGTGGTCGCGTTCGTCCAGGGAGAGCCGCAGCCCACGGGCGATCGCGGCGACCATCTGCTCGGAGGGCTGCGGTCCGCGCTGCTGTTCCAACCGGGCGTAGTAGTCGGTGGACATGCCGGACAGCTGCGCGACCTCCTCACGACGCAAGCCCTGGGTGCGCCGCCGCGGCCCCTTCGCGAGCCCGACGTCGGCAGGCTGCAACGCCTCCCGACGTCGGCGGAGGAAGTCTGCGAGCTGGGCCCGATCCATGGTTCCATTATCGGCTCGGCGCGGCCCTGTGCCAGGGATCGACGATCCGTGGACAGGCGCTCCCCTACCGCCGCCGCCCTGCCGTGCCGATAGTGGAGTCATCCACCGCGATCTCAGGAGCCTGACATGCCAGCAGCGAAATTCACGACCGCAGCCCTGCCGGACCTGTCCGGCCGCACGATCGTGGTGACCGGCGCATCCAGCGGTCTGGGCACGGTGACCGCGCGTGACCTGGCCGAGGCGGGGGCCCGGGTCGTGCTGGCCGTCCGCAACCAGGCGAAGGGTGAGCAGGTCGCGGCGACCATCAACGGCTCGACGGAGGTGCGTGAACTGGATCTGAGCAGCCTGGCCTCGGTGCGGTCGTTCGCCGAGTCGTGGACCGGTGAGCTGGACATCCTGATCAACAATGCCGGCATCATGGCCGTGCCGGCCGGGCGGACGGTCGACGGCTTCGAATCGCACATCGGCACCAACCACCTGGGACCGTTCGCGCTGACCAACCTGCTGCTGCCGCACCTCACCGACCGGGTCGTCACCGTCTCCTCCGGACTGGCTCGGATCGGTCGGATCGACTTCGCCGACCTGAACTGGGAACACCGCCGGTACCGCCCGTGGCGTGCCTACGGGCAGTCCAAACTGGCCAATCTGCTGTTCACCACCGAGTTGCAGCGTCGACTGACCGAGGCGGACAGCAAGGTCCGCGCGGTGGCCGCGCACCCCGGCGTGGCGGCCACCTCACTGGACCAGCACCTCAACGGGCTGCAGAAGACCGTCACCCGGCTGGGCACTCGGCTCTCCGGCCAGCGGGAAGCCCGCTATGGCGCGTTCCCGACCCTGTTCGCCGCCACTCAGGACATCCCCGGCGACTGCTACGTCGGCCCTGGCGGGCGCTCAGGTGAGTGGCCGAAGATCGAGAACCGCAGGCCGGCCGACAATGACGCCGCAACCGCACGACGACTCTGGCAGCTGTCCGCCGAACTCACCCACACCGACTGAACCGCTCAACCGCCCGGGTGCTGATCCGGCCACGCCACCGCGTGGGCCAGGTCCTGCCCGGTGTGCGACCGGACGTGCCGAAGCAGCTCCCGGACGATGCCGGCGTTGCCCATCGCCCAGCCGTGCCGAGGTTCGAGCGCGCTCGGTGTGGCGCGGTGCTCGTGGTTCGACCACCGCACGCCCTCGGCGTCGATGGTCGCCGGCGCCAGGATGTCGTCGACGAGCACGGCGGCGAAGTCCGCGCCGTCCTGGTGCTCGACCTGACGGTCACCGGCCAGCGCCAGCACTCCGGCCGTTCCGCAGCACCGTCCGCTGTTGTCCCAGAATCCGGGGCGAAGCCGTTGCGGCAGACCGGGTGGACGCCGGCCGGGGTCGGTTCCGCCGTGTGGAGATGGGGCTGCACCGCGAGTGCCGCCAGGTCCAGGTCACCCGTGTGCAACGCGCCCAGCGCGATGCCGGCGTTGCCACCGATCAGCTCGAACTGGTCGGTCCAGCGTTCCCCGTCGAATCGCGACCGCACCAACGCCAGGGCCCGGTCCGCCGCGGCGCCGGCAGCTGCGTCGCCCAGCAGTGTGCCGACCGCCCGCAGGGCCACGGCCATGCCGGCCAGCCCGATGTACAGCGAACTGTGCGGCCACGTGTCGGCCTCGGCCGCGATGCTTCGCGCGCCGCGCAGAGCGGCATCGGCGTACCGATCGTCACCGAAGTGACGATGGCTTTCCAACAGCGCCAACACGATGCCCGCAGCGCCGCCGTAGAGCGTCGGATCGGTCTCCTCGTCGGTCGCGGTACCCGTCCACTCCAGCCCGGCCCCGGTCACCCGGGCCGACCGGAGCAGCCAGTCGGTCGCCGCGCGCGCCACCTCTTCGGTACGAGCCGCGTCCACGATCGCCAGCCTCTCACGCCCGGGCCGGGCGACCGGAGCCACGAAGGTAGTTGATGGAGTCCATCAACTAGATGTGGCCTTCGGTCATGGCAGTGAATCGGGAGGACGTGCAGCAGCTCGCGCACGCCCTGTCCGTCCTCCAGGAGGGGATGAACAGGGCGGTTCGCCAGCGGGAGAAGGCCGGCGAGTTGCGGTTGCTGTTCGCACTGGCCCGGACGCCGAGCGGCGCGCGCCCCTCGGAGATCGCCGACGCGCTCGGGGTGGACCGCTCGCTGGTCACCCGGCAGCTGCGTGACCTTGAGGATCAGGGCAAGGTCGAGGTCAGCCCGGACCCGCGCGACGGCCGGGCGTTCATCGCCACGCTCACCGAGGCCGGCAAGAACCAGACGCTCGAACTGATGGAGTTCGGCCTGCGCCGCTACGAGTCCTTCCTCACCGAATGGGAGCCCGAGGAGGTGCACGAGTTCGTCCGGCTGCTCTGGAAGTTCGAGCACTCCAAGGCCGCGGTCGCCGCGCGTGAACAGCAGCAACACCAGCCGGAGCGACCCCGGGAGCGCAGGCGCCGATGACCGAACAGTTGCACGTCCTCATCGCCGGAGCCGGGATCGGCGGCCTCGCCCTGGCCCACGGTCTGCGCCGGGCCGGTATCCGGGTGTCGGTCTTCGAACAGGACGGCTCGATCGACAGCCGTGGCCAGGGCTACCGGATCAACCTCCGGCCGGTCGGTGACCAGGCGCTCGCCGCGTGCCTGCCGCCGGCCGTGCACGATCGCGTTCGGGCCACCGCCTACGCCTTCGGCCGACCGAAGATCGCCGGGTTCGACTCCCAGCTGTCCGAGCTGTTCAGCCGTGAGCTGTCGGGCGAGCAGCTCTCCGTGGACCGTTCGGTGCTGCGCCGGGTCCTGCTCGACGAGGTCCACTTCGGACACACCGTCGCCGGTGTCGACGAGGCCGCCGGCCGGCTCGTGTGTCCGGGCTGATCCAGGCCGTCAGCGTGGTCACCGCGATCGTCCGCCGCCGCACGGTCGACACCTTCGCCGTGCTCGTGCTCGTCGAGCTGGCGCTGGGCGTCGCGCTCAACGTCGTCTCCAGCGGTGACCCCCGGTTCCTGTTGGTGCGTCCCGCGTTCTACACGTTCGTCGCGGCGGTCTACATCTTCGGCACGGCCGGCACCAACATCCCACTGATGTACGTGGCGAGCCGGCCGATGGCGGTCGCCGGTGACCCCCGACGGGACATCGCGTTCACCCGCGCCTGGGACAACTCGGCGGCGTTCCGGCGGATTCAGCGGATGATGACCGTCGGCCTCGGTGTGGTGCTGCTCGCCGAGGCCGTGCTCCGGGTGGTCATCGTGTTTCGGTCCGCCGCGACCGACGTGATCGTGACGAGCTCCTCCTCGCAACTGCCGGTGATCGTGTTGTTCGTCCTGTTCGTGATCGGCTTCCGGGTGCTCGCCGTGCCCAGGGTCAGCGCGATCGTGGACGCGGAGCAGGCCGCGGTGCCCGAGTTGGCCCCCGCCGGAACCGCCAGCTAGGTCACGCCGCGACTTCGGGGCCAGGCCCGGCCATCGTGCGGAGGTATCCTCCGGACTGTGGAGACGACCACGGTCCTGGTCAACGGACAGCGCCGCGAGGTGCGCACCGAGCCGGACACCGCACTGCTCTACGTGCTGCGCAACCATCTGGGCCTGCCCGGCACCCGGTTCGGCTGCGGCCTCGGCCTGTGCGGGGCCTGCTTCGTGCTCATCGACGGCCGACCGGCCTATTCGTGTGACACCCCGCTGTGGGCCGTCGAGGGCAAGCAGGTCACCACCGTCGAGGGCCTGGGCACGCCGGACCGACCGCACCCGGTCGCCCGCGCGATCATCGCCGGGCAGGCCGCCCAGTGCGGTTACTGCACGTCCGGCCTGGTGGTGACCGCGGCCGCGCTGCTCGCCGAGAACGACCACCCCACCGAGGCCGAGGTGCGCACCGCGCTGGACCGCAACCTGTGCCGGTGCGGCGCGCACAACCGGATCGTGCGCGCGGTACTCGCCGCCGCCGCCGCCGAACTGCGGGCCGGCCCGGCGGCCGAGTCGTGACCGCCGCACCCGAGACCACGGCGACGCTGCCGCCGTCCCTGCTGGCCAACCCCCGCCTCGGCGACTGGCTGCGGATTCGGCCGGATGGCCTGGTGGAGGTGCGCTCGGGCAAGGTCGAGATCGGCCAGGGCGTGCTCACCGCGCTCGCCCAGGTGGTCGCCGAGGAACTGGACGTCAAGTTCGACCGGGTCCGGATGACCGCTGCGGTCACCGGCACCAGCCCGGACGAGGGCTACACCGCCGGCAGCCTGTCCGTCCAGCACTCCGGCGCCGCGCTGCGGGTGGTCGGCGCGGAGGCCAGGTCGATCTATCTCGCCACCGCCGCCGAACTGCTGCATACGCGGGCCGACCTGCTCACCGTCCACGATGGACTGATCAGTGCTCCGGACGGCCGGTGCACCAGCTATTGGGCACTGGCCCAGGACGCACTGCTGGACCGGTCGGCCACCGGCCGGGTGGAGCCCAAGTCGGCCACCGCCTACCAGGTCGTCGGCACCAGCGCGCCGCGGCTGGACCTGCCGGACAAGCTGACCGCGCGCCCCCGGTTCATCCACGACCTCGCCCCGGCCGGCCGTTGCTTCGGCCGGATCGTCCGCCCGCCCGCGCGCGGCGCCACGCTCACCGCACTGGACACCGGCCCGACGCGCGCGCTGCCCGGCGTGCTCACGGTGGTCCGGGACGGCAACTTCCTCGGCGTGGTCGCCGAACGCGAGGAGGTCGCGGTGCGCGCGGCCGCGCGACTGCGCGCCGACGCGACCTGGACGCGGCAGCCGACCCTGCCCGACGAGCACGACCTGCCCCGCTTCCTGACCACCGCGCCGGCCGAGACCAGCGTGCTCGCCGAATCCGGTGCACCGCCGGCCCCGACCGCCGTCGCCCGCTCGGTCACCGCCACCTATCACCGGCCCTATCTCGCGCACGCGTCGATGGGCCCGTCCAGCGCGACCGCACTGCTGACCGACCCGGACGACCCGCGGCTGGAGGTCTGGACCCACAGCCAGGGCGTCTACCTGCTGCGCCGGGAACTGGCCCGCGCGCTCGACCTGGCCGAGGACCGGATCACCGTGCGGCACGTCGAGGGGCCCGGCTGCTACGGCCACAACGGCGCCGACGACGTCGCCCTGGACGCGGCGCTGCTCGCCCTCGCCGCCCCTGGTCGGCCGGTGCAGGTGGTGTGGTCGCGTCCGGACGAGCTGGGCTGGGCGCCGTTCGGGCCGGCCGCCGTGGTCCGGATCGCCGCGGAGGTGGACGACGCGGGCGCTGTGTTGTCCTGGCGACACGAGATCTGGGGCAACGGGCACGTGACCCGCCCGGGCATCGTCAACTCGGTCGGGCTGCTCGCCGCGACCCACCGGGCCGGCGGTGCGCCGATCGCCGCAGCGGCCGAACCGCCGCTCACGCACGGCGGCGGCGCCGGCCGCAACTCCGTGCCCGGCTACGACTTCCCGGCCTACCAGGTGGTGAACCACCGGTTGCTGACCATGCCGCTGCGCACCTCAGCGCTGCGGTCGCTCGGCGCGTTCGTCAACGTGTTCGCGGCCGAGTCCTTCCTGGACGAGCTCGCCGAGGCGGCCGGCCGCGACCCGATCGAGTACCGCCTCGCCCAGCTCGCCGATCCGAGGGCCCGCGCGGTCGTCACGGCGGCGGCCCAGCGGTCGGGCTGGCCGCACCCGACGGACGACTCGGTCGGCCACGGCTTCGGTTACGCCCGATACAAGAACACCGGCGCCTACTGCGCGGTGGTCGCCGAGGTCGAGGCGACGCACGAGGTGCGCGTGCGGCGGCTGACCATCGCGGTGGACGCCGGTCTGGTGATCAATCCCGACGGTGCGGAGAACCAGATCGAGGGCGGAGCGATCCAGGCGACCAGCTGGGCGCTGACCGAACAGGTGCGCTTCGACCGGTTCACCGTCACCAGCGACACCTGGGAGAGCTATCCGATCCTGCGGTTCTCGCAGGTCCCGGCGGTGGACGTGGAGCTGTTGCCGGACAACGGCAACCCCTCACTCGGCGTCGGCGAGACAGCCCAAGGCCCGACCGTGGCCGCGATCGCCAACGCCGTGTACGACGCGGTGGGCGTCCGGGTGCGCACGCTGCCGCTCACTCCCGACCAGATCGTCGCCGCGATGCCGGACTGATCACCGACAAAATGGCCACATCCGGCCAGATCCGGAAATCCTCGGATCTGGCGGCACAGCTGACACCAGCACCGATCACCGTCGTGTCACGAACCCGTTACCAACGCGGAAAGTTGACCATTCGCAACTACTTGCGTTCCGGCAACTACCGGAATATGTTCCAGATCACAACAAAGTAGCCGAGAACGGACAAGGTTTCCCTTGTACCGCAACGCATCGCCGGAGACCTGACGGGTCGTTCCCGCGGGTTCGGCGCTTTCACCCTGGTTTGTTCCTGGCGCGAAGCCGCCTGACTTCGCCGCGCCCCGAGGAGGAACCACCACATGTCCCCCACCCCCGCGTCATCCCCGTCCAGACGTCGACTGCGGCAAACCGCCCTGCTCGGCGCCGGCCTGCTGGTCGCCTCCATCATCGGCACCGCGGTCAGCTCCGCCACCCCGGCCACACCGTCCACATCGGACGCGTGGGGTCAGGGCACGCTGACCAACAGCGAACTGCTCTCGCTGGTCGGACAGATGACACTGCCCGAAGAGATCGGCATCGTGCACGGCACTTCCGACACCGACTGCGGCACCACGATCCCGCTGGGCTGCGTCGGCGAGGCCGGCATCGTGCCCGGTGTCGCGCGGCTGGGCATCCCGCCGCTGCGGATGACCGACGGCCCGGCCGGAATCCGGCTCAGCCACGTGGAAACGGCGATGCCCGCGCCGGTCGGCCTGGCCGCGTCGTTCGACCCGGCCGCGGCCAAGCAGTTCGGCCAGACGGTCGGCCAGGCCGGCCGGGCCACCGGTCAGGACGTCTGGCTCGGCCCGATGGTCAACGAGGTCAACTACCCCACCGCCGGGCGCAACTTCGAGACCCTCGGCGAGGACCCGTACCTGGCCGGCCAGCTGGCCGCGCAGGAGGTCACCGGCGCGCAGAGCGAAGGCCTGGTCACCGAGCTCAAGCACTTCATCGAGAACGACTTCGAGAACGGCCGTTCCTCCACCAACGTCGTGCTCGACGACCAGACGCTGCACGAGACTGAACTGCTCACCTTCCAGGCCGCGATCAACGCCGGCGCCGGTTCGGTGATGTGCTCCTACAACCGGGTCAACTACGTCTACGGCTGCGGCAACAGCACGACCATCAACGACGTGCTGCGCCAGCAACTCGCCTTCACCGGTTTCGTGCAGTCCGACTGGGGTGCCGTGCACAAGGCGACCGACCTGGTCGACGGCGACAACATCGAGGAGCCCAGCGGGGCCAACTTCACCACCGCCACGCTCACCAACGCGGTGCGGAACGGCACGCCCGCGGTGGCCGCGACCGCCGACTACCCGGCTTTCCCGGCGATCACCGGCCAGCAGTGGAAGCAGGCGCTGGACACCGCCGCCTATCACATCCTGGGCACGATGAACCAGGCTGACCTGCTGGAAGGCACCCAGTACGGTTCACACTTCACCGGCACACCCACCCCCTGGGTACCGGGCCGGCCCGATCTGGCCGGCCTGCAGGCGGGCGCGGCGAGCGCCGCGCAGTCCATCGCCGAGGACAGCGCGACCCTGCTGAAGAACGACGACAGCGTGCTGCCGCTGGCCAAGGCGGACACGAAGAAGGGCGGCCTGGTCGTGATGGGGCCGACCGCGACCGCCGCGTACTACGGCGGTGGCGGGAGTGCACACGTCACTCCCTACGACGGTTCGGCCAGCCCGCTCAGCGCGATCCAGACCGCGGCCGGCGCCGGCAACCCGGTCAGCTACGTGCCCGGCTACGACCTGGACGGTCAGGTCGTGCCCAGCTCGGCCCTGAGCGCGCCGGACCCGGCCGCCGGTTACCCGAACTGGACGCTGACCTCGGCCGATCAGGGCTTCGCCGGCAAGCCGGGCCTGCTGCGCCAGCAGGTCACCACCGCGGCGGTGCCCTCCGGCGCGCAGCCGGTACTCGACCTCGACCCGGGCGCGGCCCCCGACCAGCTCGACCCGACGGTGAACCGCACCGGGGCCTCGGCGATCCCGGCGGGCACCGCGTTCCGCTGGACCGGCCTGCTCACCGCGCCGGCCAATCCGGGCGGAACCGGTTGGCAGCTCAAGGTTTTCGTGAACAACCAGACGGGTTCCCAGCTGTTCGTGGACGGGCTGGCCACCGCGCAGCGGACGGTCAACATCGGCGCGTACCCGCAGGCGCCGGCCTCGTCGTACGCGTCGCTGGCCGAGGCCAACCGCTCGCACGACCCGGCCACCGCGACGCTCCAGCAGGCCGGCTACTCGGTCAACCTGACCGCGGGCCAGCAGATCCACCTCGACCTGCGGGTCACCGCGGGTGACTCGCCCGCGCAGATCCAGCTGCGCTGGGTGCCGCCGGACAACCAGACGACCGCGATCAACCAGGCCGTCGCGGCGGCGAAGACCGCCAAGAAGGTCGTGCTGTTCGCCTATGACGACGGCCAGGAGGGCTCCGACCGTGGTGGCTCCAACCAGGCCGCCGGCCTCGAACTGCCCGGTTACCAGGACGCCCTGATCAGCGCGGTCGCGGCGGCGAACCCGAACACCGTGGTGGTACTCAACACCGGCGACGCCGTGCTGATGCCGTGGGCCTCGGCGGTGAAGGGCATCCTGGAGATGTGGTACCCCGGCCAGCAGGGCGGTGCGGCGACCGCGAACGTGCTGTTCGGCAAGACCGATCCGGGCGGCAGGCTGCCGATCACCTTCCCGGCCGGCGCCACCCAGCAACCCATGTACGACCCCAACTGCACCGACACCTCGACGACCGGCAACTGCCCGATATATCCCGGCACGGTCGGCCCCAGCCCGTTCCTGGCCGGCGCGACGACCAGCTACCGGACCATCACCGGGATGCAGGTCAACGGGATCTACGAGGGTTACCGCTGGTATGACGAGAAGGGCGTGCAACCGCTGTTCCCGTTCGGTTTCGGCATGTCCTACACCTCCTTCGACTACTCGAAGCTGTCCGAGAGCGGCAACAGGTCCGCCGCCGGGATCGACGTGACCTTCACGGTGACCAACACCGGCACGGTGAAGGGCTCGGAGACCCCGCAGGTCTACCTCGGACCGTCGCCGGACCTGCCGGCCGGCGTGCAACAGGCCGTGCGCAAGCTGGTCGGCTTCCAGCGGGTGACGCTGGCCCCCGGTGGGTCGCAGACGATCACCCTGCACGTCACCCAGCAGCAGCTGTCCTCATGGTCGGACGCGGCCAACAGCTGGCTGGCCGGCACCGGGGCGCGCACCGTCTACGTCGGCTCGTCCTCGCGCGATCCCCGGCTGCAGAAAGGATTCACCCTGAAGAACTGAGTCAACGCCACGACCTGGCGGCCGCCGCGGTGATGCACCCCGGCGGCCGCCGGCCGACTCAGACCCGGTCGGCCGCGATCAGCAGGTAGTGGAAACTGCCCTCGCGGTAGGCGGTCAGAAACGGGTCCTCGATCCCGGTGGCGAGCGAGGACTTCGCACGCAACTCCCAGTACGGAATGGTCGCCGGGGTGAGGTCGACGACGTTGATCGGCACGAACCCGTTCGCGGCCAGCGCGGCGAAGTAGCCGCTGCGCGGGTGGATGTTGCAGATGTAGTGCTGGTCGATCTGGCTGACCGCCCGGGACCGCCCGCCGGTGACATCGTTGTAGCAGCCGGTGATGCAGACGTACCGGCCGCCGGGCGGCAACAGCCGGGCGAACTCCCGGTACAACTGGTGCAGGTCGACGTACATGGTCGTCTCGTTGGTCCAGATCCCGTCCAGCGAGCCGGTGTCGAACCCGGTGTCCAGCATGTTGCGGAAGTGGAACCGGACCTGCTCGGCCACCCCCCGCTCACTCGCCTGCGCGTTCGCGAACTCCACCTGGGACTCGGAAATCGTCACCCCGTCGACCTGGCAGCCGAAGCGCCCGTTGGCCATGAACGACGTGCCGCCGCGCCCCGACCCACCGTCCAGCAGCCGGCCAGCAGGCCCGATGGGACCGAGATGGTCGAGCAGCACCTCGGCCTGTGCCGTCTCCAGCCGGTGCAACTCGGCGATGATCGCCTCGTTCCGGGCCTCCGCCGGAACCTCCAGTACCGCGGGATTGTAGTCACCGATGCCGTAGTGGTGATGGTAAAGGCCATCGACTTCACCCAACCGCAGGTTGACCGGGTCCTTCTCGTTGTTCCAGTAGTTGGCAATGGAACGCTGGTAGGCGCTGCGCAGCACCGGCTGCTCGGTGGTGGCCATCAGGCTGAACTCCTCTACAATCAGGCGTTTGTCGCTGGCTGGTATCGGCTGCTGGTCGCGTGCCACTCCCGGTTTCCACCCAGCCATGCCCACGTTCCCGCGAGAAAACGCCGCAGCTCCGGCGATCCGGTCAGACACAGCGCGGTGGCCTCGGCTTCGAAGGTGTGCACGAGCTCGTCGTGGATCGCGGCACTGCGCTCGATCGCCTCACTCAGCGAACAGTGCTCCTCGGCGGCGATGACGGTGGGCAGATTGGTGTCGGTGGGGTCCTCCTTGGCCATCGAGTAGATGTCGTTCACCAGCACGGTCGCCGTGCCGGCCAGGGAGAACGCCCGGCGGACCGCGGGCTGCGCGAACTCCTCGGCCGACAGCTCGTAACCGGCGACGCAGTCGATCAGCACCATGCACGGGATGAAGCTGTTCTCGTGCCGGTGCATCAGGTACTCCCACACGGGTGGTCTGATCCCGCTCATCCGCCAGACGGCTTCCTGGTTGTACGCGGTGAACATCACGCACAGCGCGTGCCGCAACCGCTGAATCTGTTGCCAGCAGGCATATTCGGTCAGGTAGCCGATACTGGACCGGAGCGCGCGCATCACCGGATCGGCGCGCACCACCTGTTCGAGTTGGGGTGCGTAGCGCACCGGCAGGTACGCCTGGTCGATCACCGAGTAGGCGATCGCCAGCCGCTGGCCGAGCCGTTCCGGCACGGACTCCTCGGCCTCGCCGTCGACGTAGTGATCGTCGACCGACCACTCGGCCAACGCACACCGCGCAGCCGCGAGCAGCCGGTCCGGGTCGTCGGTGTCCGGATGGGTGAGCATGATCAGCCGACCGAAGTTGGCCGCCCGCACCTTGTCCAGTTGGCCAGGATAGATCCCCATCTGCTCGGCCCAGTCGAGCAGCCGGTCGTTGACCTCCTCGCCCAGCGCCGGGTTGTCGCGCACCGCAGGCGGGCAGTACAACTCCGGTGGCCCGGAATCACGTTCGGCAGCCGGCGCGCGCCACGGCGTTGCCGACCTGGTGCCAAGTCCGGTCGGTCCGGACAGCCACCGGTGTAGTGGTTTTCCTTCGGTGGTCACCTGTTCGGGGGTCGAGCCGGGCAGCATCGTCGGGGCTCGACCACGCGCGGCGGAAAGCAGGGCAGCCACCACATCGGCCACCCCGTCGGGGGTTGTCGGTGCGGTTATGCGGGAAAGGAACGACATTGTCAGCTTTCCTTTGTCGACGTGAATCGGAAAAGGACTGGCTCGTAGCCGAGCGTGGCAGTTCACACTGATCAAGACGATCCGCCAGCCAGGTGCGCGCACCCGCACCAACGGGTGGTTCGATTGGCAGCCCGGACACCCAGGGTGTCAGTGTCGACCCGCCGGGCAGACGGAAATACCGCCCGAATTCTGTTTTGACCAACCGGTCGGGAGATGACGCCCGCGTGTCCCACCCGACCACCAGGTAACGTCCCCGCTGAGGAGCCGCGTTACCCGAACGAAGGAGTGAACGCCGATGCCCGACTTCGATCCCGCCACGATCCGCGTACTGGCCTTCGACATCTTCGGCACGACGGTCGACTGGTACACCGGCGTGACCGACCAGGTCGCCGAGATCGCCCGCGACCATGGGGTCGAACTGGACGCCGGGGCGTTCACCGACGACTGGCGGGCCCGCTACCAGCCGTCGATGCAGCGGGTGAACAGCGGCGAGCGGGACTGGGTCTACCTGGACACGCTGCACCGCGAGTCACTGGACGACCTGCTCGCCCAGCACGGCGTCGCGGACGCGTTCGACGAGGCCGCCCGACAGCGGCTCGTCCGGGTCTGGCACCGGCTACCCGCGTGGCCCGACTCGGTCGACGGACTGGCCCGGCTGCGCAACCGCTACACCCTGGCCACGCTGTCCAACGGCGGCTTCGCGCTGCTCACCCGCCTGGTCAAGGAGGCAGGTCTGCCGTTCGACTGCATCCTGTCCGCCCAACTCGCCGAGGTCTACAAGTCCGCGCCCGAGCCCTACCTGCGCGCCGCCGAACTGCTGGACGTAGCCCCGGCCGAGATACTGATGGTCGCCGCCCACACCTGGGACCTGCACGGCGCCCGCGAGGCCGGGCTACGCACCGCCTTCGTCAGCCGGCCGCTGGAGAAGGGCCCACACCGCACCGCCGACCAGGCCAAGGACACCCCCAGTGACCTGACGGTAAGCAGCTTCGCCGAACTCGCCACCGCCCTCGGCTGCTGAGACGTACGTCAACGGCGGCAACGCGACCACCCTGGACGAGATCCGCGCGGCCAGCGGCACCAGCAAGTCCCAACTGCCTCTAAAGTCTCCCGCCGTCCTCCTCCCCATCCTCGTACCATCCCCATCCTCGTACCGTCCCGGTCACGCCGTCCCGGTCACGCCGTCCCGGCCGCAGTCAGTCGAGGTGAGCAAGGCCAGGGTGATCGACATCGATCACGTCGACGTATTCGGGGTGTTTGGCAACGAAATCCGCTGCGAAGTCGCACAACACGGTGACCTTCGTGCCTTTGCTACGCAGATCCTCCATCGCCTGCTTCACCAATTCCGCACCAACTCCCTGGCCCCGGTGCCGAGGCTCGACAAACGTGTGGCTGAACACGATCCGCTTGCCCTCGTGCTCGTAGACGAGCGTGCCCACCACCTCATCGCCGATGAGCGCCTCATAGGCGCGTGACTCCGCGTTGTCACGCACGGTGATTGATGCGGTCATCTCGTTATCCGTCCACTCGGTCCTGCGTCGATCATTCGGTCCGCAGCACATTTCGCCCCGATCATGACCGGAACTCGGTGGTGCACCCACAATCTACGACACCCCCGCACGTCCGCACCTCCAGCGACACCGCCAGGTAAGATCCGGCCGAACGGCGGCGCTAGAAGTCGTACGGACCATGACAAGTTTACGGACCACGACAAGTTGAGGTGCCCAACGTGCGTGACTACCCGCAGGCGATCGCGACCGTCGACCACATCGAACCGGTACCCCGTCGGGTCCGCGCGATGCTGGCCGGCGAAGTGGTGTTGGACACGACGCGGGCGTTGTACGTGTGGGAGTGGGCCAACTATCCGCAGTTCTACATTCCGGTAGCCGACGTGCGCCCCGGCGTGCTCGTCGACGAGGACCACGTGCAGCGGTTGAAGCGGGGTACCGCTCGCCGACATGGACTACAGGTCGGCGATGTGTCCCGGCCCGGCGTGGCCAGGGTGTACACCGACGACGCCCTGGAAGGGCTGGCCGACACCGTGCGGTTCGACTGGGCCGGCCTGGACTCGTGGTTCGAGGAGGACGAAGAGGTCTTCGTCCATCCGCGCAACCCCTACACCCGGGTCGACGCCCTGCGCTCGACCCGACGGGTCCGGGTCGAGCTGGACGGCGTCCCGCTCGCCGAGTCCGCGTCGACGGTGATGGTGTTCGAGACCGGGCTGCCGACCCGGTACTACTTCAACCGGACCGAGGTGGATTTCAGCCATCTTGACCCGTCCGACACCGTCACCGCGTGCCCGTACAAGGGCCGTACCACCGGCTACTGGTCGATTCGCATCGGCGACACCGTGCACCAGGACCTCGCCTGGGCCTACGACTTCCCGACCATGGCACTGTCCCCCATCGCCGGCCTGATCGCCTTCTACAACGAGAAGGTCGACGTGTTCATCGACGGAGAGCCACTGCCTCGACCAGTCACCCACTTCTCCAGCTGAACCCACCAGGAACCAACGCCTCCGCTGTCACGCCGCGCTCCGCCGAGCACCGGGCGGGTTCAGGACCGCAGACGCGCCTCCCTGATGTAGGTGTTGGACTTGGGCAAATACGCCAGCACAACCCCGACCACGGCCGCGACTCCACCGATGTAGCCGACGGTCGATGTGCCGCGCTCAGCGAAGATCGCGATGACATCGAGCACTGCCAGGATGGTGATCAACACCCGGGCCCAGTTCCGGCCAGACTTGAGCCGGAACGCGAGCAGTAACAACAGCAGTGCCACCACGATCGCGGTGACGATGGCGACGACGGCTCCCACCGATGCGGCTTGCTGTATCTGAGTATCGGTCAGTTTCGTGGTGGCCTTGTTGTTGCTGTCGCGCAGCAGAGTGACGAGTTTTTGCTTGTCCGCGAACACGAGAACGCCACCAACGGCGGCGGCCACTGCCGCGAGAACGAAGATCCAGAAGGATGCGAGGACCGCCGCCGGCGGGCGGGCTCGAACGGGCGTTCGGTCAGGTGATGGATAAGCCTGGGGCGCGAAACTCATTTCTGTACCTGCCTTTCTGTCCATGTGATCGGGGATGGTTGCCGGCGATCACTCTGTCAACTGCGTCCATTGTGTTCAGTGGGTGGCAGGGCGCGCCTCGGCCGAGCGACTGGTCTTTGGGTCGATTGCCTCGGCCATTCGGCCGAGGAAGATCCCATCCCTGAGGACGAGGTGCGGACGCCCGTTTTCTGGCAATGTCGTGTACAGCCGGTTCTCACCGGACAGGGGCCCGGTTTCAGCCAGGACAGGACCGGGCACAAGATCTATGACCGATATCCAGGGAGGCGTGATGGGTAACAACGTGCGGTGGCGAATGATCCCCACGACTCGCGCGCAGTGCATTCTCAGCCTGATTGCAGGCGTGCTGCTTACCGTGTCGGGCCTGTGGCAGCTGTTCACCACCAGCGTTCGCGTACCGGTCCTTGAAGTCCTCGTCGCGGTGCTCGGAGTGGTGCTGATCATCTGTGCGCTCATCGGCCTGGCGTCGCCGGGCTCCCGTGGTGGCTTAACCGGTCGAGGCCCGAATCGCTGACGAGTGTGGCGGCGACTGCCACTTCAACCGTCTGCTCATGCGCGGTGAGCCTGACCACTGACCTGGCTGAGATGTGTTCGCCGCCGTCGTAGCCGCATGGCCTGTGATGGGGACTCGGGCCATGCGGCCTCAGTGACAGCGGCATGGGCCAGACAGAGATATCGGGCACTGTGTCGAGGGCCGCGCGTTGGCGTTGAGGGCCGCGCGTTGGCAACATCTGCTGTGGCACCAAAGGCAAGTTGGCGCAAGCGACACTCAGCTTCAGGGAGTCCGCACGACCGTGATGGGCCGTCGATGGGGAGGAGTATCAGGTGAGGGAGGGATTGCGTACGTAGGGTTCCACGGTTTCCGTGCGGAGTGCTGGTGCAGCGCCCAGCACGATGCGGTCCGGGGTGAAGCGGACTCGGCGGCCGGTGCCGCCGTCGTCGCCGGGAGTCCCTGGCCTGATCCAATCCACCTCTGCGGTACCGGAGAGTTGCAAGCTGCTGCCAGTGGTGAAATCGATGAACAGCAGGGCTGCTGTTTTGTCGACGGCAAGGTTGCCCAGACTGTTGAACATATTGTTGCCTGGGTAATCCGGCCACCACAGCTGGCCATCCTCGACTCGGACGAAGCCGCGGGTGCCGCCGCGGTGGGAGGCGTCGGCACCGCGGTGGGGGTGGACCGTGCCCAGGAAGAACGTGTCGGCCCGGTGGACGATCGACTCGTGTTCCGGGGCCAGTTGGCTGGTCCAGCGGGCGGGCTCGGCGGTGGCTGGGGCGTTGTCGGACGGGTGCTCGGCGAAGATCCGGCGCTGGATGTACTGGGGGCAGTTGCCGAACGCCTGGTCTACGGCGATCTCCAGTTCGTTCGCGGCGGCCTTCGTGAGCAGTCCGTTGATCCGCACTCGGCGGCGGGTGGCGAACTCGATGGCGATCAGGCCGATGGGCTGGCCGGCAGGCAGTTGGTCCAATGGGTCGGCTGCGGTTGGGGCGACGTGGACCCGGAGAGTCTTCGCGTGGGCGTCCAGGTAGCCTGGCTCGCCGACGAGTGGGGCGACCCACAACCGGCCCGACCGGTCGCGGGCGGTCAACGCGGCCAGTTCACGGTCGGCGAGAAATCGGCGGAAGCCGCCGTCGAGGTTCGGCTCACTGAGCATCCCGGACAGCCGGGCCGCCAATCCCTGCACCCCAGCCCGCTGCTGAACCGCGAGTTCACCAGGATGGAAACCCGTGATCGTCATCGTTCCCTCCGACTCAAGGTGCCGAACCGAACTAATGCCTAGGGGCAGTACCCGACGTTAGAACAGGTTGCCACTCGGGCCGTGGGTTGTCAAATGGTTGCAGTCGTCGACAACCATTAGTTCGGCGGCTAGGGTTGCGGGCGTGGCAGACAGCACGAGTGCGCCGGTACTGGGCGAGCCGCTACCCGTTGAGCTGATGAACACCATCTGGGCCGACCGCGATGGCGTGCATGACGCGTTGGCCAGCGACGATGGCGCGGCCGCCTGGTTGGGAGCGGTCGCGGGTGACCGGCTGCCGATGGGGACAGCTCAGGGCGCGTCGGCGACCCCGCAGGTTGCGGCGCGGTTCCGCGAGTTGCGGGACGCGTTGCGGCGGCTCGCCGCAGTCGCCACCAGGGATACTCGAATCCGGGCGGCCTCGGCGACGACCGATTTCACCGAGGCGGTGGCTGCGGTCAACCGGGCGAGTGCGAGCGCACCCAGCTGGGCCGAGCTGGCCTGGGCAGGTAACAGTGCTGCCGAGGGTGCGGGCGGTTCCAGTGATGCGGACGCGAACGGCGACACGGGCGACGCCGGCCGTTCCAACGACGCGGACGCGAACAACGGTGCGGGCGAGGCCGCCGGTGCCAGCACGTACGGCGAGGCGGGCGATGTCGCCAGCGCAGGCACGAGCGGCGGCGCGGGCGATGCGGGCAGCGCCGGCGCGAACAACGGCGACGCGGGTGCGACCTTCCAGGTTCGGTCCGCGGGGGCGGGGGCGGACGCCGCGCTTGCGTGGATCGCGGATCAGGCGGTGCGATTGTTTGCCGGACCGGAACGATCTGCCTTGCGGGCGTGCCAGGGACCAGGGTGTGTTCTGTACTTCGTGCGCAACCATCCGCGTCGGGAGTGGTGCTCCGCCGGTTGTGGCAATCGGGCGCGGGTCGCGCGGCACTATCAGCGGCACCACGCCGGCCGGTAGAGCCGCCCGAAAGAAACGTCAGGGACGGCGGAGGTTTGGGCGGTCAGTGAACCAGCCAGCGATGGCGTTTTGCCAACTGCGGCTGAGAGTTCAGCGGGTTGCTGCGGGCTGCGGGCTGCGGGCTGCGCCGCCGTGCCGAGCGACTTCGATCGCGCACCAAGCCCCGCAAGGTCGCCATCGACCAGGTCCTCCAGCCACGAGTGCGCCGGTCGTGTGCGTTTCGCTGGACTCGGGGTCAGCCTGGCAGGTGGGGCTGGGAATCAAGCTCAGCCGCGCGCACCCGCAGGTCACTCAAGGCCGTTGCGGCATGGACCGGGAACGGTTCGTCATTGTCCGACCGCATCCAGCGCTCAACGGCGATTGAGAACGCGAGCATCCCCACTTCCGCGCCCAACCGGGACGTCAACTCGTCCGCGCCCCGCTCGCGCAGAGCGACACTGATCGACCTGGCGATCCGGGCGTGCTTGAGCAATCCCCGCTCCTGCACTTCACTGTTCGCCCCGACCACCAGTACGCGCTGAGCGGCTCTGGCCCGCTGTTGCGGGGTCATCGCAACCCCGGCGGCCGCGAACGCCGCCCGCAGGCACTCGGTGATCGTGGCATCCGGCGCGGCGGCACGGATGCCGTCGGCGAACAACTCGGCCAGCACGTCCTCGCCACCGAACAGGACCTCCCGCTTGTCGGCGAAGTGCCGGAAGAACGTGGCGCGGTTCAGGCCGGCGCGATCCGCGATCTGCGCGACGGTCGTTTCCTGGTAGCCGTTCTCCACAAACAGGTCCAACGCGGCGGTCTCCAGACGCTCACGCGCGTCCGGCGCCCATCTGCTCACCCGGACAGCATAAGCGAGGCGACCGGATCGCATCACCCGGCCAAACGTGATGCGACAGCGTCGCATAGTCGTGTTATGCTGATGCGGTGTTGATGCGACTGGATCGCATCAACAATCAGTCGCGGCGCTCTGCCGCGCATCTTCATCACCTGACGCACGACCAAGGAGAATCTCCATGCGCATCTTCGTCACCGGCGCTTCGGGCTGGATCGGCTCAGCCGTCGTCCCCGAACTCATGGGTGCCGGCCACCGGGTCCTCGGACTGGCCCGCTCCGACGCCTCCGCCGCAGCAGTCGCCGACCTGGGCGCCGAGGTGCTGCGCGGCGACCTGAACGACACCGACGTGCTGCACGCCGGTGCCCTTGACAGTGACGGCGTCATCCATCTCGCCTTCGTCGTGCCCAGCGTGACCGAGGCTGCGACGCGAACCGACGCCACGGCCATCGAGACGTTTGTCGCCAGCCTCGCCGGCTCCGGCAAACCCCTGGTGATCTCCGGCGCCACGCTCGTCACGCCCGGCCGACCCGCGACCGAACGCGACGAACTCGTCGCCGCCGGGCCTATCGCGGCCCGCATCGCCAACATGCGGGCGGCGATCGCGGCCACAGCCAGAGACGTCCGCAGCTGTCTGGTCATGCTGCCCCGCTCCGTGCACGGCCAGGGAGAACACCACGGCTTCATCCCCCAGCTCATCACCGCGGCCCGGGCCAACGGCGTCTCGGCCTACATCGGCGACGGGGCCAGCCGCTGGCCCGCCGTCCATGTGAAGGATGCCGCGCGTCTCTACCGGCTGGCCATCGAACAGGCTCCCGCCGGCGCCGTACTCAACGCTGTCGGCGACGAAGGCGTGCCCATCCGTGAGATCGCCGAGGCCATCGGCCGGCACCTGAACCTGCCTGCCCGGTCCCTGCCCGCCGAAGAATTCGGCGGGATGCTGGGGCACCTCCTCAGCACCGACATGCCCGCCTCCAGCACCATCACCCAGGACCTGCTGGGCTGGAAGCCCACCCACCCCGGCCTCATCGAGGACATCGAACAGGGCCACTACTTCAGCTGACCGCCCCCGGACAGCAGGCGAGACAACCGCCCGCCCGCGACGGCCGGGACCGGGACGGCCCGGCCCCGTTCTCGTCGGGGAGTCGGCAGAGGCTCGGGACGGCGGGGATTCAGGGCCGGCCAGTCAGCGATCGTCGGCCACGAAGAGTCCGCCACGAAGAGCCAGCCGAAGAGAGTCAGTCCAGGAGAGTGCGGAGGATGCGCGCCAGGTTCACTCGGTCCGCCGGACTGAGGCGGTCGAATACTCGCTCGGCCTCGGTTCCCCGGGTTGAGCGGATCTTCTCCATCAGCTCGGTCCCGTGCTCGGTCAACGACACGAGCGTTGCTCGGCGGTCCTGAGGATCGGCCTCGCGCTTTGTCAGGCCCTTGGCTTCCAGACTGTCGATCACCTCGGTCGCGGAGCGGGCGGCTATCCGCAGGTGCTCGGACAGTTCGGACGGGCGCATCACCACGTGCCTGGTCAGCACGCGGAGCGCGCGCCACTGGGACGGGGTCACATCCCATCTGGCCAGCGACTCCATCGATGCCTGCCGTAGTCGGCGGGCGACCGCGCCGAATCCCTCGGACAGCGAGTCGTCGCGTTCGGGGTCGGTTTCCGCGTTGCCCTGGCTCACGGGAATAGCTTATCAACAACTCCTGTTGTAGCCTCATAGTGAGGTTGCCTCAGCAACCTCACCGGCCAGGCCCCAGCCGCGGCAGCGCGGAGCACGGAGCACGGAGCACGGAGCAGCGCCCAGCAGGGCCAGGCCGGTCACCGAACCGAATGGAGTACGTCCTTTGGCTTCCCCCAACGAGAATCAACCCACGCCCCGAGGCGGCCGGCAGCGCTCACCCAAGTCCGTCACCGCGACCGAGAAGGCGCAGGCACGTGAAGTGTCCTTACGCCGCATCGGACGCCTGTTCCTGCCTTACCGATGGCAACTCTCGGTCGTCACGCTGATCATCGTGGCCTCCTCGATCGTCGGTCTGGCCTCTCCCTTCCTGCTGCGCGCGGTGATCGACAAAGCGCTGCCCGGCAAGAACATTCATCTGCTCGTCTGGCTCGTCATCGGCATGGTCGCGGTGGCCGCGTTCACCTCGGCGCTCGGCGTCGTCCAGACCTGGATCAGCACCAAGGTCGGCCAGCAGCTCATGCACGGGCTGCGCACCAGCGTCTTCGGCCACCTGCAACGCCAGTCCATCGCGTTCTTCACCCGGACGCGCACCGGCGAGGTGCAGTCGCGCATCACCAACGACATCGGCGGCATGGAGTCGGTGGTCACCTCGACCGCGACCTCGATCGCCTCCAACCTGACCACCGCCGTCGCCACCTCGGCCGCGATGGTCGCGCTGTCCTGGCGGCTCACCCTCATCTCGTTGGTCGTCATGCCGCCGGCGGTCCTGCTCACCCGCAAGGTCGCCCGGATGCGCCGCGCGGTCACCGCCGAGCAACAGCGCGAGTTGGCCAACCTCAACGTCACCATCGAGGAGGGTCTGTCGATCAACGGCGTTCAGCTGGCCAAGACGATGGGGACCGGGCCGTCACTGGTCGAACGGTTCACCCGCTCGTCCGCCTCGCTGATCGATCTGGAGTTGCGGTCCAGTCTCGCCGGTCGCTGGCGGATGGCCTGGATGAGCATCATCTTCGCCGCGATCCCCGCGATCATCTACCTCAGCGCCGGGCTGCCGCTCACCGCGGGCGTGATGACCATCGGCACGCTGATCGCCTTCACCACCTTGCAGAACACCCTGTTCCGGCCACTGACCGGACTGCTCAACACGAGCGTCTCGGTGATCAGTTCGCTGGCTCTCTTCGCCCGCATCTTCGAGTACCTCGACCTGCCCATCGAGATCGACGACCCCAGCGACCCGGTGGACATCGACCCGACCACGGTCACCGGCCATGTCCGGTTCGAGCGGGTCAGCTTCACCTACCCGGGGGCCGAGAAACCCGCCGTCGCACAGACCACCCTGGACGTGCCGGCCGGCACGACGATGGCTCTGGTGGGCGAGACCGGGTCGGGCAAGACGACGCTCGCGTCGCTGGTCGCCCGCTTCTACGACCCGACCGAGGGGGCCATCACGATCGACGGCATCGACATCCGGCAGTTGCGGCTGGCCGATCTCGCCGAGATCGTCGGCATGGTCAGCCAGGAGACCTACCTGCTGCACACGACCGTGCGGGAGAACCTCCGCTACGCCAAGCCGAGTGCGTCGGACACCGAGATCGAGGACGCCGCACGCGCCGCGCAGATCCACGAACTGATCAGCGGCCTGCCCGACAGTTACGACACGATGGTCGGATCACGCGGCCACCGGTTCTCCGGCGGCGAGAAGCAGCGCATCGCCATCGCTCGCACGCTGCTGCGCAATCCCCGGGTCCTGATCCTGGACGAGGCCACCAGCGCGCTGGACACCGAGACCGAGCGCGCCGTGCAACACGCCTTCGACACGCTCGCGCAGGGCCGCACCACGATCACCATCGCGCACCGGCTGTCCACCGTGCGCAACGCCGACCAGATCGCCGTACTCGACCACGGCCGGATCACCGAACTGGGCGACCACAACAGCCTGCTCCAGGACAACGGCCGGTACGCCGCCCTCGCGGCCTGAGCCGAGCCGTCCTCGGGCCGCGCAACCGCAACGTCGCCGTTGAAAGTGTCCTAAGCTGGGCAGATGTCCTGGGACGCCGCGGGGACCCGCCGGTGGCTGAAGGAGGCCGCGACGGTGGAGTTCGCCGAACACGAACCGGACGGCACGACCATGGCCCGGATCGCCGAGCGGGCCGGAATCAACAAGGAACGCCTGTGCAAGTACTTCGGCGACAAGCGGGCGCTCTTCGAAATCGTGTTGTGTGACGAGCTGGCCAAGCTCGCCGCGGCGGTGACGCCGGCGGCTGCCGGGCCGGCGGATGTCGGCGAGTTCGCCGGGCGGACGTTCGGCTACCACGCCGAGCACCCGGAGCTGGCGCGGCTCCTCCAGTAGGAGGGGCTGGTCGGCGGGCCGGCGGCGGACGAGGTCAACCGCACCGCCCACTACCGACGCAAGGTCGAGGTGTTCACAGCGGCGCAGCAGGACGGCACGCTCGACGCCGACCTGGACGCCGCTCACTCATCGCGCTGGCCGGGTGATGGCAGACCGTGCCGCAGCTCGCCCGGATGCTCGTCGGCGCCGACGCGGACGATCCGACGAAGTTCGCCCAGCGACGTGCGTTTGTCGTCCGGGCTGCCGAGCGGCTCGCCCTGCCGGCACCGACCGGGAGCATTCCTACGGCGCCGTGAGTTGAGCGGCCTGTTCGCGGGTCGCCTCGTCAGCGGGGAAGAAGCACTCGATCCGTAGTTCCTGCAGCGTGATGTCCTGTGCGGTGCCGAGGGTGGTCACCGTCGAGAAGTAGTTGAACCGGCGGCCCGCACGGGCGTAGTGGATGGGCACGATCGGGAGTAGCGGGGCGGTCGGGTCGAAGTCGGCGAGGGCGGCCGGCACGCCCTCGTAGGCCAGCACCTCGTCGAGGATTCGTTGGGCTCGTTCGTCGGCCACGCCACCGATCGCCTCTCGGCGCGCCCGGCGGATCAATGCTTCGGCCACTTCCGGCCAGTTTGTCACGTAGCGACGCACACCGTCCGGGTGGAACATTCGGCGCAGCACGTTCGGCGGACCTGGTGCGGCCTCCTCGTGGCCGGCGTCCAGGAAGGCGAAAAAGCGTTCCGCGGCACCGTTCTTGTGCCGGACGTTCCAGTCCCGGTCCAGCACGATGGCGGGATAGGGCTCCTGCTGGGTGAGGATCGCGTGCAACGCCTCCCGGACCGCGGCCAGTTCCGGGGCGTCCAGAGCCGACTCCGCGTACGTCGGCGCGAAGCCGGCAGCCAGCAGCAGCGTGTTGCGTTCGCGCAGCGGCACGTCGAGCACCTCGGCGAGTTTGAGCACCATCGTGCGGCTCGGGCTCGCCCGACCGGTCTCGATGAAACACACGTGCCGGATGGACACCGCGGCCTCGGCGGCGAGCCCCAACTGGCTCAGCCGCCGAGCGTTCCGCCAGTGTTTCAGCAGCGGGCCGACCTCGGACATCAGGTCAGTATGCCTCGTCCCAGGCCTGTGCCTGGAGCGGCGCCTCAAGCGGCGGCCGGGCCACGTTGCCCGCGTAGTTGGTCATCGTCGAGATCGCCGTGGCGGTGATGACCTCAAGCAGTTGGTCATCGGTGAAGCCGGCGGCGCCGAATGCCTTCACATCGGTCTCGTCCAGGTGGCCGCGCTTCTCGATGAGGGCCCGGGCCACCTCCGACAGGGCGGCCAGTTGGGGGTCGGCCGGCAGTTCGCGGCGCCGGATCGCGGTCACCTCGGGCTCGGGTACGCCATCAGCGACGGCCTCCACCGAGTGGAACGCGACCGCCCAGGCGGAGTTGTTGGTCACCGCGTTGGTCAGCAACAGCACCTGCCGCTCGGCGGGGGTGAACGTGCCGGCCCCGCGGAAGTGGCCGAAGGACGAGAAGAACGCGCCGAGCAGGGGCCGCGAGTTGGCCATCACGCCGGCGATGTTCGGCACAAAACCGAACGCCCCCGCCAGACCGGCGAGCGCCTGCTCGGTGCCTTCGGGAGCGGTGTCAGTGGTGTGGATCTGGTAGTTGGTCACGACGACGACTTTGCGCCGGTCGTCGCCGCGAACCAATTCCCTCAGAGGTAAACGTCGGAGGTGGCCCTCAGAGGTCGTCGTCCTTCATCCAGCTGGACGGCATCTCCTCGTCGTCGCGAGCCGCGGGCCGTTGCCGGCGTGTCGGCGGCCCCGACGCCCGTGCCGGCATCGGCGGCATCGGCGGCATTTGTGGCTCCGGCGGTCGGGGTGGCGGGCCGGTCATGATCGAGCCGGGGCGCTGCGGTGGCATCGGTGGTGGCTGGGGCGCCGGGTACTCGGGGATCTTGGGCAGCATCTCATTCAGCGACGGCACGCCCTCGGCCAGATTCGACAGGTCGGGCAGGCCCTCGGTGACCGGCCGCAGCAGCTCGGCGGCCTGTCGACGCACCTGGATCGTGCCTCGGCGAACCAGGTCGCTGATGGTCCGGGCGAGCTGGTCGGGCCGGGTGGTGTTGAACGCGTTGGGCGTGAGGTGGAGTTCGGTGAGCATGCCGGTCGCGTCGACCGCGATCCGGACCGTTCCGTCCGGTGAGGCCAGTTTCGCGGTGAGCGCCGCTGCGGCCTGCTGGGCCTCGCGCAGCTGCGCGGTCCGCTTCTCGAAATCCGCGAGCAGCCCGTCGACGTTCTCGCGCATCGCGGCGGTGCGGGCCTCCAGGCTCGCCCGCTTCTCCCCCGGCGTCGTCACGCCGGTAACTCTACAAGAACGGGATCGGCCAAAACATGGGAATAATCGCTCCCACCTCGGTAACATTCAAATCGATTGGACCATGTCTGGGGGGTGAGTCGTCGGATGGCGATCGATGATCTACCGGGTCCGGTGGTGAACCTGCTCAATGTCATCGGCGTTCCGTGGCCGTATGTCAACGAGGACACGGTGATGCAGTTCGCCTCGCTCGCCCGCGAGTTCGGCACGGCGGTACAGACCACCCACCAGGACGCGACCCAGGCCGTGGCCGGGATCGCCCAGGCCCACCAGGGCGCGTCCACCCAGGCGATGAGCTCGGGCTGGGCGAACATGTCCCAGCAGCACGTCGACGAACTCGTCACCGGCTGCGGGCTGCTGGCCGACGCGCTGGACGTGGCCGCGGGCTACATCGTCGCCCAGAAGGTCGAGGCCATCGCCACGCTGATCGGCATGGCCATCGCGTTCATCGCCGACCAGGCCGCGTCGGTGGCCACGCTCGGGCTTGCCGAGACCGCTGTCCCGCTGATCATCGAAGGCGCCGAGAAGCTGGTCAAGTCGCTCGTGATGGACCTCCAGCAGTACATCATCGGCCAGGTGATCGAGGCCGCCGCCAAGCCGTTGTTCGCCAAGGTGGAGCAGGCGATGTCCGGGCTGGACTGGTCCCAGTCCGGGGCGGGCGGCGCCCAGTCGGGCAGCGGTTTCTCGATCAGCCCGGACGCGGTGCGCGAACAGACCGCGGCGCTGCGCACGCACGCCGCGACCATGCGCCAGCACGGCGCCAACTTCCAGCAGGGCGTACAGGGACTCAGCTTCTGACCGTCCGGACGAGCTGGTCGCGCCGGCTATTCCGCTTCTGATTCATTTCGTGGTTTTCTGCCGGTGTACTTCCCGGCGGCCGAATGGCGGATCTTGACACGGACGAAACTCGCCAAGCATAATATTTTCCACGGTATTAAAACGATTCAATTTCCGGCCGTTCAGCCCTGGAGCGTCATGACAACGATGTCAGCAGCTCGCCGTGCGCTGGTCGCAGCAGTCCTGCCCGCAGTGCTCGTCGCCGCGGTGACCGCGGCGCTCGCCCCGCCGGTATCCGCATCGACCAGTGCCGCCGCCCCGAACGACCGGGCCCTGGCGGCCGCGGACAACTACTCGCCCACGTCCAGAACGCTCGCCCCGGTGGCGATCCAGGGCACAGCCGGGTCGGTGACCTCGCCGCAGAACATCCTCTCCGGACAGTCGACCCGGATCAGCGGCACCAATTCCTATGTGGTGCTGGACTTCGGCAAAGAGGTCGGCGGGTTGGTCACGCTCACCTTCGCCGGCGTGAGCGGCAGCGGGCAGCAGGTGGGGCTGGCGTTCACCGAGTCGGCGCTCTACGTCGGCGAGAACAGCGACCTGAGCAGCGGTGCGGCGTTCTCCGGCACCGGCACAGACGGCGCGCTGCACACGACGGTCAACGGGGCGGGGACCTACACCATGCCGACCGACAAGCTGCGCGGCGGTTTCCGTTATCTGACGGTGTTCCTGTCCAGTACGGGCTGGGTCGACCTCAGTGGCGTGTCACTGAACTTCACCGCGGCGCCCGGGGTCGCGGACCCGGCGGCATACCCGAACTACTTCTACTCCAACGACGATCTGCTCAACAAGATCTGGTACGCGGGCGCGTACACCGTGCAGCTGGACACGATCGATCCCAACCAGGGGCGGGTCTGGCCGCCACCGGCCACCGGCTGGGAGAACAACGGCAACGTCGGCGTGGGCACGAGTGTGCTGACCGACGGCGCCAAACGGGACCGCTCGGTCTGGCCGGGTGACATGGGCATCTCGTTGCCCACCGAGTACGTGTCCACCGACGACATCGCGTCCTCGCGCAACTCGCTCACCACGATCTACCAGCACCAGAACAGCTCGACCGGGGAACTGGAATACGGCGGCCCCGGGTTCAATTTCTTCGGCTCGGACACCTACCACACCTGGACGCTCGTCGGCACCGCGACGTACTACACGTACTCGGCCGACAGGACCTGGCTGAACTCGGTCTGGAACCAGTACAAGCTCGGGATGTCCTTCATTGTCAACAAAATCGATGGCAGCGGACTGCTCGACGTCACCGGCACCTCCGACTGGGCCCGGTCGGACCAGGGCGGGGACAACATAGAGGCGAACGCGATTCTCTACCAGGCGCTGACCAGTGGTGCCAAGCTCGCCACCGCGGAGAACGACGCGAGTGATGCCGCGGCCTGGACGCAGCGAGCGGCGACACTGAAGGCGGCGGCGAACTCGTTGCTGTGGAACCCGACCGTCGGCCTGTACCGGGACAACCCGGGCAGCACGCTCTATCCGCAGGACGGCAACTCACTCGCCGTCTGGTACGGACTGACCGACAGCGCGGCGAAGAACACCACCATCACACGCACGCTGTCCGCGCGGTGGAACAACTTCGGCGCGCTCACCCCGGAGAAGAACAACGGTGGCGCGATCGGCACCTTCCCCGGCTCGATGGAGGTGCAGGCGCACTTCGTCGCGGGCGACGATCTCGGCGCGCTCACCCTGATCCGGCGCGAGTGGGGCTACATGCTCAACAGTCCCGACGGAACCAACAGCACGTTCTGGGAAGGCTTCACCTCCGACGGCTCGTTCGACTACGGCGGCACCTACATGTCCGCCGCGCACGGCTGGGCCACCGGGCCGACCTCCGCGCTCACCTCCTACGTGCTCGGCCTGACGCCCACCAGCGCGGCCGGCGGCTTCAGCTTCATCCCGCACGCCGGCGACCTGACCCACGTCGAGGGCGACATCACCACCCCGCAGGGACCGGTCACCGGCTCCTGGGACTACACCGCGTCCGCCGGCACCTTCACCGAGCACCTGACCAGCCCGGCCGGCAGCACCGGCCAGATCGGCATCCCGACCTACGGCGCGGCCAACGTGACCGTGACGGTGAACAACAGCACGGTATGGAGCGGCGGCGCGTTCCACCCGGCCACCGGCGTCGGCGGTGGCTCCACGGACGGCCAGTACGTCTACCTGACCGGCGTCGCGCCCGGCAGCTACACGGTGACCGGCAGCGGCATCGCGGCGTCCCGGCCGTTCGCGGTGTCCACCCTGCCCAACCAGCTGCCGCCCGGGTACACGTTGTGCGCCACCGAAGCCGGCACGTGCACGCCCAACGGCAGCCAGGTGCTCGCCTACGGCGCCGGTTCCTACTCCTACCAGGTGATCAGCGCGCCGACCGCGTGCTCGAACGCCACCTTCGGCGGCAAGGACCCGGCGGTCGGCATTCTGAAGTCGTGTTATCTCGCACCGGCCGGCGGTCCGAAGGGCTTCACCGCGTGCGCGGCCGAGGGCGGGACGTGCACGTTCGCCGGCACCCAGGAAGTCGCGTTCGGCGCCAACGGCGCGTTCGGCTTCCAGACCGCGACCGGCAGCATCGCCTGCACGGACGGGGCGTTCGGCGCGGACCCGCTGCCCAACGTGGCGAAGAGCTGTTACCTCGCCACGAGCGCGGGGCCACCGGGAAACTGGACGCTGTGCGCGGCGGAGAACTCCTCGTGCGCGGTGACCGGGGCACAGCCACTGGCCTTCGGCGCGAACGGCGCGTACTGGGCGGGCAGTTCGGCCGGCACCACGAGTTGTGCGGCCGGGACGTTCGGGGTGGACCCGATCTTCGGCGTCGCCAAGTCGTGCTATTCGTGGAACGGGCCGCCGCCCGGCTACGGCACGAGCTGCGCGGCGGAGAACGGCACCTGCGCGTTCACCAGTGAGCGGACCGTCGCCTACGGCAACGACGGTGACTACGTCTACAAGACGTTCACCGGCGGCACGCCGTGCACGACGACGGCGTTCGGCTCCGATCCGCTGTTCAACGTGGTCAAGGCGTGTTATCTGACACCGTGAGCGAGTAGGCACCGGGCCGATCGCCCGCCGGCGTCAGCTGCTCAGCAGGACCCGGCCGAACGGGCCGCCCTCGATCAGGTGAGCCTGCGCCTCGGCGGCCTTGGCCAGCGGGAAAGTGCTGTCCACCAACGGGTTCACCGCCTTGTGGGCGAGCAGGTCGAGCAGTTCCGCGTTGCCGGCGTTGACCTGCTCCTGGGTGAACAGGGCGAACCGGAAGCCGTGCACGTGGGCGCCGCGCCAGATCAGGTCGGTGACGTTGATCGAGGTCTGCATGCCGGCGGAGTAGCCGATGCTGATCAGGGTGCCACCGGCGGCGAGCGAGCCGAGGGCTTCGCCGGTGACCGGGCCGCCGACACCGTCGAGCACGACGTCGACGCCCCGGCCCTCGGTCAGCCGGGCCACGCCCTCGCGCAGTGACTCGCGGGACAGGTCGATGACCTGGAAGCCCGCGGCCCGGCCACGGTCGGCCCGGGCCGTGCTGGTGGCGGTGGTGATCGCCTGGGCCGCGCCGAGCACCCGCGCCACCTCGACGCCACCCTGACCGACCGAGCCTCCGACGCCGGGCGCGAGCACGCGCTGGCCGGGCTGGAGTCCCGCGAGTTCGGTGAGCGCGAGGTAGGCGGTGAGGTGGCCGGCGCCGGTGGTCAGCGCCGCCGCGGCCGCGTCGCTGACGCCGTCCGGGATCGGCAGCAATTGGCTCGGGTCGACGGCGAGTTGGTCGGCCCAGGTGCCCGGGACGGCGATGCCGTAGCTGCCGCCGCTCACCACGACCCGGGTGCCCACGGCCAGGCCGGAGGCGCCGGGCCGCAGGACGGTGCCCGCCGCGGTCACGCCGGGCCGGATCGGCAGTGGCATGTGCGCGGCCGGCGGCAGCTTGCCCAGCCGGATCGTGTCGTCGAGCGGGCTGACGCCGGCCAGGGTCACCGTGACCACGGCCTGGCCGTCCTCGGCAGCGGGTTCGGGCACTTCGACGGCCGCGAGGACGTCGTATCCGCCGAACCGGTCGTACTGGATCGCGCGCACGGGTTCCTCCTGGAGCTCCTGCCGGGCGGGTTCGCTCGGCGATAACGACAGAACCGTAGCATTTTTGTATCTGTTGTCAACGGTCGTCGCATCAGCTCGTGGAGCGAGGTTGACGCCCGGGTCCATCTACGCAACTCTTGAGTTCGGCGCGGCAACGCGGTCCTCCGACAGAAGGGTGCGGTGAGCGGGTATGAGTGAGGCAGTCGCCACGGGAGTGACGGTCCGACGGGACGGCGGAGTCGCCACGGTCGCCATCGACCGGCCGGCGAAGCGCAACGCGCTCACCTTCGCGATGTATCGCGCGCTCAACGCGGCCATCACCGAGGCGGACGCCGATCCGGACGTCCGGGTGATCGTGCTGACCGGCTCGGGCGGCGCGTTCACCGCCGGCAACGATCTGGCCGACTTCCTGTCCGGAAAGGACGTTGTCGGCGGTGAGGAGTCGGCCGTACTGGGCTTTCAGCGAGCGGTACTGGAGCGCGGCACGATCCTGATCGCGGCCGTGGACGGCTCGGCGGTGGGCATCGGCGCGACCGTGCTGCTGCACTGCGATCTCGTCTACGCGACCGAACGCAGCTACCTGCAGTTCCCGTTCGTCGACATCGGGCTGGTGCCGGAGTTCGGCAGCAGCCTGCTGCTGCCCCGCCGGGTCGGCGCGGTGCGGGCCGCGGAGATTCTGCTGCTCGGGGACCGGCTGCCGGCCGCCCGCGCGGCCGAACTCGGCCTGGTCAACCAGATCTTCGCCGACCACGAGACCCTGCTGGCCCACGTCACCGAGCAGGCGTCCCGGCTGTTG
This sequence comes from Pseudonocardiaceae bacterium, assembly GCA_036268615.1. Classification (GTDB taxonomy): domain Bacteria; phylum Actinomycetota; class Actinomycetes; order Mycobacteriales; family Pseudonocardiaceae; genus DATATV01. Next base: position 40,840 of record DATATV010000077.1, read on the forward strand.
GCCAAGCCGTCGGCGGCGGTCGCCGCGACCTGGGCGCTGCTGCACGGCAACCCGGACCAGACGACCCGGCAGCGGATGGTCGACGAGAGCGCACGGTTCAGCGATCTGTTGTCCAGCCCGGCCGCCGTGCAGCGGCTGGAGGGTTTCCTGAACGGTCGGAAGTAGTCCGGCTCAGCCGCCGACGTAGCGGATCACCTCGACCTCGTCGAGGATCACCATGCCCTCCTCGATCAGCTCGTCCAGCTGCGGCAGGAACTCCCTGATCCGGGGTTCGGCGTCCACGATGATGATCACCGCCGGCAGCTTCTCGGCCAGCGAGAGCAGCCGGTTGGTGTGGATCGCCGAACTCGCACCGAATCCCTCGATGCCGCGTAGCACCGTCGCGCCGGCCAGACCGGCCTGGTGCGCTCGGTGCACGATCTCGTGGTACAGCGGCCGGTGGTGCCAGGTCACGTCCTCGTCGAGGAACACCGTGAGTCGCAATGCATTGCCGGCCAGGCGCATCGCCGTCACCTCCACCCGGTTCGGCGAACTCCGCCGCCGGCGCGCGGGTGGCCCGGCGGTGGGCCGACCATAGCGCAGCCGACGGCGGGCCGCCTCAGCCGAGCAGCCGGATCGGTTCACCGGTGAGGTGGGCGGCGATGTCGGCGACCACGTCACCGAAGAACAGCCGGTAGTTGGCATCGGACACGTAACCCATGTGCGGCGAGAGCAGCGTCCTTGGCGCGGTCCGCAGCCAGTGGTCCACCGGCAGCGGCTCAAGATCGAACACGTCCAGCGCGACGCCGGCCAGCCACTCCCCCTCGATCGCCATGCGCAGCGCGTCCTGGTCGATCAGCCCGGCGCGCGCGGTGTTCACCAGGTGGGCCTCCGGGCGCATGGCCCGCAGGTCCGACTCGCCGATGATGCCCCGGGTCGTCGAGGCCAGCACCAGGTGCACGCTGACGATGTCCGCCGACGCGAACAGTTCGGCCCGCTCGACCAGCCGGGCGCCGCCCTCCGCCGCGCGCTGCTCGGTCAGGTGTGGACTCCACGCGACCACGTCCATGCCGAACGCGGCGCCGACGGCCGCGACCGCGGCGCCCTGTCGGCCGAGCCCGACCAGGCCCAGCCGCCGGCCGGCGAGGTCGCCGCCGACCGTGCGCTGCCAGCCGCCCGCGCGCATCGCGATGTCGTAGTCGCCGACCGGCCGGATCAGCCCGAGAATCATCGCCCAGGTGAGTTCGGAGGTCGGCGTGCGCAGGCCGCGGGTGCCGCTGACCAGCACGTTGTGCTCGGCCGCCGCGGCCAGGTCGATCGACGCGTTGCGCATCCCGGTGGTGACCAGCAGCCGCAACGCCGGCAGTCGCTCGAACACCGTCCGGTCGAACGGGGTGCGCTCGCGCATCGCCACCACGATGTCGCAGCCGGCGAGTCGGTCGACCAGGTCGTCGCCGGTGAGGTGCTCGGGCACGAAGTCGACGGAGTCGGCGCCGAGGCTCTTCCAGTCCGCGTAGTCCGCGGCGATCTGCTGGTAGTCGTCCAGCACGGCGATCCTGGTGGTCACCCGGCCGCCTGCAGGAACTCGACGGCCAACTCGTTGAACCGCTCCGGGAACTCGATCTGCGGGAAGTGTCCGCACCCCTCGAAGATCTCTAGTCGCGAACCGGGGATGGCCGCGTGAATGCCCTCGGCCTCGGACACGTCGCCCATCGGGTTGTGCCGGCCCCAGTAGATCCGGGTCGGCGCGCTGATCCGCCCCATCCGGTCGGGCCGCAGCAGATTGCGTTGGCGCACCGTCATGTCCTGCATGCACAGCAGGTGCGGCAGCATCTTGACGAACTCGGGCTGGTGGTAGATCGCGAACCGCGCGTCCACCAGGTCCTCGTCGATCGTCTCCGGGTCGGCGAGCAGGTTGGCCAGCCGGTCCCGGGTGTACCGGCGGTCCGGGCTGGTCACCGCGAGCGTCGTGGTGGTGCGGATGCGCTCCATCACCGCCGGCACCGCCCGGGTGCCACCGGAGGCGAGCAGTTGCAGGCTCCTGGTTCGCTCCGGATGTTCGGCGGCGAACCAGGCGGCCACCCAGCCGCCGAGCGACTCGCCGATCAGGTGTGCCTGCCGGGCGCCGATCGCGTCCAGGTAGTCGCCGAGGTGTCGCACGTAGTCGGGCACTTCGAGGTCGCGGTCGGGTTTGCCGCTGAAGCCGTGGCCGACCATGTCGATCGCGTGCACGGCGAAGCCGGCGTCGGCGAGCGCGTGCACGTTGCGGGAGTAGACCTCAAGGTGGCTGCTGGTGCCGTGCAGCATGACCACCGGCTCGCCGCTGCCCACCTGTAGGGACCGGGTGCGCACGCCGGCGGCGTCGACGAACTCCAGCCGGAACGGTGCCCGCGCCAGGTCTCCCCAGACGCTCATCGGACCGGCTTCGCGGCCGGCGTGCCGAGCACCGGGGCCGGTACGTTGATCGCCAGGTGCAGGCTGTCCTCGCCGTCGTTCCAGTTGCGGTGCGGCACATTCTGCGGGAAGCGGACCAGACTGCCGGCCGGTGCCCGGAACGTGCTGCCGTCGATCTCGATGTTCATCGTGCCGCGCACGACATAGAAGACCTGCTCGAAGTCGTGCGTGTGCAGGCCCTCCGGCGACCCCTGGCCGGCCGGGGTGCGGATCAGCGACACCCCGACGCGCTCCCCGCCCGAGGTCCGGTCCAGGAGCTTCTGCGAGTACCGCTGGTCGGTGGCGAGCGCGGCGAACGCCTCGACGTCGGTGGTCCGCAGGTACTCGGAATGGTCGGTCACTGTCATCGGGAGGTTCCCTCTCCTGTCCATGGCACCTGGGTTCCCGCCGGTAGCGGTACCCGGAAAGCGTTGAGTACAAAGGAACACAGGCAGTAGTAGCCGGCCAGCGCGGTCAGCTCGACCACCTGTTGCACGCCCAGCAGGCCGACGGCCTCGGCGTGTACCTCGTCGGTTACCGCGCCGGTTTCCAGCAACGAGTGGACGAACGCGTGCACCGCGCGGTCCGCGTCGTCGGCGAAGGTCGGCTCGGTGCCGGCGGCGATCGCGTCGAGCACCTCGGGCGGCAACCCGGCCTGCTGGGCGTACACGGCGTGTCGGAGCCAGGCGAACCGCGCGCGCCACCGGCCGGCGACGGTCACGATGATCAACTCCCGGTGCCGCTGCGACAGTTCGGTCGAGAACCGCAGCAGGTCACCGAGGCCGGCAACCGCGTCGCCGACGGCCGGGGCACGCAGCAGCACGTCGAACGGGCCGGTCAGATAACCCTCCTCGCGCAACGCCTTCGCGCCGCGGCCGCCTGCGGTCAGGGCGGTCCACATCTGCTGTTGGGCGGCATTCAGGTCGCCCTCGTGCAGTGGGGTGAGGCGCGGGGCGGATTCTTCTGGCACTGCCGTGTTCTCCTCGGTTCGAGTGGACTCAGCCCAGCGTCGCGGCAGCGGCCTCGGCCGACGCCGCCTCCTCGGCGGCTTCCGACGGGGACGGCGCCCGGCCGATCTGGCGGCTCTGGCCGCCGTCCACCGGGAGGTCGACGCCGGTGATGAAGTTCGCCTCGTCGGAGGCGAGGAACACCGCGGCGTAGGCGATGTCCCACGCGGTGCCCATCTTGCGCCGCAGCGGCACCTCCTTGTCGCGCTGCGCCACAACTTCCTCGTAGCTCAGGCCGAACTTCTTCATCCGGTTCTCCACCGCGACCGGGGTGTTGAGCAGGCCGGGCAGGATGGTGTTGGCGCGGACGCCGTACTCGGCGTTGCGGATGGCCACGTGCGAGGTGAGCGCGAGCACCGCGGCCTTCGAGGTCTTGTAACCGACGTAGGGGTAGTTGTTGAACGCCGCCGCCGAGGAGATGTTGATGATGGAGCCGGAGCGCTGCTTGCGCATGATCGGCAGGACGTGCTTGATGGTGAGCACCATGCCGCGCAGGTTGACCGCGATCACCCGGTCGAACGCCTCCACCGAGATGTCGATGATCGTGGCGTCGCCACCGGTGATGCTGATGCCGACGTTGTTGTGCAGGATGTCGATCCGGTCCCACAGGTGGTAACACGCCATCACCGCGGCCTCGACGCTGGCCTCGTCGGTGATGTCGGCCTGGAACGCCTCGGCGACACCGCCCTCGCCCCTGATCTCGGCGACGGTCTCGTCGGCCGCGGCCTTGTTGATGTCCACGACGAAGACCTTGGCGCCCTCGCGAGCGAACAGCAGCGCGACCGCCTTGCCGTTGCCGACCGTCCGGCCGGCGGCCTGGCCGCCGCCGAAGATGATGGCCACCTTGTCCTTGAGCCGCATGACTAACCTCTCTGTACGATATTTCCGAGTGGATCGTCTACTTCGGACTACTGACTGCTCAGCCGAGCAGCGGGGTCCGCAGGTCCACGAACGTCTCGTCGGTGGACACGTCCACGACGACCAGCGCCGGACGGTCGGCCTTGATCGCCTCGCTGATCGCCGGCGCCAGCTCGGCCGGAGTGGTGACGTGCGACGCCAACATCCCCGCCGCCGCGCCGATCGCGGTGTAGTCGAACTGCCGCAGCGAGGACTTGTACTCCAGCTCGCCGCGCATCCGCTGGCTGTGCTTCACCCAGCCGAGCACGCCGTTGTTGAACACCACCACGACGATGCGCAGATCCTCCTCGACCGCGCTGAGCAGCGCCGAGAGCGACATGCTCAGCCCGCCGTCACCGCACACCGCGACGACCGTCCGATCCGGGTCGTGCGACTTGACGCCGATCGCGGCCGGAATCGCGTAGCCCATGCCACCGGCGCCGGCCGGCTGGAGGTACTCGCCGCCCTGGCGGGACTGGAAGTACCGGCACATCAGCAACCGGTTCTCCCCCGCATCGGCGCAGATGATCACGTCGTCGGGCAGGGTCCTGCGCAGTTCGGCGATCGCCCGCTGCGGGTGCAGCGGCGCGGACTCGGACAGGCCCCGGTCGTCGGGCACCGTCCGGGCGCGCAGCCCGTCGCGGTGCGCCGCCCGCGCGGTGAGCGCGTCGGCCGGGACGGGGGTGTCGGTCAGCTCGGTGACCAGCGCGGTGAGCACGTCGCGGACATCGGCCACCAGCACGTCGGAGGTGGGCATCGTCCAGGACGCGTTGACCGGTTCGATGTCGACCTGAACCAGGCGCTGCCGGGCCGGGTCGATCAGGTCGGTGGACTCCGACGCGGTGTCACTGGGGCCCAGCTTGCTGCCCAGCACGACGACCAGGTCGGCCGCGCCGAGCGCGTCGTTGGCCAGCGGGACACCGAAGTTGCCGAAGACGCCACCGGCGTTCTCGTGTTCCTCGGGGAACACGCCCTTGCCCGCCGACGTGGTGACGACGGTCGCGCCGGCCAGTTCGGCCGTGCGCAGCAGGGCCTGCTGGGCCCGGCCGGTGCGCACGCCACCACCGGCCAGCAGCACCGGGCGCTGCGCCGTGCGCAGGTCCTCGGCCAGTGCGCCGACCTCCGGCTTGGCGGCCGGCCGAGTGGTCAGGTAGCTGGAACTGGCGTAGAGCCTGGGCACCGAGTTCGGGCCGACGGTGCCGGTCAGCGCCTCGGAGTGGAACAACACGGCGACCGGCCCGGGCTGGCCGCTGAGCGCGTGCTTGATGCCCAGTTGCACGCTCTGCACCGCAGACACCGGGTCGTGCGGCTCGAACACCCGCTTGGTCAGGCCGCTGAACGCGGTGCGCGCGTCCCAGCTGCCGTACTCCCCGGTGGCCGACTGGTAGGGCGCGTGCAGCGAGAACGGCGCCCCGTCACTCAGGTCGCCCAGCAGCAGCATCGGCGTCGCGCCGAACAGCGCCTCCAGCGTGCCGACCACGCCCTGCCCGAGCAGCCAGCTGCCCTGGGCCATCGCGACCGCGATCTTGCCGCTGGCCCGGGTGTACGCCTCGGCCGCGGAGGTCGCGTACGCCTCGTTGCGGACCATCACCACCCGGATGGTGTCGGTGTGGTGGGCCAGCGTGCTGAAGATGCGGCCCGTGTTGCCGCCGGACAACCCGAACACGGTGTCCACACCCGCGTCCTCAAGGGCCCGCACGATGGCCTCGGTGACGTGGACGTCGGTGTCGACTAGGGGCGACGTGGGCATCAGTTCTCCTTGTTCTGGACTACTTCCGGCGGAGCAAGGCCCGCCACGATCCGCTCCGCGGCACTGCGAGCGGTCAGCTCGGTCACGAGGTCGCTGTATCCGCCGTTGTGCGGGGAGACGACGACGTTGGGTAGGTCGAACAGGGGCGAGGGGCCGGGCGGCTCGACACTGAACACGTCCAGCGCACACGCACCGACCTTCCCGCTGACCAGGGCCGCGTGCAGCGCCCGCTCGTCCACGACGGCACCGCGGGCGGTGTTCACCAGCACCACGTCCGGCCGCATCAGGCCGAACTCCCGCTCGCCGATCAGACCCCGGGTCTCCTCGGTCAGCGGCACGTGCAGGCTGATGAAGTCCGCCGACGCGAGCAGTTCGTCCAGCCCGACCATCGGCACGCCGTCGGACCCGCCCGCGCCCGAGCGGCGGTGTGCGATCACGTTCATGCCGAAGCCGTGTGCCTTGGGCACCATCGCCCTGGCGATCTCGCCGTAGCCGACCAGGCCGAGCGTGCGGCCGCCGAGGTGCCGGCCGTAGAACCTGGTCCACTCGCCGGCCCGCAGCGAGCGGTCGGCCGCCGGGATGCGCTTGGCCGCGGCGAGCAGCAGCGCGAACGCGTACTCGGCAACGGCCGGCGCGTTCAGGCCGGCCAGTGACTCCACGACGATGCCGCGGCTGTTGGCCGCGGTCACGTCGATGTTGTCGGTGCCGGTGCCGATTCGCAGCACGTAGCGCAGGTCCGGGGCGGCGTCGAGGTGGGCGCGGGTCAACGGTTGTAGGCCCAGCACCAGGCCGTCGATCCGGCCGAGCACCTCCTGCCAGCCCTTGCCCTCGCCGCCGAGCGCCTGATATCCGGGCAGGTCGAGCACCACGTCGACGCCGGCGTCGGCGAGCATCGCCATCGCGGTCCGGTCGGACCCGACGATCCGGGACAGCAGGGCGATCCGGGTTCCGGTCACGGGGCGTTCGCCGGGACCCTGGGTACCGGGACCTGGCCGGTGATGCCCGGGATGGTGAACTTCTTCGCCTGCTCCTGTACCGCGCTCACCTGCGCCGCGGTGAGGTCGGGCACCAGGTCGTTGGTGTAGATCGAGCTGACATCGCTGGGCGACTTGCCGTTGAGCAGGATCGCCGAGTCCTGGGCGAACTCGTCGGTGCTGATCGGCCCGTACGCGGGTCCGCTCGCGTCGGTGCTCTGGAGCAGTTTGGCGCGCAGCATCAGCGGCAGTTCCAGGCCGGAGATCTGCTGCTCCAGCGGCGCACCGGCCTTGCCGAGCGCCGGATACATCTTCAACATGATGTACGCGGCCGCGGCCGGGTTGGCGTTGATGAAGATGTCACCCTCGGTGGTGCACTGGGTGAACGCCTGGAACTTCGCCTTGTCACTGCTCAGGTCGTCGCTGTTGGCGACGGCCAGGATGCCGGACACGTTGAGGTGGGGCGGTTTGCCGTTGATGGTCAGGAAGCGCAGGTTGATCCCGGCCTGCAGGATCGTGCCGTAGCCGACGTCGTAGTAGAACAGCGCGTCGATCTTGCTGGAGTCCAGTGCCTCCCCGGAGGCCGCACCGACCCCGCTGGCGATGATGTGCACGCTGTTCGGGTCGACCCCGTTGTCCTTGAGCAGCGCCTTGAAGGTGGCCGCGCTGCTGTCGGAGAGCACGTCCACGCCGACGGTCTTGCCCTTGAGGTCGGCCAGCGAGTGGATCGAGCTGCCCGGCTTGACCGCGATGCCGTACTTGAACGGGTAGTCCAACTCGTAGAACGCCTTGAGCGGGAGTCCGCCGCCGGAGCTGTCGATCGTGCTGAGCATGTTCAGGAACTGGTCACTGCCCGGCACGCCCACGTCGACGGCATCGCGGTGGAACGCCGCGACCAGCTGCACCGGGTTCGTGGTGACCACGGTGGACATCGAGTAGCCGTACCGCTTGTAGCAGCCGAGGTACTGGCCGATCGCGTAGTTCGCGCTGAACACCGTCACCGCGGGCGACGGGATGCCGATCACCAGCGGCTTGAGCCCGTCGGCGGTGGCGGCGCTGGAGCTGGAGCTGCCGCCGCAGGCGGTCAGGGTGACCGCCAGCAGGGCGGCCACGCCGGCCAGCGCGGCCACTACCGGCCGGCGGCGATGGGGATGGGTGGTACGAGAGTTGATCATGGAAGCCTCTTAGCCCTGAGCGCTGGTCATGCGGACGTCGTTGTCGTTGCCGGCTTCCCAGAACACGATCCGGATGTGCGCGACGCGCAGGATCATGTTCAGGATGAAACCGACGATGGCGAGGATGATCAGCAAGGCGAACGTCGCCTGCGTGTCGGAGTTGTTCTGGAACTGGGCGATCATCACGCCGACGCCCTGCTGGGCGCCGGTCATCTCGGCCAGCACGGCACCGAGGAACGCGTAGACGATGCCCAGTTCCAGACCGGTGAACATCATCGGCATCGCGCTGAACAGACGTACCCGGTAGAGCTGCTGGAGCCGGCCGCCGCCCAGCGAGCGCAGCAGATCGATCCGGTCGGGATCGGCGCTCACCACACCCTGCAACGTGTTCACCAACACGGGGAAGAAGACGAACAGCACGACGAGACTGGTCTTCGCGGACAGACCGAAGCCGAACCAGGTGGCCAGCAGCGGACCCAGCGCGACCTTCGGCAGGCTCTGCAGGGCGACCAGATAGGGGTAGATCAGCCTGCGCACGATGGCGAACTCGCCGGCCAGCACACCGAACAGGATGCCGGCCCCGCTGCCGATCGCGAAGCCGATCGCGGTGGCCTGCATCGTCGAGCCGAGCTGGGCCCACATGCTGTTGGGATCACTGGGATCGGTGACCACCAGTGCCTTGAACGCGGTCCACACCGACAGCGGCGGCGGGATGATGTAGGTCGGCGGCCGGTAGATGGTGACCGCGAGCTGCCAGATCCCGATGCCCAACACGAGCGCGAGCAACAGGTAGAGCAGCGAGATGCCACCGTTGCGGGCCTTGCGCCGACGCCGCCGGCGCAACACCGTCGTGGGTGGCACGACCGGCACGGGCGCCGGCCGGGTCCTGGTTGCCTGCACGCTGCTCACGCCGGTACCTCCCGCGAATCGCCTTCCAGTACGCCGCGGATGGTGGCGACGAGCCGTTCGGACTCCTCGGTCGCGTCGTCGAGGCCACGCGGCCGGGGTCGGTCGACCTGGAACTCGGCGATGATCCGACCCGGCCGGCTGGACATCACGATGATCCGGTCGGCCAGGAAGACGGCCTCACTGATGCTGTGCGTCACGAACAGCACGGTCTTGCCGGTGGCCATCCAGATGGACTGCAACTCCGCCGACATGCGCTCCCTGGTCAGGGCGTCCAGCGCGGCGAACGGCTCGTCCATCAGCAGCAGCTCCGGGTCGTGCAGCAGTGCCCTGGCGATGGACACGCGCTGCTGCATACCGCCGGACAGCTGGCGCGGGTACTTCTTCTCGAACCCGGCCAGTCCGGTCATCTCCAGCAGTTCGTGCGCGCGCCGCACCGACTCCGCCTTGGGTAGCCGGAGCACCTTCGCCGGCATCAACACGTTGTCCACGATCTTCAGCCACGGCATCAGCGTTGCCGCCTGCGGCACCAGGCCGACCTTGTGCTGGCGGCGCTGCACCGGCTGGCCGTGGAACAGCAGGCTGCCCTCGGTCGGCTCGATCAGTCCGGCCAGGATGCGCAGCAGGCTGCTCTTGCCGCACCCGGACGGTCCGAGCACTGCCACGAACTCGCCCTGCCGGATGCTCAGGTCGATGTCCTGCAGTGCCTCGACGTAGGTCGCGTCCTTCGACCAGTAGCGCAGCATCAGATCCTGGACCGCGACGTGCGCCGCGCCGTCCGGTGCTGCCAGACCCGAGGGAGAACCGTTGTCCCCCACCGACTTGGTAGTGGTCACCTTGCTCTCCACTCCGCTCACATGTAGCCCTCTTGCCGCAGCAGCGCGTACGCGCCACCGGCGGCGATGGTGTCCAGCAGCATCTTCGGCATCCTGGCGCCGGCCTTGCTGGTGTTCGTCGTGACGTTCGTGTACGTGCCGGTCTCGATGTCCAGCGAGACGGTGTCGCCCTCGGTCGTCATGCCCAGGCAGCCCGCGCATTCCAGCACCGGCATCGCGTAGCTGATGCAGTTGCGGAAGAAGATCTCGCCGACCGACTCGGCGATGATGCCCGTGATACCCAACCGGGTGAGCAGGGTGACGGCCGGCCGGCTGGACCCGGTGCCGAAGTTGCGGCCGGCGATCAGCAGGTCACCCTGCTGGACCTGGGTGGCCCAGCCGGGTCGGATCGACGACAGGACAAGAGCGTCCTGCTCGGCCGGTGCCAGGTCGTAGCCGGCCCTCGGCATGATCGCGTCGGTGTTGATGTAGTCCTGCGGGAACAGCCAGGCCCGTCCGGTGATGTTGGCCAGGTCGATGGTCGCGGTCATGCGCTGTGCTCCATGGCGGTGAGGTACGGGGTGGGGTCGGCGACGTAGCCCTCGATCGCCGACGCCGCGACGGTCGCCGAGGAGCCCATGTAGATCTTGGCGTCCGGGCTGCCCATCCGGCCCTTGAAGTTGCGGGTGCTGGAGGTGATGCAGACCTCGCCCGGGGCGAGCACTCCCATGTGGCCACCGGAGCAGGCGCCGCAGGTGGCGTTGGTGACGATCGCGCCCGCCTCGATCAGTGTCTGCAGGTAGCCCCGCTTCATCGCCTCCAGGTAGATCGCCTGGGAGGCCGGCGTGACCAGGAAGCGCACGTGGTCGGCGATCTTGCGGCCGCGCACCACGGACGCGGCGACCTCAAGGTCGGCCAGCTTGCCGTTGGCACACGAGCCGACGAACGCCTGGTCGATCCGGACCCGCTGGTCGGCGACCGCGGCGATCGGCGACACGTTCTTGTTCAGCGCGTCGGGCAGCGCCACCGAGGTGTGCACGGTGCTGAGGTCCACCTCGTACACCGCGTCGTACTCGGCGTCCGCGTCGGCGACCACCGGCTGGTATGGACGGTCGGTGATCGACTCGACGTAGTCGGTGATCAGCTTGTCCGCCGGGAACATCACGAAGTTCGCGTTGAGCTCGGTGCACATCGTGGCCAGCGTGGCCCTGGCGTCCAGCGGCAGGGTGGCCAGCCCGGGGCCCTCGAACTCCAGGTCGTGGCCCTCCTGGCTGCCGAAGTTCTGCGCCAGGTGCAGGAAGATGTCCTTGGCGTAGCTGCCGAAGGGCAGTTCACCGGTGAGCCGGAACTTGACTGTCGGCGAGGCCTTGTACCAGGTCTGGCCGGTGCACACGAGCTGCACGATGTCGGCCATGCCCAGGCCGCGGGCCGCGCTGTTGAGCACGCCCGCCGATGGCGTGTGCGAGTCGTTGCAGGCGACGAGCTGCCCGGGCAGGGCGAGTGCCCGCTCGATGATGATCTGGTGCTCGATGCCGCCGCGGCCGACATCGGCCAGCCAGCGGAAGCCGAGCCGGTCACTGTGTTCTCTGGCCCGCTTGTGGGCCAGCGCGGTGCGCACCGTCGGTGCGGGTACCGCGTGGTCGAGCAGGACGGCGACCCGCTCGGGGTGCGCCACCCGCTTCAGGTCCGATGGCAGTCGGTCCGCGGTCTGGTGGAAGACACTGTCCGCCATCACGACGAGGTCCACGTCGGTGACCACCAGCTGCCCCGGCACCACGGTCTTCTCGCCGCTGTGCGCCGCCAAGACCTTGTGCGCCATGGTCATGCCCATGCGAGCCGCTCCGTTGCGTCGATATAGCCCAACGATCTCATCGGCGTCCCGAGTGGACTGTCGTCGTCCGGTCCGACTCGGTGCGCCGTGGATCAGATTCCGTATTCGATGTCTGATACCCTACGAACGTCGAATGGCGGAAGTCAAGGACCAACGGCGGCGGCCGGACCAGGCGGGAGCACGATGGATCTGGGTATCGACGGACGGGTCGCGCTGGTCTGCGCGTCGACAGCGGGCCTCGGTCTGGCCAGCGCCCGCGCACTGGCCGCGGAGGGCGCGCACGTGGTGGTCAGCGGCCGGCGAGCGGACCTGGCCCAGCAGATCGCGGCCGAACTGCCCAAGGCGAGCGCGGTCCAGGTGGATCTCACCGCGGCCGGTGCCCCGGACGAACTCGTCGACGCGGCCACCGCGGCAGCCGGGCCGATCGACATCCTGGTACTCAACGGTCCCGGCCCGGTGCCCGGACCGGCCGCCGGGCTCACCCCGGCCGGCGCCGCAGGCGCGATCGACGCACTGTTGCTCGGCCACCTCCAGTTGATCCAGCGGGTTCTGCCCGGAATGCGGGAGCGCGGCTGGGGCCGGATCGTGGCGATCGGGTCCAGCGGTGTCGCCGCCCCACTGCCCAATCTGGCCGCGTCGAACGCGGGACGCGCCGCGCTGGCCGGTTACCTCAAGACACTCGCCGGCGAGGTGGCGGCCGATGGGGTGACGGTCAACATGGTGCTTCCCGGCCGGATCGCCACCGACCGTGTCGCCGACCTGGACCGGCGCGCCGCCGAACGCACCAACCGGTCGGTCGAAGAAGTACGCGCCGGATCCGAGGCGACAATTCCGCTCGGACGTTATGGTCATCCCGAGGAGTTTGGCGCTACGGTGGCATTCCTGGCGGGAGTGCCGGCTTCGTACGTGACCGGCGGACTTGTACGCTGCGATGGCGGACTCGTCGGTAGTATCTAGTGCATCATGTCCAGTACGCGCTACCTCGCGGCCGTGACATCCCGGAGATGATGACAAAGAAGGAGGAGGCGTCTGCATGACAGCTCACACCCTGGAGCCGGTCGCCGACCGTCCGCAGAGCCTCAGCGATATCGCATTCGATCGTATTCGCAATGCGATCGTGCAACGCAGCCTTGAGCCCGGCACCCGGGTCAGCGAGTCCATGCTGGGTGAAATGTTGCAGGTCAGCAAGACGCCGGTGCGCGAGGCACTGCTGCGGCTGTGCCACGTCGGCCTGGTCGAGCCCACCACTCGGGGCCTGCGCGTCGTGCTGCCGAACCGGGACATCATCCGGGACGCCTACGAGGTGCGAACCGGGCTGGAGAGCGTCGCGGCGAAACTGGCCGCCGAACGCGCCGACGACCCGCAGCGTCTGGTGATCGTCGAGGCCGCCCGAAAGTCACTGGAAAGCGCCCGAAAAGGTGACCCGGAGGCATTCGCCGAGTGGGACATGTCCTTTCACACCTCCGTGGCCGAAGCCGCCGGCAACAAGCTGCTCACCAAGGCGGTCGGTGATTCGATCGTGCTCGCCTTCACCCTGCGTTCCCGGGACGTGTTGACGTCTGACGACTCCGTGCACTGCGGCCGCCAACACGTCGCGCTGGCCAAGGCGATCAAGGCCGGCGAGGCCGAGCAGGCGGCGCAGCAGATGTTCACGCACATCACCGAGGTCGCGAAGTTCGTGCTGGCCGCCGCCGGCTGATTTCCCCGCTGTCGCGGGGCCTGTCACAGGCCCCGCACGTCGTCGGCGGTCAGTTCCACGTCGACGGCGGCGACCGCATCGGCCAGGTGGTGCGGTTTGGTCGCCCCGATGATCGGCGCCGACACCACCGGATTGCGCAACACCCAGGCGAGCGCGACCTGCGCCCTGGACAGGTCCCGCTGCTCGGCGATCTCGCCGACCCGCTCGATGATCTGCTTGTCCACCTCGGGGTAGAGCCGCTTGCCCAGGGCGTCGTTCTCGGTGCGCAGGGTCGTCTCCCCCCACGGCCGGGTCAGCCGTCCACGGGCCAGCGGGCTCCACGGGATCACCCCGATGCCCTGGTCGGCACACAGCGGAAACATCTCCCGCTCCTCGTCCCGGTTGAGCAGGTTGTAGTGGTCCTGCATGCTCACGAAGCCGGCCCAGCCGTTCGCCCTGGACACGTAGAGCGCCTTGCAGAACTGCCAGGACTGCATGGACGACGCACCGAGGTAGCGCACCTTGCCGGCCCGCACCACGTCGTTGAGCGCCTCCAGCGTCTCCTCGATCGGCGTGGTCGGGTCCCAGCGGTGGATCTGGTAGAGGTCCACGTGATCCACGCCCAGCCGGCGCAGGCTGTTGTCGATCTCGCTGAGGATCGCCTTGCGGGACAGGCCGGCGCCGTTGGGGCCGGGGTGCATCCGGTTGTGCACCTTGGTCGCGATCACCACGTCGTCCCGCGAGGCGGACTCGCGCAGCACGGTGCCAAGGATCTCCTCGCTGGTGCCGGCGGAGTAGCCGTTGGCGGTGTCGAAGAAGTTGATCCCGGCGTCCAGCGCCGCGCGGATCAGCGGGCGCGCCTCGTCCAGCGGCAGCGTCCAGATGTGGTCGCCCCGGTCGGGCTCGCCGTAGCTCATCGCACCGAGGCAGATCCGGGACACCTCAAGTCCTGTTGTGCCCAGTTTGGTGTATTTCATGGGGTTCCCTTCCACACGCGAGCGGACTCCCCGGCCAGTTCCTCGGGTAGCGGGGTGGCCGGGGTGAGTGCCGCCGTGTGCAGCCCGTCGGCGAAGGTGAAACTCGGAAAACGCCGCCAGACCTCGTCGTCGTGGAACGGCACGATGCGTCGGGTGTCACCGCAGGCCACGCCGACGAGTTCGTCGGCGAGTGCGTGCCAGCGGGGCACCGGTCCGGTCAACGACCCGATCGGCTCCCGGACACCCTCGATGTTCTCGTAGGCGGACACGTTGTCTCCTGGGAAGATCAACGGTCCGGTAGCGGTCTGGAGCACCGCGTACTGCGAGCCGGGCGTGTGCGTGTCCAGCGCCGGATACAGCCACACGCCGGGCACCGGTTCGGTCGGCTCGCCGCCGGTGACGAGGGTGAGCAGGCCGGCCGCGGCGCGGGTGTCGAGCACGTCGAGCAGGTCGGGATCGGTGGCCCGGAACATCGCCGGGGTGAACCGGTCCGGGTCACCCACCGCCGCCCGGTGCCGCTCGTACTCCTCCCGGCGCAGCAACACCCGCGCGGCGGGAAAGTCCGGCAGCGCACCGACGTGGTCGAAGTGCTTGTGCGTCAACACGATCACGTCCACGTCGGCGGGGTCCAGGCCGAGCCGGGCGAGCGCGTCGACCGGCGGGCACCACACCGCGTCCCG
Organism: Pseudonocardiaceae bacterium; assembly: GCA_036268615.1. Taxonomy (GTDB): domain Bacteria; phylum Actinomycetota; class Actinomycetes; order Mycobacteriales; family Pseudonocardiaceae; genus DATATV01. The sequence continues at coordinate 55,942 of DATATV010000077.1, forward strand.
GTACTTGCCGCCCAGCCGCCGCTGATGGAACTCGCTGGAGAAGCCGACATCGACCAGCACCACCGCACTGCCGTACACGATCGCCGCGAAGCAGAACGGCATCGCGCGCAGTTCGGCCTGCGGCCGGTCGGCGATCAGCAGGTTGGCGGGATGATCCCGGACGTGGCCGTACTCGACCAGCCAGGCAAGCGTCTCGGCCACCGCGGCTCAGCTGCCGGTGGCGATGATCGTCGTCTTCACCTGCGTGTAGTCGCGCAGCGACTCGAAGCCCTTCTCCCGGCCGAGACCACTGGTCCGGTAACCGCCGAAGGGTGTCTCCACGCCCGGCTTGCCGCCGTTGACAGCCACCTGGCCGGCCACCAGCCTGCTGGCCATCCGCAGCGCCCGGCCGGAGTCGGCGGTCCACACCGAGGCGATCAGGCCGTACTCCGAGTCGTTGGCCAGCTCGACGGCGTCGGCCTCCTCGTCGAACGGGGTGATCGCCAGCACCGGCCCGAAGATCTCCTCGCGGAAGATCCGCATCGTCGGCAGCACGTCCGCATACGCCGTCGCCTGCACGTAGCGGCCACCGTCCAGGCCGGGACCGGTGGCGATGTCGCCACCGACCACCAGCCGCGCGCCGTCGGCGCGGGCGATGTCGAAGTACGAGCGCACCTTGGCGAACTGCGCCTCGGTGGTCATCGGCTGCAACACCTCGCCGGGCGTGACCGCGGCGAGCAGGTCGGCCATCCGGGCCACCATCTCGTCGTAGACCGGGCGCTGCACGAGCAACCGGGTCAGCGCCGAGCAGACCTGCCCACCGTTGCGGGTGAACGAGACAGCGGCCTTCGCGGCCGAGTCGAGGTCGGCGTCGGCGAACACCACCATCGGGCTCTTGCCGCCGAGTTCCAGCGTGACCGGGATGAGGTTGGCCGCGCCGGCCGCGGCCACCTGCCGGCCGGCCGCGACCGAGCCGGTGAACACCAGCTTGCGCACCCCGGTGTGCCGGGTGAGCGTCGCGCCGGTGTCCGGTCCGGTGCCGGTGACCACGTTGAACACCCCGGGCGGCAGGCCGAGTTCCGAGGCCAGCGCGGCGAGCATCAGCGTGGTGGCCGAGGTGAACTCCGAGGGCTTCACCACCAGCGTGTTACCGGTGGCCAGGGCGGGCGCGATGCCGCGCGCCGCCTGGGACAGCGGGCTGTTCCAGGGCGTGATCATGCCGATCACGCCGTGCGGCTCGTGCCGGGTGAACGCGTGCTGGCCGGCGCCGAGGTTGATCGTCTCGCCGAAGAACGCGCGCACGATGCCGCCGTAGTACTCGAAGTACTCGGCCGAGTCGTTGATCGCGCGCTGCATGTCGTAACGGGTCTTGCCGGTCTCCGCGCACTCGGCGAGCAGGAACTCCTCACCGCGCTCGCGCAGCGCCTGGCCCAGCCGCCAGAGCAGCCGGCCGCGCTCGGCCGGCGACCGGTCGGCCCAGTCCGGGCCGGCCGCGGCGGCGCTGCGGACCGCGCGGTCCACCACGTCGGCCGAGCCGAGCGCGACCGAGGACACCCGCGCGCCGGTCACCGGATCGTCCACAGCGGACCGCCGCTCGCCGGGCACCACCACACTCACGCCGTCGATCCAGTGGTCGACCTGTCGAACGCCGGCGTCCGTGACGGTCATACCGTGGGCTCCCCCGGCACGCCGAGGCTGGCCTCGATCTCGCCCTTGACGATGCCCCAGACGTGGTCCACCAGCTCAAGGAACTCCTTGGAGCGACGGACTTTCGGGTCGCGCGGGCGGTCCAGCGGGACGTCCACGATCTCCCGCACGGTGCTGCCCGGGCCACGGGACAGGATCACCACCGAGTCGCCGACCAGCACCGCCTCGTCGATCTGGTGGGTGATGAACACGCCGGAGAACGCACTGTTCTCCAACAGGCCGAGCACCTCGTCCTGGAGGATCTCGCGCATCTGCGCGTCCACCGCCGCGAACGGCTCGTCCAGCAGCAGCAGCTCCGGCTCGACGGCCAGCGCACGGGCCACGTTCACCCGCTGCTGCATGCCACCGGACAGGTGGTCGGGATAGTGCCTGGCGAAGTCGCCGAGGCCGACCCTGGTCAGCACCTCACGCGCCTTCTCCCGGGCCTCCTTGCGCTTCATGCCGCCGAGAACGAGCGGATAGGCCACGTTGTCCTCGGCCGTGCGCCAGGGCAGCAGCGCCGACTTCTGGAACACCACCGCCCGGTCGCGGCCGGGTTTGCTGACCTTCTCGCCGTCCACGGCCACCGCGCCGCCGGTGTAGGGCACCAGCCCGGCGATCGCGCCGAGCAGCGTGGACTTGCCGCAGCCACTGGGCCCGATCACCGAGACGAGCCGGCCCTTGGGCACCGTGAAGCTGACCTCCTGCACGGCGCAGAACGGTTGGTGGGTCACCGGGCTGGTGTAGTCGATCCGCACCCGGTCAAGGGCGAGCTTCGGGCTGGGCACAGCCGGTTCGACTCGCCCCGCGGTGGCCGTGGGGACACTCGACCTCATCGGCTCAACTCACCTTCCATCGACTGAAGCGGCGTTCGATGGCCCGCAGCACGAAGGTGAGGATCACCGACACGACGGCGAGCACCAGAAGTCCGACGAACAACAGGTCGGTGTTGAAGTTGTTGGCCGCCTGCGAGATCAGGAACCCGACGCCGGCCTCCGAGGAGATGAACTCACCGACGATGACACCGATCAGGCCGGTGGCCATGCCCAGCCGGATGCCGGTGATGATGGAGGGCACCGCGGCCGGCAGCAGGATCGTCCGCCAGATCTCCGTCCGGCTCGCGTTGTAGGAGCGGGCCAGGTTGATCAGGGTCCGGTCGACGTTCTTCACCCCGGTGAGGGTGCTGATCAGGATCGGGAACAGGGCCGCGACGAAGACCACCACGATTTTGGACGTGATGCCGATCCCGAACCACAGCACGATGATCGGCGCGAGCGCGACCAGCGGCAGCGAGTAGAAGACGTTCAGCGCGAGGCCGAGTGTCTCCTCGATCAGCACGTACCAGCCCATCAGCAGCCCGATCACCACACCGACCACGATCGCGCAGGCCAGTCCGATGGCGAACTCCTCGCCGGAGATCTTCATGTCGTTGAGGCCCTCGGCGGAGGGCAGGAACGTCCAGGCCGAGACGATCACCTGCCGGGGCGAGCTGCTGTAGAGCGGGTTGACCCAACGCAGTGAGGACGCGAGCTGCCAGGCGGCCAGCACCACGACCACGAACCCGACCGACAGCACCGGTGACCGCAGCCGCCGCGCCACGACCGTGACCCGCCCGGCCCTCGGCAGCGCCGGGGCCGGGTCGTCACTGGTCGGTGCCGACGACGGGACTGGAGTCGTCGAAGTGGTCATGACGAGGTCACGCCCCCTGGGCCGCGTCGGCGAAGCTGTTGTCCACGCACTTGCTGAACTGGGCCGAGGACACCGAGGACGCACTGATCGACAGCGCCTGCACCGTGGTGGCGAAGTCGGACTGGCTGAACGGCGCGAACCCGTCCAGGGCCGCCTGGTCCTTGAGCCACGCCTGGGCGATCGGCGCGCTGACCTTCGCCGCCGAGGCGAGATAACCGGCCGCCTGCGACATGTGCGTCTTGACCTCACTGGACGCGTCCTGCCATGCCTTGAAGAAGTTCGTCACCGCCTGCTTGTTGTTCGCGGCCCACTGGGTGTTCACCGTGGCCACGTTCGCGGTCAGGATGCCCAGGTCCGTCTGGTCGATCCGGACCAGGCTGTGCAGCGAGGGGTTGCCCTGCTCCGCGGTGTCGATGAACGGGTGCGCGGCGAACGAGCCGGAGGTCTTCTTGTTGATCAGCGCGGTGATGTTCGCGGCGAAGCTGCCCGAGGTGTAGACGATGTTGTAGTCACCCGGGTAGTGCAGCCCGTTCTGCTGGAGATAGAGCTGCTGGCCGGCACCGAGCAGCGAACCCGGTGAGGACGCACCCAGCGTGGTGCCCTTCAGGTCGCTGACCTTGTGGATGTCGCCCTGGACGAGGAAGTCCATCCGGACGTGGCCGATGCTGCCGATGATCGCCTCGGGCGCGCCCTTCTGTGCGGCCTCGATGCTCGCCGCGCCACCGAGGGCGATGTCGGCCTGCCCGGCGCCGAGACCGGCGAACTGGGCCGACGAGGTCACATTGATCATGTTGACCTTGAGGCCGAACTTCTTCCAGAGGTTCGTGGCGTTGGCATAGACGAGCGGGACCTCGTCGCCGACGATCGCCGTGTTGCTGATGTTGATGGTGGTCAGGCCGTCGCTGTCGGCGGAGCTGCTGGAACCACCGCTCCCGGAACAGGCAACGGCCAGGAGACTGAAAGCTGCCACCGGAACGAGCAGCCGGGTGACGCGTCGGGCGCGAGTGAATCTTGCTGCGAAACCACCATTGGACATTGCAGCGACCTTCCTTACCGGCCTGCGGATTGTGAGATACCGTATCTGGTGTTTGGTATACGGTCAAGACACGTCGCAGAAACAATCGCCAGCGACCTAACTGGTCAACCGCTGACCGGAACGAACCGGCAAAGTCCGTAACCGTTGGCAGTCCGGACGAACACAGCCCGCACACGCTGGCCGATGTGGATACTTTCCGGCGAACTGTCCACAATGTTCGTCAGAATCCGCGGTCCCTCGGTCAGCTGCACGTAGGCGACGACGTAGGGCACCGCCTCCCGCCAGTCACCGTGCGCCTTGCGCACGACGGTGAACGAGTAGATCTCGCCGGTACCGGCCGCGACGAACCATTCCGGTTCGCCGGCCGAACAGTTCGGGCAGAATCGACGCGCCGGCCAGCTGACCGTGCCGCACGCGGCACACCGTTGCAGCATCAGCTCACCGCGCGCGGTGCCGTCCCAGAACGGCCGCGCCTCCGGGTCGACGACCGGCTCGGGCACCGGCAGCGCGCTCATCGGTCCGACCTCCCCAGAATCAGCGTGACACTGCCGGCCCGGGTACCCAGCCGACCGCCGGTGCCGTGCACCAGCGCGACCTCGCAGTCGGGCACCTGCACCGCCGGATGGGCGGTGCCGCGCAACTGGCGCACCGCCTCGATGATCTTCGTCATCCCACCCCGGCTGGACGGGTGGTTGTTGCACAGGCCGCCGCCGTCGGTGTTGATCGGCAGCCGCCCGTGCGGCGCGAGCAGCGCGCCGTCCTCGACGAACCGACCGCCCTCGCCCTTCGCGCAGAAGCCCAGGTCTTCCAACGTGATCACCACGGTGATGGTGAACGAGTCGTAGATCGACGCGTAGTCGACGTCGGCGAGCGTCACGCCCGCCTCGGCCAGCGCCGCCGGGCCGGTGCGGGCGGCCGCGGTGGTGGTCAGGTCGATCGCGCCGGCGGCCGGGTGCGAGACGGCCTGCGCGTAGCCGAGCACGTCCGCGCCGGTGCGGCCGAGCGACCGGGCCACCTCCGGCGCGACCACGACGACCGCGCCGCCGCCGTCGGTCACCACGCAGCAGTCCAGCCGGTGCAACGGATCGCTGATCATCGGTGAGGCGAGCACGTCCTCGACGGTGACCACCTTGCGCAGCAGGGCGTTCGGGTTGTACTGGGCGTGCTGCGAGGCGGCGACCTTCACCGCGGCCAGCTGTTCGGGGGTGGTACCGAACTCGGCCATGTGCCGCATGGCGACCAGCGCGTAGTTGTGCACGGTCGCGGTGATGCCCCAGTTGTCCTCGAACGGCCCCAGCGGTGAGGGCGCGGTCCGGCCGGACCGGCCGGCGCTGCGCGGCCGACCGGCCATCGTGCACAGCGCGACCCGGCACCGGCCGGCGGCGATCGCGTCGGCTGCGTGCCCGACGTGCGCCAGGTACGACGAGCCGCCGGTGTCGGTGGAGTCGACGTAGCGCGGACTCAGGCCGAGATAGTCGGCCATGCCGAGCGGGCCGCCGGGAGCGGTCGAGTCACAGAAGTAGCCGTCCACGTCGGCCAGCGTCAGGCCGGCGTCGGCGAGCGCGCCGAGCGCGACCTCGGCATGGATCTGCGCGACCGACCGGTCCGGGATCTCCCGGAGCGGATGCTCGTAGGCGCCGGCGATGACCGCGGAAGCCATGCCCCGCCTACCGATCGGCCAGCACGGCCGGGCACATCGCCTGGAACCAGGCGTGCGCGTGGTCGCCGAAGTCGGGCATCTCCTGCATCGGGAAGTGACCGATGCCGGGCACGACCTCCCACCGGGCGCCGGGAATCCGCGCCGCGGTCTGCTCGACCCGCGTGGCCGGCACACCGAAGTCGTCCTCGCCGACGACGAGCCGGACCGGGCAGGCGATCGTGCCCAGCTCGTCCCAGATGTCATGGCGCGACCAGCCGCTCTGGTCGGAAACGGTGACGTGCCAGTCCTCCCGGCAGTGCATCAGCGCGAGCAGTTCGGTCTGCTCGGCCGGCACCGAGCGGCCGGTCAGCGCCGAGTAGCCGTAGTAGGAACGGTCCCGGTTGCTCGGTGAGCTCGCGTCCTCAAGGCCCCACGGCCGGGCCGACCGGCCACGCCCGCCGCGCTGGCCGTAGGCGGCCATCGAGACCACCCCGGACAGTCGCGCGGACGCCTTCACCGCCATGTCCAGCACGATCTTGCCGCCGATCGAGCAGCCGAGCAGATAGGGCCGGTCCAGGCTGATCCGGTCGATGACGGTGAGACACCAGTCCGCGTACCAGCCGAGGTCGGAAACGGGGCCGTGCTCGGCGGGATCGGATCGGCCGTGGCCGGGCAGGTCCACCACCACGACCCGATAACCCAGCTGCGCCAACCGGTCCCGCGCGGCCCGCCACTGAAACCCGTGCTGGCCGGCGGTGTGCACGCAGAAGATGACGTGCTCACCCTCCCCCGCCTGCTCGACGAAGCCGAACCGGCCGTCGATCTCGATGTACTCAGCGCTGGTCCGCATCGTTCTCCCTCACCATCGCCCGGCAGTTCTCCACCATCAGCCGGACCGTCCTGGTCATCCGCAGGTACTGGAAGCCACTGCCGAGAATCCGGAACCGGCCCTTGGCCGCGAACCGCACGTAGTCGTCGTACTCACCGAGCAGCAGCTCCACCCAGGTGCGCTCGTCGGCGGTCAGGTCGAAGGTGGCGCCGTCCAGCGATTTGCGCGCGGTCTCGATGATCCGGCCCCGGTAGATCCGGAACCGGACCTGCTCCTCGCCGCTGACGATGCCGATCGAACCGTCGAAGGTGGACACCGAGGAGGCGAACCGGTCGTCCCGCTCCAACCGTTCGGCCAGCCGGTTGCCCCAGTCGACCGAGCCGATGTCGGCCACGGCCAACTGCCGGGCCGAGGGCGCCGATCCGGTGGCCGCGGCCGTCCAGACCAGGCCGGCACGATGAACCAGCGCGCCGTCCGCCGCGAGCGCGCGCACGTCCTGGTGCAGCCGCAGGGTGTCCCGCTCGATCCGGCGCCGGGTGACCAGCGCGTCCAGCTCGCACACCTCGGTCGGCACGTCGGCCAGGTCGGTGCCGTTGACGCCGAGCAGCCGGGCGGCGGGGAAGGGCCGCAGCCGGTCCAGTGCGACGGTCAGCGTGCCGAGCACGTCGGTGGGGGCCTCGGTCACCGCGATCCGAATGCCGGCACCCACTTCGCCGGCCAGTTCGGAAATGGTCTGGGCGGTCATGCCGACCGGTCCTCCGCCTCGTCGAGCAGGCCGAGTTCGGCCAGCAGTTCGTCGGTGTGTTCGCCGGCGTCGGGCGGCGGCACCTGGTAGGTGCGTTCGTCCACCGGCAGCGGCGAACCGACCACGTGCACCGAATAACCGCCGTGCACGGGCAACTCGCGCACCATCCTGCGGTGGGCCACGTTCGGGTCGGCCAGGATCTGTTCCAGGCTCAGGATCGGGCTGGCCGGCACGCCGACGGTGCCCATCGTGGCGACCACCGCCTCGGCCGAGTGCACCCCGGTCCACGCCTCGATGACCTTGTCCAGCTCGTCCCGGTGCGCCATCCGACTGTCCGCGCCGCCGATCGGGTAGTACCCGGCCAGCTCCGGCGCGCCGATCACCTCGGTGAGGCCGGCCCACATCCTGTTGGTCATCGGGGCCAGGTAGACGTAACCGTCGGCGGTGGCGTAGGTGCCCGCGTAGGACCGGCGGACCTTGCCACCGGTGCGCCGCGGGCTGATGCCGTGGTCGGCCACCTCGGACAGGGTCGCGCCAAGGAAGGTCATCATCGAGTCGAGCATGGCCAGGTCGGTGGCGCTGCCCTCGCCGGTCTGCTCCCGCCTGCGCAGGCCGAACAGCACGGCCAGCGCGGCATACAGGCCGGTGACGTGGTCGGGCACGAACACCCCGGCCAACGCGGGCGGGCCATCCTGCTCGCCGGTCAGGTGCAGCAGGCCCGACATCGCCTGGATGACGCCGTCGAACGCGGGTTTCTTCGCGTACGGGCTGTCCTCGCCGAAACCGGTGGCGTGCACGTAGACCAGTTTCGGGTTGATCGCCAGCATCTCCTCGGCGCCGAACCCGAGCCGCTGCGGCACCCCGGCGGCGAAGTTGGTGACCAGCACGTCGGCGGTCCGCACCAGCGCGGCGAAGATCTCCCGGCCGCGGTCGGTCTTCAGGTCCACCCCGATGCTGCGCTTGTTCCGGTTGAGCATGGCGAAGTAGCCACCGGGGTTCTTCTTCGGGTCCGAGTGCCGGCGGGCGCCACCACCGGGCTGCTCCACCTTGATCACGTCGGCCCCCTGATCGGCCAGGATCTGGGCGCAGAAGGGTCCCGCGATGTAGTGGCCGAGTTCGAGTACCCGGATGCCCCGCATCGGTCCGTCGACTGTCATCCGATCCTCCCCGCCGCGACCGTTCGGCCGCCGGCTCCCGTCACGTCCTGCCACCACCGCATACCCGTCTCGACCACGTGGCGCGGGCCGGTGGCCAGTTCCCTCGCCAGTTGCCGTGCGGTCGACTCGGCCTGCCCGTCGGCGCACACCGTGGTCACCAGTCCGGCCGCCGCGGCTTCGGCCGCACCGACCGTCACACCGGACAACGCCCACCGGAGCACGACTTCCGGCGCGACCCGCCGGACCAGATGCGGAACCACCTGGTAGGGATAGAAACCCTGGGACACCTCGGGCAGCTGGAACCGGGAACCCTCGCCGGCCACCGTGAACGTCGCGGCAGCCGCCAGGCCGAGGCCGGTGCCGATCGCCCAGCCGTCGACGACCGCGACGACCGGCAGCAGGCTGGCCGCGAGGTCCGCAAGCATCGTCGTGCGGGCACTCGGTTGGCCGGCGGGCGTCGGTTGTTCGTCCACCGCCTTGAGATCGGCGCCGGCCGAGAGGTCGCCACCCTGTCCGCAGAGCAGGATCACCCGGCAGCCCGGATCGCCGGCGAGTTGACGCAGGCCGGCGCTGATGGCTCTGGCCGAGGCGAGGTCCACGGCGTTGCGGCGGTGTGGCCGCCGGATCTCGATCAGGCCGACGCCGTCGACGGAGTCGACCGAGGACACGTGTACGCCCTGCTGCATCATCGCCGCCTCCCGTCTTCCCGCGTACGATATACGGAGTCCGATGTTCTGTACAAGGCTCTGCCAGCAGCTCCTGGAGCCAGAGTCAGGAGCCGGCCGGGACGAACGAATCGAGCACCGGAAGCAGGTAGCGAATGAGCTGCTCATGGTCCTCGGACATCGGAAAATGCCCCAGCCCGGGCATGATCGTCAGCGACGCGCCTGCTATCTCGTCGGCCGCCCGGCGGGTGATCGGCACCATCGTGTGGTCGAACTCGCCGGTCAACAGGTGAACCGGGCAGCGACCGGTGTCGATGGCACCGGCCTCACCGCGCAGGTCGTGGTCGATCGAGTGGAAGAACAGGTCGCCCGCATACACCCCGGGCGCGGCCTGGGCGTAGTGCAGCATGGTCTCCTGCCGGCTCGCCTCGGGGGCGGTCGGCGCCATCATGCCCATCATCCGCGCGGCTGCCAGCGCCGGATCGGCCAGCCGCTCGGCCACCCGGAACCGACGCATCCGGGCCATTCCCTCCTCGTCCAGCCCGCCGGAGCTGCGCAGCCCACCCTGTAGCGCGATGACGCCACGGAACTGGTCGGGGTGGTAGCGGGCCAGGTCGAGGGCGAGCATGCCGCCGATCGAGGACCCGACAAACACCGGCCGGTCCAGGTCGAGCGCGTCCGCAAGGGACACCGCGATCGCCATCGCCCGATCCCTGGTCAGCACGTACTCCTCGGCCCACCAGTGGTCGCCGACGGGCAGCGACTTGCCGTGGAAGGGCAGGTCGTAGGCGATCACCCGGAACCGGTCGGTGACCCGGTGATCCTCCAGCAGGTGCCGCCACTGCCGGGCGTCGCTGGCCGCGGTGTGGTGACACAGCAACGGAATGCCACTGCCCGCCTGCTCGTAGTACAGCCGGTGGTGCACGCCGTCGAGGTCCAGGTGGACGTACCGGCCGACCGCCTCGTCATGCTCGCCGTGCTCGCCGTGCCGAACCGGCCGCGCGGGCGGTTGCGGGCCGAGCGCGGCGTCGCGAAGCAGCCAGCCGAACCGGCGGACCGCGTTGTGCCGGGCGGCGTCCACGATCAGCGGCGCCACCGTCAGCACCTGGCCGCGCTGCGCGCCGAACAGGTCGGAGTACGGCGGTTTCGGTACGGCGGCGAGGAAGTCCCGCCAGGACCCGGCGGTCGCGGTCAGCACGATGATGTCGTCGGCCGGCACCAGCGTCTCGGCCGCGACCGGCTCGGCGGCCCTGGCGACGCCCTCGACCAGCGGCACCCGCCAGGCCGCACCGTCGGTGACCACCGCCAGCGCACCGGTCCACCCCGCGGCGACCAGCCGGAACTCGCCGTCCTGGGCGGCCAGCGTCGCGGCCTTGCCGACGACCCCGGCGTCCAGACCGTTGCTCATCGGGCGCGGACCGGATTGGTGAGCTCGCCGATCTTGTCGATCCGGCACTCGGCGACGTCCCCGTCCTGGATGACGACGGCGCCCGGGGTGCCGGTGGACAGGATGTCGCCGGGATACCACGGGAACACCTTGCTGTGGAAGCTGATCAGCAGCTCGGGAGCGAAGATCATGTTGCGCACCACATTGGACCGGTGCACGGAACCGTTGCGCACCGTGCTCACCTCGATGTCGTCGAGGTTGCCCGCGGCGCCGAGCACCTCGGGCAGCGGCGTGATGCCCGGCCCGAAGGAGAAGAAGCCGGGGAAGTTCTTCGACCTGGTGAGGAAGCGCGGATTGCGCTGGAGGATGTCCTCGGCGGTCTGGTCCAGGATCGGACAGACGCCCCACACACCGGTGAACGCGTCGGCGATTTCCACGTCCCGGCACTCGGAACCGAAGACGATGCCCAGTTCGGCCTCGGCGGTGACCCGTTCGCTCTGCGGCGGCAACGGGATCACCGCACCCGGACCGATGATCGTGTGCTCGCCCTTGACGAAGGACGCAGGCTCGTCCGGATAGCCGGCGGTGAGGTCGTCGGCGTGTTCCCGGTAGTTCAGGCCGATTCCCCAGATCTTGCGGGGGTCACGGTAGGGAGGCAGGAAGGTGACCGTCTCGACCGGAGCGAACGTCTCGGCCGGTGCGGTGGCGATCCGGTCGATGAACTCGGCGGGCGACACCGAGCCGAGCACGTCGAGCACGGTGCCGTGCATGGGTTCCGGCAGGGTGGAGAGCCGGACGACACCGCGAACCGGGTCGACCCCGGCCGCGAAGGACTCACCCCCGTTCGAGACCGTGGCCAGCTGCATCGTCTGACTCCTTCGTCACGCTCTTGACCATTGGGGCGGTCGCAGTGTTGGCTATACGGTATACCAGACACCATACGTCCTGCTGCGCGTATCAGATATCACCAAACCATCGCGCATCCCCGTCCGTCCGGCGGAGAGAGAGACTCATGACGATCGACGACTCGACCATCGTTGTTCCCGACGTTCACGTGCTGCACCACCGGATTGGAGCGCAACGACCGGGAAATCCCGAAGTGGAGCGTTTCAATCCGGCCCGGCCCGGTGACGTCGTCGCCGTCACCCCGGACGGCGACGCGAGCACGGTGGCGGAGGCCGTCGAGGTGGCCAGGCGCGCCCAGCCCGCGTGGGCGGCGATGACCGCACCGGCGCGCGGCGCGATTCTGCTGAAGGCGGCCGCGATCCTGGCTACCCGGCACGAAGCCGCCGCGGTCGACCTCGTTCGCGAGGAGGGCAAGACCCTCGCCGAGGCGACCGGCGAAGTCGGCCGCGCCATCGAACTCCTCCAGTACTACGGCGGGGAGGGACGCCGGGGGCGCGCGGAGATCGTGCCGTCCGGCACCCCGCACACCCTCGCCTACACCCGCCGCGAGCCGCTCGGCGTGGTCGGCATCATCACGCCGTGGAACTTCCCGATCGCCATTCCCACCTGGAAGACCGCGCCGGCACTGATCGCCGGCAACGCCGTGGTGCTCAAGCCGGCGACGCTCACCCCGGTCTCGGTGTGGAACCTGGCCGAGGCACTGGCCGAGGCCGGTCTGCCGGCCGGCGTGATGAACATCGTCTACGGCCCCGGCGCGGTGATCGGCAACGCCATCGCCACCCACCCCGACCTCGCGGCGGTGTCGTTCACCGGGTCCAACGCGGTCGGCCGGGAGATCGAGGGGCTGGTGACCGGCCGGCGAGCCCGGGTCCAACTGGAACTCGGCGGAAAAAATCCGCTGGTGGTGCTGGACGACGCGGACCCGGCGCTGGCCGCGCGGATCGCGGCGGAGAGCGGGTTCGGTGCGACCGGCCAGACCTGCACCGCGACCAGCCGGGTGATCTGCACGCCCGGCATCCACGACGCGCTGGTGGAAGCACTGGTCGCGCAGGCCGCCGGTTACCGCCCCGGTGACGGCATCCTGCCGGCCACGAAGATGGGCCCGGTGGTCAGCGGCGCGCAGTTGCGTAGCGACCTGGACTGGATCACCGTCGGCACCGACGACGGCGCCAAGCTGGTCACCCCGGCGGTCGAGCACGACCAGCAGTTCCTCACCCCGGCCGTCCTGACCGACGTGCTGCCCAGCCACCGGATCGCCAAGGAGGAGGTGTTCGGGCCGGTCGTGTCGGTGATGCGCGCCGACGACCTGGACCACGCCATCACGCTGGCCAACGACATCCCGTTCGGCCTGTCCGCCGGCGTGATCACCAACGACATGCGGCACGCCCGCAAGTTCGTCGACCAGGCCCAGGCGGGCATCGTCAAGGTCAACCGGCCGACCAGCGGCGTCGACCCGAACGTGCCCTTCGGCGGCGTCAAGGAGTCCTCCACCAACACCTACCGGGAGCAGGGCAGCGCGGCGACGGACTTCTACACCTGGACGAAGTCGGTCTACCTTGGTCTGGATCAGTGACCACAGCTGACCTGACCGCACTGCTGGCCTCGGCCGGTGTCCGGGACGTGGACACCAGCACCCGGCGGCGGGCCGAGTACTCCTCGGACGCGTCCAACTACCGGGTGGTGCCGGCGGCGGTCGTGTTCCCCCGGCACGTGGACGAGGTGCTCGCCACGGTGGACGCGTGCCGGGCGACCGGCACCGCGCTCACCTGCCGGGGAGCGGGCACGTCGATCGCCGGCAACGCGGTCGGGCCGGGCATCGTCATCGACTTCTCCCGGCACCTCAACCGGGTGCTGTCGGTGGACGAGGAGAGCCGCACCGCCCGGGTGCAACCGGGCGCGGTGCTGGATGTCGTCTCGGCCGCGGCGGCCCCGTTCGGCCTGCGGTTCGGGCCCGACCCGTCGACCCATTCGCGGGCGACCATCGGCGGTGCGCTGGCGAACAACGCGTGCGGGGCGCGCGCCCTGCGGTACGGCCGCAGCGTGGACAACGTGGTCGATCTGGACGTGGTCACCATCGAGGGCACCCGGTTCACCGCGGCCGCGCTCGGTGACGCGCCGGACCCGCTGCGGGAGCGGCTGACCGCGCTGGTCGGCACCCGGCTCGCGCCGATCCGGCAGGAGTTCGGCCGGTTCGCCCGGCAGGGCTCCGGCTATCTGCTGGACTCGCTGCTGCCGGAGAACGGCGCCAACCTGGCCCGCTTCCTGTGCGGCAGCGAGGGCACGCTCGCGGTGACGCTGGGCGCGACCGTGCGGCTGGTCTCCCGGCCGAAGGCCGCCGCGCTGGTCGTGCTCGGCTACCCCGACCTGCCGGCCGCGGCCGCCGCGGTGCCGGCGCTGCGCGGCACCGACCTGGTCGCGTTGGAGGGCATGGATTCCCGGCTGGTGGAGGTGTTGCGCAAGCGCGGCCGGACCCTGCCCGACCTGCCCGAGGGCGGCGGCTGGCTGTTCGCCGAGGTCGGCGGGGACACCCTGGCCGCGGCGCTGGCCGCGGCCGAACGACTGCGCGCCGACGCCGACTGCCTCGACTCGGTCGTGGTCACCGGCGAGCCCGCGGCCGCGCTGTGGCGGGCCCGGGAGGACGGTGCCGGCCTCGGCGGCCGCACGCCGACCGACCAGCCGGCCTGGCCGGGGTGGGAGGACTCGGCGGTGCCACCGGAGCGGCTGGCCGAGTACCTGCGTGAGTTCCGCGCGCTGCTGGACCGGTTCTCGTTGGACGGCTTGATGTTCGGCCATTTCGGCGACGGCTGCGTGCACTCCCGGATCGACTTCCCACTGGCCGACCGGCCGGACACGTTCCGGGCCTTCGTCGGCGAGGCGGCCGAACTGGTGGCGGCGTTCGGCGGCTCGATGTCCGGTGAGCACGGCGACGGCCGGGCCCGCTCGGACCTGTTGCGCACCATGTACTCGACCGAGGTGATCAGCACGTTCGCCGCGGCCAAGCGGCTGTTCGATCCGGACGCGCTGCTCAACCCGGGCGTGGTCGTCGACCCCGCGCCGGTGGACACCGACCTGCGGCTGCCGCTCGCCAAGCCGGTCCGCAACCTGCTCGCGTTCAGCTATCCGCACGACGGCGGCGACCTGAGCACGGCCGTGCACCGCTGTGTCGGGGTCGGCCGGTGCCGGGCGCCGGTGGCCGGCACCGGGGTGATGTGCCCGTCCTATCTGGCGACGATGGACGAGAAGGACTCCACCCGGGGGCGGGCGCGGGTGCTCCAGGAGGCGGTCAACGGCCGGCTCGTCGGTGGCCTGGCCGCGCCCGAGGTCGCCGAGTCGCTGGACCTCTGCCTGTCCTGCAAGGGCTGCTCGTCGGACTGCCCGGCCGGGGTCGACATGGCGACCTACAAGGCCGAGGCGCTGCACCAGCGCTACCGGGGCAAACTGCGGCCGATGGCGCACTACGCGCTGGGCTGGCTGCCCCGCTGGTCCCGGCTGGCCGCCCGGCTGCCGCGACTGAGCAACGCGCTGCTCACCACGCCGGGCGTGGCCCGGTATGCGAAGCGGCTGGCCGGTGTCGACGAACGCCGGCAGCTCCCCCGGTTCGCCCGACGCGGTTTCCGGGTCTGGTTCGCCGGCCACCGGGCACCGGCCGAGGGCCGACGCGTGCTGCTCTGGGTCGACACGTTCACCGCGCACTTCTCGCCGCAGGTCGGCGAAGCGGCGGTACAAGTGTTGGCGGCGGCCGGTTACCGGGTCGAACTATCCACGTCGGACAAAGTGTGCTGTGGGCTGACCTGGATCTCCACCGGCCAGCTGGACGGGGCGCGGGCACAGCTGCGCAGGTCGTTCGACGCATTGGCGCCGGCACTGGCCGACGGGCTGCCGATCGTCGTACTCGAACCGTCCTGCGCGGCGGTGTTCCGATCGGACGCGGTCGAGCTACTGGCCGACGACCCGAGGGCCGAGCAGGTCGCCGCGGCGACCCGGACCCTGGCCGAGCTGCTCACCGAGACGCCCGGCTGGACGCCACCCCGGCTGGACGGGGTGCGGGGTGTGGCGCAGCCGCACTGCCACCACCACGCCGTGCTCGGCTGGCAGACCGACGAGCGACTGCTGGCCGACGCGGGCGCGGAGATCACCCGGGTGAGCGGCTGCTGCGGGCTGGCCGGCAACTTCGGCGTCGAGCGCGGGCACTACGAGGTGTCCGCGCGGATCGCTGAGAACGCGCTGCTCCCGGCTGTCCGGGACAGCCCACCGGACGCCGTGGTACTGGCCGACGGCTTCTCCTGCCGCACCCAACTGCACGAACTGGGTCCTCGGGACGGCCGCCATCTGGCCGAACTCCTGGCCGATCACCTCTGAGTCACCGACACGATGTGGGGCGATGTCCGTTCGCGCGGACGTCACCGCACCTGTCTGATGTCAATTAAACACATTTCAAACCTATCTATCACAAGCGATCAGACTCGCGCATAATTGAGCACTCACATCCCGGATGTCGCATCGACCGGCCCTGCCTGTGCGCCATCCCCACCGGAAAGAGGCTCAGGCGTGATCGCTCGATTACTCCTTCACTGGCGAAGGACCGCCATCACTCTCGGTGCCACACTGGCTCTCACCTTCGGCGCACTGGTCGGCCTGGCCGGTACGGCGCAGGCCGCCGGCACGCAGCCCTGCGACATCTACGCCGCCGCGGGCACTCCCTGCGTCGCCGCGCACAGCACGGTGCGCGCGCTCTACTCCGGCTACAACGGCAGCCTTTACCAGGTCCGCCGCGCGTCGGACAACGCCACCACCGACATCGGCGTGCTGGCGGCCGGCGGTTACGCCAACTCGGCCGCGCAGGACACGTTCTGCGCCAACACCACCTGCATCATCACGACCATCTACGACCAGTCCCCGCAGCACAACGACCTGACCATCGAGGGCCCTGGAGCGGCCGGCGGCCAGGATGTGGGCGCGAACGCGGCGGCGCTGCCGGTGACCGCGGGCGGCCACAAGGTCTACGGCGTCTACATCGCGCCGGGCACCGGCTACCGACACCACGTCGGCACCGGGGTCGCGGTCAACGGCCAGCCCGAGGGCATGTACATGGTGGCCAGCGGCACGCACGTGAACGGCGGCTGCTGTTTCGACTACGGCAACGTCGAGGCGAGCATCGCCGACACCGGCAACGGCCACATGGACGCGGTCAACCTGGGCACGACATGCTTCTTCGGGCCGTGCAGCGGCGTCGGTCCGTGGGTCGCGGGTGACCTGGAAAACGGCCTGTACCAAGGAAGCGGCTCCAACACCGCGGACCTCGGCAACGCCACCCCGTTCGTCACCGCACTGCTGAAGAACAACGGCCAGACAACATTCGCCCTGAAAGGGGGCAACGCCCAGTCGGGCGGTCTGACAACCTGGTACAACGGCGCGCTACCGCCGAACGGCTACACGCCGATGCACCAGGAGGGCTCGATCGTGCTGGGCACCGGTGGCGACAACAGCAACGCGTCCATCGGCTCGTTCTTCGAGGGCGTGATGACGGCCGGTTACCCGACCGATGCGGCGGACAACTCGGTGCAGGCCAACATCGTCTCGGTCGGCTACAGCGGCTCCACGGGTACGTCGCCCACCGCGGCCACGATCACCGGCCCCGGCAGCAAGTGCGTCGACGTCAACGGTGACGACACCGGCGGCGACGGCACCGCGGTGCAACTGTGGGACTGCCAGTCCTACGCCACCGACCAACACTGGACCCACAACGCGGACGACTCGCTGTCCACCCTGGGCCGCTGCCTGGACATCAACGGAAACGGGACCGCCAACGGCACCCAGGTCGAACTCTGGGACTGCAACGGCGTCGGTGGCCAGAAATGGATTCAGCAGTCCGACGGCTCATTGCGCAACCCCCAGTCCGGCAGGTGCCTGGACTCGCCCAGCGACGCCACGGCCAACGGCACCCGACTCCAGATCTACGACTGCAACGGCACCGCGGCGCAGAAGTTCTCGGTCAACGGCGGTGGCCCGATCGTCGGCCCCGGCAGCAAGTGCGTGGACGTGGCCGGCGACGACACCGGCAGCGATGGGACGGCGGTGCAACTGTGGGACTGCCAGTCCTATGCCGTCGACCAGCACTGGTACCACAACAGCAACGGTTCACTGACCACGCTGGGCCGTTGCCTGGACATCAACGGAAACGGGACCGCCAACGGGACGCAGGTCGAGTTGTGGGACTGCAACGGGGTGGGCGGCCAGGACTGGGTGCAACAGTCGAACGGCTCGCTGCTCAATCCCCAATCGGGCAGGTGCCTGGACTCCCCGAGCGACGCGACAGCAAACGGAACTCGACTACAGATCTATGACTGCAACGGCAGCGCGGCACAGAACTTCCCGCTGAGCTGAGGAAACGTTTGGGGTGCAGGACTAATACTCCCGCACCCCAAACGAGTCCGGTACAGAGTTCGACCGCCCTACCCCTTCATCCCGATACAAAGCGCACGCAAGATGATCGCGCATCGGGAAGAAGGACCCCGGCAAAACCGGACCCTGGTTGCGGGTGTGCCGATCCGACCGAGATCCGGAGTGGCTCGCTGCGCCTCCAGTTGACAAAGAGGTCGCTTCGCGCCTGGCCCTCCCTCGTCGCTGTCGCGACAGGGCCACGACCGATACCCTCAGACCGTACGGTCGAGAAATAATCTACCGGTCGAACCTTCGCCGACGAGGCCCGCAGGCGGCAACCGGTCGACTGCGCGATCGACGTGATCGCCGAAGAAGGCTTCGCCAAGGCGTCCCTGGCGCGGGTGGCCCAACGAGCCGGCGTCGCCAAGAGCGCGGTGCTCTACCACTTCGCCAGCAAGGACGAACTGGTCCAACAGGTGCTGCTCGCGGTGTCGATGGCCAGCATCGAGTCGTTCCCGGCTCGGATGGCCGACGCGACCACCGCACTGGACAAGCTGCGGGCCTCGATCGAGACGATCGTGGACTTCATCGACAAGCACCGCAACCACGCACCGGCCGGGCTGGAGACGTGGAACCAGACCCGGTCGCTGCCCGCTCGTGCCCGGCTCGCGGCTGACCCGGCCGGCCGCGACGTCGACGGCATTCGCGAGCTTCTGCTTGAGGGACAACGCACCGGCGAGTCCGGTGAGTTCGACCCACACGTGCTGGCGGTGATGTTCCGGCAGGCGATCGACGCCGCCACGCTGGAGGTCGCGCTGAACCCCGATGCCGACGTCGTCGCCTTCTCCGCCGAACTGGTGGCGATGTTCGAGCGCGCAACCAGAAAGTAGCCGGCATTCGTCAGTCACCCCCGGTGCCGTCCACAACCCGATGGAGGCGTGATGACCACCGCAGAGATCCCGGCGATGCCACCGTTGACCGACGGCGGCGCCGAACAGTTGGCCTGGTTCAACCGAATGCGCGCCGAGCAGCCGCTCTGGCAGGACCCGAACGGGGGCTACCGAGTCTTCCGCCACGCCGACGTGCAGTCCGTCCTCGCCGACCCGGCCCGGTTCTCCTCCAACTTCGGCCGGGTGATGCCGTTCGTCGACCCGGCCCGGGCCGGCGGCAACGTACTCTGGGCTGACCCGCCCGCGCATCGCCCGCTACGCCAACTCGTCGGCCAGGCGTTCACCGCGCGCACGGTGGCGGGGCTGCGCCCACGCATCACCGAGATCACCAGGGACCTGATCACGGCGATCCCGACCGACGAGTTCGATTTCGTGGAGCTGCTGGCGTATCCGATGCCGGTGATCGTCATCGCCGAACTGCTCGGCGTCTCCCCCGCCGACCGGGAGTTCTTCCGGACCTGCGCTGACAAGTCGCTCAACCTGCGGGTGCGGAAGGACCAGTCACCGGAGGAGTCGGCCGCCACCGTCGCGAACGCCCTGAAGGACCTCGACGGCTACCTGCTTGAGCAGGTCCGAAACCGACGTGGCGCGCCGACGGACGATCTACTCGGAACGCTGACCACCGCCGAGGTCGACGGCAGCCGACTGACCGACCTTGAGATCGTCTCGTTCGCGACGGTGCTGCTCAACGCCGGCTACATGACCACCACACTGTTGCTCGGCAACACGTTGTTGTGCCTGCGGGACAACCCTTCCGTCGCGGCCCAACTCCGAGCTGACCGGTCGCTGATCCCGGCCGCGCTGGTGGAGGTACTGCGCCGCAGACCGCCGTTTCCCAGTGTCTATCGGATCTCGACCGAGGAAGCGTCGATCGCCGGGGGAACCATCCCGGCCAATGCGTTTGTCGCGGCGTCCGTTCTGTCGGCCAATCATGATGAGCGGATTTTCGCCCAACCGGAGCGGTTCGATCTTCATCGGGAGCCGAATCAGCATCTCGGGTTCGGGCATGGGATTCATTTTTGTCTCGGGGCGCCACTTGCTCTGCTGGAGGTTGAGATCGCGGTCAACCTGCTGCTCGACACCTTCGCGGACATCGAGGTGAGCGAGCGGGTGCGGTTGGACAAGGGCGAGTTCTATGGGACCCGGCGATTGCCTGTCTCCGGGCGTCGGTCGTGACGTCCAGCGCGGTCAACGGTCACGGCCCGACTGCTCGCCGCACGAGGCGCGGGCGATCAGGGTTGGCTCGAAGACCAGATCCACCGGGCCCGCCGGGCCCTCGATCACGAGTTCTGCCGCTCGACGGCCCATCTCGTACGCGGGCTGAGTGATGACGGTGATCCCCAGTGTGTCGGCCCACGGGAAGTCGTCCATCGCCAGGAAGGCCATGTCGTCAGGGATGGCGAGACCTCGCCCGGTCAGGGCCACGTGGACGGGAACGGTCAGCCGGACGGTGGCGCAAACGATTGCATCCAGTGGCACGCCACGATCCTGACCGTGAGCAAGCAATGCGGCTATCGCGTCGCCCACGTCGTTCTCGCGCTCCGCCGCGACCACGGCAGCCGCCGGCAGGGGCAGGCCGAGCTCGGCGAGCGCGGTGCGCAGGCCGATGGTGCGCTCCAGCTGGGACGGCCAGCTTCCGGAGGTGACCACACCGACCGACGATCGGCCGTGCGCGGCCAGGTGCTCGGCCATCAGGCGGCCGGCCTTGATGTTGTTCAGAGTGACGGAGTGCAGGCCGGGCGGCGGGTTCTCGACCGTGCGCGCGACGACCACGCACGGCGTGCCGTTCTCCGCCAGCCTGCGGATGCGACTGTCGGTCGTCTCGCCGGTCGTCACGATCAGCCCGCGAACCCGCTGCTCGTCCATCGCCCGCACCTGGCCGAGTTCCCGGTCGTCGCGCCGGAACGTGTTGGTCAGCAGCAGCAGGCTGTCGGCGGCCGCCGCGACCTCGTCGATGCCCCGAATCAGCTCCAGGTAGAACGGGCTGCCGAGGTCGCGGATGACCACCCCGATCGTGCTCGTCCGGCCGGCGAAAACGCCTTTGGTGAGCGCGTTGGGCGTGTACTCCAACCGCGCCATCGCATCCCGCACCCGGGCCGCTGTCGCCTCGGTGACCGGGCCACCGTTGAGCACCCGGGACACCGTGGCCGTGGACACCCCGGCGTGCGCGGCGACCTCGCCGATGGTCGCCCGTTTCAGTGTGGCCGCACAGATCAGAACCTCTCGAACCGGAACGGCGCCAGTGTATCGCCCTGGTCCTCGCCGAGCATCTCACCCGCGACCAGGTCGCCGACGTGCACGCTCAGGGTGGCACCGCTGTGCGAGACGGCGAAGTGGAAGTTGGGCAGCGCGGCGACCCGTCCCAGCACCGGCAGTCCGTCACCGGGAATAGGTCGCTCGCCCACCCGGACGCGCTCCACCGTCGCCGTGCGAAGTCCCGGATACAGCAGACGAGCCTCTGCCAGGAGTGCGTCGACGGCGGCCCGATCGACCTCGCCGCACCCGGAGGTAGCATCGGTCTCGTTACTGTGCAACAACAACCGCCCACCGCCGGCAGGCCGCAGGTGCACCCGCGGCGCGTGCACGACCCGGGACAGCGCGACCGCGGCCGGCGAGGTGTGGACGAGCACGCCGCAGGTGTTGACCATCGGCAGCGCCAACCCGGCGAGTGCGGCGACCTGGGCGGCGCGCGGCCCCGCGCAGTTGACCACCGCGCGGGCGACGAGCCGCCGCCCCGAGTCGAGCCGGACCGCCCGCACCTCGTCCGCCGCCACCTCAAGGCCGACGACCGCGTCATCGACCACGAGTTCCGCGCCGCCGGCGACGGCGCCGGCGAGCAGGTGGGCGACGAGTCGGACGGGCTCCAGCCAACCCTCACGCGGCAGGTAGGCGATCTCGTCCGCCGGCAGGCCCGCGGGGTCGAGGTCCGGTTCGAGCCGCAGCACATCCTCGCGGTTCAGCCAGCGGGCCTCGTAGCCGTTGTCCTGGACGCCGGCGACCCGCGCGCGTAACTTGGCGCGCTCGGCATCACCGCCGGCCCAGACCAGGTTGCCGCCCTCGTGGTACCAGTCGCCGAGCGGTGTCTCGGCCGCCAGTTTCCGGTGCGCGGCCATGCTCGCGACGCTGAGCTCGTGATATGCCTTGGGCTGCTTGCCGAACGAGTTAGTCCACGAGAACGTCGCGCCCGAGGTGCCGCCGGCGGGCGCACCCGCGTCCACGACGGTGACCCGGGCGCCCCGCCGGGTCAACGAGGCGGCGACCGAGGCGCCGTAGACACCGGCACCGATGACAACAACCTGCTTGACCATGCCCGATCTCCTTTGCCGACCACTGATGTAACTAGTTACATAGAAGCATCTCCAGCTCGTGCGGTCAACCATGGCCGAGATCGCGATGGTCGATGTCAGCCCGCAGCGGCACGATGGACGGCACCCGACCGAAGGCGGATTCATGAGCGGCCTGCACGACATCCTGCAGAAGCACGTCGACAACGGCGGTATGCCCGGCGCGGTCGGCATGGTGGTGCGCGGCGACCTGGCTGAGGTGGCGGCGGTCGGCTCGGTCGACACCGAGGGAACCGCCCCGATGGCCCGGGATTCGATCTTCCGGATCGCGTCGATCACCAAACCGATCACCGCCGCCGCGGTGATGACGCTGGTCGACGAACGCCGCGTCGGGCTGAGTGACCCGATCGGCAAGTGGCTGCCCGAACTGGCCCACCCCGATGTCGTGCGCACGCCGGCCAGCGAGATCGACGACGTGGTCCCGGTGGCCCGGCCGATCACCGTCTTCGACCTGCTCACCTCCACCGCGGGCTACGGCTTCTCGTCCGACTTCTCGCTACCCGCGGTGCAGCGCCTGTTCCCGGTCCAGCAGGACGGCCGCCACCCACAGAGGTTCCCGGCACCGGACACCTGGCTGGCCGAACTCGCCGAGGTCCCGCTGGTCTACCAGCCCGGCGAAGGTTGGCTCTACGACACGTGTTCCTGCCTTCAGGGCATCCTGGTCAGCCGGGTCACCGGCCGTTCGCTGCCCGACTTCCTGGCCGACCGGCTGTTCGCCCCACTGGGCATGGTGGACACGTCGTTCTTCGTGCCGGCCGACAAGCTCAACCGGTTCACCAGCTACTACCAGAACAACGAGGCGGGCGAACTGGAACTCGCCGACGCTCCGAACGGCCAGTGGAGCATCGAACCCGCGTTCCCACTGGGCAACGGTGGCCTGGCCAGCACCGCCGACGACTGGCTGGCCTTCGGCCGGATGTTGCTGGCCGGCGGCACCGCCAAGGACGGAAAGCGGGTTCTGTCAGCCGAGTCGGTACGGCTGATGACCACCGACCACACCACCCCGGCGCACCGCGAGATCGGCGCACTGTTCCTGGAGGGCCAAGGCTGGGGCTTCGGTGCGGCGGTCGACATCAACACCAATGACCCATGGACAGTGCCAGGCCGCTACGGCTGGGTCGGCGGCACCGGGACCTCGGCGCACATCACCCCGTCCACCCGGACAGTGGCAATTCTGCTGACCCAGGTAGCCGCAGACAGCCCCGTGCCGCCAGAACGCATGCGCGACTTCTGGACCTACGCATCCGCGGAAATCTAGGTTCTGTAGCGAGCAGTAACCACAGCAGGAGTCTCAGTAACAGCCCCCGCGGCCATATCCTGGGCCAATCGCAAATACTCCCCCTCGGCCCACATCAACGGCGCCGCACTCCCGGTAGCCGCCCCCTCGGCAAAACAAGAAACATCTCCCCGATCCCAAACCTGCTCCGGCACGAAATACCCCTGATTGGTAGCGTCCGCCATGGACCGCAGGTAGACAGCGGCCGACCGCCCGTTGGCGACCTCATACTCCCCGCGCTCCCCGGAAAGCACCGGCCACAACCGCCCATGCTGATCGGTCCCGTTGGCCGGCCACCCGGAACAATCGGTATTGCTCTCCCCGTAACTGTCGTGCACGTACCGATGGAAATAGACATCCCCGTCAGGCAAAGTCACCTGCATGGTCGAGTTGCCGTCCGTGCCGGCGACGGTGGCGGCCAACGAGGTGGCCACCTCGGAATCGGCCGGTGCCCGCACCCCGAGCCGGACCAGATCGAGAAATCCCAGGTCGACGACATCGTGGGCGTAGTAACAGCCCTCCTGGAAACAGATCTGCGCGGAGTCGTTCGGATTGCCGTCCTGGTCGATCCGCTCGAAATACTGATGGCCACCCCAGTAACCGCTGGTCGTGTACGTCCAGCTGTCCAGACTGTTGCGCCACGAGTCGGCGGTCGCGTCCCAACTGGCCGCGCTCGCGGTGTCGCCGTTGGCAGTGGCGACCGCGCCCGCGGTGACCAGGCCGGCGATCTCGGCGGCGATCGACGAGGGCGACTTGCCGTACTGCTCCTCCCAGCGCTCGGTGGTGTCCGGACCGGTCGACTGGATGTGGTTGGCGGTCAGTTTGATCTTCGCGTACGTGCCCGAGTCGGTCAGCCCGGTCATCCAGGCCAGGATGATGGCGAACGAGTCCTGGTCGAGCTGCTCGCAGCAGCCCAACTCCTGCGCGGTCGCCCCGGCGACGCCGCTCACCGGGCTGTAGCGCGGGAACGCGCCCGGCTGGTAGGTGGTCCCGGCACCGGCCGTCGCGGTCGCGATGAACTGGTCGTTCCACATGAACTGGGCCATCTGTTTGGCCTGCGTGGTGTCCCCGTCGGCGATGAGGCCGGTGGCCTGCTGGTAGAGGTCACGGCCCCAGACCCGGTGGTAACCGTCGTCGAGCGCGTCGCCGTTGACGTCGTTGCCCCACGGGGTGGCCAGGCCGGCCACGCTGGCGCCGGGATACGTCTTGTCCTCGGCCGCGTGCAGCGCCATCTCCGCGACGTAGTAGGTGGCCAGCTCCCGACTGTTGCCGGTCACCGTGCTCGGCGCGGGCTTGAGACCGTTGACGTAGGAGTTCCAGCCCGATCGATAGCTCGACTCCAGGCCGGCGAAACCGGTGGACAGCGAGCCGGTCGCCGCGTTCACCGCATCCGTCGACGAACTGCCGTAGCCGAGCGCGACAGTGAATGTGGTGTCTGCACCGACGGTGATCTGGCCGCACTGCACCGCGTTGCCCGGGCTGGTGATCGAGTCGTACTGGTTGACCAGTGTCCGGTGCGCGGTCACGTCGGCATTGCAGTCGCTGGCGGTGCCGGCGTAACCGTTGTCGTGCGCGACGAAGCCGGTGGACACCCGTAGCGCCGAGTCGACGGTCAGCGGCGAGCCGAACAGGTTCTCCGTGTCACTGGCCAGCAACGATCCGCTCGTCGCGTCCCACCAGGCGTTGTCGTTCGCGCCGCCGCCGGCCAGCGACGGGTTCGCCAGCAGGTAGAGGTGGTAGGTGCCGCCGTCGAGCGACTGGAACCGGGTGTTGATCACCAGCGTGTTCCGGCTCGGGTCGGTGAGATAGGTGTTGGTGATTCGGTACTTTCCGCTCTTGGCGGTGTTGGTGACGGTGTACTCCAGCGACTTCGGGTCCGGCATGGACACCACGTGCGTGGTGGCGTTGCGCTCCAGGTCGACAAAACTCGACCCGTCGGTCACCAGGTACTGCATGTCCTGCATGTTCGGAACATCGGCCCTCGGGTAGAACACCTCGGAGGTGATGCCGTCGGCCACGGTGTACCAGACCTTGCTGGTGGTCGTCGCCGACGTGCCGAGGGCGTCCTTGTCGCCGGTGGTCCACGCCGAGGAGTCGCCACAGCAGCCGGGCGCGACGCCCGAGCCCGGCACCACCTGGGCGCCCGCAGGGGCGGCGCCGACCAGCGCGAGCAGCGCGACCGCGAGTAGCGCGAGTCCGGTCTTTCGTGCTCCACTCATCGAACCGCTCCAGCCGAAGAGAAGATGGTCGCTTCGCTCCTGACCCTAACGCGCCGCGAGCGCGCGAGGGTCCACGTCACATCGGCCCGCGGGACCAAAGCGGAGGCTGGTTGCGTTGACACAATCGAGGACGTGAATCGGAAGGGGCAACAATGACCAACACGACCGAGAAGGCGATCCTGGCCGGCGGCTGCTTCTGGGGTATGCAGGACCTCATCCGGCGGCTTCCCGGCGTGCTGAGCACCCGGGTGGGCTACTCGGGCGGCGACACCCCGAATGCGACCTACCGCAACCACGGCACGCACGCCGAGTCGGTGGAGATCGTCTTCGACCCGGCGCAGATCTCCTACCGCGACCTGCTGGAGTTCTTCTTCCAGGTGCACGACCCGAGCACCCGCAACCGCCAGGGCAACGACCTGGGCCTGAGCTACCGTTCGGCGATCTTCTACACCAACGACGAGCAGCAGCGCGTCGCGCTGGACACGATCGCCGACGTGGACGCGTCCGGGCTGTGGCCGGGCAAGGTCGTCACCGTGGTCGAGCCGGCCGGGCCGTTCTGGGAGGCCGAGCCGGAGCACCAGGACTACCTGGTGCGCTACCCCGATGGCTACACCTGCCACTTCGTGCGGCCGGGCTGGAAGCTGCCGCACCGGGAGCAGACCGCCAGCCGGTAGGCCGGTCGATCGCGACCCCTCGTGTGCTTCGAAGAGGCGCGCGGGGGTCGCTTCGCTCCTGGTCCTGGTCCGTCGCCGGCGCGACAGGACCCACGACAGGACCTGCCCGGGGCCGGGCCGAATAAACTGCGCGCGTGACCAGAGCGCTGCGTGATTTCGTCAGCGGGATCGGCCTGTTCCTGCACGGGCTGCGGCTGGTCCTGGGCAATCGCCGGCTGCTGCTGCGCAGCGCGCTGCCCCCGCTGCTGACCAGCGTGCTGCTGTTCACCGCGCTGGTACTGCTCGCGTTCAACGCGGACAACCTGGTCAGCTGGGTGACACCGTTCGCCGACGGCTGGGCCGACACGTGGCGCGAACTGTTCCGCGCGGTCGTCGGTGTCTCCGTCGTGGTGGCCGCGATCGCCGGCTCGATCCTGATCTTCTCCGGCCTCACCCTGGCCATCGGCGGACCGTTCTACGAAAGCATCGCCGAGGCGGTCGAGGACGAGTTGCCCGGTGGTCCGCCGCCCGCGCAGCACCTCGGGTTCGCCCGAACCGCGTGGGTCGGGTCGCGGGACACGGTCGCCACCGTCGCGCTCGCCGTGCTGTGGGCGATCATGCTGTTCGTCGTCGAGTTCGTCCCGGTGGTCGGTCAGACGGCCGGGCCGGTCATCGGGGTGTGCGTCGACTCCTGGCTGCTGGCCGTCGAGCTGACCGCGATCCCGTTCCTGCGGCGCGGTTACGACCTCGCGGTGCGCCGGCAGGCGTTGCGCCGCAACCGACCGCTGACCCTCGGCTTCGCGGTGCCGGTGTACCTGTTGTGCCTGATCCCGCTGGCCGCGCTGATCGTGCTGCCGGCCGCGATGGCCGGCGGCACGCTGCTGGCCCACCGGCTGAGCCCGGAACTGGACGGCGCCGAGCCGGGTCGGTCACTGCCAGGGTGACGCCGTGTCGAGCAGGCCGATCATGCCCGACACCAGCCGCATCTGGTCCACGGTCCGGATGTCGGCCTCGACCAGCAGCGGCGAGCAGACCAGCACGGCGAGCACCTGCGCCCGGGACAGTGCGACGTTGAGTCGATTGCGGGACAACAGAAAGTCCAGCCCACGTGGGAGATCCACGGCCGAGGACGAGGTCATCGTCGCGATCACCACCGGTGCCTCCTGACCCTGGAAACGGTCCACCGTCCCGACCCGCACGCCCGGGAAACCGGCCCGCTCCAACGTCCGCGACACCACCCGCGCCTGTAGGTTGTACGGCGCGACCACCAGAATGTCCTTGTCCAGCAACGGTCGCGCCTCGCCGTGCTCGACGAGGGTGCGGCCACGCAGGTCGGCCACCAGCCGGGTCACCTCGGCGGCCTCCTCGACCGAACGGGTGGTGTTGCCCCGGTGGTCGACCTCGACCAGGCGCAAACCCGGCTCGACCCCGCTGATCTCGCGCCCGGCGGTGCTCGGATGCGCGTGCAGCCTGCCGCTGTAGGACAGCTGGGACACCGGCGCACACACCGCCGGATGCATTCGCCGGGTCTGGTCGAGGAAGTAGCCCAGTTCGGGCGGGATCACGTCGGCGTCGCCGATCAGGTGCCCCAGCGCCGACGCCTCGGCACCGGCCGGGTGCGTGCCCTGCACGACCTGGGGCAGTTGCTGCGGATCGCCGAGCAACACCAGGTTGGCCGCCGCCATGGACACCGCGAGGGCGTCGGCCAGCGCGAACTGGCCGGCCTCGTCGATGATCAGCACGTCGAACGGTTCGGCCCGGATCGCCGCGTTGGCGAGGGTCCACGCGGTGCCGCCGACCAGGTGGCCGGCGTCGTGTTCCGCGCGCCAGCGGACCAGCGCGCCGTTGTCCCTGGGCTGGTCCCACGGCTGGTTCGGGTCGGGCGCGCCCTTGGGCCGCTTTGCGCAGGGCAGCTCCGGCGCCGCGGCCTTCGCCGCCGCAAGCACGTTCTCCACCGCCTTGTGGCTGGTGGAGGTGACCGCGACGGTCCGACCGGCGCGGACCAGCTGCGCGATCAGCCGGCCGGCCAGGTAGGTCTTGCCGGCGCCCGGCGGCCCCTGCACCGCGAGCGTCGAGCGGTCCAGCGCGGCCACGGTCTCGATGACCGTGCGCACGAGGTCGCCGCCGGGCTCGGGCAGCGGCCGGCCACCGCGCAGCCGCGGCGGTGTCCGGCGCAGCAGGTCGACACCCGGGTGGGCGGGCAGTGCGGGCAGCTCGTCGACGACGAGCCGGGCGAGTTCGGCGACCGCCTCGTCCTTGGGCGCGGGCCGGACCGGACTGCCGGGCAGCACCGCGTCGGGCGGCTGCCCGGTCGTCTCGTCGACCGGCGAGCTCTCGGTGAGCGTCAGCTCCTCGGCGGACGCGTCGGTGACCCGGGCGTCCCGGGCGGTCGGGCCGTAGCGCAGCCGGACCTGGTCGCCGATGGTGAACGAGTGCGGCCGGTCCGGGTCGCAGCCGAGCACGACGGTGCGCTTGGCGGTGCGCGCACGCCCGGCCGGCGGCACCCACTCGCCCACCTCGATCGACACCGGGACCGTGCACGTCTGGTCGATCTCCAGCTCGCTGAGCGGCGCGGCGAGCTGGCGGAAGAACTCCCACCAGGCCGGATTGGTCTCCCGCCGGTGGTAGCCGACCGACGCGGCCAGCAGCGTCCCCGGCTCACCGCCGCCGTCGGCGAGCGTCTCCACCAGCTCGGCGAGCTGAGCGGCGCGCTCGGCCCGGCGCTCGGCGGCGACCTGGTCACCGGTCTCCCGCAACAGGGTGTCCACGTCGGACTCGCCGACCGGCTCGACGGTCTCGATGCCGGCCTTCTGCCGGATCTGGTGCAGGAACTCGAACAACCGCAGCGTCGACACGCAGTCGTACTCGTTGTAGTCGCCGATCCCGCCCAGCACCTCGGCGGCGCGTTCGGTGTCGCCGAGGTTGGCCAGGGTCAGGTAGTCCTCGTACGCCTCGATGCTGGACACCGCGGTCTGCACGTCGCCGGCGCGCGCGGCGGGCATGTAGAGCGGTTCGAGGTACTTGATCGAGTAGGACCGCTGGGACACCCGCAGCGACTTGCGCACGACGGCGTACAGGTCGACCAGCGCGCCGGCCCGCAGCAGGTCGTCCACCGCCTCCTCGCGGGTGCCGTGCGCCGCGGCCAGCCGCTTGAGCGCGGTCACCTCGTAGGGCGCGTAGTGGTAGACGTGCGAGCCCGGATGGGCGGCCAACCGGGCGGTGGCGAAGTCGACGAACTGTTCGAACGCGCGCTTCTCCTCGGCTCGCGAGTGCGCCCAGAACGGCGTGAACCGCAACGCCGGGTCCGCGGTGACCGCGCCGAACAGGTACTCCAGCCCGGCGCCGCCGAGCGCGTAGGGGTCGCCCTCCATGTCGAAGAAGACATCGCCAGGACCGGCCGGTGGCAGCGCGGCCAGCGCGGCGGGATCGATGATCTCGTAACTGATCTCGCCGGTGGCGTCCTGCCGGACCTGGATCGCGGCCTGGGCGCGCAGCGCGGTGAAGGTGCGCGCCGACATGTCCCGCGGCCGGTCGGCCTGCTCGGCCACGGCCAGGCCGTCGATGGTGCCCAGACCGGCCTCGACCAGCTTGCGCCGCTGGTCGGTGCGGATGCCCGCGACCAGGGCGAGATCGCGGTCGGCGGCCCGGCCGGACGCGCAGTGCTGGGCGTAGCCGCAGCCGCCGCAGGCCGGCCGCTCGTCGGCCCAGAGCCGGTCGGGCAGCCGGGCCGGGCGGTCGGTGAGCTTGCCGCGCAGCCGGTTGAGCAGCGGCAGGAAGTCCTCGACCCGGAACGTCCGGGTGGTGCCGTCGCCGAGCAGCAGGTGCAGGTCGGGGCCGGCGGGCCAGCCCGACCGGCGCAGCGCGTCGGCGTACGCGGTCACCTGGAGGACGGCCGCCGGGCGGGCGTGCCGGGCCAGCTTCGTGTCGTACACCTCGTAGCGGCCCGCTGCGTCCCGGACCAGGAAGTCCGCCCGCCCGGTGAACTCGCCGTCGTCGAACACCGCCTGGTAGACGACCGGGGCGCCGGACCACAGCGCGGTCGCGGTGTCCCGCACGGCCGTGTCGTGGTCCCGGAAGTCGATCTCCACCACCTCGGGCTGCGCGCGGTGGAACTCGGCGAGCACGGCCTGCTCGTGCGCGATGCCGTGTTTGGCGCCGAGTTGGCCGGTGCCCGACTCCGGCCGCGGCGCCCCGGGCAGTCCGGCGGCCACGGCCTGGTTGAGCACACTGCGGTGCTCGCATTCGAGCAGATCGGCGAGGTCGGAGGGAGTAAACATCGCCGGCAGTCTGACACCCGACCCGAAGGCACCGGCTCGGACCGCCCGCGACACGCCGTCCCGGCCCCCTTCGACAACTGCCGAATCCCGACAAAAACTCCTCGGCACGCCAGTAACATGATCAACGATGTCAGCGGGGCGGGGGTGATTTGCTGATGGCCGACGGGGAGCTCGGCGCGGTGTTCAAGGGGCTGACCGAGGATGCCGACCAGGCGGCCGGCAACATCTCCGAATCCGTCGCCAAGATCGGCGAGCAGACCGCCGACAACGAGGAGGCCAACCTCGGCCGGACCCTCGATGCCGAGGCGCAGAACGCCACGTCCTTCAGCGACATCGCCGACGACGGCGCACCGGCGGCGATTGTCTCCCCGGCCGGTGACACGGACGGTGGCTTCACCGGCGCCGGGCACGTCAGCTCGTCCTCGCCGGACGCGGAGGCCGCGTATGCCTCGATTCGGCAGAGCACCGAGGACGTGCTCAGCCCGGCCGAGCAGGGCCAGTTCCGCTCACTGATGTCGCACGAGTACGTGGAGAGCCGGTTGATGGAGTCCGGGATGCCGTACCGTTCGGCGGACCCGGAGGCGTGGGAAGATGGCACCCTGATGTTCAACACGTCCCATTTCGGTGCGCACGAGGTGGCCCCGTTGTCCTCCACCGGATCACTGCGCCTGTGGCCGAAACTCGGTCTCACCCCGCCGGACGCACCAATCGCGCCCGACCTGTCCAACATCGACGACGTGGTCAGCGCCGCACGAAAAGGACTCACGCTGTGACCCCGCAGAACCGCACCGCCGCGGTGCTGGCCCGACTGCTCGCGGTGGACTGGTCGGGCGAGACGAGCTTCGACTTCCCGCGGTCCCGCGCCCGCTTGATGAAGGAGTACCTGCGCCGCGCCGCGTTCTGGGCGCGCGCGTTCGAGGCCACCGACCAGTGGCCGTTCTTCGACGTCGTAGCCTCGCTCGCGCCCGAGGTGCGCACGCCCGAGGGCGCGGCGGCCGAGCTGGAAACGCTGATCTCCACCAGGATCGGCTGGCCGTCGGTGGCCGCGTCGGCCCGGTACGCGCTGCGCTGGGCCGCGGTGCTGGACGCCGGGGTGCATGTCCCGAGCACGCTGGCCGACCCGTTCGAGCCGCTGCTGCTGCTGTTCGAGCGCGGTGGCGGGTACACCACCGAGCACGGTTTTGTCGACCTCGGCGGCGCGTCGGTCCGGCTGCTGAGCTGGCCGGACCACCTGGCCGATGAGCCGGTCGTATCGCTGGACCCGGCCGAGTTGGCCGGCCTCGATCCCGCCTGAGCGGCCCGGCCCAGGGCATGTTTCAAGGCCTTCTCCGGGCAGCCGGAAAGAGGCCCTTGAACCACGCCCTAGATCCGGACGGGGTGGTGCGGTTCGGGGACCTCCGGGGTGATCCGCTGCTCCACGAAGATGCCGTGCCACAACATGAACACCAGCAGCGCCCAGATCCGCCGGCTGTGATCGGCCAGGCCGGCGCGGTGCTCGTCGAGCAGCCGCAGCACCGCGTCCCGATCCACGTACTCGTCCGCGCCCGAGGCGAGCACGATGCCGCGCGCCCAGTCGTGCATCTCGGCCCGCAGCCAGTGTTTGATCGGGACCGGGAAGCCCAGCTTGCGCCGGTTGATCACGTGCGGCGGGACCACGTCGGCCAACGCCCGGCGCAACGCGTACTTGGTCGTCTCCCGGGTGACCTTCTGCTCCAGCGGCAGCTGGGCGGCGATCCGGAAGACCTCGGTGTCCAGGAACGGCACCCGCAGTTCCAGCGAGTTGGCCATCGTCATCTTGTCCGCCTTGACCAGAACGTCCCCCCGCAGCCAGGTGAACAGGTCCAGGTGCTGCATCCGGGTCACCGGGTCCCAGCCCGCCGACTCCCGATACGGCGCATCCGTCACGTCGAAGTGGCCGACCCGCTCGTCGACGTAGCGGAAGACGCTGCGCAGTTGGTCGTCCCGGAAGATCCGGGCGTTGCCGTAGTAGCGCTCCTCCAGGCTCAACGCGCCCCGGCGCAACAGGTCCTTGCCGCGCGCACCCTCCGGAATCCGGGTGGACAGCCCGCCCATCACCCGGCGCAACGTCCCCGGCACCCGCTCGAAGGGCGCCAGCGACAACGGCTCCCGGTAGACGTTGTAACCGCCGAACAGCTCATCGGCGCCCTCGCCCGAGAGGACCACCTTCACGTGCTTGCGGGCCTCGCGGGCGACGAACCATAGCGGCACCAGCGCCGGGTCGGCCACCGGATCGTCCAGATACCAGACGATCAACGGCAGAACGTCCATCATTTCCCGGGCCGACACCGTCCGGACCACGTGCTTCACCCCGAGCGCCGCCGCCGTCCGCGCGGCGACGTCGACCTCGGAGTAGCCCTGCCGCTGGAAACCGGCGGTGAAGGTGACCAGATCCGGGTTGTGCTCGCGGGCCAGCGCCGCGGTCGCGGTCGAGTCGATGCCGCCGGACAGGAACGCGCCCACGGTCACGTCGGCGCGCAGGTGTTTGGCCACCGAGTCGCGCATCGCCTCGGCGATCTCGGCGTAGAGCCGCTCGGCCTCAGCCGGACCGGGCACCGGCCTCGGCTGGAAGACGGGCTTGAAGTAGCGCCGCACGGACAGCGCCCCGGCAGCGGTCACGGTGAAGGCGCAGCCGGACTCGATCCGGCGGATCTCCTGGTGCAGCGATTCGGGCTCCGGCACGTACTGCAACGTCAGGTAGTGCTGCAACGCCCGCCGGTCCACGGTCGACGCCACGCCGAGCAGGCCGGCGAGTTCGAGCAGGCTCTTCTTCTCGCTGGCGAACGCGGTGCCGCGCGGGCCGACCGTGTAGTAGAGCGGCTTGATGCCGAACGGGTCGCGTGCGCCGAACAGCTCGTTGCGGTACGAATCCCAGATCAGGAAGGCGAACATGCCGCGCAGCCGGCTCACCGCGTCCGACCCGAGGTAGTGGTAGGCGGCCACGATCGCCTCGGCGTCACCGTGCGTGGTGAACGCGGCGTCGTGCTGGTCCATCAGTTCGGCGCGCAGTTCGAGGTAGTTGTAGATGGCCCCGTTGTGCACGATCGTGTACCGGCCCGGCGCCTCCGGCGGCCCCCAGTGCAGCGGCTGGTGCGCCCGCTCCAGGTCGATGACGGACAGCCGGTTGAAGCCGAACACCACTTCCTGTGCGGTCCAGGTGCCGGTCTCGTCCGGTCCGCGGTGGCGCATGCAGCCCGTCGCGGCGCCGACGGCCGGCCGGGACGCCGCAGCGTCCACTTCGGAGGGACAGACCAGCCCAATCAAACCGCACACGGCTCTCGCGCCTCTCCTGAATGCTCTGTCGGATGGTCGACATCTCGATCCTGGGCACACACGGGTCAGCCACAGCTTCGCACGAGGTGGACCGGCCGTTCGCCCGCACCGACCACTCCCTCACGGCGAGTTCACGACCAGCTCGCTAGCATCTACAGAGTTGTAGATGCTAGGCGGGCTAAGACACGCCCGGACCGACTACCACAAATCCAGGTCGCCACGCTAAGGATTCTGCCCGCATGACGAACCATCCTGCCCTCGCCACGCCGCGTGCCCAACGCGCCCTGCGGGTCCCGGAGATCACCGCCTACTTCTGGATCGTCAAGGGCCTGTCGACCGCACTGGGCGAGTCGACCTCGGACTACCTGGTTCGGGTGCTGTCCCCCATCCCGGCGGTCGGCCTCGGCTTTGTCGCGTTCGTCGGCGCGCTGGTCCTACAGTTCTCGATGCGCCGTTATGTGGCCTGGACGTACTGGCTGGCCGTGGCGATGGTCGGCGTCTTCGGCACGATGGCCGCGGACGTGCTGCACGTCGGCTTCGGCGTGCCCTACGTCGCCTCGACCGCGCTCTACGCGATCGTGCTGGCCGCGGTCTACCTGGTCTGGCAGCGGACCGAGCGCACGCTGTCCATCCACAGCATCAACACGCCCCGCCGCGAGGTCTTCTACTGGCTGGCCGTGGTGGCCACGTTCGCGCTGGGCACCGCCGCCGGCGACATGACCGCGACCACGCTGAACCTGGGCTACGACTTCTCCATCGTGCTGTTCGCCGTGGTGATCCTCATTCCGGCGATCGGGTACCGGTGGCTGCACTGGAACGCGATCTTCAGTTTCTGGTTCGCCTATGTCATCACCCGGCCGCTCGGCGCGTCGGTCGCCGACTGGCTGGGCAAGCCGACCTCCGTGGGCGGTGTCGGCCTCGGCGACGGCGCGGTCGCCCTGGTGCTCGCGCTGCTGATCATCGGCTTCGTCGTCTACCTCGCGGTGACCCGCGCCGACGTGCAGCGCGAGCAGGAGCCGGCGACCGAGGTGCTGCCGGTGACCCGCTGAGCCGCACCCCGATCGCCAACCACCCGCAGAGCCCTAACTCAGCAGCAACCGACCATTAACAGATTCCACCGGAACAATCCGATTAGTACAAACCACCGAAACGCGCCCAGCGCCCTCCTGAATAATCAACGACAACCCCGCCCCGGGGCCAACGCCGGCATGCCCGACAAACCCCTTGTCCCCATTGATCAACCACCCCAACCCGACCGACGCCCCAGGAGTCCGCTGCGCCACGTGCGGTCGCAACGCCTCCCGACTCAACTCCGCCGGCAACAACGACGACCACCCGACTCCGAACCGAACGAGATCCACCGCGGTGGTCCACAGTCCACCAGCACCCGGCAGCGTGCTCAGCTGTTCAGCGGCCGGGACGAACGTCCCGTCCTCACCAAGCTGATACCCGGTGACCGCATCAACATCCGGCCACCGAACGGGAAATGACGAGGCAGCCATCCCCAGCGGCGCGAACACGGTCCGGTCGACAACCTCCGGAAAAGCCGCCCCGGCCACATCGGCGATCAACTGCCCGAGCACCCCGTACCCGGCATTGCTCGTGGCAAACACACCCCGCGAACCACCACACCCGACAACCGGACCGAGCAACCCGGCCACCTCAGGCACGCTGTCGGCGAAGACCGCGGCCACACCGTCCACCCCGCCGGTATGAGTGAGAAGATCGCGCACGGTAACAACATCCGAGGCGAGTCGCACGGTACTCAGATACGAGTTGGCCGGCTCGTCGAGACCGATCCGCCCCTCCCCGACCTGCACCAACACCGCCGTGGCAGTGACAACCTTCGTGATGCCATAAGCCGGGAACCGATGATCAGGGCGCAACAACTCCCCGCGCTCAAGGTCCGCCCACCCACGAGCAGCAGCCCATCCCGGCGCCTCCCCGGACGCGTCGCCGGCCACCACAAGGCCAACCAGCCCCACCTCGGCAAACGACTCCTCAGCCACCCGAGTCGCCGCCGCGGGCACCAGACCAGCGGTCCGCGTGGACGGAGCGGAAATCCGGGCATCAGTCACCCGAGCCCCAACCGGATACAGCCGCAACCCGGTCAGCCGATGCGGAGCCTCAGGCTCAACCGCCGCCTCGACCCGCAACCCGGAGATCTGCCCCCGCACCCGCAACGCGGACTCACCGGTGACCACAAACTCCTCGCGAAGCCGGCCGGCCATCCGGCTGAGCGTACTGACCACCGTGTCAGCCGGAATCAACTCCAGATAATGATCATCGAAGTGCGCCCGGAGTTCCGCGTCGGCCGGTGCCTGCCAAGCAGGTGAGCCCGCATCTCGAAAGCGCGAGACGACCCACCGCACCCCGGCGAGCGCAGCCCCATCAGGGCCGTCGGGACCATCGCTGATGTGGTCCTTGAGCGCGGTCCAACTCGACATCCCGTGTTCCCGGGCAATGGCCAGTTGAGCGGCGTTGAGGGTGTCGAACTCTCCTGCGGCGAGACGACGTTTCGCTTCCAGCTTCAGGAAACGAAGACTGGGCCGGTCTGGGAGCGCGCGTGCTTGATCGGACAAGGCAGTCCTTCCTCAGGCGCCCGTGGGTCCGCGACATCGGGCTGGAGGGACCTGCCGTCTGCTGCTGAAAACCACACCGGTGAGCTTGCAGCTCTGCCCGCGGACCCAGAGGCGGCCGGAAACCGCCGAGGCCGAGCGTACAACGCCGCGCGGGCCGATGTGAAGCCGGATTTGCCTCGGCCGGGCGAACCCACCGCCCGGCCGAGGGAGGGTCAGCGTGTGCCCGACCAGATCGACTTCAGCGGGAAGACGGTCAGCGCGTCAACGACCACCGGGCCGCCGGTGGCGGTCAGCGTCAGGCCACTGGTGTCGGGCAGGAAACACCGCGAGATCGACACCTCGCCCTGGTTGGCGAAGCACTCGACGGACGTGCGGTCGAGCAGGATCTCCACCGTGCGCACGCTGTCGGACACCGGCTGTGGGGCCGTTCCGGACGCCATGGTCTCGGCGGTGAGCACGACCGGGGCGCCGCGCAGGGTGACGGTGAGCGTCGCGGCCGTGGGGATGGTGACCGTCATCGTGAGGTGGAGCAGGTCGCCGGATTCCTGGAGGTCCCAGGTTTCACCGGACCGCAGCGTGTGTTTCGGCCACGTGTTCGCGCGCTCGTGCAGGGTGGCGATCTCCGTGATCGGGGCGCGGAGCAACCGGGGGCCGGCCGGCGTGCTGTGCAGGGTGAGTTCGCACGGGAACGTCACCTGCTGGTTGAAGGGCATGTCCGGGTACCGGCCGTCGCGCATCCACGCGGCCTGCACCCGCCGGCCGCCGACCGTGTTGCCCCAGGTCTGGGTGGCGTAGAAGTTCGGCCCGGCGTCGGAGACGAACTGGTCGGTCTCTTCGGTGAACTGGACCCCGTCGAAGCTGCCCACCGAGTAGTTTCCGTTGCCCCGCACCAGAACCCACTTCAGCTGGCGCTGGTCGCCGTCCAGCGGGAGCTGGAAGAAGTCCGGACACTCGAAACTGTTGGGCACGCTGTGCCCGGTGTCCGTCCAGTCGAGCAGGTTCGGCGAGGTGAGCACGTCGTACTGGCCGTTGCCGTAGAGCATCATCACCCAGTGCTGGCCGGGCTCGTACCAGAACACGTCCGGGTCGCGCTCGGGGTGCACCAGCACCGGGTTGTGCGGGTAGGGCGTCCAGGTCCGGCCGTGGTCGAGACTGTAGGACAGGCACTGGCTGCTGTTGTCGTTCCGCGCCCAGAACGCGACCATCGGTGGATTGGCCTTGTTCGGCGACAGGCCGGACGTGTTGCCGTAGTCGATCACGCACGTGCCCGACTGCACGCCGGTGTTCAGGCTCTCCTCGAAGAACGCGGGCGGTAACTCGGTCCAGTGGACCAGGTCGGTGCTCACCGCGTGCACCCAGCACTTGTTCCAGCGCTGCGCGAACAGGTGGTACTCGCCGTCGTAGTAGACCAGCCCGTTGAGGTCGTTGAGCCAACCCTCCTGCCGCATGTACGGATCGAGCCGGTCCATCGTCCACTGGCGCGCGGTGAAGTGGAACCGCGGGCGGTGCGTCTCCTGGTACAGCGGCTGGGTGGTCACCGGCAGCCGCTCCGGGTTGTCGGTCAGCAGCACGTGATCGACGTTGAGGTGGCCCCAGTCGCCGGTCGCGGTGTCGATCAGCTCCAACTGGGCCGATCTGCCGGCGAACTCGCTGACGTCCCAGCTCTCCGGCGAGATCAGGTCCACGTCACCGGAACCGGCGGTCGGGGTGAGCGTGCTGCGACCGGTGGCACTGCGGACGACCGTGCCGTCGACGACCAGGTTCAGGCAGGTGACGCGCTCGTAGTCGCCACCGCCGACACCGAAGGAGAGATAACGCCGTTGAATGGTGAACGGCGGTGAGGTCAGTGTTCCGGTCGGATCGTCGCCGGCCAGTTTGCTGGTGGCTACACCGTTGCCGCGGTAACCGACCAGGGCCACCTGGGCCAGGGCCGGCGCGCCGACCACCGGGCCGGCGCCGAACGCGGTTCCGGTTGTCGTCCAGCCGGCCCAGTCGGCGGTCTCGAAGTCCGCGATCGGGATGTCGGGCCGGGTACCGACATCCGGGCTCGCCGCGGTCGGCCGCTCCGCGGCGGCGCCGACGCCGGTCCCGGCCGCGCCCAACAGGACGACGCTGCCGGTGGTGGTCAGGCTCCGCTTGAGAAAGTCACGACGCTCCATCACGGACTCCGAGGGGTTTGTTGACGCACAACGGCTACCCGCGCGGCCCTGGTGCGGCCGGCGGTTCTCGACACTGCGTTCAGACCGAGCGTGCCCCGGTCATGATGGCGACCGCGTCCTCCATGGTGGACGTGCTCGGGTTGATGATCGCGACCCGGCGGCCAAGGCGCTGCACGTGCACCCGGTCGGCGAGTTCGAACACCAGCGGCATGTCGTGGCTGATCAGCACGACCGGCAGGCCGGTGTCCCGCAGCCGCCTGATCAGTTGCGCGACCTGCCCGGACTCCCGCACGCCCAGCGCGGCGGTCGGCTCGTCCAGGATGACCACCTTGCTGCCGAACGCCGCCGCCCGGGCGACCGCGACCGCCTGCCGCTGACCACCGGAGAGCGTCTCCACCGTCTGGGTGATGTCCTGCAGCGTGGTGATGCCCAACTGCTGCACCTCCTCCCGCGCCACCCGCCGCATCCCGGCCGTGTCCAGCAGCCGGAACACCGTGCCCAGCGGGCCCTTCTTGCGGATCTCCCGGCCGAGGAAGAGGTTGCTCGCGATGTCCAGGGCGGGCGTGACGGCCAGCGTCTGGTAGACCGTCTCGATGCCCGCCTGCCGCGCCTGCAACGGGTCGCGGAAGTGCACCTCCCGGCCGTCCAGCCGCAGCGTGCCCGAATCCGGACTTGCCGCGCCGGACAGGCACTTGATCAGCGTCGACTTGCCGGCGCCGTTGTCGCCGATGACGGCGAGCACCTCGCCCGGGTACAGCTCGAAGTCCACGCCGCGCAGGGCCTCGACCCGCCCGTAGGACTTGACCAGCCCGGTGGCCGACAGCACCGGCTCCCGGTCGGGCTGCGGTTCCGAGTGGACGGTGGTGAGTTC
This sequence comes from Pseudonocardiaceae bacterium, assembly GCA_036268615.1. Lineage (GTDB taxonomy): Bacteria > Actinomycetota > Actinomycetes > Mycobacteriales > Pseudonocardiaceae > DATATV01. The sequence goes on from DATATV010000077.1 coordinate 95,663, forward strand.
GTTGTCGTCTGTTGTCGCGTTCATCGGCGCACTTTTCGAATCCATCGGTCGAGGCTGACCGCTGCGATCACCAGCAGGCCCTCGGCGAGTTGTTGGTAGAGATCCTGCACACCGGCCAGCGCGAGGCCGTTCTGGAACACCTGCACGATCAGCGCTCCGAACAACGTGCCGAGCACCAGCCCACGGCCACCGAACAGGCTGACGCCGCCGATGACAACAGCGGTGATGCTGTCCAGGTTGAGCGTCGAGGAGATGTCCGTGCTGGCGTCACCGACCCGGCCGATCTGCACCCAGGACGCGATCCCGTACACCAGGCCGGCGACCAGGTAGACGCTCACCAGCAGCCGGCCGGTGCGGATACCCGCCAGCCGGGCGGACTCGGCGTCGTCACCGACCGAGTACACGTGCCGGCCCCAGGCGGTCCGCCCGAGGGCGTAGCCCACCACCAGGTAGAGCACGATCATCAGCAACACGCCGACGGTGATGTGGAACGAACCGAAGTTGATGAACTTGCCGGTCCACAACAACAGGCTGCTGGTCGGCGGGGTGATCGTCTGGCCGTTGGCGTACTTGAGCCCGACCGCGGTGAACACGCCGAGCGTGCCCAGCGTGCCGATGAACGGTGGCACGCCGAACCTGGTCACCAGTACGCCGTTGATCAGTCCGGTCAACAACGCCACCAGCAGGCCGAGCACGAGCGCCAGGATCACCGGAATACCGTTGGAGACGGCCAGCTCGGCCATGACCATCTGGACCAGGATCATCGCCGCGCCGACCGAGAGGTCGATACCGGCGGTGAGGATGATGATCGTCTGTCCGAGCGCGAGCAGGCCGATCACGGCGACCTGCTGCAACATGATCGACAGGTTCGTCGGGTTCAGGAACCGCCCGTTGATCAGGTCGAACACGATCGCCGCGAGCACCAGCACGACCAGCGGGCCGAGCGAGGGATGCGCGTGCAGCAGCTCCTGGACCGGGTTCCCGCGCCGACGCCGTGGCGTTTCGTCGGTGCCCGGTGGCAGGTCGGCGGCCGACACGCCAGTCCTGTCCGCCATCATCAGCCCCAGCAGACCTTGGACGCGGCCGCGCTGGTGATGCTCGGCACGCCGGGCTGCGCGGTGTCGGTGTAGAGCTGGGTGCCGGTGTTGAAGAAGTCCTGGCCGGCCTGGTTGGTCGGCTTCTTACCGGTCTTGGCGAAGGCCGAGATGGCGTCCACACCGGACACCGCCATCTTGCCCGGGAACTGGCCCGCGGTCGCGCCGATCGCGCCGCTGGCGACGAAGGGCAGGTTGCTGCAGCCGCCGTCGATGGCCACCACGGTCACGTTCTTCTTGCCCGCCGTCTGCAGCGCGTGCGCCGCGCCCTCCGCCGCCGGTTCGTTGATGGCGTAGACGACGTTGATGTTGGAGTCCTTGGACAGGCAGGTCTCCATCGCCGACTGGCCGCCGGTCTGTGAGCCGTTGGTGGCCAGTTGGCAGGCGACCTTGTAGCTACCGCCCTTGCCGCCGGTGTACTTGCCGCTCGTCGGTTCCTGACCGTTCACGTTCTGGTTGCCGACCGGGATGCCCATGCCCTTGAGGAACCCGTGGTCGCGGTCGACGTCGACGGTGATCACCTGGTTGGCCAGGTCGTCGAGCATGGCGATGTCGGCGTTCTGGCCGCCCAGCTTGGCGGCCGTCCACTTGCCGTCCAGCACACCGGCCGCGGTGTTGTCGGTGGCGTAGGTGACATCGGCGACGCTGGCCGGGATCGGCGGGGTGTCCACCGCGACCACGACCAGACCCGCGGACCGAGCCTGCTGCAACGCGCTGTTCACCGCGTCGCCGTTGAGGGCGATGATGATGCCCTTGTCGCCGGCGGCGATGGCCTCGTCGATCTGGTTGATCTGCGAGGTGGTGTCGTCATCGGACTTGCCCGCCGTGACCTGGAGCTGCACCCCGAGCTTGCTCGCCTCGGACTTGGCGCTGTTCTCCATCGAGATCCAGTACGGGTTGGTGAATTCCTTGAGGATCAGGGCGACCTTGACGCCGCTGCCCGAACCGGAGGCGCTGGAGCCGCCACAGGCGCTCAGTACCAGGGCACCGACCACGATCCCGAGGACACAGGCAAAGGGAGTGAACCGACGGCGCGGGTTCCGCCGCATACCGACTCCGTCTTTCATCGGACCTCCTCGTCCACATGCTTGATGGCACGTGACCATAGGTCTTCGCAAGCGCTTCCGCAACCGCTTGCGAGCTGCGCAACCGCTTTGGCAACCGCTTGCGAGGAGCCGTGTCGGTTGATATACAAGATGGCGGGCTATAACTGGTGGTGCGAGCAGCGGAGGCGTTCCGACCCCGTGTCGCCTCGGTATGAATCCGTGTGACTTTAGGGGGCACTTCGGTGGTCAAGATGGCGGATGTGGCCGCCGCGGCCGGTGTCTCGGTGACAACCGTCTCGCATGTCCTCAACAACACCCGCCCGGTGAGCGGAGAGCTTCGGCAACGGGTGCAGGCAGCGGTCGCGGCGTCGGGGTACACCACCAACAGCGTGGCTCGCGCGCTGGCGACCCAGAACACGATGCTGATCGGCGTCGTGATGTCGTTCCTGTCCAACCCGTTCTTCGCGCCGCTGGTGTCCTCGATCGAGAAAACCGCGCGCCGGCACGGTTATACGTTGCTGCTGACCGACAACCACGAGAACGCCGCCGACGAGACCAACCAGGTGCGGATCATGTTGGACCGGCGGGTGGACGGGGTCATTCTCGCGCTCGCCTCCACGCATCCCGAGCCGGTGCTCGACCTGCTCAGTGAGCGCGGCGTGCCGACCGTGCTTGTCGACCGCTTCGCCGATCACCGGTTCGACGAGATCTGCGTGGAGAACATCGAGCCGACCGCGAGCCTGGTCACCCACCTCGCCGAGCACGGACACACCCGGGTCGGCCTGGTCAGCGGCCGGGCCGGGCTGTCCACCACGGCCGAGCGGGTGGCCGGTTACCGGCTCGGCCTTGAGCGGGCGGGCCTGCCCTACGACCGAAGACTCGTCCGATCCGGCGCATCCCGGATCGAGCCGGCCAGTGAAGCAGTCAAGACTCTGCTCAAGTCACCCAACCCGCCGACCGCGATCATCCCGGCGAACAACGCCATGACCATCGGTGTCCTGCGCGGCCTGCGCGATCTGGGCATCCGAGTTCCCGAGGACGTCGCGGTCGCGGCGTTCGACGACATCATCTGGGCGGATCTGATGAATCCCGCGCTCACCGCGATCGCCCAACCGATCCCCGAGATGGGAAACGTGGCCGCCAAACTGCTGATCAAACGGATCGCCGGCGACGACGGCCCACCGGTGCAGCTGACCCTGCCACCCACCTTCCAGCACCGCCAGTCGTGTGGCTGCTCGACCCCGCCGCGCCCATGACGAACCAGCAGACGACCCGGGCCCCGCTGCCGCTCACGCTGCCCTGGTCGGTCCCGGTGCTCGCCGAGCACGCCCGCGCGCTGCTGCGGCCGGGCACCCGGCACCTGCTCGGCCTGGCCGGCGCGCCGGGCGCGGGCAAGAGCACGCTGGCCGCCGCACTGTGCGAGGCGCTCGGCCCCACCGCGGCCCGGGTACCGATGGACGGGTTCCATCTGGCCAATCAGGTACTGCGCCAACTCGGGCTGGCGCAACGCAAGGGCGCACCGGCCACGTTCGACGCGGGCGGCTTCCACGCGCTGCTGCGCCGGCTGCGGATCAACAACGAGGAGATCGTCTACGCGCCGGAGTTCTTCCGCGAGTTGGAGGAGCCGGTCGCCGGGGCGCTGCCGATCCCGCGCGACACCGAGCTGATCATCGTCGAGGGCAACTACCTGCTGCTCGACGACGGCCCGTGGCAGGGCACGGCCCAGCTGTTCGACGAGGTCTGGTACCTCCGTCCGGATGAGACGGTCCGCCAGGACCAACTGCTGCGCCGGCATCGGGAACACGGCCGCTCGGCCGCCGAGGCCGAGGCGTGGGTGGCCGGCAACGACGAGCCCAACGCCCGCGTGGTCGCGTCCACCGCGCTCCGCGCGGACAAGATCATCATGCCGGCCGGACCGGGCTGAGCGCCCGTGGTCGCGACGAAGCCGGAGGGCGTGGAGTAGTTTTCTGCCATGAAGAAAACCTCGGCGGATATCACCTCGGGTCCGGGTCTTCCGGCGCCGCCGCAGTATCCGATCGAGTCGGTCGACAACGCGTTGAAGCTGTTGCTGCTGCTGGGTGAGCGCAGCGAGCTGCGGCTGACCGAGGTCGCCGAGTACCTCGACGTGGCGTCCTCGACGGCGCACCGGCTGCTGGCGATGTTGCAGTACCGCGGGTTCATGCGGCAGGACCCGCAGACGAAGGTCTACCGGGCCGGCACCTCGCTGACCGGGGTCGCCTTCGCGATCCTGCAACGCTTCGACGTGCGCGAGACGCTGCGTCCGTTCCTGGAACGGCTCAACGAGCAACTCGCCGAGACCGTGCACGTGGCGATGTTGGACGGCAGCACCGTCCGGTTCATCGACGCGATCGAGAGCCCGCAGGCCGTTCGGGTCGCCTCCCGGCTTGGCAAGTCGATGCCCGCGCACTGCACCTCCAGCGGCAAGGCGATGTTGTCCCTGCTGTCCACCGCCGAGCTGCACCGGCTCTACCCGCAGGAGGACCTGGTCGGTCTGACCACCCACTCGCTGCGCACCCGCACGGCGCTGGAGGCCGACCTGGCCCGATCCGCGCGCCGGGGCTACGCCACCAGCGACGAGGAGAGCGAGCCCGGAGTCGGCTCGGTCGCGGTCGCGTTCCCCCTCCGGCAGACGCCGATGCGATTGGCCATCAACGTGTCGGTACCGATCAACCGACTGCCGAAGGCCGATGTCCGACGGATCGCCGCGGCGGTCCAGGCGACCGTCACCGACGCCGCTGCCCTGTTGCACTGACCCTGCCCGAGTGACGCGCGTTACCTTTGCCTGTCGTTGACATAGATACATCATGCATCCATACTCATTATAGATACATGATGGATGCAACGATCCGAGAGGTAACTGCCATGACTGTCCTCAACCAAGGCCGGGCATCCGGCCCGATCCTTGACCAGGTCATCCCGGTGACCGGCTGCTCGGACTCCAGCCGGCTGACCCCGCTACTGGGGCCGGTGGACGCATCGCACGTCATTGCGACGTTCGGCGCTCCGGACGCGGATGGAACGACCACCATCCTGGGCCGGACCGACGCGAGCCACCTCATTCCCGTGTTCGGCCGGTGACTCGGCCATGAACCCGGACATCCTTCAGGGAACAACCATGACCTGCTTGCAGTGCTCGACCATGCCGACCACCGGCACGGTTATCGGCTGTTGCGCCGCTTGCGGCGTGGCGGTGTGCCGTGAGCACGCCACATTCGTCCCGGTGCCGCGCCAGCCGATCGGGCTGGTACCGCAGGCTCAGACCGGCGCCCGCCGTCTCGTTTGCCCGGTGTGCGCGGCCGCGTCGACCCGATAGCGTCCCTACGCGGCTAGCGGAGCGGGGCCTCCCGCGCCGCTGACGCGACCGGGCCACCGAGAATCGCCGCCTGCACAAGCGAAGCACTGCGCCGGGGGGTGCGTTCCCGGGTGATCAACCCGAACGGGACGTCGAATCCGGACAGCCATTCGTAGTTGTCGACGCCGGTCCACAACGACACGCCCTCGATCCGCATCCCCTCGTCCTGCGCGGCAGCGACGTGCCGGAGCACCTGAACCAGGTATTCACAACGCCCGAGATCATCGGCCTGCGGATCACCGCCGTAACCGACTTCGGCGACGACAAACCGCGCGCCCGGCAGTTCCCGGTGCAGCCGTCGCAGGACGGGCACGATCCCGTCGGCCCAGCGCACGTGCCCCAACGGCCCCGGTTCCTGATCGGTCGGATAAGGCAGCAACTCGCCCCGACCGGTGACCACGGAGCCGTAGTAATAAGTGAAGCCGAACAGGTCGAACGCACCGGCATAACGCGGCTGGCGGGCCAACGCCAACCAGGAGTCCCAGACCAGCAGATCCAGCCGGGCGGCGGCCTCAGCAGCGCCGTCCCCGACCGGATACAACGGCAGCAACGCCTCGTTGCTGTACACCAACTTCCCGTTGGCACGCAACCGAAGCGCTGCCTCGAACTCGCACCGGTACACGGTGGCCAGCACCGAGATCGCCTCTCCGACGTCACCGTGCCCGGGCGGAAAAACGCCGGTGAGGTAGCCTTTCAGCGCATAGGAACTGGGCGTGTTGAACGGAATCCAGCCGCCGACCAGATCCCCGAACAGCGTGGCCACCAACTCCACCCATTCCAGCCAGAGGTCCATCGCATCCGCGCCGGCAAAACCGCCACGGTCGGCGAACCACGCCGGAATCGCCGAATGCAACAAACAAACCCAGATTCGGAGCCCGGCAGCCACCCCCGCCGCCAACACCCCACGGTAATAATCGACGGCAGTCCGGTCGATCACCCCTTCATCGGGAACGACCCGGGCCCAATTGATCGACAATCGATGATCGGTCATCCCCAGTTCCCGAAAAAGCGCGAAATCCTCGGCGAACCGAGTACCGAACCCGTTGCCGTTCCCCGACGAGGGCGCTCGACCAGCCCGTTCCCACCGGTACCAGTCATCGGCCAGCGAGGCACCCTCGGCCTGCACCGCGGACGCGGCGGTCCCCCACCACCACCGCCCGGCGAACTCTCCCGGCCGCAACTCGTGGACGTTCCCAACAGCAAGGTGCACCACTGCGCGGCCTCCCTCATGCGGCCTCCACAACGGTCACCGCCCCCGACACCTCCGTCGCGCACATCAATACCCGCCCACCAAGTTCCACGAATGAGGGATAGCAATCGTCGTTCTCGGTAACCGAAAGTGCCCAATTCCGCCCACACCTTCACTCGTCAGGGCAGAGCAATCGCCCACAGAATCAACAATCGACCCAACACCGTAAACCGGTTACGGATTCGCCCCCGGGCGATCACACACTCGACCGCACGAAGGCGGCGAAGCCCTGGACGCCGACAGGCAAGTGGCCGAGCCTTGTGGACCGGTTGGTCAAGAAGTGCTACCGTGGGGTGGTGGGTAGGCCGCGTGAGTTCGATGAGGACCAGGTGCTGCGTTCGGTTCGGGACCAGTTCTGGGACTGCGGTTACGCGGCCACGTCACTACAGGACCTGGTCCGGGTAAGCGGCCTGGGCAAGGGCAGCCTCTACGCCGCGTTCGGCGACAAGCACCAACTCTTCGTGCGCACGCTGCGCGGCTACACCGAGGAGAGTCACCACCATCTGCGCAGGCTGCTCAACGACACACCCCGGGCCCTGGACGCCCTGCGGGTGTTCCTGCTGGCTCCGGTCGGCGACGAGGACGCCGATGCCGCGCGGCGCGGGTGCCTGATGGCGAACAGCACCTGCGAACTCGCCGCGGCCGACCCCGACGTGCTCGCCGAGGCCCGGCGCACCTACGAGACGACCACCGCACTGGTCGCCGAGTGCGTCACCCGCGCCAAGTACCAGGGCGACCTGCCGGCCGACGCGGACGCGGTCGGGACGGCGCGGGCGCTGCTCGCGGCCCAACAGGGGCTCGTCTTCATGGGCCGCACCGGCATGGACATCAGCACGTTGGCCGGGATCGGCGAGTCACTCGCCAGCCGGCTGCTGCCGGCCCCCGAGTGACCGGTCAGCCGACAAGAACCGACGGGGTCCGGTCCCGCCAGGGTGCGGCTTGTTCGAGTTGGGCGGCCACCCGGATCAGCAGGTCCTCGCGGCCGTAGGGGGGCAACGAACTGGACGCCGATCGGCAGGCCGTCGGCGCTCCGGCCGAGTGGCAGGCTGAGCGCGGGTTGCCCGGAGATGTTGAACACCATCGCGAAGGGGCCGTGCTCGAACAGCTTGCGCAGCCAGCTCTCCAGGGTGTGGCCGGGCTCAGCCGAGGACAGCGTGCCGTGGGGTGGCGGTAGTTGGCCGAGGGTCGGCGTGACGAGCAGATCGTGGTCGGTGAAGAACGCGCTCACCGCGCGGCTCACCCGGTTGTGCACTTCGAGCAGCACCATCAGGTCCAGCGCGGCGGCACCACCGCTGGACCCGCCCACACCAGGGTCGAGATTCCACGGGTTGCGGGTCGGGCCGTGCAGTACCGGCTCGGTGGCGAAGCTGAGCGCGAACTCCGGGACGGTGGTGCGGCCGAGAGCGACCAGCCCGGCGGCCCGGAACCGGCGCATCAGGTCGTGGTCGTGTCGGGCCCGCACGCCGACCAGGCCGCGGCTGCCGAGCGCGAACTCGACGCCCTCGGCCATCGGGCCGCTGTCCTTGAGCAGGAACGGAACCCGCCGAACCGGCCGTTCGGGTCGTGGTCGAGCGCCGGGGTGAACAGCGGTGCGGCCAGACCGTTGAGTTCCGCGTTCACGGACTCGATGGCCTGCCGGGCAACAGTTTCCACCTCGGCGGCGGTGACCTCACCGGCCACCAGCAGTTCGCGCGGCCCGACGGCGTCGTACCGGGCATCCTCGCGGAGTTCCATCTCGCCCCCTCATCGAGGCGCTGCGGCCCCGGTGGAGACTCCCAGACGCAGGCGGACCCGGTCCATCGAAACACGGTCGGACCGCCCCCGGCCCCGGTGGGGGGATAGGGACCGGAGGCGGAGTCATCGGGCTGGCGCGGCGGTCGCCTCTCGGCGGAAGGCACGAACGCGGCTCCGACTCAACGGTATTCCGCGACGGCAGTAGGTGAGGCCCGGGGACACGGTCCGCGCCAGCCATGTCGTGCAACCGCCGCGGCGGACGGATAATTCCCGCCCCGAAAACCGGTCAGCGGCCGATGAATCGGCCGTTGCCCAGCGGCCACCGCGTGGACCACGTTTCGATGTCCTCGTCCGGGACGCCGGCCGCCCACAGCACGGACTGACGCAGCAGCTGGCGGAACCACGGGTTGCCCCACGCCCGCCCGTCGTGGCCGAGCGCGGTGTAGCAGACCCGGCCGGCGCCGTGGGTGTGCGCGTAGGCCACCGGCTCCGGACCGTGCGGTGTGTCCCGTTCGGCCAGGACGTCCAGTCCGTTGATCGTGTCGATCAGGTAGTACTCGTCGTCGATGGCGAAGTCGTCCAGGTGCCGGGTGACCGGGTGGCCGGGGTGCACCCGCACGTCGAAGCGGCCCTCGGAGCCGGCGTCACCGTGCGAGAGGTACCGGGAGCCGACGAGGTCGATCGCGGCCCGGTCGACCGCCGGGCCACCCGGGCCGAGGCCGAAGAGGTTGCTCGCGTGCACGGTGACCAGGCCCTTGCCGGCGGCCACCAGAGTGGACAGTGCCTGCTGCTCGGCCGGATCGAACCGAGGGCCCGAGAGGTACAGCACGTACACGTCCGCCTCGGCGGTGGCCGGCATCGGGTCGGCGAACCGGTTGATGCCCACGCCACGCGCCGCCGGAACACCCGCCTCGGTGACGATCTCCTGCAACGCCAGGGCCGCACCGATCAGATCGTGGTGCAGGTCGACCCCGTCCACCAGCACCAGCGCGGACGGAATTGCGCGCAACTTCACGGGTTCCCACCTCCGGTGCCGCCTGTCGGCAGGCCCGACGATACCGACGATACAAACTACAGTCCAGAGTAATACCACTTGAATCAGAACCGGACCGCCGAGTAGCCTCTGGACTCCGTGACCTCCGCACTGACCGTCCTGACCAGCCATCTCGGCTACAACACCGTCGGCTCGAAGAAGGCGGTGTTGCTGCTGCGCGAACCGGTCGACCTGCGGTCGGTCGCGCTGGTCGAGACGGACACCGGCAGCCGGACCGAGCTGACCCCCGGTCCGGAGACGGCGGTCGACCGGTGGTCGCCGGGCACCTTCCGGCGCGTCGACTTCAGCCAGGTCCGCACCGACGGCAGCTACCGGATCGACGTGGAGACCACGGCCGGCCGGCAGTGCTCGCCCACGTTCCCGATCGGCACCCGGCGAATCCAGGCGAGCACCCTGTCGGACTGCCTGAACTACTTCAAGGCGGTCCGCTCCAGCGGCGAGATCGACCGCAAGGACCGGGCGGCGGCGTTCTACCGGGACGACTCCGGACGCACGGTCGACGCGCGGGGCGGCTGGCTGGACGCGTCCGGCGACTTCAGCAAGTTCCTCAGCCACCTCAACTACACCCGGATGATGAGTCCACAGCAGACCCCGCTGTGCGCGTGGGCGTTGCTCGCCGCCCGGGACAATCTGCGGACCACCGCCCCCGCGCTGGCCGACGCGCTCGGCGCCCGGCTGCGGGATGAGGCCCTGCACGGCGCCGACTTCCTGGTGCGCTTCCAGTCCCCGGAGGGCTACTTCTACACCGCGATCTTCGACGCGCTCACCAAGGACCTCAACGAACGCGTCATCACCGCGCCGCTCCAGGACAGCGTCCGCACCACCCGGTGGCAGGCGGGCTACCGGCACGGCGGCGGCCTGGCCATCGCCGCGCTCGCCCGGGCGTCGACCGCCGAGGACCACGGTGACTTCGACTCGGCCACCTACCTGGCCGCCGCCCGGCGCGGGTTCGCGCACCTGGAGCAGCACAACCTGGAGTACCTCTACGACGGCACCGAGACCGTGCTGGACGACTACTGCGCCCTGCTGGCGGCGACCGAACTGGCCAATGCCGTTGGCGCGGCGGAGTTCCGGGCAGCGGCGGAGCGGCGCGCCACCGCCCTGACCGACCGCTACGCCGACTCCGGCGAGGGTTTCGGCTACCTGCGGGGCGACGCGGAGGGCAGGCCGTTCTTCCACGCCGCCGAGCCGGGCCTGCCGATCGTCGCGCTGCTCCGGTTCGCCGAGGTCTGTGCCGACTCCCCGATCAGTGCCCGGGCCAGGGCGATGGCGATGACCTTGGCCGGGGACGCCGTGCGACTGGCCGACGAGGTGGCCAACCCGTTCGGCTGCGCGCGGCAGTTCGTGCAGCCGCTGGGGAAATCGCCGCGCACGAGCTTCTTCTTCCCGCACGAGAACGAGACCGGCTACTGGTGGCAGGGCGAGAACGCCGGGATCTGCTCGACCGCCTACGCGGCACTGGGCGTGGCCGCGCTGCCCCAGTGCGATGAAGTGCTGCGCGCCCGGCTCCGGATGCTCGCCGACGACCAGGTGCAGTGGGTACTGGGCCTCAACCCGTTCGACAGCTCGATGATGCAGGGCCGGGGGCGCAACCAGGCGGAGTACTCGGCGGTGTTCCAGAACGTGCCGGGCGGCATCCTCAACGGCATCACCGGTGGCGTGCAGGACGAGCACGACATCGCCTTCATGCCGGCCGACCAGGTCGCCGCCGGGGTGACCTGGCGGTGGGCGGAACAGTGGATTCCGCACACCGCCTGGTTCCTGCTCGCCGCCTCCGCACTGGCTTAGGGCAGGTCGAGCCGCCGGCGGGCCAGCACGACCCCGCCGGCCACCGGCGGCACCGTCAGCAGGATCAGCCGCAACGCCGGCTGAACCACCGCCAACCGAGCCCGAAACCGCTCGACCAGGCGCGGCTGATTGAGAAGAACGCTGCCCGCCGCGACCACCGTTTCGCCGACCGAGCCCCGCCGGACGAGCTGATCAACCAACACCGTCAGGTGCCGTGCCGCCTCATCGATCACCTGGGCGGCCAGCACCGAACCCGCGTCGGCCGCCTGGAAGACGGAAACCGCTCCCCGCCCCCAGTTCGCCGTCGTCGGCTCGTCGTTGACGGCCCGGGCCAAGGCCGGTGGGTCGGCCACCCCGAACCTCGCCAGCAGCGCGGCCAGCAGGCCGTCGTCGGGCCGGCCGTCGTCGTGCGCGGCCAGCGCCGACCTGGTGGCCTCACGAAGAATCGCGGGCGCGCTCGCCTCGTCCCCCAGCACCCAGCCCCAGCCGCCGGCGAACAGCACGGCGCCGTCGGCGGCCGTGCCGACGGCGATCGAGCCGGTGCCGGCGATGACGCCGATTCCGGCCGTCAGGTCGGCGGCGGGCACCAACAGCGCGGCGTCGTTGACCACCGTCGCCGGCACGCACCGGGCCTCGATGGCGGCGGCCAGGTGGGCGCAGTGTTCCGGGGTGTCGCAGCCCTGGGCGCCGATCCCGAGCGCGGCGATCTCATCGCCGGCCGGCACCGCGCCCGCCAGGTGGGTGAGCAGCCAGTACGCCGCCTCGTCGACCGGGGCCGCCGCCCAGCCCTCGGCCGCGACGTGCAGGTCGGCGAGCGGCGTGCCGTCCAGCGCGGTCACCTGGACCGCCAGCTTCGTGCCGCCGACATCGGCACCGACGAGGACCCTCATCGGCCCGGACTTTCGCTGGCCACCTTGATGTCCGCGTTGTGGAAGACGAACTCCTCGACCGCGACCCCGCGGAACTCGGCGACCGCCTCGACCAGGATCTGGATGACCAGGATCTCGATGATCGCCCGCTGTGCGACCGGCAGCGCGGGCACCGGTACCGGGTGGATCAGCGGGGTCTCGTCGACCGGGTCGCTGGTCACCAGGATCGTCGAATGTCCGGCACAGGCCAGGGTCCGGGCGATGGCGAGTTCCCGTTCGCCGCCGAACAGGACGTGCACGCCGCCGCCGGCCGACTCCATCGAGCCGTGCAGGTACTGCCGGGTGCTCATGCCGGTCGACGGTATCCGGGCGACCTCGCGGAACAGCAGCGCGCCCGCCTCCGCCGAACCGACTGCCGGACCGGCACCGGCGAAGTCGACGAACGTCGTTTCGCCGAACAGCGGGGCCAGCGCGCGAACCCGCTCGGCCAGGTCCTGTTCGGTCGCGGCGACCAGCGCGCCGAGGCGCGCCCAGCCCGGGTCGATCCGACCGCCCTGCCAGGCGTCGGCGAGCAGGCCGAGGGCGGCAACCGTTGCGGTGTAACCGATCGTGGAGGCGTAGCTGTCCGGGATGTTGCCGAGGCCGATCACCTCGCCGGTCACCTCGGCGATCGGTGACGGGTCCACGTTGACCACGGCGTAGCGCCGCTCCGGCTGCACCGTCTCCAGTACGGCCAGCGTCTCGGCGCTGCGGCCGCTCTGCGACACACCGAAGATCGGATGCGAGCTGATCGGGAAGGGCAGCGGGTGGTCGCCCGCGGACAGCCGCCAGGCGTGGATGCCGCGGCTGCGCAGGCACCAGACCGGCGCGCAGGTGGCCGCCAGGCTGGCGCCGATGCCGACGAAGATCGGCCCGGGACCGGACAGCCGGCCCTGCTCGGCGAAGTGGGTCACCGGGCCGGTCAGCCGGGTGATCGCGGTGGCGAGCGAGCTGGCCTGTCTTGCCCGCGCCTGGGCGAACGCGATGTAGCCGTCGCTCATTTCTGCTCCGTTTCCTCGGACGGCCGGGTTTCCCGGGACATCCACGTGGTCGGGTCCCAGTGCTCCGGGACAGGGGGCACCGCGGGCGCCGTGCTCTGGATCTTCACCGCGCCACCGATGGCGATCGACTCCTCGATCGCGAGCAGCACGTCCAGCACGTGGTAGGCCAGCTCGCCGCTCGCCCGGGGTGCCGACCCGGAGCGGATGGCGCGCGCCAGTTCCAGCACGCCGACGCCACGGCCGCTGGGCACGCCGACGGCCGGGACGGTCTGCCAGGGCGTGTCCCGGGCGACGCCGGTCAGCAGTCGGGTGGGGCCGTCGAAACCGCTGACCGGGACCTCCATCGTGCCGTCGAGGCCGGTGATCTCGAACAACTGGCGGCGCACCGGGGAGTCGAAACTGTAGATCGAGGTGCCCAGTACGCCGGACGCGAAGGTGGTCAGCACACTGACGTGGGTGCTGATCTCCACCGGGAACGTGCTGCCGGCATCCGGGCCGGCACCGACGATCCGTTCGCGGCGCGGGCTGTCGCCATCGGCGGTCACCGAGGCGATCGGGCCGAGCAGCTGGACGAGCGTGCTGACGTAGTACGGGCCGATGTCGAACAGCGGACCGGCGCCCTTGGCGAACAGGAACTGCGGGCGGGGATGCCAGACATCAGGGCCGGGGCCCTGCATCAGGGTGAGCACCGTGCGCGGCGAACCGATCGCGCCGTCGGCGAGCAGCCGGTGGGCGGTCTGCACGGCCGGACCGAGGATCGTGTCCGGCGCATTGCCCACCAGGACGCCGGCCTCGGCCGCCGCGCGCAGCACGACCCGGGCGCTGTCCCGGTCCAGCGCGAGCGGCTTCTCGGTCCAGACGTGTTTGCCGGCCGCGATCGCCGCGATCGCGACCTGCGCGTGCGCCGCGGGGGTGGTCAGGTTGACCACCAGGTCCACGTCCGCGCGGTGCAGCACCTCGGTCGGCCCGCCCCACACCGGGACGCCGAACTCCTCGGCCCGCGCCCGGGCGCGGGCCGGATCGAGATCGGCCACGGCGGTGACGGTCAGCTCGGGAAAACCGGCCAGCGAACGTAGGTACTCGGCGCAGACATCGCCGGCACCGACGATGGCCACCCTGGTCCGCGCCGCGGTGGTCATGCGCTCACCTGCGCCCGGAAGAAGGCGGCGTTGCGCTCGATCAGCGGGAACACATCGCTGTGGTGGGCGACGACCTCGACCACCGGCAGTTCGACGGTCGCGGCCCCCAGGTCGAGCAGTTCGGCCATCCGGCCGGTGACATCGGTGCCGAGCACCGGCCGGTCGTTGCCGGGTTCGCGTTCCTCGACCACGTGCAGGAAGCGCACCCGCTCGCCCAGCCGGGGCAGCAGCTCGAACACGTCCGCGCCGCCGACGCCTGCCCAGTACAGGTCGACCTCCAGCACGACCGCCGGATCGAGCAGGCCGACCAGCAGGTCGTAGGCCGGCACGCCGTCGATCCGCTGGGAGAACTCGAAGTCGTGGTTGTGGTAGCCGATCCGGATGCCGCGCCCGGCCGCCCGTTCGGCCGCGCCGTTGATGGCTGTGGCGAGGCGTTCCACCCCGGTACGGTCGGCGATGCTCGCCGGGGCGACGAACGGAACGATCACCGTGCTGATGCCGAGTTGTTCGGCGGCGGCCAGCACGGCCTGCTCGTCCAGCTCGGTGATCTTGGCGTGCGCGGTGCTCGCGCGCAGGCCGCTGCCGCGCAGGGCGGCGGCGAGGCCGGCCGGGTCGGTCAGGATGTCGTAGGGCTCGGCGTGGGTGAAACCCATCGCCGCCAACCGGTCGAGGGTGCTGTCCAGTCGGCCCGGCCCGATGTCCTCGCGCACGCTGTAGAGCTGGATGCCCAGGGGGCGCTCGGTACTCATGCGTCGGCCTTTCCGTCGTGGTGGTCGTGTCCGCCGGGGTGACAGTGCTGGCCGGCGGACGCCGGCAGGTCCAGCGTTGGGTTGCGGTCGAAGAAGCCGTAGGGCTTGAGCACGAAGCCGGTGCTGTCCACCGGCATCACCGGCCAGTCCTCCGGCCGCGGAAAATGGGTGAGCCCGAAGGTGTGCCACAGCACGATGTCGGTGTTCTCGACCGGCCGGTCGGCCGCGGTCCAGGCCGGCAGTCCGGCACCGCCGGGGTGCATGTTCACCAGGTCGCCGGCCGGATGATTCTCGTCCGGCGCATAGGGCGTCACCCAGAGGTGTTTGGTGGCATAGGTGGCTCGGCGGTAGATGTCGGAGTCGGCGTCGGCGAGCAGCACCGGTCGGCCCTCGGGGTGCAGCAGGTAACCGACCGGGTTACCGAGGCGGTTGGTCACCGACGGGTTGCAGACCAGCCAGGACCGGTTGCGGGTGTTGTCCGCCAACCGTTGTGCCTCGGTCTCGGTGCGCAGCCGGGTGACCGACTGGGTGAAGCCGCTGCCGGTCGGGTTGCGCGGCCCGCGCGGAACCGTGACCGCCTCCAACTCCTCGACGGCGTTGTCCGGGCCGTCGACCATCATGTCCAGCCGCGCGCTGAACAGGTGTTGGTGCACGGGCGCGCCGAGGCCGGGGGCCAGTTCAGTGGCGAACTCGTAGCCGGGGCGCGGGTAGGCCGAGGTGAACACGACCCCGGTCGCCTTCACCTCCAGCTCGATCGAGCCGTCGAGGGAGAAGTACCAGTAGAAGCCGTAGTCGTAGTTCCCGACGGTGGCGAAGAACGAGACGACCAGCCGTCGGTTGCGCCGGGAAACGCTCGACCCGTTCCAGTTGTCGGTGTGCTTCCAGAGGATTCCGGTGTCCTCCTCGTGGATGCAGATCGCCTGCGGCACCACCCGGACCCCACCGGTGTTGTCGGCCAGCACGGCGTCCAGGTAGGTGATGTCGCCGACGCAGTCACAGCCCAGTTCCAGCGAATTGGCGAAGCCACCCAACAGGTATTCGCCGCAGTCGAAGAAGTTCTGGAACCAGCGCTGCGGACTCGGGTCGCCGTAGGGCACCACCATCTCGGCGATCGACGCGCGGTAGAGCACCGGCCGGGTGGTGCCCGCGTCGTCGATGCCGACGTTGCGCAGGACCAGGCCCTCCCGCTGGTCGAAGCTCACCTGCAGGGTCCAGCCCAGCCAGCGCAGCACGCCGTTGTCCTCGACGGCGAAGCTGGGCCCCTCGGGCTGGCTGATCTCGATCGGCTTCAGGCCGGCCCGGGTCGGCCGGCCGAGCCAGTCGGAGTCGTGGAAGTTGCCGTCCTCGGCGGGCACCGGCAGGGTGGCGTGGTCGGTGACCGCCAGGACCTCGCGGCTCACCACGTCGACGACGACCGTGACGCCGTCGACCGGATGGGCCCAGCCGAGGTCGTCGGGAGTCTTCTGCACGAAGGTGAAGCAGCGTTGCAGCCGGCGGCCGACCTCGTCGGCGGCGGGTGCGCCGGCCGACAACGGGTTGACCCGCAACCGGGACACGTCGGTCAGTCCGCGCCTGCGCATCGCGGCGAGCCAGCGTTCGTCCTGGTGCACGATCTCCTCGACGAGGGTGAACTCGGCCAGCACCACCGGAACATGCCCGTCGGTGGTCACGTCGATCTCCCGGTCGCTGACGATCCGGTGCTCCTCCGGGCAGACCACGACATCGCGGGAGACACCGGAGGCCAGGTCGATCAGCAGCACCCGGAACCGGCGCGGCGCGATCGAACCGGCCAGCAGCTCGCGCTTGTCCGGCTCGGCCAGGCCGAAGTAGGAGACATGGGTGTTCAGGTCGAGCAGGCCCGCGGCGCGCAGCAGGGCCTGGCTGGTGGCGATCTCGGCGGGCGCGGGTGCGGCCAGGGCGGCAGACAGGGACCGCAGGTCGGGCGTGGTCGTCATGAGGGCTCCGTAGCTGGCACGCGGTCGACCGAATCGCGTTGTCCCACAGGGCATCGCCGGCCGAACACGGGATCGATCGGGGGCACCACGGCGATGTGGCAGGAACAGCGCTGACCGGCTCATAAGTCGGCGTTGCGCATGAAGGACGTGCGCAGCCGGTAGCGGTCACCGGCATAGCGGATGGTCGAGGAGAGCAGCGGACGCTGGTTGCGGTCACGCACGATCTGCCGCATCTCCAGCACCGGGGTGGACTCGGCGATGGCGAGGTGGCCGGCGAGTTCGGCATCGGCCGGTCGGGCCTCGATCGTCGTGTCCGCCTGCACCAGCCGGAATCCCTGGCCGGCGATGATGTCGTAGAGCGAGCGCGTGGTGAAGTCGACCTCGGTGAAGCCGACCGCGATGTCCGCGGGCACCAGCGACTCGTCCACCGCGATCGGCACGTCGCCCAGCAGTCGGACCCGGTCGAGGCGGTAGAGCGGGGTGCCGGGGGCGATCTGGAACGCCTCGGCCTCGTCGTAGGTCGACGTGCCCAGCTCCGACCGGAGCACCCGTGAGGTGGCCAGCAGTCCCATTCGTTCGGCGGTCTCCGAGAACGACTCCAGGGTGTTGGGCCACTCGGTCTGCTCGGGTGCGGTGACGTACCAGCCGCGGCCGTGCGCAGCGCGCAGCACACCCTCCTCGACCAGGGCGGCCAGCGCCTTGCGCAGGGTCACCCGGGAGATGGACAGCAGCTGGCACAGGTCGCGTTCCGGTGGCAGCCGCGCGCCGGGACGCACCTCACCGTCGGCGATCCGCGCGCGCAGCACGGCTTTTGCCTGCACCCACAACGGTTCCGGGTACGCGGCGGCCAGCACCGGCTGGTCGGTGGTCATGCCGGGACCTGGACCTTCTCCCACGTCCCCGACCGCATGGAGGCGTAGCAGGCGTCGATGACCCGGTTGACGACGTGGCCGTCGGCGAAGGTCTCCAGCGGCGTCTCACCGCGGGCGAAGCAGTCCACGAAGTGGCGCATCTCCTGGCTGAAGCCGTAGGCGCGGGCCTCCTCCGGCACCGGGTAGACCCAGCCGGTGTCGGCGTCGGCCTTCTCCACCAGGTAGCCGGCCGGGTTCTGGATGAATCCCCAGACCGGCGTCGAGGAGGTGTCGGTGACCAGGCGGCCCGCGCTGCCGACGAGTTCGTGGCGCAACTGCATACCGCCCTTCTCGATCCACGACGACTCGACGGTGGCCAGTTGGCCGCCGGCGAACTTCAGCAGCGCGGTCGCGGTGTCCTCGCCGGTGGTCTTGTCGGCGTGCGCGAGGGTGGCCCCCCAGGCGAACACCTCGACGATCGTGTTGTCCTTGCCGAAGAAGTGCCGGGCCGACTCGATGGTGTGGCAGCCCATGTCCAGCAGCGCCCCGCCGCCGGCGGTCTCGGCGTCCCAGAAGTGCGCCGCGTGCGGTCCGGAGTGCGCCTCCCGGGCACGCATGGTCAGCAGGTCGCCGATCGCTCCCGCGGTGACCATCTGATGCGCCTTGGCGATGTTGGGCGAGAACACCGAGCTCTCCGCGTAGCCGTGCCAGACCCCGGCCGCCCGCACGATCTCAAGCATCTCGGCGGCCTCGGCACCGGTGCGCGCCAACGGCTTTGTGCACACCACGCCCTTGCCGGCGGCGGCTGCGATCCGCACCGCGTCCAGGTGGGCCTCGTTGGGCAGCGCGATGACCACCAGGTCGACCGCCGGATCGGCGCACAGGGCGGCGATGTCGGTGTACCGGATGGACTCCGGCGCCCACTTCCGGGCGAGTGCGTCGGCCCGGTCGAGGTCGCGCGAGTAGTTGGCGACGAGTGTCGCGGTCCGCACGTCCTGGAGGGCGTCCGCGTAGGTGTCGCTGATGAATCCCGAACCGATGAGACCGACGCCGATCACGCTGCCTTCTTCCTTAGCTCACCGGGCCGAGACAGGAGCACGGCCCCACCGGTCATCACAATGGTACCAACTGGTCTCACTTTGGTCTTATATAGGTACGAGGTTCACTCATCCGCCGAGAAGTTGTCACCGAACCTCAGTCCTCCTTCAGCAGCTGGTCGAAGGCACGCGCCAGCTTGTCGTCGACCCTGCGCAGCGCCGGATCGCTGTCGTGCCGGGCGATCAGCTCGCGGGCGCCTTCCGCGAACGAAACCTGAGATGCGAACCCGGGCACCAGCGAGCGCAACTTGGTGGTGTCAAAGAGCATCGAGTGCCGGAAGTCATGCTCCAGCACCTCCCGCCAGCCGGGCAGCACGGCGCCGATCGACTCACTCGACCGGTGCCGCAGCAGTGGCTCGCGGACGCCGGCCGCGGCCGCCAGCTGCAGGTGGATCTGGTCCCAGGTCAGGATGTCGGCGCTGACCACGTTCACGCTCTCGCCCACCGCGTGCCCGTTGCCCAGCAACGGAACGAAGGCGCGGGCGAAGTCGGTCGAGTGGGTCAGGCTCCACAGCGAGGTGCCGTCGCCGTGCACGACCACCGGGAGGCCGGCGCGCATCCGGTCGATCGCGGTCCAGCCGGCGAGCACCGGAACGACTGTGCGGTCGTAGGTGTGGAACGGCCGCACGATGGTCAGCGAGAAGTCCGTCGACCGGTAGGCCTCCTCCAGCGCCAACTCACAGGCGACCTTGTCCCGGGCGTAGCCGAACACCGGCTGCCGACGCGGGCTCGACTCGGTGATCGGCAGTTGTGGCACCGGTCGGCCGAACACCGAGCACGTGCTGATGAACACGTACTGCCCGACCCGACCGGTGAACAGCTCGGGATGCCCGCCGACGTCCTCAGGCGTGAAGCCGACCCAGTTGACCACCGCGTCGAACTCCTCGTCGCCGAGGACCGCCGCGAGCGCCGCGGTGTCCCGGACATCGGCGCGCAGGCCGCGCACCCCGGGCGCGACCGGGCGCTTCGGCGCCGACCGGGTGACGATGGTGAGCTCGACACCCCGGGCGACCGCTTCGGCGGCTGCCGCCGAGCCGATCATCCCGGCACCACCCAGAAACAACACCTTCATGCGCGCTCCTCCGACCGCGTCGGGACGGTGGCGCCGCGGGACAGGCCGCGGCCCACCAGATGGTTGTAACTGCGCCGCAGCGCCTCGAAGGTCTCCACGTGCAGCCGTTCGAGTTCGACGAGGTGCCAGCGCAGTCCGGATGGGACACTCAGCGTGCGGGTCCAGTCGATCTGGCCCTCGCCGATGGGCATCAGCACGTCCTGCTCGTAGCTCACCGCCGGGCCGTCCTTGACGTGCACGAAGCGCACCCGCTCCCCCAGCCGAGCGAGGATCTCGGCCGGGTCGGCACCGCCGAGCAGCGCCCAGTAGGCGTCCAGCTCGATCAGCACCCGCTCGTCGAGCAGTTCCAGCAGCAGGTCGTAGCCCTGCCGACCGTCGAACACCTGGGAGAACTCGGCGTAGTGGTTGTGGTAGGCGATCCGCATCCCCCGCGTCGCGGCGCGCTCGGCGGCCTCGTTGACCCGTGCGACGCCCTGCCGGATGGCTGCCGGCGAGGCGAACTCCTCCCGCTCCATGCTCCAGACCAGCACCTCGGCACCGAGTTCCTGGTTCACGTCGAGCAGGCGTTCGGCGTCCGGCCCGGCCGGGAACGGGGTGTGCGCGCTGGTCAGGGTGAGCCCGGCCGCGTCGATCGCGGACCGCACCCGGGCCGGGCCGAAGTGCTCGACCAGGCCGTAGGTCTCGATGCCCAGGTAGCCGAGCTCGGCCAGCCGGGCCAGTGTGCCGTCCAGGTCGGCCCGGGCCTGGTCGAGCACGGTGTACATCATCACGCCGAGGTCGGCCGGCACGTTTGCTCCTTCGATCGTCGCCGGGGTCACGGACAGCCGCCGGCGGCCCAGCACAGTGCCCGGCGGACCAGCGCGCGCACCGCGGGCTCGCCCCAGGAGCGCAGGTCGTGGCCGAGCGCGAGATGGACCACCCGGCCGGCCCCGACCAGGCGGGTGTGCAGCACCGGCTCGGCGGTGCCGTCGGCGCGTTGCCGCCGGGCCAGCACGGTCACCGCGTCGTCGACCGGTTCGGTCGCGCCGTACTCGTCGACGACCTCGAACTCGGTCAGTTCACCGGTGATCGGGTGCCCGGCGAGCACCTCGACGGTGTGCCGGCTCGGATCGCGGTCACAGCCGGACCCGAGCCGGCGACTGCCGAGCAGTCGCGCCAGCGGCTCGTCCTCGGTGCCGGCCAGAGTGGTCGTGTGCACGCTCACCAAGCCCCGGCCCGCGGTGACCGCGCCCGCCAGCGCGTGCTGCTGTTCGGCGCCGAACTGGCCGCCCGCGGTGTAGAGAAGATAGACCGAGGACTCCGCCGTCGCCGGTCGGGGATCGACGAACCTGTTGGTGCCCATGGCTTTGCGCGTGGCGAAGCCCGCCTCGACACCGAGTTGCTGAAATACCCCGGCCGCGGTCAGCAGATCGTGCCGGGTGTCGTCTCCGTTCACGATCACCATGGCTCTGGGTGCGGACAACGTCGATTCTCCTTTGCTCCGGAACGGCCGAGGCGGATCAGGTGGGCTTCAGGCGCAGCGCGACCACCGGGTTGGGCACCGGGCTGAAGTACGGATCGGCCGGCGTCGGGAAGCCGGTCGCCTTGGCGGTGCTCCAGTTGCCGTAGGAACCCCAGTAGAACATCGGGACCCACGGCAGGTTCGCCACGAAGATCGCCTCGATCTGGTCGAGGATCTGCTGCCGTTCCGCGTCGGTGGTCGCGTTCGGATACTGGTTGAACAGCATGGCCGCCTGCGGGTTCTGGAACCGCTCGATGTTCTGGTAGGTCGGCGTGGCGGTCCCGATCGGCACGAACAGGTTCGGGTTGATGGTGTCGTTGTAGTAGGAGAACGCGCGCGGCGCCGAGTCCACCGGATAGCCCATGGTGGAGTCGAAGTTGCCCTTGGAGGTCAGCTCGTTGATGTCGTCGACGGTGGTCGTGGCGACGTTGAGCTTGATGCCGATGTCCTTGAGCTGGGAGACGAGCACCTGCACCCGGGCGGCGATGTCGGTGTAGGCGGACGGGAAGCTGATGGAGAACTCCACCCGCCGGCCGTTCTGGGCGTAGTAGCCGTCGCTGCCCTTGGTGTAGCCCGCTGCCGCGAGCGTCTGCTCGGCCTTGCCCTTGTCCTGTACGAAGTTCATTCCCTGGTAGGGCTTGGCCACCGAGGACTGGTAGGCCGGCATCGGCAGCCCGGTCACGTTCGTCGCGGGTGGCGCGCCACTGGCGGCGCCGACCTGGGCCCGGTCCACGCCGAGGCTGATCGCCTTGCGCACCGCGATGTCGCTGAGCGGCCAGCGGGCCAGGTTCGGGATCAGGCCGTCGGTGCCGGCGATCGGCGCCCAGTAGTGGTAGTCGCTGCTGCGCGCCAGGTAGGTCTTCTGCGCGTTGGCGATGTAGGTGCCGGCCCAGTCGGCCTGGCCCTGCACCAGCGCGTTGGTCATACTCTCGTTGTCGGCGTAGGCGACGAACCGCAGCGAGGTGATCTGCGCCCTGGGCTGCCAGTACTTCTCGTTGCTCACCAACACGTAGCTCTGCGGCGAGAAGGTGCTCAGCGTGTACGGGCCGGTGCCGATCGGGTCGGGGTCGGCGTAGGTGGTCGGGTCGCCGACCTTCGACCACAGGTGCTTGGGCACGATCGCCGAGGACACGATGTTGGTGAAGTACTGCTCGGAGGGCACGCCGAAGGCGAACACGATCTCGGTCGGACTGGTCGCGGTGATCGTGTCGAAGTTGATGCCCAGCACATTGAGCGCCGGGTACTTCTTCAACATCTCGTAGGTGAACACCACGTCGTCGGCGGAGAAGGGCTGGCCGTCGCTCCACGTCACCTTGTCCTGCAACGTCAGGGTGAGCGTCCTGTTCGCGTTCGACCACACCCAGGACTTCGCCAGCCAGGCGATGTCCTTGCCGATGTTGACGGTGTTGATCTGGACCAGCGGCTCGTAGATGAACCCGCCCTGGCCCTGCGTGGCGTACGTGAGGCCCTGCGCGGAGTTCACCAGAAACGGGTTGAACGCCCGGGTGAGGTTGTCCGACTGGCCGGCCACGACGAGGCTCTTGCTGCCGCCGGCGGACCCGCCCGACGGCGAACACGCGGCCAGCGCGAGGCCACCCGCGGTGGCCATGGCACCGACGAGCACACTTCGTCTGGTGATGCCGCCCGCGGCCGATGACTCCGATGTGGTCACTGTGCATCTACTCCTTCAGCTGGCGGGGACGGAAAGTTCTGGTGCGGTGTCAGGAGTCGGTCGGGTCGGCGGGAGCCGGTCGGCCGGTGGTCAGGTCGGCGACGGTTCGGGCGTTCTCGGCCCGCTTGGCCCGCGCCTCCTGGTCGTCGGCGTAGAGCCAGCACCGGGCGGTGTGGCCGGGTGAGAGTTCGAACGACGTGGGCACGTCGGCACGGCACCGGTCCATCGCGAACGGACAGCGCGGATGGAACCGGCACCCGGTGGGTGGGTTGATCAGGCTGGGCGGCTGGCCGATGTCCCGGATTCGCGGCGCGCCGCCTCGGGACGGGTCGGGAGCCGAGGCGATCAGCAGCTGGGTGTAGGGATGCGCGGCATGTTGGGTCACCGCTTCGGACGGTCCGGTCTCCACCACCTCACCCGCGTACATCACCGTCGTGTCGACCGCGAAGTACCGGGCCGAGGCGATGTCGTGGGTGACGTAGAGCATCGCGGCGTTGCGCTCCTGGGTGAGCCGGCGCAACAGGTTGAGCACGCCCAGCCGGATGGACACGTCCAGGCTGGACACCGGCTCGTCGGCGAGGAACACCTCCGGGTCGGCCGCCAGCGCCCTGGCGATCGAGATGCGCTGCAACTGGCCGCCGGACAGCTCGTGCGGGAACTTGTCGGTGAACTGGCGCGGCGGCACCAGGTTGATCTGGGTGAGCAGGTCGTCGATCACCGCCGACCGGCCCGCCTTGTCCGTGTCGGCGTGGTGGATGGCCGCCGCGCGGCGCAGCGTGCTGGCGATCGTGGCCACCGGGTTGAACGACCCGAACGGGTCCTGCAGGATCAGCTGCACCCTGCTGACGTGTTCGCGGAACGCCCGGCCGCGCGGCGCGACCACCGGCACCCCGTGCAGCCGCACCTCGCCGCTGGTCAGCGGATACAGCTGGGCCAGCAGTCGGGCCAGCGTCGACTTGCCCGAGCCGGACTCGCCGACCAGCGCGGTGATCCGCCCCGGGTACAGCTTCAGTGAGACGTTCTCCACCGCGTGCACCACCCGCCGGGCCGACCCGCGTCGGGGCAGGCCGCCGCGCACCGGGAAGTGCTTGGTGACGTTGACCGCCTCCAGCACCGGCTCGGGGTCCTGGCCGGTCGGTCGTGCCTGGCCGTCGGTCGTCTGCTGGACGCTCATTTCACCTCACCCATCGCGAGTTCCTGCTGGGCGCCCTCGGCGTAGAGCAGGCAGGCCGCCTCGGACGGACCGGAGTCCGGTGCGTGCAGTTGGTAGAGCGCCGGTTCGACGGTCGAGCAGTCGTCGAAGGCGACCGGGCAGCGCGGCCGGAACGAGCAGCCGGTGGGCAGCCTGCGCAGGTCCGGCGGCGAACCGACGATGCCGGTCAGCTCCCGCTTGGGGCCGCCCAGCGTCGGGAAGGACGCGAGCAGGCCACGGCTGTAGGGGTGGCGGGGACGCTGGTAGAAGTCGTCGGCCGCGGCCATTTCGACGATCTTGCCGCCGTACATCACCGCGATCGTGTCGGACAGCTCGATCAGCAGCGACAGGTCGTGGGTGATGAAGATGACCGAGAAACCGAGCTTGTCCTTCAGCTCCATGATCTTCTCGACGATCTGCCGCTGGATCACCACGTCCAGCGCGGTGGTCGGCTCGTCCATCACGATGATCTCCGGGTCGAGGGCGAGCCCGATGGCGATCATCGCCCGCTGGCGCATCCCGCCGGACAGTTCGTGCGGGTAGGAACCCGCCCGGTCGGCCGGAATGCCGACGATGCCGAGCAGTTCGACGATCCGGGCGGCCCGCTGCTGGACCGACAGGCCGGGCCGGTGTGCCCGGATCACGTCCTCGATCTGCTCGCCGACCCGCATGATCGGGTTGAGCGCGTGCATCGCCGACTGGAAGACGATGGACAGCTCCTCCCAGCGGAAGCCGCGCAACTGCTCGTCGGGCATGCTCAGCACGTCCACCGCGGAGCCGTCCGGTCCGGTGTAGACGATCTCGCCCTGGGAGATCTCCGCCGGCGGCTTGTGCAGCCGGGTGATCGCGTAGGCCAGGGTGGACTTGCCGGAGCCCGACTCGCCGGCGATGCCGAGCACCTCGCCGCGGCGCAGCGTGAAGGACACGTCGTTCACCGCCGGGGTGCGGGCCGTGCCGTTCACGTACTCCACCCGCAGGTTGCGCACGTCGAGCACCACATCGGTGCTGTCCACGGTGAACGGCACCGTCGCCGGGCGCGCACCGGTCGGGCGGCGGTACTTGACCCGGCGGGTCCACCGCCGGCGCACCTGCGCCCGCTGGGCCTTCTTGGTGCCGATGCCGGCCTGCCGCAGGCGTGGGTTGATGAACTCGTCGATGCCGAAGTTGACCAGCGACAGCGCGGTGCCGACCAACGCGATCGCCAGCCCGGCCGGGATGAACCACCACCAGGCACCGGTGAGCAGCGCGCTGCTGACCTGCGCCCAGTAGAGGATCGTGCCCCAGGACCACTGGGTCACGTCGGTGAGCCCGAGGAACGCCAGGCTGGCCTGGGTGAGGATGGCGGCGGTGACGGTACCCAGGAACGACGCGGCGATCACCGCGACCTGGTTGGGCAGGATGTCCTTGCGGATGATCCGCGAGGTCTTCTCCCCCGTCGCCCTGGCCGCCTCGACGAAGTCCCGTTTGCGCAGCGACAGCGTCTGCGCGCGCAGCACCCGGGCGCCCCACGCCCAGCCGGTCACCGAGATGACCAGGATGACGCCCAGCGACCCGCTGTGTGGCAGGTAGGCGGCCAGGATGATGGTCAGCGGCAGGCTGGGTAGTACCAGGAAGACGTTGGCCAGCAACGAAAGCAGCTCGTCACCGGTGCCGCCGAGGTAGCCGGCGGTGACACCGACCAGGACGGACAGCACGGTGGTCACCACCGCGGAGCCGAAGCCGACCAGCATCGACGCGCGGGCGCCGTAGAGCATCTGGGAGAACACGTCCTGGCCGTTCTGGGTGGTGCCCAGCCAGTGCGCGAAGGATGGTGCGGCGGTGGCGCTGTTGCTGACCGTCGAGGGGTCGTAGGGCGCGATCCACGGCCCGATGACGGCCAGCACCAGGAACACCAGGGTGACGATCAACCCGGCGCAGGTGAGCGGCGAGTGCAGCAGCCTGCGCCAGAGTCGGGACGGCCCGTCGACCAGATCGGCGGTCGTCTCCGCCTCGGCCAGAGCGGCGCTTCGGATAGCCACGGTTCAGCTCTCCCTCGTCCTCGGGTCAAGGAACGCATAGGCGATGTCGGCCAACAGGTTGGCGACCAGCACCAGGATCGTGATCAACAGGAAGATCGCCGACATCAACGGATAGTCGGCCGCCTGCGCGGCTTTGAAGAGCACGGTGCCAAGGCCCGGATAGTTGAAGACGACCTCGGTCACGATCGAGCCGCCGATCACAAAACCCAGCGACATGGCAAAACCCGACAGCGAGGGCAGCATCGCGTTGCGGGCGGCGTAGCTGTACATGATCCGGCGGCGGGAGAGCCCCTTCGCCTCGGCCAGCCGGACGTAGTCCTCACTCAGCGTGGTCACCATCATGTTGCGCATACCGATCAGCCAGCCGCCGAGGGAGGTGATCACGATCGTCACCGCCGGCAGCACCGCGTAGTAGAGCGCGCTGGCGATGAACCCGCTGTTGAACCCGATCGTCTGGTCGACGGAGTAGCCGCCGGACAGCGGGAACCAGTTGAGGGTGATCGCGAAGACCAGCACGATGATGATCGCGAACCAGAAGTACGGAATGGACGACAGGAACGTGGTCACCGGTACCAGTGAATCCACCCAGCTGCCCCGTTTCCAGCCGGCCAACATGCCAAGACCGGTGCCGACCACGAAGCCGATCACGGTGCAGCTGGTGATCAGAATGAGCGTCCAGTACATGCTCTGGCCGATCACCGTGCCCACCGACGACGGGTAGTAGGCGTAGGAGATGCCGAAGTCGCCGGTGAACACGCTGTGCCAGTAGTTGAGGTACTGCTGCCACAGGCTGGTGTCGCTCTGTCCGAACAGGACCCGCAGTGCCTTGACCGCCGAAGGGCTCAGCTTGCCGTGGAACTGGTTGATCAGGTTGTCGGCCGGATCACCGGGCATGATCCGCGGAATCAGGAAGTTCAGGCTGATGGCCACCCACGCGGTGAGCACGTAGAAGCCGAACTTCCGGAGCAGGGTACGCATCGCTCAGTTTCCCTTCCCGGTGCGGACCGGCAGCTGGGTGGTCGTGCTCGGGTCGTCGCCCCGGTCCGGA
>DATATV010000078.1:0-3483 GCA_036268615.1 Pseudonocardiaceae bacterium
CATTGAAACGGGACTGCTCTACTACGAGATCATCCAGCAACGGCATGCCGACCCGCAGGACGACATGATCAGCGATCTGATCGCCGTCGAAGTCGAGCGTGACGGCGTGGCAACCAAGCTCGACGACGTCGAGATCGCCGGCTTCGCGTCGATGTTGGGCGGGGCGGGTGCCGAGATAGTCACCAAGTTGGTGGGTAATGCGGTGGTCACGTTCGCCGAGCATCCAGATCAATGGCAGATGTTGCTCGGTGACCGCAGCCGTATTCCTGCCGCGGTGGAGGAGTTGTTGCGGTGGGAGGCTCCCGCGCAGTATTTGGTGCGGTACAGCATGAAAGACATTGAGCTGCATGGCACCACGATTCCGGCCGGTAATCCTGTGCTGTTGTGTGTGGGTGCGGCCAACCGGGACGAGCGGGCGTTCGCCGACGCGGATTCCTTCGACATCAATCGGGACCGCAGCCAGGCGCAGAACCTCGGGCTGGGATACGGGGTGCACAGTTGCTTGGGCGCTGCACTGGCCCGAATGGAGAGCGCCCTGGCGTTGGACAAGTTGCTTGATCACATGCCGCGTTACGAGATCGTGCGGGAAGGGCTCAGGCGGGTGGCCATGACCAACGTGATCGGCTGGAACAACGTCCCGGTGCGGGTGCTGAGCTGACCGCCAGCCTGCTCCGATGAGTTAGCTGGCCGGCGCCTGCGGCAGGCATCCGCTTGACGTTGTCGGTGGGTGGGTATTGACTATTGATATTCGAACATACATTCGAACCTCAGTAGTAACACCCGTACCGCAGGAGTAGTTGATGACGGCGATGCTTGCGTCTGAACAGTCGCCTCACAACCGTGCTGAGCAGCTAAAACAGCTGCGACGGCAGATGGCGGCGGTATCCGGGAAGGTCGGCTCTTTTCGGCCCGGCCACGCTGAGGTGGACGACCTGCTTCCGGATTCGGAAGCCAGGCTCCCGGTTCCCGGGTTGCTGACGGATGTGTTGCCGGATGCGTTGCCACGGGGAACGGTTGCGGTGCTGTCGGGTGCCCGTTCGCTGCCGCTGAGCATGGTGGCGGCAGTGACGGCAGCCGGCGGAAACGCGGCCATCGTCGGCCAGCCGGATGTCGGCCTGCTGGCCGCGGTCGAAATGGGAGCCGATCTGAGCCGGCTTGCGGTGATCCCTGATCCCGGGACCGACCCGGTGGAGGTAGCTGCGGTGCTGATGGACGGAATGGACCTGATCGTGCTGGCGCTCAAAGGGCGCTCGGTGCCACTGACCCGGGCCAGGGCCGTGGTAGCCCGGGCGCAGCAGAAAGCCTGCACGCTGCTGGTCACCGACGGCGACTGGCAGGGTGCGTCGATACGACTGACGGCTCGGGTCTGCGGTTACGAAACTACGTCGGATCAGCCGGGTTTCGGGCGGATCAGCAAGGTGCGGCTCGAAGTGTGCGCCGCGGGGCGGGCGATCAGGCGAACCCGGACGGGATGAGTGTGGACTCCCGGGTACTGGCGGTTTGGTGCATGGACTGGCCCGCGGTCGCCGCCGCGGCGGCCGCGGAACTTCCCGCGACGTCACCGGTCGCCGTTACGCTGGCCAACCGGGTGATCGCCTGTTCGTCGGCGGCCCGTTCGGTAGGTGTGCGGCGGGGCCTGCGGCGGCGCGAGGCGTCGGCCCGTTGCCCGCAACTGCACGTCGTCGCCGCCGACCCCGACCGCGACGCCCGTTACTTTGAAGGAATTGTCGCGGCGGTAGCTGACTTGGTGCCTCGCGCCGAGGTGCTGCGCCCCGGCCTGGTGGTCATGCCGGTCCGCGGGGCGGCCAGGTTTTTCGGGTCGGAGCAGCAGGTTGCCGAGCGGCTGACCGATGCGGTGGCGGCGGCCGGCGCCGAGTGTCAGGTCGGAATCGCCGATCGGCTGTCGACCGCGGTCTTCGCCGCCCGTGCCGGCCGCGTCGTGACACCGGGGGAGGACGCGCGTTTTCTGTCGGCGCTGTCAATTCGGCAGCTCGCCACCGAGCCCAGCCTGTCTGGCCCGGGACGGGCCGATCTAGCTGATCTGTTGTGGCGGATGGGGATTCGGACTGTCGGTCAGTTCGCTGCGCTGTCGCGCACCGACGTGGCTTCCCGGTTCGGCACCGATGCGGTGAGCGCACACCGGTTCGCCAGCGGCGAGCCGGAACGCGGGCCGTCCGGTTGTGAGCCGCCGGCCGAGCTCGATGCGGTGCTGCAGTGCGATCCGCCGATCGACCGGGTCGACGCCGCGGCGTTTGCCGGACGCTCGTTGGCCAGCACGCTGCATCAGACTTTGCTGGCCGCCGGGGTGGGCTGCACCAGGCTGGGCGTCCATGCCATCACCGCCAATGGTGAAGAGCTGAACCGGGTTTGGCGATGTGCCGAGCCGTTGACCGAAGATGCCACCGCCGATCGGGTGCGCTGGCAGCTGGACGGCTGGTTGAACACCCGGATCGTCGTGGATCGGCCCACCGCGCCGGTGGTGCAGTTGCGGTTGCAGGCGGTGGAGGTGGTGTCGGCGGAGGCGCTGCAGCTACCGCTGTGGGGCGGCCTCGGCGAAGAGAGCCAGATGCGGGCCCGACGAGCGCTGGTCCGGGTGCAGGGTCTGCTGGGTCCGGAGGCAGTGCAAGTGCCGATGCTCTCCGGTGGGCGCGGGCCGGCCGAACGCATCACGTTGATGCCGCTGGGCGACGAGCTGGTGCCGCTTGCCGACCCTAATCGACCCTGGCCCGGTCAGCTGCCGGAACCATCGCCAACCGTGCTGCTCGACGATCCGGTGGACTTGCTTGATGCCCAAGGTAATTCGATTCGGGTGACCAGCCGGGGGTTGTTCTCTGCCGACCCGGCCCGGCTGACTGCCCGCGACCGCGACAACCGGCTGCACTGGTGGGCCGGCCCATGGCCGGTCGACGAACGGTGGTGGGATCCGGATCGCGCGGGGGGGCGCACCGCCCGTGTGCAGGTGCTACTGGAAGGCGAGCGGCCGTCCGACCCCGGTGCCGCCCTCTTGCTGTGCTACCGCCAGCGGAGGTGGTATCTGGAGGGAATCTACGAATGAAATGCGTGTCACCAACCCGCCGCACGCTTAACGTAACCGTTCGACTGCCGGGATGACGGCGCCTTTTTTCAGGCCAGCCCAGCGGCGAACGGTCCCACCCGATCGACGAACCGGTCGAAGAACACGGTCGGATCGGTGTCAACGGCGATCAGCGCGTTGGCCTTTCGCCCCCAGCGTTGCGTCCAGTCGGTGACCGTCATGCCGCGGGTCAGGGTCCCGGTCAGTTCGACGTCCACGGTGGCCGCCCGGGTGGCGACGAGTTGTGGGTCCAGCGCGACGGCGGCGGCCAGCGGGTCGTGCAAGTGCGCCAGGTAACCGTGGCCCAGGCGGTGGTAGGACTCCAGGTAGAAGCGGGTCGCATCCTCGATCACCCGAATTACCGGATTGGACGACGACGACAAGGTGCCCGGCTCGTCGTCGACGCTCAT
>DATATV010000079.1:0-9766 GCA_036268615.1 Pseudonocardiaceae bacterium
CTCGCCGAGCACCGGGCCGGGACGCTGGATCACAGTCGGCGGATCTGGGCGCTGCTGGTGTTCATGGTGTGGCACGGCATCTTCGTGGAGCAACGGATCACCCCGGAGGTCCCCGAACCGCACTACCCCGTCCGGGTATAGGGCGTGTGCTAGGGCCGACGGGGGCAGAACAGCACGCTGCCGGCGTCGGCGGAGATGGCGTGCGCGCAGTCGAAGGTCGCCGCGACCTTCGCCGACAGCGCAGGCGCCAGCCCGGCCACCTGGAACCAACTGGGCTCCAGCACCAGGTAGCGCGCGGTCGGGTCGTCCAGACAGGACACGTTGTCCCGATAGCTGGCGAAGTTCCGGACGTAGGGCAGATAGGTGCTGCGCTGCAACCAGACCGGAGACGGGTACCGGCAGTGCGTCGGGTTGCCGAGCAGGTCGCTGATGTCGCCGAAGGCGAAGTAGAGCACCGGCGTGTTCGGGCCGATCCTGGCCCGGATCGGCCCGAACGCCTGTCGGCGGATCGTCGTCTGCTGGTAGAGGTTCAGGTTGGTGACGGTGGCCTCGTAGCCGGCGAAGCTGTACGCGGCGGCCGGCAGGTTGGCCACGCCGATGCCCAGCGTGGCCACCACCGAGAGCACGCCGGCGAGCAGCCAGCGCGGCCCGGCCAGCCGACCGGGCGCCCCCCGACGCAATGTGCCGCCGGCAACGGCCGCGCCGAGCACGGCGAGCAGCGCGTACCCGGCGAACACCGGCACCAGCCGACCGGCCCGCCAGGACAGTGGCGCGGTCAGCAGCAGCGCGCCGGCCAGGCCACCGAGCAGCACCGGCCCGAGCACGCCGAGCGCGGCCGGCAGGCCGGTCCGGGTCCGGTCGACCAGCACCACCGCGATCAGTGCGGCGGTCAGCACCGGCAGCGCGACCCACTGGTAGAGAAACCACTCCCCCTGGGCGAACACCGGCAGCGCGGTGAGCAGCACCGCGGCCAGCACCACGAGCAGCACCCGCAGTCGGCGGCCGGCCGTGGCCCGGCCGACCAGCAGCACCGTCGCGGCCGGCAGGCCGAGCACCACCGGCGAGACGATGACCATGTCGGCCGCGCTCTTGGCGAAGTCCCGCCAGTCCAGGTCGGCCAGCCCGACCCGCAGTGGCGAGCCGGGCACCAGCGACGCCATGTCGTGCAGCCACTGCCACTCGGTCGGCTCGAACCGCCAGGTGAGCACCGCCCAGGCGAGTACGAGTCCGACCGTCCAGCCGGTCACCAGCACGGCCCGGCGCCGGTCCGCCAGCGCGATCACGCCCAGGGCGAGCGGCAGGAAGGCCGCGGTGACCGTCTTGGTGGTCACCGCGAACAGCAGCAGCACCCCGCCGAGCAGTGCGGCGACCAGTGTCCGGCGGGGCAGCAGCGCGACCCCGATGGCCGCCACCGCGAACAGCGCACCGGCCCAGTCGGGTTCGAGAAAGCTCCAGTTCGGCGCGAGCGCGAAACCGATGCCGACGGCGATCGCGACCGCGGCCGGCAGCCGGCCCGACCGGTACCGGCGCAACCCCAGCCAGAGCAGCACGGCCGCCGCGGCGACCAGCAGCAGCGCCTCGAACCGGAACAGGAACTCGGCCGCCGGACCCGCCGGGCTGCCCGGCCACACGTGTGCCGGCAGGAACTGCAACGCCGCCACGAACGCCCGGTAGGCCAGCGGCCGGTGCACGAAGATCGTCGCGAACGAGCCGACCCCGCCCGCCCCGGCGACCCGCAGGCCGCCGACGGCGTAACGGATGTCGAAGTTGATCCCGATCCATGCCGAGGTGACCAGCGCCGCCAGGATCGGCACCGCCAGCGCGCTGAGCAGCCCGGTGCGGCCGGGTCTTCGAACGACCGGGACCGGCTCGGTGCGCTCCAGCGGTGCGATCACGCCGGAACGCTAGCGGACCGGTATCGGATCGGTATCACCGCCTTCAGCCAACCGGGTGATAGCCGACCACCCGATCAGGTGACAGGCAGGATGTCGGCGATCTCGCCGGCCGCGTCCGGGCCGAACGCGTCGGCGATCCGGACCAGCGCGGCGGCCCGGTCGAACTGCCATTCCTGGGTGCCGACCGTCTCCAGCACGAGCACCGCGACCATCGAGCCGAGCTGGGCGGACCGCTCCAGGCTGAGCCCCTGGCTGCGGGCGGCCACGAAACCGGCCCGGAAGCCGTCACCGACGCCGGTCGGGTCGGCCTTGCGCAGCTCCGGCACGGCCGGCACATGCACGCTGGCGCCGTCCCGGTCGACGATCTCCACGCCCTTCTCACCCAGCGTGGTGACCCGCATCCCGACCTGGGCGAGCACCTCGGCCTCGGCCAGACCGGTCTTCTGCAGCAGCAGCTGCCACTCGTAGTCGTTGCTGAACAGGTAGTCGGCGCCGACGATGAACTCGCGCACCTGCTCGCCGCTCATCCGGGCCAGCTGTTGGGAGGGGTCGACGGCGAAGGAGTAGCCGAGCTGCCGGCACTCCTGCGCATGTCGCAGCATCGCCTCGACCCCGTCCGGGGAGATCAGCACCAGGTCCAGGCCGTCGAACCGATCGGCCAGCGGGCGCAGCTCGATCAGCCGGGCCTCGTCCATCGCGCCGGAGTAGAACGACGCGACCTGGCACATGTCCTCGTCGGTGGTGCAAACGAAACGCGCGGTCTGCGCGACCTCGGAGACGTGCACGCCGGCACAGTCCACGCCATGCCGCTCCAACCACGCCCGGTAGTCGGCGAAGTCGGCGCCGACCGCGCCGACGAGCACCGGGGACACTCCGAGCACACCCATGCCGAACGCGATGTTCGCGCCGATCCCGCCGCGCCGGACCACCAGGTCGTCGACGAGGAAACTGAGCGAGAGCCGATGAATCTGCTCGGCGACGATCTGCTCGGCGAACCGACCGGGGAAGTGCATCAGATGGTCGGTGGCGATGCTGCCACTCACGGCAACGGGCACGGGGGCACTCCTGCGTCTCGACGAACCAGCGGACGGGCACCACCCCCATCGGGTGGCTGGCGGACGTCTACGCACACTACCGAGTGGTACGGCTATCCGGTTGACCAGCGCCGCTCTACCGTCAGGCTGTGACCACACCGGACGCCGACTCGATCGGCGAGCTCATCGAGGACTGCGCGGCGATTCCCGCCGCGCTGCGCGGCGGCCCCGGCGCGCTGCCGGTGCCTCGATCGGCGGCCTCCTGGTCGGTCTCCGAGGCGTGCCTCGCCCAGGTGCACGACCTGGACGAGTACGTCTGAGCCCCCGGCCGGCCCCGGTCGTGCGGTCAGTGGCCGGCCAACTGTTCCACCAGCGGCGCGAACGCCTCGGCGGCGAAGCTGTTGACCATCACGTAGGAGATCCCGAACTCGTCCCGGCGACGGCGCAGCACGTCGGCGATGCCGGCCAGGTCGCCGGTGAGCACGCGCACGTCCTGGTTGTCCGCGGCCCGGCTCGCGTCCACCCCGAACTGGGCCATCCACGGCGGGATCTCGGTGCCCACCGAGAAGATGTTCAGGTTGAGCTCCAGTTCGTCGAACCGGTCACCGGCCAGCTCGCGCAGCATCGCGACCCGCTCGCCGAGGGCCCGCTCGGTCGGGTCGGCGGCCAGCCCGATGGACACGATGTCGGCGTGTTCGGCGGCGACGGTGAGCAGCTTGCGGCCGTTGCCGGCGATCAGGATCGGCGGGGTGGGCCGCTGCACCGGCAGAAAGCCGCCGGTCGCACTCATCGCCTCGCCGGGCTGCGCGTCGGCGGCCGCGATCGCATCGGCGAACCGCGTCCGCACCACCTCGATCGTCCTGGCCACCTGCTCGACCCGCTCCCCCGGTGAGCCGAACGGCACGCCGAGCAGATCGGCCTCCGCCTTGGCGCCGGGCCGGCCGGCACCGAGACCGAGCTCCAGCCGGCCGCCGGAGAGCCGGTCCACCGAGGCCGCGTCCCAGGCAATGGACGTCGGCGTGCGCAGCGGCGCGGCCAGCACGAACGTGCCCAGCCGCAGGCCGGTGCTGACGGCGGCGGCCGAGGCGAGCGCGGGGAACGGCGCGGTGCCGCCGAAGGCGTCCGGGATCATCAGGCTGGCATAGCCGGTGTCCTCGACCCGGTGCACGAACTTGGTCCACTGCCCAGGGGACTGCACCCCGCCGGAGACGACGCCGAACCGGAAGCTGCGATCAGTCATAGGACGAGGATGGCCGAAAGCCGCGCCCGTGCCATCCGACCACGGACGGACACCGAGCTACGCGAACCACCGTATTGCCGCCGCCCGACCGATGCTCTCTGTCGGCGTTCTCGCTGATCAGGGGCAGGGAACAGCTCGGGGCCGCGACCAGTGTGGTCGCGGCCCCGGTCTTGCTGAGCCAACTAGCCCGACGCGGACCTCAGTGGAACGAGTCGCCGCAGGCGCAGGAACCGCTTGCGTTGGGGTTGTCGATGGTGAACCCCTGCTTCTCGATGGTGTCCACGAAGTCGATCGCCGCACCCTGCAGGTACGGCGCGCTCATCCGGTCGACAGCCACCTTGAGACCGTCGAAGTCACGGAAGAGATCGCCGTCCAGCGTGCGGTCGTCGAAGAAGAGCTGGTAGCGCAGGCCAGAGCAGCCACCCGGCTGAACGGCGATGCGCAGGTGCATGTCATCCCGACCCTCTTGGTCGAGCAGCGCCTTGGCCTTGGACGCGGCCGCTTCGGTCAGGTCGACCGCGTGCGTCTCCGGTGCGGGTGCCTTCGCGGCGGTCGTGCTCTCGACAGTCATCGCTCTCCCTTTGCGATCGTGGGCCCTGGATGCACCGATGTACACCGATGTACCTGGTCAACGTGGTCAACACGGTGTATCCGGGGTTTGTTCCCCTCCCCATGGTGGCACAGCGGAGAAAAGTCCAGTGGTGACCTCCCTGACCTGATCCGGCTCCGGTTACCCTGGAGAGTGTGAAGTTCCTGCGCCTGCGCTCCAGCGAGACCACCGTCACCGAACCGGTCGACGAGGAGGTCGAGGTGTCGTCCGCGGTCGGTACGCGCGCGTACACGCCCGCCAAGGGTCGGCCGACGCCGAAGCGGCGCGAGGCGGAGGGCAGGCGGCGCGGTCCGGTGGCACCGCCGCCGACCACCCAGCGTGAGGCGTACAAGCGGTCGCGGGGCACCAAGGCGGACCGCCGGGCCGAATCGAACACCCGGCGCGAGCGGATGGCCGCCGGCGACCCGCGCTACCTGATGCCCAGGGACAAGGGCCCGGTCAAGGCGTTCGTGCGCAACGAGGTCGACTCCGGCCGGCACCTGCTCGGCCTGCTGATGCCGCTGGCTCTGCTGATGGTCGTGGTCATGCTGTCGCCGGCGTCGGGCATGCAGCTCTACATCACCCCCGCGGTGATGGCGGTCATCGTGGTGATGGTCCTTGAGGGCCTGTTCCTCAGCCGCCGGGTGGTCAAGAAGGTGCGCGAGAAGTTCCCGGACGCGCCCGACCGCGCGGCCTCGCTGGGGTGGTACGCGGCCATGCGGGCCAGCCAGATCCGCAGGCTGCGGGTGCCCAAGCCGATCGTCAAGCCCGGTGGCGGGGCCATCGCGCCGCGCACCCGCTGAACCACGGTGGAGCGCACTCCAACTTGTTCGCAAAGCGAACCATCCGGGTTAGGGTTGCGCTATGGAGTTCCGTCGCCTCGGCCGCAGCGGCCTGTCCATCAGTGAGATTTCCTACGGCAACTGGCTGACCCACGGTTCGCAGGTCGAGGAGGACCAGGCCAAGGCGTGTGTCCAGGCCGCCCTGGACGCGGGCATCACCACCTTCGACACCGCGGACGTCTACGCGCAGACGAAGGCCGAGTCGGTGCTCGGCCGGGCGTTGTCCGGCCAGCGCCGGGAGAGCCTGGAGATCTTCACCAAGGTCTACTGGCCGACCGGCACCGGTCCCAACGACCGCGGTCTGGGCCGCAAGCACATCACCGAGTCGGCGAACGCGTCGCTGCGCCGGCTGCAGACCGACTACCTCGACCTCTACCAGGCGCACCGGTTCGACCGGTCCACCCCGCTGGAAGAGACGATGCTCGCCTTCGCCGACCTGGTGCGGCAGGGCAAGGTGCTCTACGTGGGCGTGTCCGAGTGGACCGCCGAGCAGATCACCCGCGGCGCGGCGCTCGCCCGGGAGCTGCACGTCCCGCTGGTGTCCAACCAGCCGCAGTACTCGATGCTCTGGCGGGTGATCGAGTCGCAGGTGGTGCCCGCCGCCGAGCGCGAGGGCCTCAGCCAGATCGTCTTCTCGCCGGTCGCCCAGGGCGTGCTGACCGGCAAGTACCAGCCGGGCACGCAGCTGCCGGCCGGTTCGCGGGCCACCGACGAGAACGGCGGCGCCAACGTGATCTCGCGGTGGCTGCGCGAGGACGTGCTGGAGCGGGTGCAGCGGCTGGTCCCGATCGCCGGTGACCTCGGCCTGACGATGGCCCAGCTCGCGGTCGCCTGGGTGCTGCAGAACAAGAACGTCGCCTCGGCGATCATCGGCGCGTCCCGGCCGGAACAGGTCATCGAGAACGTCAAGGCGGCCGGCGTGACGCTGGACGAGGACGTGCTCAGCAAGATCGACGAACTGCTCGGCGACGTGGTCACCACCGACCCGCGGCGGACCGTCACCCCCTGACCGATCCCGGCCGGGGGCGCCGCTTCGCGCGCCCTGGTCGGGGCGATCAGCAGCTGACCGGCAGCCAATCCACACAGGTCGGCCGAACCCGGGTGGCCACGAACTCACGCAGGGCGTCGTGCACCTGGGCGATCGGCACTCCGCCACCGGGCTCGATCGCCAGGTGATACACGCCGTTGGCGGTGAAGTAGTCGCGGGTGAACGTGGTTGATCACTACCCCACAGTGCCGTCTCCCCCACTGGACAGAAACAGTGCGGTTCTGAGACTGATGCCCAACTGCTTCGACCGCTCGACGACGAAGGTCGTCCAGGTCCCGTCCCTGCCGGAGACACAGGGATACGAGCGCTCCGCGTGAGTCGTCCCGCGGGTGGCGGACGGCGGCGCCATGTCTGCTGAGTTGATCGGCTTCCGGCGCGGTGGACCCCGCCAGGCTTGCCCGACGAACTCCCCGCTCTGTCGCGCCTACTGAGCCGGATGCAGCGACATCGGCCCGTAGACCTCGGCCTCGCCGTGCAGCAGCGTGACCTGCTCGACCCCGACGTCCAGCAGTTCCTGCCAGGACTGACTGAACCACTCCTCGGCCTCGGTCTGGTCGGCGAAGATGTCGCCCGGCCCCGGCACGTCCCGCCCGGTGCTGTCCTGGTACCGCCAGCGGTAGTTCACGTCCACCTCCGTGTGTCATCCACGTTAACGTGGTCGGTCACGACGTCGGCTGATCGGGAGAACCGTTGTGACACACCGCACGTTGGTGCTCGGCGGGGCACGCTCCGGCAAGTCCGCACACGCCGAGGGGCTGCTGCCGGCGACCGCGACGACCTATCTGGCCACGGCACGGCGGCTACCCGGCGACATCGAGTGGGACGCGCGGATCGCCGTGCACGTGGCCCGCAGGCCGAGCACCTGGCGCACCGTCGAGACGACCGACGTGGCCGCTGCCATCGGTGCCGCCACCGCCACCGACCCGGCCCTGCTGGTGGACGATCTGGCCACCTGGCTGACCGGTGTGCTGGACGACACGTCCGCCTGGGACGGCGGCCCGGCCGCGGTCGCCCGCGCGCGCGAGCACGCGGATCGACTGGTCGGCGCGGTGGCCCACGCGTCGGTCCGGCTGGTCCTGGTGTCGGCTGAGGTCGGCCTCGGCGTCGTGCCGGCAACCCGTTCTGGCAGGCTCTTCCGGGACGAGCTCGGCGCGCTGAACGCGCGGCTGGCGGCTGTCTGCGACGAGGTGCTGCTCCTCGTCGCCGGGATCCCCCTACAGGTGAAGAGCGCTAACGAGGTGACGTGATGACCCACGGCGACGACGCCGGTGTTTTCCCGGCTGTGCCGGCCCCGGACGGGCAGGCCAGGCGGGCGGCTGTGCTGCGGCAGGAACAACTCACCAAGCCGGCCGGGTCGCTCGGCCGGTTGGAGGAGCTCGGCGTATGGGTCTCGGCCTGCCAGGGGGTGTGCCCGCCCCACCCGTTCAGCCGGCCGAGGGTGGTCGTGTTCGCCGGTGACCACGGTGTCGCCGGGGCCGGCGTGTCCGCCTACCCCACTGAGGTCACCGGTCAGATGGTGGCCAACTTCCTCACCGGCGGCGCCGCGGTGAACGTGCTGGCCGAACAGGCCGGTGCGACCGTGCGGGTGGTGGACATCTCGGTCGATGCCGACACGCTCGACCAGGTCAGCCAGTTCAAGGTCCGGCGCGGCTCCGGGTCGATCGACAAGGAGAACGCGCTCACCGAGGCCGAGACGACCGCCGCGGTGGCCGCCGGCCGGACCATCGCCGACGAGGAGATCGACGGCGGCGCGGACCTCCTGGTCGTCGGCGACATGGGCATCGGCAACACCACCCCGGCCGCGGTGCTGATCGCCGCGTTGACCGGGTCGGAGCCGGTCGCCGTGGTCGGCCGGGGCACCGGCATCGACGACGCGGGCTGGATGCGCAAGACCGCAGTGATCCGGGACGCGCTGCGCCGGGCCCGCAAGGTGGCCGGCGAACCGCTGGCCCTGCTGCGCACCGCGGGCGGCGCCGACTTCGCCGCGATGGCCGGATTCCTTGCCCAGGCGGCGATCCGGCAGACCCCGGTGGTGCTCGACGGCGTCGTGGTGACCGCCGCGGCGATGGTCGCCGATCACCTCGCGCCGGGCGCGCGGGAGTGGTGGGTGGCCGGTCACCGGTCGGTCGAACCGGCCCACGGCATCGCCCTGGACCAGCTCGGCCTGCGTCCGCTGCTGGAGCTGGACATGCGGCTGGGCGAGGGTTCCGGCGCGGTGGCCGCGCTGCCGCTGGTGCTGATGTCGGCCCGGGTCCTGGCCGAGATGGCCACCTTCGCCGACGCCGGGGTGTCCGGTGGCACCACCGAGTTCATCGGCGGCAACGCGGAGAACGAGACCGTGGACACCGCGACGACCGAGGACGTGTCCACTGCCGGCTGACCGGCCGGCCGGCGCGCTGCCGGGACTGCGGTTGGCACTGTCGCTGCTGACCGTGCTCCCGGTGCGCACGGCCGGCGCGCCCGACCGGCAGGTGGCCGGCCGGGCGATCGCGCTGGCTCCGCTGGCCGGGCTGCTGCTCGGCGCGGTGAGCACCGGCGTGCTGGCCGGGCTGACCCAGTTGCGCTGCCCGCCGTTGCTGGCCGGGCTGCTCGTGGTCGGGCTGCTCGCCCTGGGCACCCGGGGCATGCACCTGGACGGGCTGGCCGACACGGCCGACGGCCTTGGCTGTTACGGGCCACCGGAACGCGCGCTCGCGGTCATGAAGGACGGCGGCGCCGGTCCGTTCGCGGTGGTCACCCTGATCGTGCTGCTGGGCGCGCAGGCCGTCAGTCTCGGCGCGGCGGCCACGTCCGGCCGGTACTGGCTGGCCGGGTTCGCGGTCGCCGCCGGCCGGGCCGCGTTCAGCTGGTGTTGCCGGCGCAACTACCCGGCCGCCCGGCCGGAGGGGCTGGGCGCGCTGGTCGCCGGCAGCCAGCCGGTCGGGGTGCCGATCGGCTGGGGTGTCGTGTTCGCGGCGGCCGGTGCGTTCGCGGTGCCCGGCCGGTGGTGGCAGGGCGTGCTCGCGATCGTGCTCGCGGGTGCGGTGGTCGCCGGGCTGGCCGCGCACACCCGCCGCCGGTTCGGCGGGCTCACCGGGGACACACTCGGCGCCGTCTGCGAGTGCGCGGTCACCACGGT
>DATATV010000080.1:0-2900 GCA_036268615.1 Pseudonocardiaceae bacterium
GATCCTCACCCCGGCCGGCGTCGACGATCTGTTGAGCAGGGCCGGATTCACCGGTGTCGAGGCGGTGCCCACCGAATTGACCAGGCATTTCCCGGAATTTCGCCGCCGTGGCCTCGCCAGTTATCCGCGCAGCGAGCATGAATGCTTTGTGCTGGAAGCAGTTCGGTACTGAATCGGCCCTGCGGCGACAACGCGGCCTAGCCGGGAACGTCGAAGTTGCCGTGCCGACCGGCTCCGGCGGAGAACCGGGCCGCGCCGGTGCCGGCCTCCTCGGTCAGCGCGACGAGGCCCCGTTCGAACTCCGCGCGCAGCGCGTCCGCCTCCGGCCGGCCCGCCTGGTCCAGCGCGGACAGCCGGTCGCCGCGCAGGCAGTGCTGCGGGAACCGGGCCAGTTCGGCGGCCAGCCGCTCGGCGGCGACCCGGGCCCGCCCGGCCGGCACCACCCGGTTGGCCAGGCCGATCCGCAGCGCCTCGGCCGCGTCCACCGGCCGGCCGGTGAGGATCAGGTCCAGTGCGACGCCCTGGCCGACCACCCGGGGCAGCCGGACGGTGCCGCCGTCGATCAGCGGCACGCCCCAGCGGCGACAGAACACACCGAACACCGCCGTCTCGTCGGCCACCCGCAGGTCGCACCACAGGGCCAGTTCCAGGCCGCCGGCCACGGCGTGCCCGGACACCGCGGCGATCACCGGCTTGCCCAGCCGCATCCGGGTCGGGCCCATCGGGCCGTCGCCGTCGGGCTCGGTGCGGTTGGCCCGCTCGGTGCCGATCGCTTTCAGGTCCGCGCCGGCGCAGAAGGTGTTCCCGGCGCCGGTGAGCACCGCGACCGACGCCTGCTCGTCCGCGTCGAACGCGCGGAACGCCGCCGCGAGCGCGGCCGCGGTGGGCCCGTCGACCGCGTTGCGGACCGCGGGCCGATTGATGATCACCGTGGTCACCGGCCCGGCGTGTTCCACCAGCACCAGGTCCCTGACGAGCGTCATGGTCCAGTACGGTAACCGGAGTCACCCACCGAAAGGTGCATGCGGGTGGGGCCCGTCATGCAGATGGGCGCATCCTCACGACCATCTGCGTGATTCTGCGTTCGGCGGGTGCCCGTTCGGGGGACTATGAGGTGGTGACCGCAGGGTTAGCGCGGACGGAGTAGTTAAAGGTGAACATGCGTAAGCTGATTATTGTCCTCGTTGTCGCCTTAGTGCTGTTCTTCCTGATCACGCAGCCGACGCAGTCGGCGAACATCGTGGACAACGTGCTCAACTGGCTCAAGAGTGGCGCCGAGTCGATCATCACGTTCATCAAGACGCTGTTCTCCTGATGGCCACGGACCGGCGTCGACCAACATCAACTACAGAGCGTGATCCTGGGATGTGGGACGCACCGGGATTGGACCGTCCGAGTGGATTCTCAGACATAACACGCTGGTAACGGGCATGCGGGCAAACTGAGGTCTAGCGATCTGTCGGTGCAGGCGAATAACGTGCGCGCATCGGCGTGATCATCAGCCCACGAGGAGGCATGGATGGTCGAAGATCACGGGGTCGACGAGCTGGTCCGGCAGTGGACCTCGGAACGATCCCAAGATGCGGAAGTCACCGAGGCAACTCGCCTGGCTTCTGCCTGGCTGGCTGAGTCGTCAGTGACCTCGGCGCCCGCGGTGCCCGGTATTCCGGGTCAGCGTGGTCGCGGTGGCGTTGGTGGCTTGTTCTCGGTGGAGTCGGCCAGTCCGGTGTATGTCGAGGCCATGCGGCAGCGACTGCCCGGAGTGCCTGACGACGTGCTCGCCTCGGCTGCGAAGTGCTGGCAGCTCGTCGGCGACATCGTCGAGGCCGAGAAGTGGTGGGACGCGGGTCTCAGCCCACTCGACCAGCGTGCGTTGGACTACCGGGCCGCCGGCCTGGCTCCGGCGGACCTGGCGCGTCATCTCGGCCCGTACACCGTGTTGGAGCACCTGCGGCGGGGCAGCTCGCCCGCCTGGTGTGTGGCCCGGTTGCGCCGTGCTCGGCGGGACGGGGTCGCTTGATCGATCTGGTAGGGCGGTCTCGCGCCGCCCGATCAGGTTACCTGTGCGTAACCACAGGTTCGGCTGGTCGTTGTCCTTGACGTGACAGCTGCTGGTCCCGTCACCGAAGCCGGTGAACCCACTCCGGGCAGACGACGGTTCGGCGTGCTCGGCCGGTTGGCGACGGTGGTTGTGGTGGTCGCTGTCGGGGCGGTTGGAGTCTGGTTCCTGACCAGGGCAACCGCACCGCCTTCGGGTCTCACCGCGTCCGACATCCCCGCTCTGCAGGTGACTGCCGCGCAGGTGCAGCCGGGCTCGGCGATCCCGGTCAGCCTCACCGCGGCCGAGCCGCAGGCGCAGCACAACAGCACCAGCACCAATACCAGTACCGGCGGCCAGCCCGGTTCGCTCACCGACTGGGCGAACAAGGTGGCCGCGGCGACCGGGATTCCGGAGCCGGCCGTGTGGGGCTACGGCAATGCCGAGTTGGCCATGCGGACCGAGCAACCCGCCTGCCAGCTGTCCTGGGCCACCCTGGCCGGGATCGGCCGGGTCGAGTCGGATCACGGCCAGTTCGGCGGCGCGCACCTGCTGCCCAACGGCGAGGAGTCCAAGCCGGTCATCGGCATCCCGCTGGACGGTACCGGCGGCAACCGGGCCATCCCGGACACCGACCACGGCGCGCTGGACGGCGACCCGGTGTACGACCACGCGGTCGGACCGATGCAGTTCCTCCCCTCCACCTGGGTCGAGTACGCCTCGGCCGCGGATGCCAGCGCGGGCAACGGCAAGGCCGATCCGGAGAACATCAACGACGCCGCGATCACCGCTGCGCGCTACCTCTGCGTCGGCGGCCGGGACATGGGCACCGCCAGCGGTTGGTGGTCGGGATTGTTGTCCT
>DATATV010000081.1:0-9791 GCA_036268615.1 Pseudonocardiaceae bacterium
GACGGCGATGTCGAGGACATCTACGACGCGAGACAGTGCGCCCACCAAGCGATACCTCCGACCTGGCCCGTGCTCGACCAAAGTGGTGATCCGCGCTCCGCCCGTGGACCCAACGACCCAGCTGAGGTCGTGCACGCGGACGCCCTTGGTGCCGAGGAGAACCACGACGCGAGCCAACACGCCGTCCGCCGCGGTGGTGTTGATCCGAAACCAGGTCAGCTCGCTGGTCATCCCGACCGCCGGAGCACAGCAACCCTGACCAGTCGGCCGCCGATCAGGACGCCGGCGCCCGCGAGGACGACGAGCAGGTAGGAGCTGCGGAACGACGTCGCGCCCTGGCCGTCCAGCTGACCTGTCACCGCAACCGGCAGGAACGTGCCAGTCGGAATCCGTCCGCCCGCCACAAAGTGGTCGGTGGGCGGTGTGCCACCGACCGGGTCGACGCCGGCCGGGGCAACCGCGCCGGGCGAGCTATCCGTGCGGGGACTCACGGTGGCCACACCCGGAGTCGAGGCGGAGCCGGCTGACGCTCCGTCAGCGCTGTCGGCGGCGCTGCCGCCGACGGTGGAACTGATCGCGCCGACGGCGACACGCCCGATGGTGACGGTGTCAGTCGTGGTGCCCCGGTCGGAGGTGTTGGTGAGGAAGATCTGCAGCGCACCCGAAGTGATCCCGGCAATCTCCTTCTTCCCGTCGGCAACGGCTCCGCTGCTCGTCGAGCCGTCGGTGTACGTGTAGGCCTCCGGCAAATAGGTGAACCGAATCCCGGCCGGTTTCAGCGCATCGTTGAGCGCCCGGAGACTGTCGACGGACAGCGGCACCGGACCGGACCCGAGCACCGAGAACCCGTCCCTGCTGA
This sequence comes from Pseudonocardiaceae bacterium, assembly GCA_036268615.1. Classification (GTDB taxonomy): domain Bacteria; phylum Actinomycetota; class Actinomycetes; order Mycobacteriales; family Pseudonocardiaceae; genus DATATV01. Next base: position 860 of record DATATV010000081.1, read on the forward strand.
GACCGGAGTGCAAACCGGCGAAGGTCACGGTGCCGAGGTCTGTCCGGGTGGTCGGCACGGCGGGACCGCCATCGGTCTTGGTCAGGCTCGCGTGCGAGGAAACGTTGGCCAGGTCGAGAATCCCGCCCAGGGTCAGCGCGTGCACCCCCGCACCGCCCTCGCTCAGCACGCTGTCGTCGGTGACCACACTGTTGGCGAACGCGAAGGCGTTGTTCTCCGCCGAGGTTGCCGCCTGCCCGCCCATGCTGACGTCACCGTGCGCGTGCTGCGGTGCGGCGGTCGCGTCCAGCTGGTAGCCGCCGGCGTTCTGCTGGGCGGTCGGCAGAACCGGGTCCTTGGCGCTGACATAGCCAGGAAATGTCGGCACGACGGGCAGTCCGAACCCGAAGGAGCCCTGGAACACCCCGTTGCCGGTGTTGGGCAGGGAGAACACGAGCGGGGAATAGGGCGCGCCGGAATCGGCCGTGCTCTCCCCGTTGCTGTTGAGTACCGAACTCGCACCGTAGGAGCCGACCGACAGCGGAATACCGAACGGCGCGCCCGGGTCCGTGGCTGTGGACTGAACCGCCACCGCCTCCGCGCCGAGGTCGTAGATGCGTGTACCCGTCTGCGGAGCCTGGGCGCGGGCAGTCCCGGCAATACCCAGGACGCCCACTCCGACGAACGCGGTAGCTGCGCTCAACGCGAGGTAGCGGCGCGAGTTCATGATGCGAGGCCTCCCAGGTACGAGTGCGCGACGGTCTCTTCGCTGATCTCCGACGGCTCGCCGACGAAGCTCAACCGCCCGCGATCGAGGATGTACACGTAGTCGGCGAGCTCGAGGGCGCGCGAGACGTACTGCTCGACGACCAGCAACGAGATACCGGTCCGGGCAAGCTGATGTAGATACTCGAAGATCTCGTCGACGACCTTGGGCGCCAGGCCCATGGAGACCTCATCGAGCAGGACGACCTTCGGGCTGCAGACGTAGGCCCGGGCCAGCGCGAGCATCTGTTGTTCGCCGCCGGACATCGTCCCGGCGCGCTGGTCCAGGCGCTCCCCGAGGCGGGGGAAGGCCGCTGTAGCGCGCTCCAGCGCCTTCTTGCGGCTCTCCCCAGCCGGCGCCTGCAGCCGAATGTTGTCTGCGACGGACAGCGACGGGAAGATGCCCCGCCCCTCGGGAACGTGGCAGATACCCTGCCGGGCAAGCCTTTCCGGCCGGTTCCCGGTCACGTCCGCCCCGTTGAGCAGCACGCTGCCGGACACCGTAGGCAACTGACCCGACGCTACGCGCAACAGCGTCGTCTTGCCGGCGCCGTTCGCCCCGAGCAGCGCCACCACCGATGCCGGTGGCACGGACAGACTCAGCCCGCGCAGCACCAGACCGGCGTCGTACCCGGCCGAGACGTTCCGCAGCTCAAGCATCGGCCGCCTCCAGTTGGGTGCCGGCGTCCACGTCGCCGCCGAGGTACGCCGCCCGCACCACCTCTGAGGCCATCGCCTCGGCGGTCGGACCGGACCAGATCATCCGGCCGAAGTCCAGGACGTAGATCTGGCTGCACACCTTGGAGACCAGCGCCATGTCGTGCTCCACCAGCAGCACCCCGACGCCGGTGTCCGCGACGTGCCGGGACAACACGGCGCCGAACGCCTGGGTCTCGTGTACGTCCAGACCGGAGGACGGTTCATCCAGCAGCAGGAAACGGAACGGGCTGGCCATCGCCCGGGCCAGTTCGACGAGTCGGCGCTGCCCGGTGGACAGATCCCGCACGCGGCGCGACGCCACCATCTCCAGCCCACAGTGGGACAGCGCGGCCCGGGCCCGCTCCTCGATCTCGCGGCGCTCTCCTGCCGGGGCCCAGAACTGCCCCCAGGGCCGGCGCGACGAGAGCACGCCCTCCGGGCCCATCGCGACGTTCTCTGCCACCGACATTGAGTCGAACAGCTCCATGCGCTGGAACGTGCGCCCCAGACCGGCCGCTGCCCGGGCAGGGGTGGACAGCCGTTCCAGTCGGCGACCGCCGAGCACCACGCGTCCGCCATCGACCCGCACGACGCCGGTGCACGCGTTGAAGGTCGTGGTCTTGCCTGCACCGTTCGGGCCGATCAGCGCGGTGATGCTGCCGGCCGCTGCCTGTACCGACAGGTCCGACACCGCCGTCAGGCCGCCGAAGCGAACCGTCACATGCTCGATCTCCAGCGCGGGCATCATCGGGTGGCTCCGCTCAACACCGGCCGCAGCTCGTGGGCGCGGCCGGTCACCGGTGAGGTGTGTCCGCGTTCGACGCCACGCTCCCGCAGCTGCGGCAACCGGACGCCGGGCAGGATCGCCACGGCCAAGGCCAGACCGCCGAACATGGCACCGCGGTAGTGGACGAAGAACTCGTAGTTCATCGGCGGGTAGATCTTGGCGACCGCGAACACGAAGGCCGCCACCAACGGGGCGAGCAGGGGCCGCCGGCCGCAGAAAGCCAGGACGGCGATCAGCGCCAGGGAGTTGAAGTAGCTGAACGGACCGCTCGGGTCGCCGCCCGCACCGTGGGTGGCACCACCGATCACCGCACCACCTACTGCCGCGATGAACGCCGACAGGCAGAACACCGACAGCCGGGTGATCTTGGTCCGTACTGCGTGTGCGTCCAGCGCGGCCGGGGAGTCGGCCAACGCCCGCAGGATTCGACCGAGCCGGCTGCGTCGGACGGCGAGGACAAGCACGGCCAGCATCGCCGCGACGGCCACCACCAGGTAGTAGTAACCCTTGTCCCCGTCGGTGTTCAGACCGAACAGGTGTGGGCGTTCGATCTGCTGGGAGTTGCCCAACCCGAACATCACCGTCGAGGTGTAGAGCAGATTCTGCGCCAGCAGGCCGAAGCCGAAGGTGGCGACCGCTAGATAGACGCCGGACAACCGGAACGATGGGATGGCCACCACCGCGCCCGCCGGCACCGCGGCCAGCCCGGCCAGCAGCAGGCAGGCCAACCACGGCGCCCCGTGCTGTTGCAGGTGCGCGAACGTGGACGCGCCGATCGCTGCGAAAGCCATCTGGCAAAGCGAAATCTGTCCGGACGACCACAGCAGCAAACCCAGTGAGAGCAGCACGATCGCGAACCCGAGGCCAACTGTGTAGGAGTTGAGGTCGGAGGCGGCCACAATGCCAGGCAACACCGAGAGCAGAGCCAGTGTGGCCGCGCCGGTGACGAGGCTGACTGGCATCGGAAGGGCGCGGACCGGCAGGAGTTTGCGCACCCGCCGCCCGCCGCGCTCGATCAGCCGTGCCCGCGGTACCAGCAGCAGCGCTGCCACCAGGGCGATGAACGGGACCTGTGTGTACAGGCCGGTCACCCACACGTTGCTGGATCCGGCGAGTTCGTTGCCCAGTACGTTGGTGGCGATGCCGATCCCGATCGCGGCGATGAATGTGACCGCGAGATTGTCGAAGGCGCCGAGGGCGGCCGCGCCGAACGCGGTGATGTAGAGCAGCAGCATCACGTTGACGTCGATGCCGAGCACCGGCGCGATCAGCATGCCGGAGATCGACACGAAGCAAGACCCGATCGCCCAGGCGTAACGGCGCACGGTGATCGGACCGGTCCCCTGTGAGGCCAACAGTTCCGGGTCGTCGACCAGGGCCTGCATGGCCAGGCCGATCCGGTTGATCCGAAAGAAGATCGACAGCCCGATTGTGGCGATCAACGCGAGGGCGACCACGATGATCTGACTCATCAGCACCTGGGTTCCCGCGATGGTCACCTGGTGCTGCGACAGATACGCCGGGAACTGCAGGGTGACCGTGCCGTACGCCCCGGTCAGCACCGACTGGAGCAACACGATTAGGCCGATGGTCGCGACGACCCGCATCACCGCGGGCGCCTCCTCGAGCCAGAACGCGATGCGTTCCAGCAGCAGCGAGCCGAGCAGACCGACCAGGATCAGGGCGAGCAGGAAGGCCACCGGCCAGGGCAGACCGGCATCGATGCGGAAGGAGTAGAAGACGTAGGCCGAGGCGGCGGCCTGGGCCCCGACCGCGAAGTTGAAGATGCCGGAGGTCTTGAACGTCAGCACCAGGCCCAGCGCGGCGAAGGAGTAGACCGCACCGTCGGAGATCCCGGTGAGCACGAACGGCCACATGTCTCGTGCAGCGGCGATGGGCGCACCGACGATCAGCACAAGGATCGCGGCGGCCACCCACCGGCCGGTGTAACCGAGCCGGCGGATCCGCTCCGACAACATCGTCACGGTGCACACACCCCGCAGGGAACTCGGCCTGCTCGCTCGTGGGCCGACCGCGGCGCGGGCGGCCACGCCCGTTCGAACACCATCGGGCACTCGGGTCGGTGGAAGAAGCGCTGGGACCCGGAGAACACTTCGTCGCGTTGCGCCGCCGGACCGGGGACTGCCAAGGTGCGCACGGCGTCGGACCCGAGCAGCACCCGCCGCCGCGCCGCGACCGCACGCCGGCCGCCGATGAACCACCGGGCCTGAGCAGCCCCCACCAGCCCGACGCCGACCACCGCAAGGTCGAACGGAGCGACCTGCTCAGTCATCGTGGTCCGCCCGGACACTCGGTACCACCCGATGCTCCACACCAAGCAACCGATCGCGATCAGCAATGCTGCGAACAGCACGTCGCCGCGGGACCACGGCATGTGCCCCGTTCGTGCGCGCGCAGCGGTCACGACGTCCGTCCGGCCACTGTGCTCGCGCGCCGGGCGTCGGGCTGCCTCATCGGTGACACCTCCACCGCTGCGGTCAGCACGTTCTCCCGCGCCCGCTCCTTCGCCGGCTCCAACGCGGCCGTGCCCTGCTCGCGGATGGCCGACTCGATCCGGTCCAGCTTGCGCCACTCGTCGCGTAGATCCGCGGACAGCCACAGCATCGCGCCGGTGCCCAACAGGAACAGTCCGCCCAGGCCGTTGCTGGCCAGATACGGCAGCTGCTTCGCCGTGAAGGCGGTATCACTTACCCCCACCCAACCCACGAACAAGGTGATGGCGCCGGCCAGCACGCAGCCCCAAGCAGCCGCCCGGTCCCACTGCAGACGAAGCCAACCGAGAATGTCAGTCCTCACCGTTCACTCCTGCGTGTCGATGTCCGGAGTTGCGGGGCCGCGAGCGCGGGAGCTAGCAGAGGGGCTTGTTGCCCTGTGGGGCGGCGAACTTGTCGGCCGCGACGCCCCAGATGAACACGCACGGTTTCGCGGCCCGCTGCTGCTCGGTGAAGGTCAACGGAACGGTGAACCCACCGAAGGACTCGTCCTTGACGGTGTACAGCCCGGTGAACAGGTCGGCCGACGTCGGGCTGTCTGAGAGGTTCTTGCCCGCCAGTCCGAGCAGCTTCGCCGCGGCCCACCCGAGCAACCCGAATCCACTGTCCCCGACCGAGGGGGCGAAGGTCTGCATGACCTGGCGGTACTCCGTCACCGCCGCCAAGTTGGCCGCACCGGGTGAGGCGGTCGCACCGGGAATCAGCGCGTCACTCAACGAGGGAATGGTCGGCATCTCCCGCGTTGCGTCCAGACCCAGCAACATGAATTTTGGCTTGTAGCCCTGGGTGGCGCAGTCCTTGGTGACCCGCGACGCGCTGGCCGTGTCGAGCAGCATGTACACCACTTCGAGGTTGGCCTGTTTCATGCGCAAGCATTGGCTGGTGTAGCTCGGCGCAACCAACGAGACCTGGTAGCTCTGCTCGATGTACTGACCGACCTCGGACTTCTTGGCCTGGTCGTTGAGGTACTGACACAGTGAGCCGACTTCGAGGCAATAAAGCATCGCGATCTTCCGGGCCCCGCTGTCGACGTACATCTTCAGACCCTTGATGATCTGCGTGGCGACCGGCGGAGCCACCGGGAATGTGATCGGAGATTTCTGCCAGCCGGCGTCCACGCCGTCCCCACCGATCATCGGGACGTTCTTGCTGCGCAGATACTGCTCGACCTGCTGGAAGCCGAAGAACTGGATGTCACCGACGAACGCGATCGCGTGGTCGTTCTCCACCAGCCGCCGGGCCAGCGTGAGCGAGGTGCCGGGGTCCGCCTGGTCGTCGGCGACAACCACCTTGATCGGGTGGCCGTTGAGCCCGCCGTGCGAGTTCGCGTACGCGGCCCACGCGGAGATCGTCCGCGGGCTGCCGGCTGTCACCGCACCGAGCACGCCGGAGAACGGGCCGAGGGTGCCGACGGTGACTGGGGACTTGTCGGCGACGGTGGGACTCGCCGGTGCTTTCGGCTCGTCGCCGCTGCTGCCGGGCTTGGCGGATGCGGCGTGCGTGCCGGCACTCGCAGCACTGACGCGAGGCGCGGAACCCTGCGCAGCCGGGCTTTTCTTGGTGGGCGCAGCTGCGGCGCCGGCAGCTGCCGCAGCTGCCCCGGCGGCCGGCGCGCTGACCGTGCCGCCGGCCGCGACCGGCGCGCCGGGCGCCGCCGCTGTGGTGGTGTCGCCGGAATCGACCGGTGCCGAACCGGTAGTGGCGGCCACCGTGATGGGTGCACGTAGCGCATCGACGATGGACCTGTCGGACGCCCGGGTGCCACAGCCGGCGGTCGAGGCGAGTAGCGCGGTGGCGAGTACGCCGAATCCGACGCGGGTCCGCAGAGATTTGACCATCACGATCCATCCTTGTGTCGCTTTGTCAATTCAGTCTGTTTGCGGCGGCCATTGGCCGGAATGACAGCTGAGCTGAAGTTCGTCAGGTGGCATTGACGTCTCGTACAAGGCGACGGATTCAGTGCGGAGCCGGTAACGCTGCGGTCTCAGAGGTAGTCGTTGGCGTTGGGCACGATCCCCGCGGCGCCAACGTTTGCCAGGTAGTCGCGCAGGTGGGGCCCCCGGAGGAACAAGGCCCGGAACGCAGCGATCGCGTCGCCGCGCCGACCGGCCCGGGCGAGCAACGCGGCCCGCCAGAAGGCGGCTTCGAGGTTGTCCCCGAGGGCGTCGTCGGCCGCTTCCAGTCCGGCGAGGGTTTCTTCCAGCTCCTCGATCGGTACGTCCCGGTATTCGCCCATCATCAGCCGCGGCGCGAAGACCACCCCACCGACGGCGACGAACGCGTCGTGCAGGGGCAGTTGCCGCGCCAACTCGGCGATGGGATCAGCGTGATCGTCCACTCGGATGTCGACAAGGGTCTGCGCCCAGGGCGTTTCGGATCGTTTACCGGAGACCACTTTCAGCACTGCTGATTGACTGCCCCGGGCGTCGCCGCCGGCTTTCTCGGCCGCCTGCATGGCTGCCAGGATCCGTTGCGCCAACGGGCCAGCGGTGTCCGCGTAGGCCGCGATCATCTCCTTGTACACGGCATGGTCGGCGAGCATGTTGCCCTGCGCGACCACGGCGTCGCCGGTGGCGTGGCCGGCCATCGGCACGCAGGCGGACCCGGTGTGCGAGCAGGTGCGACCAGCGGCGTCGACCATGGCGAACTGCCGGTAACGGCTGAACCTGTCACCGTCGACGAGAGCGGCTTGGATGTCGTCCGGTTGCTCCCCTCGGGCCATCGCGGCCAGGCCGTGCGGCCCGAAGTCGAGGTTGACCAGCGCCTGTGTGGCGACGACACCCACTCCAGGTTCGGTCCAGCCGACGAGTCGGCCGACGCCGAAGAAGTGTGATTGGGCGCCGTAACCGAGCTGTCCGGTCTCCGGATCGCGGGCGAGGATGGAGTAGGTCATCGCGCGGCCAACTGCGGCAACACCGACGTCGAGACCAGCTCGAGTTCCTGCTCGGCGGTGGCCGGGTTGAAGGTCAGCACGACTTCACTGGCCCCCGCCTTGCGCAGGCGCTCGATGCCGCTGACCACGTCCGAGGGGTCGCCGGCTACCGCGAACTCGTCGATCCACTCGTCCGGCATGGCCTGCGCCAGCAACTCGGCTCCCCCTTCGGTCAGCAACTGCTGCACCTCGTCGGCGAACCCGGTGCAGGTGATCAGCGGACTGCGGGTGGTCAACGCGTCGATGTACATCGCCAGCGTCGGACGAACCGAGGCCCGAGCGGCGTCCCGATCCTCGGAAACCCCACAGATGGCGAACGTGGGCACCTGGTGGGTGCTCCGCCCGGCCTTGGCCATTCCGGTTTCGATACTGCCGCGCGCGCTCGTCAGGTACTCGGGGCCGGCGAGCACACTCATGATCGTGCCGTCCGCGATCTCCCCGGACAGTTCCAGGGAGCGCGGCCCGACAACACCGGTGAGCAGGTCGACCGGTTCGGCGGTCGAGTGCGCCAACTGGATCGAACGGAAGCTGAAGTACGTACCTTCCCGATCGACCGGCTCGCCGCGCAACAACTCGCCCACCGCGGTCACGCATTCGCGTAGACAGGTGAGGGGGGACTTCGGGGTCAGACCCATTTGGTCGGTCCAGAACGGCAGGCCGTGGCCGATGCCGAGACGGAAGCGGCCCGGGTAGCTGCGCGCGATGTTGGCCGTCTCCATGGCGGTGACCGCTGGGTGACGGGCGACGGAGGACACCACGCCCAGGCCCACGCGGATCCGTGAGGTGGCCGCGAGTGCCTTCTCCGCCGCGGTGAAGCCGCCGTAGCAGAAGTAGTCCTCGGCCACCCACAGCTCATCGAGGCCGAGCTGTTCGACCTTCCGGGAGATCTCAGCGATCTGCTCCGGAGGCGTCGAGGTGAGTATCAGGTACCCCACGCCGGAGTTCGTCATATGCCTTCCCTTCTGTGCGCGTCGACCGAGTCGAGAAAGGCGCCGAGCAGGGCCGCGGTCTCCTTCGGCGCTTCGAGCATCGGTAGGTGCCCGAGGCGGTCCATGACCACGGCGGTGCACGCCAGGTAACCGGCGAGTTCCTCGGCCATTGCGGGCGGACAGGTCGGGTCATGGCTACCGGTCGCTACCAGAGCCGGGGGCGGACCGGCGCTTCGGACGGTGTCCGCGGCCGGTCTGGAATCCGCATCGCAGAAAGTGCCCTGCAGGATCTCCGCGATCAACTCTGCCGGTCGGCCGCCCGCCAGTT
>DATATV010000082.1:0-2017 GCA_036268615.1 Pseudonocardiaceae bacterium
GTGTCGTGCGCTCTGCTGGACTTCGCCCGCGAAACCAACGCCACTCAGTTGGTGCTCGGCAGCTCGCGGCGCTCGCGGTGGGCGAGCATCTTCAGCGAGGGAATCGGCGCGGCCACCATCAAGAACTCGGGCAAGATCGACGTCCACATGGTCAGCCATGAGCAGGCCAACCGTGGCTTGGAGCTCTCGGCGATCTCACCGCGCACCCGCCAAGTGATGTCCTGGCTGGCCGCCGTCACCATGCCGTGGGCAATCTTGGCGGTCACCATCCGCGTTGATCCAGCGCTCGACCTCGGTGCAAAATCCGCCCTCTTCTTCGCCGGGGTGATCGGCGTCGCGTTGTTCGGCGGTGTGGCGCCGGCTGTGCTGTCCGGGCTGCTGTCCGGGGTGCTATTGGACTATTTCCATACCGAACCGCGCTACTCGTTCACCGTCGCCAACGCGAGCAACCTGTTGACCATCGTGCTTCTGCTCGGGGTCGCGATGGCGATCGCGGTGCTGGTCGACGCAGCCGCCAGCCGGGCGCGGGAAGCAAGGCGAGCGGGCCAGGAGGCTGAGCTGCTTTCGCTGTTCGCCGCGTCGGTGCTGCGCGGCGCCGATCTCAACACGCTCCTGGAGCGAGTGCGCGAGGCCTACTCGCAGCGCGCGGTGTGCCTGGTGCGTGAGGTGGACGGTCGGATGATTCCGGTCGCGGGTGTGGGCTCAGAGGCATGCCTGACCGTGGATGCCGCTGACACCGCGGTGAAGGTCGGCGACGAAGAATTCTGGATGCTGATGTCCGGGCGCCGTCTGACCGGCCGCGACCGCAGGGTGCTGTCGGTCGTCGCGACTCAGGCCGCCGGTCTGGTCAAGCAGGGCGAACTCGCCGAAGAGGCCGGCAAAGTCCAATCGCTCGCCGAGGCCGACGAACTGCGCCGCCTGCTGCTGTCCGCCCTCGGCCACGACCTGCGGACGCCCCTGACTGCGGCCAAGGCCGCGGCGTCCAGCCTGCGCGCCGAGGATGTCTGGTTCTCACCAGAGGACACCAGCGAGTTGCTTGCCACCGTTGAAGAGTCGGTGGATCAGCTGAGCCTGCTGGTGGCCAACCTGCTGGACTCCTCTCGGTTGGCTGCCGGCGTCGTGCGGCCCGAGCTGACCGAGGTTTACCTGGAAGAGGTCGTGCAGCGCGCGCTCGTCGGTATCGGCGGGCGCAGCACGATCTACGGGCGGGCCAGCATCGATCGGGTCAAGGTGGAGGTCGGCGGCACGGTCGCGATGGGTGACGCGGGCCTGCTGGAACGCGTGCTGTCCAACGTGATCGACAACGCGCTCCGTTACGCGCCGGGAAGCATGGTGCGGATCAATGCGGGACAGGTCGGACCGCGGGTGTTGATCAACATCATCGACGAGGGACCGGGAGTGTCCAAAGGTGCCGCGGACGAGATGTTCCAACCGTTCCAGCGGCTCGGCGATTTCGACACGACCACCGGCCTGGGCCTGGGTCTGTCGGTGGCCAAAGGGTTCGTTGAAGCAATGAGCGGCACTATTACCGCGAGCGATACCCCCGGTGGCGGGCTGACCATCCTGGTCGATCTGGCCGCGCCGCTGCAGGAGCGGCACGGGAGCGACGCGGCGATGAAGAGGGTTGGCGCAGATGACTAGGGTGCTGGTGGTCGATGACGACCCCCAGCTGCTGCGTGCACTGCGGATCAACCTGTCGGTGCGCGGCTACGAGGTGATCACCGCACCGACCGGGTCGCGCGCGCTGGCCTTGGCCGCCGAGCACCCGCCCCAGGTGGTGATCTTGGACCTGGGCATGCCCGACATCTCCGGTATCGAGGTGCTCGCCGGCCTACGCGGCTGGCTGACGGCGCCGGTGATTGTGCTGTCCGCACGCACCGATTCGTCCGACAAGGTCGGCGCACTCGACGCGGGCGCCGACGACTACATGACGAAGCCCTTCGGTATGGACGAACTGCTGGCCCGGTTGCGGGCTGCGGTCCGACGGGCGGCAGTGGCCACCGGCGCCGACAACCCC
>DATATV010000083.1:0-2123 GCA_036268615.1 Pseudonocardiaceae bacterium
TCCGCCCGCACGCGCTCACCCAGGGCTTCCAGCACCGCGTGGTCGTAGTCCATCGGCTCGAACGGCACCAGCTCCCGGATGCTGTCCTCGCGCACCACGACCTCGTTGTTCATCGACCCGAGCAGCGCGCGGCCGGCCTTCGGGTCCACGTCGGTGACCAACCACAACCCGAGCGACACCCAGCGCCAGGTCTGCCAGCACACCGACAGCGGCCAGGACAGCGCCAGCGACAGCAGCGGGATCGGCAGGACCAGCGTCGAGCGGCCCTGGATGGCGGACACCCTGCGGAGCATCTCGCCATACTCCAACACCTCCGGGCCGCCGATGTCGAAGGCGCGCGCGGCGGCCGCGGCCGGCAGCTCGAGCACTCCGACGAGGTAGCGCACCACGTCGGCGACCGCGATCGGCTGCGTCCGGGTCCGCACCCAGCGCGGCGCGATCATGGCCGGCAGCCGCTCCACCAGCTGGCGGGTGATCTCCCACGAGATGCCGCCGTGGCCCACGATGATCCCGGCGCGCAGCGTGGTGACCGGCACGCCGGTGGACCCCAGCAGCTCCTCCACCGCGCGTCGGCTGCGCAGGTGCTCGGAAAGGTCGTCGCCGTCGTCGCCCAGCCCACCGAGGTAGACGATCCGGCGCAGCCCGGCATCGGCGGCGGCGACGGCGAAGGCACGGGCCGCGGCGGCATCCCGGTCGGTGAAGTCGGCGCTGTCCAGGGAATGCACCAGGTAGTAGGCCGCGTCGCAGCCGTCCAGCGCGGCGCGCAGCGACTCGGCTTCACCCACATCGCCGTACACCGGCACGCCGACGCCGAGGTACCGCTCCGGCCGCCGGGTCATCGCCCGCACCTGATGACCGGCATCCGCCAGCACGGGACACAGCCGCGCGCCGACGAACCCGGTCGATCCCGCTACCAGTACCCGCACGCCGTGGTTCGCTCCCTCGTCCGCCGATTCCCCAGGTCTACGGCTACCCGTGCGCACCTGACCGAAACCGGTTCGTGTGCGGCGTCGCACCGGCCCCAGGCCGGGTTCCTGGGGATCTCGTCACATCAGTCATGAAACGGGTGGCTTGCGGGAACCCAGGAGAATGAGCCGCTTCACCGCAACGAACAAGTCCGAGGCTGTCGTCCCGGCCGAGCGCTCCGAGATCTGGGCGGTTCTGACCGATCCGGTCCTGCTGCCGAAGCTGACCCCCCTGCTGCGGCGGATCGACGCCGACGGTGACCTCTGGACCTGGCACCTGGTCCGCATCTCCGTCCTGGGTGTCGGCATCAGCACCGCGTTCACCGAGCGGATGAAGTTCGACGAAGGCCGCCGGATCGACTACACCCACGAACCGCCGAAGGGCGCCAACGAGCGCACCGGCGCGGAGGGGACCTACGAGCTGTCCGACGTCAAGGACGGTACCCAGCTGTCGATCAGGCTCACGCTGCACGTCGAGCTCCCGCTGTCCAAACTCGCGGCGCCGGCGGTGGTCCGCATCATGGAGGGCACGATGCAGCGCATGGGTGAGCGGTTCTCGACCAACCTGCTCAACCACCTCGGTGTGCAGAAGTCCGCCCGCCGCGGCTGAGGGATCAGCGCCCGGGCCGGCCGAACCCGAAGTTCTCCGCGCCGAGCAGGGCGACCGCGTCGGCGTGGTCCACGGACCCCGGAGCGTGGTCCCGCACGGTTTCCCTGACGTGGCGCCAGTCGCGCGGGTGGTTCCCGCCCCGGCACTGCGCGGGTTGGCTGCCCAACCAGCGCTCGAGCCGTTCACCGAAGGCGGCCAGCTGGGCCTGGAAGTTCAGTGCGCGGCCCGGTGTCGCCTCGCGGTGTCGGTACGCCTCGTAGTAGGCCCAGGCCAGAGCCGCCAGGTCGTAGGCGAGTGCCGGATGGCGGTACCAGCAGGGCGGCACGGTCTGCTCGTCGGTCATCGCCCACAGCCGGTTGTACGAGCCGACGAAGTCGTCGACCAGTGCGACGAGCGTCTCCCGGTGCCCGTCCGGCAGCGCCGCCCAGTTCCACGGCAGCCGATCACCGCCCTCGGCCTGTTCGTACTCCGCCACCAGCACCCTGAGCCCCACCGGCTCGATCGGCGGCAGCGCCGGACCCGAGTCCTCTTCGTCGTCGGAGTCCTCG
>DATATV010000084.1:0-105499 GCA_036268615.1 Pseudonocardiaceae bacterium
ACTCAAAGGAACCCATTACGGGTTCTTCTAGACAATTCTACTAGCATTGTCGACACACTGTTGAGTTCTCAAAGAACACACGCTCCGACCCTATGACCATTCCTGGCCCATCCGGTAAGGCGTCATCCTGTGTTACTGCCTTTGGTACTGCTGAAGCTTAGCTGATTCGGTTTCCGGCTCCAAATCGGCCCGAGAAGGACCAGTGAAGCCTGCTTACGAACCCTCAGGTCACCCACTCTATCACTGTTCGGTGAGAGCTTGGTTCGTGACCCGTGCCGCGCCCGGTCCCGGGAGCCTTTCGGCTTTCCGGCGCCGTTCCGCGCTGACATGGATAAAGTTACGCGGCCGAGAACAGGAAGTCAAATCGCGCCCCAACAAGCCAGGTACGGTGGGTAACCGCAGGTCAGCGACCCCGTACCGGGCTTAAAACCAAGCTAGTGCACCAGCCGCACGCCCGCAGTGTGACGCTTGCCACGCCGCAGTACCAACCAGCCTCCGGCCAGCAGGTCTTCGCTGGTCGGCTGCCATTCCTCATCCGCGACCTTCGTGTTGTTCACGTACGCGCCACCTTCCTTCACCGTGCGGCGTGCGGCGCCCCTGCTCTCCGCAAGACCGCAGGACACCAGCAGGTCGACGATGGTGGCGCCGTCGCCGAGCCGCAGCGACCCGGTCGGGGCCTCGGCCATCGCCGCGTCCAACGTGCCGGCGTCCAACTCGCGCAGCTCTCCCCGGCCGAACAGGGCCTGGCTGGCCTGCACCACCTTGTCCGTCTCGGCCTGCCCGTGCACCAGCGTGGTGACGTGCTCGGCGAGCGTGCGCTGCGCGGCCCTGGCCTGCGGTCGCTCGGTGGTCTGCTTGGCCAGGTCCTCGATCTCGTCCCGGGACAGGTAGGTGAACACCCGCAGGTAGTTGTCCACGTCCCGGTCGTCGGCGTTCATCCAGAACTGGAAGAACGCGTACGGGCTGGTCAACTCCGGGTCCAGCCAGATCGTGCCGGTCTCCGTCTTGCCGAACTTGGTGCCGTCCGCCTTGGTCATCAGCGGGGTGGCCAGCGCGTGCACCGACTTGCCCTCGCTGCGGTGGATCAGGTCCACCCCGGAGGTGATGTTGCCCCACTGGTCGCTGCCACCGGTCTGCAACGTGCAGCCGTGCCGGCGGTAGAGCTCAAGGAAGTCGTTGGCCTGCAACAGTTGGTAGCTGAACTCGGTGTAGCTGATGCCGGCCTCGGAGTTCAACCGGGTGCTGATCGCCTCCTTGGCCAGCAGCCGGTTCACTCGGAAGTGCTTGCCGATGTCACGCAGGAAGTCGATCGCGGACAGCTCGGAGGTCCAGTCCAGGTTGTTCACCATGGTGGCCGCGTGCTCGCCGGAGAAGTCCAGGAACGGCTCGATCTGGGCCCGGATGCGATCCACCCAGCCGGCCACGACCTCCGGCGAGTTGAGCGTGCGCTCGGCGCTGGGTTTCGGGTCCCCGATCAGGCCGGTGGCGCCGCCGACCAGGCCCAGCGGCCGGTGGCCTGCCCGCTGGAAACGCGCCACGGTGAGGATCTGCACCAGGTTGCCCAGGTGCAGGCTGGGTGCGGTCGGGTCGAACCCCACGTACAGGGTGAGCGGACCGGCGTCCAGCTCCTTGCGCAGTGCGTCCGGATCGGTGGACTGCGCGATCAACCCGCGCCAGGTCAGCTCGTCGAGGATGTGCTCACTCACGCCCCCGATTGTCCCCGACGCGGCAAAACGGATTCACCGCGCCACGGTTCCCGGGGCCTTGGGCCGCTGTTTGCCACCCCGCCGGTAGGTACTGACCGCTGGTGAACCGGCCACCCAGAACCGCCAGGGCAGGTCCATCGCGGCGCCGACGCCCACCCGGGGGCCGGTGCGGATGTCGTTGTCGGCCACCGGTTCCCCGGTCAGCAGGCGTACCCGGGAGTCGCGCCTGGTCAGGTCGATCCCGTTGTCGGCGAGGTCGAGACCGAGCGCCGAGGTCAGCCGGGCCGGACCCTTGCCCAGGTCGTGCTCGGAGCGCGCGGACGGCCGGCGGGTGCGGGCCAACTCCATGCCCGAGACCACCTCGCCGGCTCGCAGCAGGACCCCACCGGCCACCCCGTCGGCCTGACCGACGACGTTCGCGCAGAAGTGCATCCCGTAGACGAAGTACACGTAGAGGTGGCCGGGCGGACCGAACATCACCGCGTTGCGCGCGGTCCTGCCCCGGTAGCTGTGCGCCGCCGGGTCCTCCGCGCCGCGGTACGCCTCGACCTCGACGATGCGCACGCCGACCGAGCCGGCCGGCGAGTCCGTCTCCAGGCGCGCGCCGAGCAGCAGGCGCGCCACCTGGAGCGGGTCGATGCCCAGCTCGGCCCTGGTGAAGGGGCGTCCGCTCATTCCGCGCCCGGGTTGGTACTCGCCCACGCCCGTTGCTCGCGGACGCGCTCGACCAGGCGAACGAGCTGTTCGGCGACCCGGACCGGCGCGGTGCCGCCGTAGCCGTCCCGGGAGGAGATCGATCCGTGCACGGTGAGCACGCTACGCACCTTCGGGGTGAGCACCTCGTTCACACCGGCCAGTTCCTCGTCGGTCAGCTCGTCGAGGCCGACGCCACGCGCCTCGGCCAGCCGGACGCACTCGCCGGCCGCCTCGTGCGCCACCCGGAACGGCACGCCCTGCCGAACCAGCCACTCCGCGATGTCGGTGGCCAGGGTGAAACCGGCGGGGGCCAGCTCGGCCATCCGGTCGGTGTTGAACCGCAGGGTCGCCAGCAGGCCGGTGATCGCCGGCAGTAGCAGCTCCAACTGCTCGGCCGAGTCGAACAGCGGCTCCTTGTCCTCCTGCAGGTCCCGGTTGTAGGCCAGCGGTTGCGCCTTCAGGGTGGCCAGCAGGCCGGTCAGGTTGCCGATCAGCCGGCCCGACTTGCCCCGGGTGAGTTCGGCGACATCCGGGTTCTTCTTCTGCGGCATGATCGAGCTGCCGGTCGCCCACGCGTCGTCGAGCACGGCGTAGCCGAACTCGGCGGTCGTCCAGAGCACGACCTCCTCGGCGATCCGGGACAGGTTCACGCCGAGCATGGCCAGGCAGAACGCGGCCTCGGCGGCGAAGTCCCGGGCCGACGTGCCGTCCATCGAGTTCTCCACCGGCGCGTCGAAGCCCAGCTCCTTGGCCACCGCGGCCGGGTCGAGCCCGAGCGAGGACCCGGCGAGCGCGCCCGACCCGTAGGGCGAGACCGCGGTGCGCCTGTCCCAGTCGGCCAGCCGAGACACGTCCCGGGAGAGCGCCTGGGCGTGCGCGAGCAGGTGGTGGGCGAGCAGCACCGGCTGCGCGTGCTGGAGGTGGGTGCGGCCGGGCATCACCGCGTCCGGGTGCGCCTCGGCCTGGCCGATCAGCGCGTCGACCACGTCCAGCGTGCCCAGCGCGACCCGGCGCAGCGCGTCCCGCAGCCACATCCTGAACAGCGTGGCCACCTGGTCGTTGCGCGACCGGCCGGCACGCAGTTTGCCGCCGAGCTCGATGCCGGCCCGGTCGAGCAGACCGCGTTCCAGTGCGGTGTGCACGTCCTCGTCGGCCGGTGTCGCGACGAACGCGCCGGATTCGACGTCGGCGGCGAGCTGGTCGAGTGCGGTGAGCATGCCGGCGAGCTCGTCGGCGGTGAGCAGCCCGGCGGCGTGCAGCACCCGGGCATGTGCCCGGGAGCCGGCGATGTCGTAGGGGGCCAGCCGCCAGTCGAAGTGGGTGGACGCGGACAGCGCGGCCATCGCCTCGGCGGGTCCGGAGCTGAACCGGCCGCCCCACAGGGCGACCGGTTGAGCACTTTGTCCTTGGGGGACAGACATTGTTGCTTACTTACCCAACTGGTCGCGCTTGGCGGCGATCTTGCTCGGCAGGCCCCAGAGCTGGATGAAGCCCTTGGCCTGGGACTGGTCGAAGGTGTCGCCCTCGTCGTAGGTGGCCAGGTTGAAGTCGTAGAGCGACTGCTCGCTGCGCCGGCCGGTGACCACGGCGCGACCGCCGTGCAGCTGCAACCGGATGTCGCCGGTGACGTGCTCCTGGGTCTTGGCCAGGAAGGTGTCCAGCGCGTCCTTCAGCGGCGAGAACCACAGGCCGTCGTAGACCAGCTCGCCCCAACGCTGCTCGACCGTCCGCTTGAACCGGGCCAGGTCACGCTCGATGGTGACGTTCTCCAGCTCCTGGTGCGCGGTGATCAGCGCGATCGCGCCGGGTGCCTCGTAGACCTCCCGGCTCTTGATGCCGACCAGCCGGTCCTCGACCATGTCCAGCCGACCGACGCCCTGTGCGCCGGCCCGCCGGTTCAGCTCGACGATGGCCTGCAGGGTGGTGACGGTCTCGCCGTCGATGGCCACCGGCACGCCCTTGTCGAAGGTGATCACCAGCTCGTCGGCGTCCCGCGGCTCGGCCGGGTTGGCGGTGTAGGAGTACACGTCCTCGATCGGCGCGTTCCAGATGTCCTCAAGGAAGCCGGTCTCCACCGCGCGGCCCCAGACGTTCTGGTCGATCGAGTACGGCGAGCGCTTGTTCACGTCGATGGGCAGGTTGCGCTCCTCCGCCCAGAGGATGGCCTTCTCCCTGGTCCAGGCGTAGTCCCGGACCGGCGCGATGACCTTCAGGTCGGGTGCGAGCGTGCCGATGCCGACCTCGAACCGGACCTGGTCGTTGCCCTTGCCGGTGCAACCGTGCGAGACGGTGCTGGCACCGTGCATCTTGGCCGCGGTGACCAGGTGCTTGACGATCACCGGCCGGGACAGCGCCGACACCAGCGGGTAGCGGTCCATGTAGAGCACGTTGGCCTGTAGCGCGGGCAGGCAGTACTGCTCGGCGAACTCGTCGCGGGCGTCCACCACGACGGCCTCGACGGCGCCGCAGTCCAGCGCGCGCTTGCGCACGATCTCCATGTCCTCGCCGCCCTGCCCGACGTCGATGGCGACCGCGACCACTTCGGCGCCGGTCTCCTCGGCGATCCAGCCGATCGCCACCGACGTGTCCAAACCGCCGGAGTAGGCGAGCACGATCCGCTCGGTCATTCGTTGTTCTCCTTGTCGTTCATGAGGTCCGCAACGTGCGGGTGGTTGCTGGCCATATCGGTGAACCGCTCGGCCAACTCAAGTCCGGTGAGTGGTTCTCTGACGATCACCATCACGGTGTCGTCGCCGGCGATGGTGCCGACCACTTCGTGCAGGGCCGCCCGATCGATCGAGCTGGCCAGGAACTGCGCCGCCCCCGGCGGGGTGCGCAGCACCATCAGGTTGGCCGAACCGTCCGCCGAGACGAGCAGTTCGCCCAGTAACCGGGCCAGCCGGGAGGTGCCGCCCTGAATGCCGCGCACCGGGCTGCCGTCCTCCGGGATGACGTAGACCGGGGCACCGCCGTCCGCGCCGCGCAGCTTGACCGCGCCCAGCTCGTCCAGGTCCCGGGAGAGCGTGGCCTGGGTGACGTCCACGCCCTCGGCGGCGAGCAGCCGGGCCAGTTCGGTCTGGCTGCGCACCGCCATCGACGAGACCAGCTCGACGATCCTGGCCTGCCGGGCGGCCCGGGTCGACGCCGGCGGCGCGCTCATCGTCGCTGGTCCGATCGTTCGACCAGCCAGGCCAGCAGGGCCTTCTGCGCGTGCAGCCGGTTCTCCGCCTCGTCCCAGACCGCGCTGGCCGGGCCGTCGAGCACCTCGTCGGTGATCTCCGAGCCGCGGTGCGCGGGCAGGCAGTGCAGCACGATCGCCCCGGGCGCGGCTCGGGCGAGCAGTTCGGTGTTGACCTGGAACGGGCGGAACGGGCTGACCCGGTCCCGGCCGTCGTTCTCCTGGCCCATCGAGGTCCAGGTGTCGGTGACGAGCACGTCGGCGCCGGCCACGGCGGCGTGCGGCTCGCTGAACAGTTCGACCGACGCGCCGGTCTCGCTCGCCCGCTGCTTGGCGTCCAGCACGAACTGACCGTGCGGCTGGAAGCCTTCCGGGCCACCGATCCGCACGTTCAGGCCGGCGGTCACGCCGGCGAGCATCAGCGAGTGGGCCATGTTGTTGGCGCCGTCGCCGAGGTAGGTCAGGGTGAGCCCGGCCAACGCGCCCTTACGCTCGGCGATGGTCTGCAGGTCGGCCAGGACCTGGCAGGGGTGGAACTCGTCGGTCAGCGCGTTGACCACCGGCACCCGCGAGGTCGATGCCATGGCGACGATCCTGGCCTGGGCGAAGGTCCGCCAGACCACCGCGTCGACGTAGCGGGAGAGCACCCGCGAGGTGTCCTCGATGGTCTCCTCGCGGCCCAGCTGCATGGTCCGGCCGTCCACCACGACCGTGTGCCCACCCAGCTGGAAGATGCCGACGTCGAAGGACAACCGGGTGCGGGTGGAGTTCTTCTCGAAGATGGTGGCGACGGACTTGCCGGCCAGCGTGGGAAAACCGAGCGGGTCGGCCTTCATCCGGGCGGCCAGGTCGAGCACCTCGGCCTGCTCGGCCGGGCTGAGGTCGTCGTCACGCAGGAAGTGCCGGGGGCCGGTCATGTCAGTTGCCCTCCTGGTTCGCGGCGTCCAGCGCTGCCGGCAGCGCGGCGATGAACTGGTGTGCCTGGTCGGTGTCGAGCACCAGCGGCGGAGCCAGCCGGACCACGTCGGGCTGGATCGGATTGACCAGGTAACCGGCGTCCCGGGCAGCGTCGGCGACCGCGCCGGACACCGGCCGGGCCAACATGATGCCCAGCAGCAGTCCACTGCCACGCACCCCGGTGACCAGCGGGTGGTGCAGACTCTCCACGCCCTGCTGGATCTCCTTGCCGATGGTGGCGGCGTTCTCGACCAGTCGGTCGGCGGCGATGGTGCGCAGCACCGCGAGACCGGCCGCGCCGCACACCGGGTTGCCGCCGAAGGTCGTGCCGTGGTGGCCGGGTTGCAGCAGGTCACCGGCCGCGCCGACACCGATCACCGCGCCCAGCGGCAGGCCGCCGCCCAGGCCCTTGGCCAGG
Organism: Pseudonocardiaceae bacterium; assembly: GCA_036268615.1. Taxonomy (GTDB): domain Bacteria; phylum Actinomycetota; class Actinomycetes; order Mycobacteriales; family Pseudonocardiaceae; genus DATATV01. The sequence goes on from DATATV010000084.1 coordinate 6,956, forward strand.
GTGATCACGTCCGGGGTGATGCCGGCCTGCTGGAAGCCGAACCAGGTGCCCAACCGACCGAGACCCGTCTGCACCTCGTCGACGACGAGCAGCGCGCCGGCCTTGGTGGTGATCTCCCGCGCGGCGGCCAGATAACCGTCCGGCGCGGGCACGACACCGCCCTCCCCGAGCACCGGCTCCAGGAACACCGCGGCGGTGTCCGGGCCGACCGCCGCGGCCAGCGCGGCCACGTCGCCGAAGGGCACGTGCGTGACGCCGGGGACGAGCGGTTCGAACGGGGTGCGCTTGGCCGGCTGGCCGGTCAGCGCGAGGGCGCCCATCGTGCGGCCGTGGAACGCGCCCTCGGCGGCGACCACCTGCTGGCGGCCGGTGAGCCGGGTCAGTTTGAACGTGGCCTCAAGCGCCTCGGCACCGGAGTTGCAGAACCACACCTTGCCCTGGCCGGGGAAACCCGTGACGTCCAGCAGTGCCTCGGCGAGTTCGACGGTGACCGGGTTGATGTACAGGTTGGACGTGTGGCCCAGGGTGGCGATCTGCTCGGTGACCGCGGCGACCACGGCGGGATGCGCGTGGCCCAGCGCGTTGACCGCGATCCCGCCGACCAGGTCGAGGTAGCGCTTGCCGTCGGCGTCCCACACCCACGCGCCCTCGCCGCGAACCAGCGTGGTGCCCGGCGTCCCGTAGGTATTCATCAGCGCGGACTGCCAGCGCCGCCGGCCCTCCACATTGGACGAGATCATGACTGGTCCTCCTCCGGCAGCACCATCGTGCCGACCCCGTGGGTGGTGAAGATCTCCAGCAGCACCGAGTGCGCGAGCCGGCCGTCGATCACGTGCGCCCTGGGCACTCCGCCGCGCACCGCGCGCAGGCACGCCTCCATTTTGGGCACCATGCCGCTGGCCAGTCCGGGCAGCAGTTCGGCGAGCTGGTCCACCCGCACCTCGTTGAGCAGCGAGGAACGGTCCGGCCAGTCGGCGTAGAGACCCTCGACATCGGTCAGCACAACAAGTTTTCGTGCTTCCAGCGCGATCGCGAGCGCGCCCGCCGCGGTGTCGGCGTTCACGTTGTGCACCACGCCCTCGGCGTCCGGCGCGACCGTCGAGACGACCGGAATCCGGCCGGCGCGCACGATGTCCAGCACCGCGTCCGGATTGACCGACACGACGTCGCCGACGAGTCCGATGTCCACCGGCTCACCGTCCACAACGGCCTTGCGGCGGGCGGCGGTGAACAGCTTCGCGTCCTCACCGGAGATGCCCACCGCGTACGGGCCGTGCGCGTTGATCAGACCGACCAACTCGCGGCTGACCTGACCGGTGAGCACCATCCGGACCACGTCCATCGTCTCCGGGGTGGTCACCCGAAGGCCGCCGCGGAACTCGCCGGGAATGCCCAGCCGGTCGAGCATCGCGGTGATCTGCGGGCCGCCGCCGTGCACCACCACCGGGTGCAGGCCGGCCAGCCGGAGGAAGACCATGTCCTGCGCGAACGCGCGCTTGAGTTCATCGTCCACCATGGCGTTGCCGCCATACTTGACCACGATCACGCTGCCGTGGAATCGCTGCAACCAGGGCAACGCCTCGACCAGCACGGCGGCCTTGCCGGTCGCCTCGGCCCGTTCCTCGGCCAGATCCGACACCGTCATGAGGAGTACGCGCTGTTCTCGTCGACGTAGCCGTGGGAGAGGTCGGTGGTCAGCACGGTGGCCGCGCCCGCGCCGAGATTCAGCTCGATCACGATCTCCACCTGCCTACCGGACAGATCGGCGGCCGACCGGTCCATCGCCTTGACTCCCTTGTCCAGCAACAAGATTCCGTTGACCTGGATGCTCAGCAGCTCCGGGTCGAGGTCGGCGCCGGCTCGACCGGCGGCCATCGCGATCCGGCCCCAGTTGGGGTCCGAACCGAACAGCGCCGTCTTCACCAGGTTGTCCTCGGCGACGGTGCGGGCGATCAGCACCGCGTCGGCCGCGCTCGCCGCGCCGCGCACGACGATGTCGATCTCCTTGGTCACCCCCTCGGCGTCACCGAGCAGCTGGCGCACCAGATCCGCGCTGACCGTGGTGAGCAGCGCGGCGAACTCGGCCTCGGTGGGCGTGTGTCCGGAGGCGCCGGACGCGAGCAGCAACACGGTGTCGTTGGTGGACGTGCCGCCGTCCACGTCCAGGGTGTCGAAGGTGGCCGCGGTCGCCTTGCGTAGGGCGGTGTCCAGCTGGTCGCCGGTGAGGTTCGCGTCCGTGGTCAGCACACACAGCATGGTTGCCAGGTTCGGCGCGAGCATGCCGGCACCCTTGACGAAGCCGCCGATCGACCACCCGTCCGGGTGACTCGCGGTGGCCTGCTTCGGGTGGGTGTCGGTGGTCAGCACGGCGGTGGCCGCGGCCAGACCGGCGTCGTCGGTGTCGGCGAGTGCCGCGGCGGCGGTGTCGATCCCGGCCAGCACGGCGGGCATCGGCAGCCGCTCACCGATCAGCCCGGTCGAGCAGACCGCGATCTCCACCGCGCCGACACCGAGCACGGCAGCGACCTTCTCGGCGGTGGCGTGCGTGTCCTGGAAGCCCTCGGGGCCGGTGGCCGCGTTCGCGCCGCCGGAGTTGAGCACGACAGCTTTGAGGCTGCGCTGGGCGAGCACCTGCTGCGACCACAGCACCGGCGCGGCTTTCACCTTGTTGGTGGTGAACACGCCCGCCGCGGCCTGGGCCGGGCCGTCGGTGACGACCAGGGTGAGGTCGAGCGCGCCCGAGGCTTTGATCCCGGCGGCGATCCCGGCGGCGCGGAACCCGGCCGGCCTGGTCACGCCGGCGGTCCGGTCCACGGCCTGGTGTTCGGTGCCGGTTGGCTGGTGGGTCACGGTTGGCTGGTCGGTCACGGCGCGACTCCCACGGTGGACAGGCCGGTCGACTCGGGCAGGCCGAGGGCGAGGTTCATCGACTGGATCGCGGCACCGGCCGTGCCCTTGGTCAGGTTGTCCACGGCGGACACGACGACCAGCCGGCCGGCGTCGGCGTCGACGGTGACCTGGAGGTGCACGGCGTTGCCGCCGAGGGTCGCCGAGGTGGTCGGCCAACTGCCCTCGGGCAGCAGGTGCACGAACGGTTCGTCCTCGTAGGCGACGTGGTACGCCTTGCGCGCGGCGGCGGCGTCGACACCCGGCCGCAGCGGCGCCGAGCAGGTGGCCAGGATGCCGCGCGGCATCGGCGCGAGCACCGGGGTGAACGAGACGCGCACCGGACCGCCGGCCACCCGGCCGAGGTTCTGACTGATCTCCGGGGTGTGCCGGTGCACGCCACCGACGCCGTAGGCGCTGACCGAGCCCATCACCTCGGAGCCGAGCAGGTTGGGCTTGAGCCCGCGGCCCGCACCAGAGGTGCCGCTCACCGCGACCGCCACGACATCCGGCTCCACCAGTTCGGCGGCCAGGGCCGGGGCCATGGCCAGGGAGACGGCGGTCGGGTAGCAGCCGGGCACGGCGATCCGCCGGGCGCCACGCAGTTTCTCGCGCAGGCCAGGTAGCTCGGGCAGGCCGTAGGGCCAGGTACCGGCGTGCTCGCCGCCGTACCAGCGTGTCCAGTCGGCCGCGTCGACCAGCCGGTGGTCCGCGCCGCAGTCGACGATGAGCGTGTCCTCGCCCAACGCCGAGGCGATCTCCGCCGAGCGGCCGTGCGGCAGCGCGAGGAAGACGACGTCGTGGCCGGCCAGTGTGTCCGGGGTGGTGTCGGTGAGCACCCGGTCGGCCAACGGGACGAGGTGTGGATGATGCGCGGCGAGCAGCGTGCCCGCGCTGCCGCCCGCGGTCAGCGCGCCGATGTCCACCTGCGGATGAGCGAGCAGCAGGCGCAGCAGTTCGCCGCCGGCGTAACCACTGGCTCCCGCGATCGCGACCTTGAGTACCACATGGATAATTATGCATCACCATGCAAACTCAATCAAACGAATCGTGGCGCGGACCACGCGCGGCAGCGCTGCGTGCGTTCGTCGGTCGCCGGCGCCGCCAGCCGGACGGCGAGGTCAGGGAGCGGTGGTCACCTCAGTCGGGATTGACCAGCCGGAAATACAGGAAACGCGGCGCGCCGGTGAGAATCTGGTAGGCCCGCGGGTCCTCGGTCTCGCACGCCGACAGCGGCCGGGGCTCCACCAGCTGGTCGACCTGGAAGCCGGCCTGCCGCAGCGCGGCGAACGTCGCGCTCAGCGGCCGGCGGTAGAAGCTGACCTTCCGCGGCCGGCCAGCCATGGTCCACTCGTCGGTGAGCAGCTCGGTGTCGAAGTAGTGGGTTCCCTCGAACCAGTGCCAGTCCTCGGGATGATGCACCGACGCGATCACCGCGCCGCCCGGCCGCAGCACCCGGCGGAACTCCGCGAGGGTCGGCCCCCACTCGCGCAGGTAGTGCAGCACCAGCGACGCGGTGATCAGATCAACCGAGTTGACCTGGACGAAATCCAACGGCTGCGCCAGATCGGCCTGGCGGAACTCCGCAAGCGCACCGAACTCGTCACGCGCCAGGTCGACCATGCCCTGGCTCAGATCGATCCCGAGCACGTCGGCGCCCCGGCGGGCCAGTTCGGCGGTCAGGTGGCCGGCCGCGCAGCCGACGTCCAGCACGCGATAACCGGTCACCTCGCCGGCCAGCGCGAGCATCGCCGGCCGGTCGTACAACGACTGGAACGGGTTGGTGGCCGCGTGCCGCGCATAGTCGGCACTGAACTCGTCGTAGGGCGCCGGTTTTGTCACGCCCGAGATCGTGACACAGCACAACGCCGTCCCCGAAACGGTTTCGGGGACGGCGTTGATCCGCTGTCGGTCAGGCGCGCAGGGTGGCGCCGAACCGCTCCGCGGCGACCGCGACGGCGGCGTCCCGGGCGGCGGTGGCTTCCTCGTTGGTCAGCGTGCGATCGGCGGCGCGCAGCCGCATCGCGTAGGCCAGCGAGCGCTTGCCCTCGCCGGCCTGCTCACCGGTGTACACGTCGAACAGCTCGATGTGCTCCAGCAGTTGGCCCCCGCCCGAACGCAGCGCCTCGGCGACCTCGGCCGCCGGCACCTTGTTGTCCACCACCAGCGCGACATCCAGCAGCACCGGCGGATAGGCCGACACGACCGGCGCGGGCAGCGACTCGGCCAACGGCAGCGCGCTGAGGTTCAGCTCCATCGCGCAGGTCCGCTTGGGCAGGCCGAGCGCCTCGACCACCTTCGGGTGCAGCTCGCCGGCGTGCCCGACCACCGTGTCGCCGACGCGCAGTTCGGCGCACCGGCCCGGATGCCACGGCGGCATGTCGCTGGTCGCGGCGACGGTCAGCTCGACCGCGTAGACCTCGGCCACGGTGTGCGCCGCCTGGACCGCGTCCGCCCACACCGCCGGTTCGCCCTTGCCCCACCAGCCTGTGTGCTGCCGGTTGCCGGCCAGCACGACGGCGACGTGCCGCGGCTGCGCGGGCAGCGCCGCGTCCAGCGCGGCGAGCTGCTCGGCCGACGGCCGACCGTCGACGCCGACCACCGGCACCGGGTTCGGCTTCTCGGCGGGCAGCACGACCTGTGCGACCTGGTAGAGCGACACGTCCCGGAAACCGCGGGCCATGTTGCGCTGCACCGAGTCCAGCAGCCCGGGCAGCAGCGTGGTGGCCAGCGTGCCGGCATCCGCCTCCAACGGGTTGAGCAGCGTGACCGCCCGTCGGCGTGGGTCGTCGGCGGCCAGTCCGAACGCGTCCCAGACACCCGGCGACACGAACGGGAACGGCATCACCTCGACGTAACCGTCCTCGGCCAGCGCGCGGGACACCGTGCGCTGCCGGCGCTGCGCCAGCGTCAGGCCCCGGCCGGGCGGCGCGGCGGGCAGCACGGACGGGATCGTGTGATACCCCTCCAGCCGCAGCACCTCCTCCACCAGGTCGGCCGGCTGGAGCAGGTCGGCCCGCCAGGTCGGCGGGACCGCGGTGACGATGGGCGCGCCGTCGTCATCGGTGCCCACCTCGACCACGCAGCCGATCTGCTGCAACCGCCGGGTGGTCGCGCCGCGCTCGTAGCGCACGCCGGCGACCCGGTCGGGCAGGTCGATCCGCATGGTCACCGGACCGGGCAGTTCCGGCCGGCCGACATCGGTGCGGCCGGGCTCGATGCTGCCCTCGCCGTACTTGGCCAGCAGTCGGGCCGCCAGTTCCAGCGCGGCCGGCGGCACCGCCGGATCGACGTACCGTTCGAACCGCTTGGACGCCTCGCTGGGCAGCTTGTGCCGACGGGCCGCCCGGGCGATCGACACCGGCTCCCAGATCGCCGCCTCCAGCAGGATGTCCGTGCTGGAGTCGCGCACCTCGGTGCTCGCACCGCCCATCACGCCGGCGATGCTGATCGGTCCGGTGTCGTCGCAGACGACCATGTCGTCGGGGTCCAGCCCGCGCACCACACCATCCAAAGTGGACAGCTTCTCGCCCGCGTTCGCCCGGCGCACCACGATGTCGCCGTTGAGGGTGGACGCGTCGAAGGCGTGCAGCGGCTGGCCGGTCTCCAACATCACGTAGTTGGTCACGTCCACCGCCAGCGAGATCGACCGGATGCCCGAGAGCATCAGCCTGCGGCGGATGAACCACGGCGTGGGCGCGGTGGGGTCGACGCCGGTGACCCGGCGGGCGACGAACCGCGAGCAGCCCTGCGGGTCGGCGATGTGCACCGGCCAGACATCGCCCTCACCCTGCGGCACCTCGATCGCCACCGGGTCGCGGAAGTCCACGTCCAGCGCGCAGGCCAGCTCACGGGCCAGGCCGCGCACCGAGAAGCAGTAGCCACGGTCGGCGGTGATGTCCAGGTCGATCACGGTGTCGGACAGCCCGAGCAGCTCGGCCGCGTCGGTGCCGGGCGCCGCCGTGCCACCGGGCAGCACCAGGATGCCCGAGTGGTCGTCGCCGAGGCCCAGTTCGTGCACCGAGCAGATCATGCCGTCGCTGACGTGGCCGTAGGTCTTGCGCGCGGCGATCGCGAAGCCGCCGGGCAGCACCGCACCGGGCAGCGCGACCACCACCAGGTCGCCCTCGACGAAGTTCTGGGCGCCGCAGACGATGCCGCGCACCGCGTCGGCCTCGCCGTCCTCGCCGACCTGCACCTGGCAGTACCGGATGGGCTTCTTGAAACCGGCCAACTGCTCGAACTCGACGACCCGGCCGACCACCAGCGGGCCGGTCACGTCACCGAGTTCGATCACCTCCTCGACCTCGAAGCCGACCCGGACGAAGACCTCGGCGAACCGCTCGGCAAGGGACTTCTCGGTGTCGTCGTCGAACTCGGGCAGCACCAGCCGCTCGGTCAACCAACTGACGGGAACGCGCATGGTCTCCTCACGCCTCCGTTCCGAAAGCGGACGTGAAGCGAATATCGCCCTCGATCATGTCCCGCAGGTCGGACAGGCCGTTGCGGAACATCAACGTCCGCTCGATGCCCATGCCGAACGCGAAACCGGAATAGACATCCGGGTCCACCCCGCAGATGCGCAGCACGTTCGGGTTCACCATGCCGCAACCACCCCACTCGACCCAGCCCGCGCCGCCCTTCTTCGCCTCGTGCCAGACATCGACCTCGGCCGACGGCTCGGTGAACGGGAAGAAGTGCGGGCGGAACCGGGTGCGCGCCTGGTCGCCGAACAGCGACCGGGCGAACGCGTCCAGCGTGCCCTTCAGGTTGGCCATCGTCAGGCCCTTGTCCACGGCGATGCCCTCGACCTGATGGAAGACCGGCAGGTGGGTGGGGTCCAGCGCGTCGGTGCGGAACACGCGGCCGGGTGAGACCAGGTAGACCGGCAGGTCCCTGGTCAGCAGCGCGCGGATCTGCACCGGCGAGGTCTCGGTGCGCAGCACCAGGCCGGAGTTCTCCGGCGCGACATAGAAGGTGTCCCGGGTGGTGCGCGCCGGGTGGTCCTTGCCGAAGTTGAGCGCGTCGAAGTTGAACCACTCGGTTTCCAGCTCGGGCCCGTCGGCGATCTCCCAGCCCATGCCGACGAACACGTCGCCGATCCGCTCGGACAGGGTGGTGATCGGGTGGCGCGCTCCCCTGGGCAGCCGGTCCCACGGCAGGGTCACGTCGACGACCTCGTCGCGCAGTACCCGCTCGTCCCGCTCCGCCACCAGTTCGGCCTCGCGCTGGGCGAACGCGGCCTCGATCTCCGCGGTCGCGACGTTCACCCGTTTACCGGCGTCCGACCGGGCCGCCGGCGGCAGCGCGCGCAGTTCCCTGCGGGCCAGCCGGACCGGTGCCTTCTCGCCGAGGTGCGCCGTCTTCGCGCTCGCCAACGCACCCAGGTCAGCGGATTCGCCGAACGCTGCCGTCGCCTGCGTCACGGCTTGACTCAGGGTCTCCGGCGCGAGGGCTGCGACCTGCTTGGGGTCGTACGGATCGTTAGCTCCGGACATGGTGGATGGATAGCTCCTGACGGGGCGACGGGTGGTGAGCAGCACGATCTTAGTCGGAAGCCATTGTCCGACACGCCGGAGTTACCGACGTCCTCGGGCCGGTCGATCACAGTGTGTCAATTCCTGGCTTCCGGCGCCTACGGCGTCCGACCCAATCGAATCCCATCCGGGCGCTGCCGCCAAGACCCACATTTGTCCGGACCCGCGGACATCAGTCGTGCGGCACAGGTACCGGTCGGTGCTGCCGCTGGGCGCGGGCGCTGGCGTAGAGGCAGACCGCGGCCGCGGTGGCCAGGTTCAGGCTCTCCGCGAGGCCGTGGATCGGCACCCGCAGCGACGTGTCCGCCGCGTCGAGAACCCGCTGGTCCAGGCCGTGCGCCTCGCTGCCGAACAGCCAGCCGGTCGGCTCGGCCAGCTCGCCGTGATCAGCCGCGGTGTCGAGGTCGTGCTCGGCGTAGCCGTCGGCGGCGACCAGCCGCAGGCCGGCCGCGCGGCACGCGGCGAGGGCCGAGTCGATGTCCCGCTCGCGCGCGATCGGCAGATGAAACAGGCTGCCGACGGAAGCCCGGACACACTTGCCGTTGTGCGGGTCGACCGTGTCGCCGGCGAGCAGCACGGCGTCCGCGCCGGCCGCGTCGGCGACCCGCAGCACGGTGCCGGCGTTGCCCGGGTCGGCCACCCCGACCAGCACGACCACCAGCATCGGCGCGCCGGCCAGCACGTCGGCCGGCGGCCGGTCGACCAGGTCACAGACGACGACGATGCCCTGCGGGGTGACCGTTTCGGAGATGCTCGCGGCGGCCCGGTCGGTGATCTCCGACACCGGCACCGACGCGTCCGTGGCCGCGGTCAACAGGTCGCCGTTGCGCTCGGCGGCGTTGGCCGTGACGAACAACTCGTGCACCCGGCCCGAGCCGGCCGCCGACCAGGCCAGCGCCTCGCGCACGGCCTGCGCGCCCTCGACCAGGAAGCGGCCCGCGTCAGCCCGCCCGTCCCGCCGGGTCAGTCGCCGAGCAGCAACGACCCGGGGCGTCCGCTCGGTGAACGGACCATCCCCGGGTCGTGTGCCGGTCTGCTTACTCAGCCTGCGAGCCCTGCGCATCAGCGTGCTGCTTGGCCAGCTCGACCAGCGCGGTGAACGCGGTCGCGTCGCTGACTGCCAGCTCGGCGAGGATCTTCCGGTCGACCTCGACACCGGCGCCCTTGAGGCCCTGGATGAAGCGGTTGTAGGTCAGGCCGTTCTGGCGCGCCGCCGCGTTGATACGAGTGATCCACAGCTGGCGGAAGTCGCCCTTGCGGGCCCGACGGTCCCGGTAGGCGTAGTTCAGCGAGTGGAGCATCTGCTCCTTCGCCTTGCGGTACAACCGCGAGCGCTGACCGCGGTAGCCGCTGGCCAGTTCCAGGGTCGTGCGGCGCTTCTTTTGGGCGTTCACTGCCCGCTTGACGCGTGCCACGGTGTGCATCCCGTCCGGTCTAGTGGGGCGCGGTGCGCGCCCCAGGTGAGTACGTGGGTGGCCGGCGAACAGGCCGGCCTGAGGTCAGCGGCCGAGGAGCCGGTTGATGCGCTTGGCGTCGCTCTTGGCAACCTCGACGGTGCCTTCCAGCCGACGGGTCAGCTTGCTGGACTTCTTCTCCAGGATGTGGCGCCGCCCGGCCTTCTCGCGCAGCAGCTTGCCGGTGGCGGTCACCTTGACCCGCTTGGCCATCCCGCTGTGCGTCTTGTTCTTCGGCATGTCCGTCCTCATCGTTGTGCGACCGCCGGAGACCGGCGGTCGCGCTGTCCGCATCGCGACGGGGAGTGCTGGACTCCCCCGCCGCGGCGTTCACTACTCCCCGGTGGCGGCCTCTTCGACATCGACATCCACGTCGACGCCCCCGGCATCCGGTGTGCTCGTCTTGGTCACGCGCTGCTTGACGTTCTTGTGCGGCGCGAGAACCATGATCATGTTTCGGCCATCCTGCTTCGGCGAGGACTCGACGAAACCCAGTTCCACGACATCGTCAGCCAGCCGCTGCAGCAACCGGAAGCCGAGTTCGGGGCGCGACTGCTCACGACCGCGGAACATGATGGTCACCTTGACCTTGTGGCCGTGTTCGAGGAATCGAACGACGTGGCCCTTCTTGGTCTCGTAGTCGTGCGAGTCGATCTTCGGCCGGAGCTTCTGCTCCTTGATGACCGTAAGCTGCTGGTTGCGGCGCGACTCCCGTGCCTTCTGGGCACTCTCGTACTTGAACTTCCCGTAGTCCATGAGCCTGGCCACGGGAGGGTGCGCCAGTGGAGCGACTTCAACGAGATCCAGATCCGACTCCTGGGCCAGCCGGAGGGCGTCGTCGATGCGGACGATGCCAACCTGCTCACCCGCCGGTCCGACCAGTCGGACTTCGGGAACACGGATACGTTCGTTGATGCGCGGCTCGGAGCTGATGGGGCCTCCTCGGTTCGAGGTTTTGGTCTGCGCGACCGCATGGCCCGTGTTGTGCCCTCGCCGATGAACGACGAGAAGCCCCGATGCCTGGTGGCATACGGGGCCAGCTTCCTACCGATCACCCGACACGGGTGTGCCGGGCACTACCGAAAACCGGACGAGCCGACTTCGGGACCGGACCCGGACGCCACTGGGGCGAATCGGGTGGGAGCGGACTCCACTTGCCGCCCCCGCACAGGCGGGGGCCGGTCGTACGTGACATCGTAGCAGAGTGTCCGAGCATCCGTTGTCAACCCCGCCGGCCGGCGTCGAGGTGGACGATACCGACGAACTGTCCGTGCGCGACCTGGCCGAGGTGCCCAGCGTCGAGGTGATCAGCCGGGCCGCGGTGATGCTGATGTCGGCCGCCGCCGAACGGCTCGGCCTCGCCGACGACGACCCGGCCGCCAGCCCGCACCGCGACCTCGACGAGGCCCGCAGGCTGATCACCGCGTTGGCCGGCCTGGTCACCGCGTCGGTGGAGTACCTGGGGCCGCACGCCGGACCGGTGCGTGACGGCCTACAGACGTTGCAGCGTGCGTTCCGGGAGACCGCGGTGGTGCCGGACGAACCGGGTGCCGGCCCGGGCGAGAAGTTCACCGGCCCGGTCTACTGACGGCAGTCCCGTAAACTGCTTGAGAGTTCAAGGACAAGCAGGAGCGGGGAGTTCGCGGTGAGCGGGGACAACAGGAACAGCAGGACCGGGGCGAACCGCCGGGGCGCGGCGGCGGTGGCCGCGGCCCGGAAGACGCAGACTCGCAACCGGTACGTGTGGCTGGGCACCGGCCTGGCCGTGCTGGTCGCACTCGTCGTGGTCATCGCGGTGGTCGTGGTCAACCGCAGCGGGCAGCAGCAAACCGCCGGGGCCGGGGTGCCCATCGTCGTCCCGGCCACCCCGATCACCACCGCGACCGGCCGCAGCAGCGTGCCGCCCTGGCCGGTGCCGGCCGACGTGGCCGACTCGGTGCACCAGGCCGGCCTGCCGATGCTGGGGGCCGAGGGCACCGCCGAGCACATCCATGTGCACCTGGACATCCTGGTCGACGGCCGGGCGGTGACCGTGCCGGCGCTCGTCGGCATCGACGAGGCAGGCCAGCAGATCAGCCCGCTGCACACGCACGACACCAGCGGGGTGATCCACATCGAGTCGCCGAAGCCGAGCACGTTCAGCCTCGGCCAGTTCTTCACCGAGTGGCAGGTCGCGCTGTCCGCCGACCACATCGGCGGACTGGCCGCCGGCGGCGGCGAGCAGCTGCGCGCCTACGTGAACGGCAAGCAGGTCAGCGGCGACCCCGCGGCGATCACCTTCACCGCGCACGACGAGATCGCGCTCGTCTACGGCTCGCCGACCGCCAAGGTCACCGTGCCCAGCGGTTACAACTGGCCACAGGGCCTCTGACCTGACTGGTGCGGCCGGCCCTGGACCGCGCCCGTGACGCGTGCAACCGGTCGTGGGTGACGCGCGGCCACCCACGACCGGCCGGCTCAGCCGACGGCCGACAGCTTGCTTTCCAGCAGGGGCTCCAGGAACTGCCCGGTGTAGCTGCCCTCGGTCGCGGCGATGTCCTCCGGGGTGCCCTCGGCGATGACCACACCGCCGCCGGAGCCGCCCTCCGGGCCCATGTCGACGACCCAGTCCGAGGTCTTGATCACGTCCAGGTTGTGCTCGATGACGATCACCGAGTTTCCCTTGTCCACCAAGCCGTTGATCACGCCGAGCAGCTTGGCGATGTCCTGGAAGTGCAGGCCGGTGGTCGGTTCGTCCAGCACGTAGACGGTCGAGCCGGTGGACCGCTTCTGCAGTTCGCTGGCCAGCTTCACCCGCTGCGCCTCACCGCCGGACAGCGTCGGCGCGGGCTGACCGAGCCGCACGTAGCCAAGGCCCACGTCCACCAGTGTCTTGAGGTGCCGGTGGATCGCGTTGATCGGCTCGAAGAACGCGGCCGCCTCCTCGATCGGCATGTCCAGCACATCCGCGACGGTCTTGCCCTTGTAGTGCACCTCAAGGGTTTCCCGGTTGTACCGGGCGCCCTTGCACACCTCGCAGGGCACATACACGTCCGGCAGGAAGTTCATCTCGATCTTGATCGTGCCGTCGCCGGCACACGCCTCGCAGCGCCCGCCCTTGACGTTGAAGGAGAACCGGCCCGGCTGGTAACCGCGCACCTTGGCCTCGGTGGTCGAGGCGAACAGCTTGCGCATGTGGTCCCACACACCGGTGTAGGTGGCCGGATTGGATCGCGGGGTGCGGCCGATCGGCGACTGGTCAACCTGGACCAGCTTGTCCACCTGGTCGACGCCCTTGATCCGGGTGTGCCGGCCGGGCACCTGCCGCGCGCCGTTGAGCTTGTTCGCCAGCACGGTCGCCAGGATGTCGTTGACCAGCGTGGACTTGCCCGAACCGGACACCCCGGTGACCGACACCAGGCAGCCCAGCGGGAAGGAAACGCTGATGTCGCGCAGGTTGTGCTCACGCGCGCCCACCACGGTGAGCTGCCGCTTCTGGTCGACCGGACGGCGGATCGCCGGCAGCGCGATCTCCTCCCGGCCGGACAGGTACGCGCCGGTCAGCGAGCGTTTGTTGGCAAGGAGTTCCTTGTAGGTCCCGCTGTGCACGACCTCACCGCCGTGCTCGCCGGCACCCGGCCCGATGTCCACGATCCAGTCGGCGCTGCGAATGGTGTCCTCGTCGTGCTCCACCACGATCAGCGTGTTGCCCAGGTCCCGCAGCCGGGTCAGCGTCTCGATCAGCCGGTGGTTGTCCCGCTGGTGCAGGCCGATGGACGGCTCGTCGAGCACGTAGAGCACGCCGACCAGGCCGGACCCGATCTGGGTGGCCAGCCGGATGCGCTGCGCCTCACCGCCGGACAGTGTGCCGGCCGCGCGGCTGAGCGACAGGTAGTCCAGGCCCACGTCCAGCAGAAAGCCCAGCCGGGCCTGGATCTCCTTGAGCACCCGGCCGGCGATCGCCGTCTCCCGCTTGCCCAGCTTGAGCCCGTCCAGGAACTCGGCGCACTCCCGCACGCTCATCCCGGTCACGTCGGCGATCGACCGCTCGCCGTGGGTGCGGTGTTCGAGGGTGACCGCGAGGATCTCCGGCTTGAGCCGGGTGCCCTGACAGGCCGGGCAGGGCACCTCCCGCATGTAGCCCTCGTACTTCTCCCGCATGTACTCCGACTCGGTCTGCTCCTGCCGGCGCTCCAGGAACGGGATGACCCCCTCGAAACTGGCGTAGTACGAGCGTTCCCGGCCGTAGCGGTTGCGGTAGCGGACGTGCACCTGGTCGTCGACGCCGTAGAGCACGGCCTTCTGCACCTTGGCCGGCAGCCGCCGCCAGGGCAGGTCCATCCGGAAGCCGACGGTCTCGGCGAGCGAGCCGAGCAGCCGCTGGAAGTAGTCCGCGGTCTGCCCACCGGTCCACGGCGCGATCGCGCCGTCGGCCAGGGAGAGCTCGTCGTCGGGCACGATCAGCTCGGGGTCGACCTCCTTGCGCATACCCAGACCGGTGCAGACCGGGCAGGCGCCGTAGGGCGAGTTGAACGAGAACGACCGGGGTTCGAGGTCGGTGATGGTCAGCGGGTGGCCGTTCGGGCAGGCCAGGTGCTCGGAGAAGGTGCGCTCACGGCTGGGCGAGCCCTCCGGCTCGTCGACGTACTCGATGGTGACCAGGCCGTCGGCCAGCCGCAACGCGGTCTCCACCGAGTCGGTGAACCGCTGCTTGGGGCCCTTCTTGACGGCGAGCCGGTCGATCACCACGTCGATGTGGTGCTTCTCCTGCTTCTTCAGCTTGGGCGGCTCGGTGAGCTGGTGAACCGTGCCGTCCACGCGGGCGCGGGCGTAACCCTGTGCCTGGAGCTGGTCGAACAGGTCGACGTACTCGCCCTTGCGACCGCGCACGACCGGCGCGAGCACCTGGAACCGGGTCTTCTCGGGCAGGCTGAGCACCTGGTCGACGATCTGCTGCGGGGTCTGCCGGCTGATCAGCTCGCCACACGTGGGGCAGTGGGCCTTGCCGGCGCGGGCGTAGAGCAGCCGGAGGTAGTCGTAGACCTCGGTGATGGTGCCCACGGTGGACCGAGGGTTGCGGTTGGTCGACTTCTGGTCGATGGAGACCGCGGGCGAGAGCCCCTCGATGAAGTCGACGTCGGGCTTGTCCATCTGGCCGAGGAACTGGCGCGCGTACGCGGAGAGCGACTCGACGTAGCGGCGCTGCCCCTCGGCGAAGATCGTGTCGAACGCGAGGCTGGACTTTCCCGACCCGGACAGACCGGTGAACACGATCAGGCTGTCTCTCGGCAGGTCGAGGTTCACGCCACGCAGGTTGTGTTCGCGTGCTCCGTGTACGACGAGTCGGTCGGCCACGAGGGTCCTTTCAGCAGGAGCTGTTCGGTGATGGTGCAGGCGGTGGTGCCACTGGGTGGTGCGGGTGGTCTGGTCGGCTGCTGGTCCGGGGGCGACACAGACGCACAGCCGCTGTCCATGCTAGGACGACTCTCCGACAGAACCGCTACGTGCCTGGTCAACGGGTGGTCGGCGGGGCCGCCGCGGTGGGTCGAACCCGTGGTCAGCGGGCCTGGTGGCGATCGAAATGGGAGGTGCGGAACACCTACCCAGAGGCAGGGAACACGCCTACTCTGGCACTACCGCCTGCTCCTTATTCGGCTTCACCCATTTCTCGATACCGGGAAGGGACCGCTCATGGTCGAGCCGGGGTCCGTTCAGACCCAGTCGCGTTCCGATGCCGCAACAGTGCCAGCACCGCGCGTCGAGCAACCCAGAAACATCGGGACGACCGCGGCCCAGCACGCTCACAACGGGCTGGTCGCGGCCCGGCGGGCGGCGGACAGACTCGATGAGGTGGTCTCCGGTCTCAGTGCCGCCACGCTGCCGGCGGCCAGCCGGTTGCCCGGCTGGACCCGGGGTCACGTGCTCACCCACCTGGCCCGTAACGCAGATGCGCTGGTGAACCTGCTGGGCTGGGCGAAAACCGGTGTCGAGCACCCGATGTACCCCAGCGGCGCGGACCGCGACGCGGACATCGCCGAGGGCGCGCACCGGTTGTTGCAGGTGCAGCAGGAGGACCTGACCGCGTCGAGCGACCGGTTCTTCGGCACCGCGGAGGCGCTGTCGGACTACGCGTGGGAGGCGACCCTGGTCAGCCGCAGCGGCCGGCCGATGCCCGCGTCGGACGTGCCGTGGATGCGGCTGACGGAGTTGCTGGTGCACCTGGTCGACCTGGATCTCGGCCTCGGTTTCACCGACACGGTTGACCTCGCCGGCGAGCAACTACCGGGCGTGTTCGACTACGTGGCGTGGACCTACGGCGAGCGGTCGGACGTGCCGGCGCTGGAGGTCGAGGTCGAGGTCGAACTGTCGGACGGCGAGCTGGCCCGGTGGCCGATCACGACGGCCGAGCCGGGCGACGAGCCCGCGTTGGTCCGTGGCCCCGCGCCCGCGATGCTGTCCTGGCTGTGCGGTCGGGACAGCGATGGCCTCGCCGGGCCGTTGCCGGTGCTGCCCGTCTGGATGTAGCTCGCCTTCGCTCGTGGAACCGACGTGGTCGGTGGACGGCCGGGCAAGATACTGTCGGCGATCGTGGATGTCGTCGAGGAGTACACCGGTCACGTCGAGCCGGGCGGTGCGGCCGCCCGCCGGACGCTGGGCGCGCTGACCATCACGAAGCTGTCGGTCGGTCCGATGGACAACAACGCGTACCTACTGGTGTGCCGGTCCACGAACGAGGCGCTGCTGATCGACGCCGCGAACGACCCGGAACGCCTGTCCGACCTGATCGGCTCGGGCCCCGACCGGCCCGCGCTGCACATGATCGTGACCACCCACCAGCACGCCGACCACTGGCAGGCCCTTGGTGCGACCGCCGGCGCGTTCGGCGCGAACACCGCCGCGAACCCGGCCGACGCGGGTGCCCTCCCGGTGCCGGCCGACGTGTTGCTGAACCACGGCGACAAGATCGGCTTCGGCGACTGCGAACTGGAGGCGATCCACCTGCGTGGCCACACGCCGGGGTCGATCGCTCTGCTGTACCGCGACCCTTCCGGCTCGGCCCACCTGTTCACCGGCGACTCGCTGTTCCCGGGTGGAGTGGGCAACACCCAGAAGGACCCGGAGCGGTTCGCGTCCTTGATCAACGATGTCTCGTCGCGGATCTTCGATGTGCTGCCGGATGACACCTGGTTCTACCCGGGGCATGGGGACGATTCGACCATCGGGGAGCAACGGCCGCACGTCAGTGAGTGGCGCGAACGCGGCTGGTGAGCTGGAGGACCGTGAGCGGGCAGTGCCGCTGACGTCGGACTTGTCGCCGGCGTCATCCTGCTCTTCGACCACGAATTCGACCACGAATGAGCACGTCATCCTTCGTGCGGCAATATCGGACGGTCGACCGGCACGATCGCCAGCAGCGCGTCAAGGCCGGCGAAACCCTTCGGGTTCGTCGTGAACAGCGGCAGTTCTTCGGCAATCGCGATGGATGCGATCATCAAATCGGCCAAGCGACGCCGGGGCTTGCGGCCTGCCCCGATCACGCCGGCAGCCACGCGCCCGTAGATCCGCGCGGCTTCGGCATCAAACGGGATCGGGTCGAACTCGTTCTCGACCCGCTGGAGAATCTCCAGCCTGCGCGCACGCTCCGCGTGCTCGTCATATCCAGTCTTCTCATCACCGCCCCGAACCTCGTGAGGTCCAGCAGACAACTCGGCAAGCGTGATGGCGCTGATGGCCATTTCATCAGGCAGCTCCGCCGGGTCCACCCACCTGCGCAGGATGACGATGTTCGTGTCGAGCAACCCCTGCGCGTATCGCTCACCGGTCATAAGGACCAGCGGCCTCATGGTCGGCGACGGCATCCTGGTCGGCGCGGAACATTTCAATGTCGATGCCAGGGGCATTGCGGGACATGGCCGCGAACTCCTGCCGTGCGACGAACCGCCGCCGACGACGCAATGGGATCAGCTCCGCGATCCGGTGACCATCACGCGTGACCGTGAACGCCTGCCCGTGCTGGACCGCATCCATGATCTCCTTGGACCGGTTGCGCAGGTCGCGTTGGGTGATCTCAGGTTGAAGCGGCATGACACCCATCGTACCCGGCGGTGCTACCAGGTGCCACCGCGTGACGCCTTCGCTGGGATGCCGGCCAGGTGACCACGGCACGACCGTCCAGATGACCACGGATCTCGACAACGACAGAACGCCCAGGACCGCCGGACGGCCCCGATCGAATTGGCACAGGGGCCATCAGATCGTGGCGGGTGTGCGGTCGCCGCCGTGACCCGCGGTGCTGGCGGTCGATGAAACATCGGTGACGGGTCGATCGGTATGTTGGCCCGGTGACAAGTCGCGAAGCGCAGCCGGATGTGGAGATCTACACGGATGGCGCCTGCATCCCCAATCCGGGGCCTGGTGGCTGGGGTGCGATAGTGCGATCCGGCGGGCAGGAGAAGGAGATGTACGGGGGCGAGGCGGGCACGACGACCAACAATCGGATGGAGATGATGGCGACCATCCAGGCGTTGGAGAGTCTCGCCCGGCCCTCGGTGGTCGGCCTCTACACCGACAGCACCTACGTGAAGAACGGCATCACCCAGTGGATGCCGCGCTGGAAGCGCAACGGGTGGCGGACCAGCACCAAGGAACCGGTGAAGAACGCCGACCTGTGGCGCCGACTGGACGCCGCCCTCGCCCCGCACACGGTCGAGTGGCACTGGGTCAAGGGGCACGCCGGGCACCCGGAGAACGAGCGGGCGGACCGGCTCGCGGCTCGCGGTGTGGAGGAGGCGCGACTCGGGAGCGCGCCCCGGACTCCGGCAGCGGTGTCGGCCGAGGTGTTCGACGACCGGCCCGCGTTGTTCTGAGCCGACCCCACCGAATTCGGGCACGAGCCCGGAGCGCGTCTTTCACCCCGAACAATGCGCTCCGGTGGACAAAACAATGTCAACACGGAGTCAGTCGGCAGGAGGAGTAACCCTGGCCCGGCACCGAGCGACATGATCACCGGACCAGGGACGCGGCGGAGCGCCCCGGCGGCATGATCACGAGGTGCGGGCTGATGCGGGGCGGATTCGCGGTTGTCGATGTGGAAACGACAGGGTTTCTCGCCGGGCGGAATGACCGGATTGTTGAAATCGCGGTTGTCGAGCTGGACCATACCGGCGAGACGGTTCGGGAATGGTGCACGCTGGTCAATCCGAAACGGGACCTCGGACCGCAGCAAATTCATTTGATTTCCTCGGCCGAGATTCTCGATGCCCCGACTTTCGCTGACATCGCCGGGGATGTCGCCGAACATCTGGCCGGCTCGGTGCTCGTCGCGCACAATCTGGCCTTCGACAGTCGATTCCTGGACGCCGAGTTCGGCCGGTTCGGCTCAGCTCCGGCGCTGACGGCGGCGCCCGGTTTGTGCACGATGCGGTTGTCCAGCCAGTTTCTCACCACCTCCCGGCGCACTCTGGAGTCCTGCTGCGCGGCGGCGGGAGTTCCGCTGACCAACGCACACTCGGCGCTGCACGACGCCCGGGCCGCGGCCGGCCTGCTGCGGTACTTCCGCACCGCGAGCCGGCAGAGCCGACCCTGGCCCGAACTGATCGGTCAGGCGGAAAGCTGGCGGTGGCCGGTGCTGCCCGCACCGTCCGGACGGGTGACGACCCGGCACGAAACCAGGCAGCAGCCGGTGCACTTTCTTGCCCGGCTGGTCGATCAGCTCCCCCGGGTCACCGACCCACCCGAGGCGGACAGCTATCTCGCGGTGTTGGACAACGCCCTGCTCGATCGTCATCTCTCGGTGAGCGAACAGAACGAACTCGTGGAGGTCGCCACCGAACTGGGCCTGAGTCGGGCGGATGTTGTTCCGCTGCACCGGTCCTACCTGCTCGCCCTGGCCCGCGCCGCCTGGGCCGACCACGTGGTCACCGACGACGAGCGGGCTGATCTGCGGCTGGTCGCCCGGCTGCTCGGCCTGGACCGGAGCGAGGTCGAGCGCGCACTGGCCGACGGGCGGTCCCCGGCCACCGAACCGGCGGTCCGGGCGGGCGGTTTCCAGTTGCGCGCCGGGGACCCGGTCGTCTTCACGGGGGCCACGAAACAGCCCCGGGAGGCGTGGGAGACTCAGGCGCGCTCGGTCGGGCTGGTGGTCGGCGGCGGGGTGACCAAGAAGACCAGGCTGGTTGTCGCGGCGGACCCGGACTCGTTGTCCGGCAAGGCCGCGAAGGCGCGCACCTACCGCATTCCGATCGTCACCGAGGATGCGTTCGCCACCCTCATCAACTCGCTGCGGAAGGTTCCTCGATGACCGAGGTTATCGCTCCCCTGAACGCCACCGGCCCGTTTCCCTACCGGGCGGCCGACCAGCGGACCATGATCGGTCACGTCGTCGTCTGCCGGGGGAGCGGGCACGACGGGGCGGACTCGGTGGCGGTCTGGCAGGTGAGCCCGGACGGCAACAACACCGGCGCGTGGATCGTGTCCGCCGACGAGGCCTTCGGCGATCAGGCGGCGGCTCGCCGGTTGATCGACAGCTGCGTGCAACGGGCGGTCGTCGGCTGGGAGACCGCCGAGAGCCTGGAGATTCTGCGGGAGCTCGAACGGGTGGCGGAGGTCGAGCCGCGGTCGTGGGAGAAGACGACGGTCGGCATTCGGGCCGCGCTCGGTGAGGTGGCCGGGATTCGGGCCAGCTGCGCGGAGCGGGTCGCCGAGGAGAAGGAGCGCAAGAAGACGACCAGTTCGCTGGAGTGGGGCGTCGGGCTGCCCGACCCGCTGCCCGCGGACCGGGAGCGGCTGCGCCGGACGGCCGGGCTGACCACGCCGGTCGCCGCGTGCCCGGTGGCGGTCGACGCGCTGCTCACCAGTTGGCTGGTCCGCTGGGCCGTGGAGCGCTGGCGGGAGACGGCCACCGCCCTCGGCCGGCGGGAGTACCTGCTGACCGCGTTCGGGCAGCCGCAGTTGCCGCCGGTCTGGGAGTCGGCGTTGGCGGACGCGTTCGCGGCGCGCTGACCGGCCTGGGAGTAGTCGGCGGAGAACCACCGCGCCGGTCTCGCGGAGGAGCCTGGGCTTGCGCCTGAGGGCCGAAGGCCGGCCCGGATCTGGCCGACTGCGGCACGATCGGAACATCACGGTCACCGCGGCGGGAACCCCGCCGACCGGCCACCCGGCGCGTCCTCGGCCAGGCTCTACACCGGCGGCAGGAACTCCGGCAGCCAGTCCTCGCCGTTGCAGACGGGACAGGTCTCGGTGGCGGCCACCTCGGTGAGGTCGCCGATGCCGATGACCATTCGGGTCACTGTGCCGTCACCTGGCACGATCATCATCCGGGAGACGTACTGGTCCGGACTGGTCTGCTCGGTCACGGTGGTGACACCGCGGCAACCGTGACAGACCGTGCGCGCCGGGGCGACTGGCTTGTCCACCGCGTCACCGTACCGCGCGGCCACCCGGATCACCGTTCCTGCCAGCCGGTAAAAACAGTCCCTTTTGTCGGATTACTCCGTACCGGTCCGGAAGCGGAGGGTGACGATCTCGAAGGGGCGCAGGTGCAGCGGCAGGGGCTCCGGTTCGGCGTCGGCCAGCGGCCGTTCCAGCAGGTCGGTGCGCAGCACCGACCTGCTGGTGAAGTGGGGACGCACGTCGGTCACGGCCCGGCCGCCGCGCGACTCGTAGAGCCGGACCACCACGTCGCCGGACCGGTCGTCGGCCAGTTTGACCGCCTCGACCACAACCGCCGGATTGGTCACCGAGAGCAGCGGCTCGACCGGGGCCGCGCCGTCGACGATCCGGGCCGGCAGGTTGATCCGGTAGCCCTCCCGGACCGCGTCGGTGACCTCAGCGCCGACCACCAGGGCGTGCCGGAAGTGGTGAACACCGTGGTCGGCGTCGGGGTCGGGGAACCGGGCCGCGCGCAGCAGCGACGCCCGGACCGTGGTGACGGTGCCGCCACCGGGCCGCGCCGACCGGGTCACGTCGTGGCCGTAGTTTGCGTCGTTGGCCAGGGCCACGCCGTAACCGGGCTCGGCGACCCGGATCCACCGGTGCGCGCAGATCTCGAACCGGGCCGCGTCCCAGCTCGTGTTGCTGTGCGTCGGCCGGTCGATGTGGCCGAACTGGGTTTCCGCGGACGAGTGCAGTGCGTGCAGGTCCAGCGGGAACGCCAGCTTGAGGAACTTCTCCGTCTCCTGCCAGTCCACCTCGGTACCGAGGTCCACCTGGCGGGCGCCGGCGGTCAGCCGGAGGGTCTGGGTCACCGCGGACCGGCCGAACGAACGACGGATGCGCAGTTCCACCGCGGTCGGGGTCTGCGTGGCCACGGTCAGCTCGTCGAGGTCGGTCAGGTCGGTGACGGTGTTGCGGTAGAACGCGTCCACGTCCCAGGCGTCCCACCGGTTGGGGAAGTCGGGATGCAGCTGGAGCAGGTTCGCGGCGGCGCCGGGCGCCACCACCTCGCGCTCGGCCGCCTGGTCGTACACCGAGGTCAGCAGGCCACGGGCGTCGACCGTGAGCGCCAGCGCGCCGTTGTCCAGCCGGAAGCCTCCGTCCACCGCGGTGACCGAGACCCCGCCGCTCGGCTCGGCGAGCACGGCGGCACCGAGGGCGGGCACGCCCGCGCGGGAGTGCGGCGCGGCGTTGAAGGTCAGCGGGATGCTGCCCTCGCCGGCCAGCGCCGCCTGCGCCGTGTCGATCAGCGGGGCCAGGTCGGCGGCGACCTGTGCGTAGCTCAGCTCGGCGTCCCGGTACACCCAGGCGATCGAGCTGCCCGGCAGGATGTCGTGAAACTGGTTGAGCAGCACGGTTTTCCACACCCGGTCCAGCTGCTCGTAGGGATAGGCAGCGCCCGTGCGCACGGCGGCGGTGGCGGCCCACAGCTCGGCCTCGCGCAGCAGGTGCTCGCTGCGCCGGTTGCCCAGCTTCGTCTTCGCCTGGCTGGTGTAGGTGCCCCGGTGGATCTCCAGGTACAGCTCGCCGACCCAGACCGGCGGGTGCGGATAGTCCTGTTCGGCCTTGGTGAAGAACTCCGCCGGGGACTCGATGGTGACCCGCGGCGAGCCTTCCAGGTCGGCCAGCCGCTTCGCCCTGGCCAGCATCTCCCGGGTCGGTCCACCACCGCCGTCCCCGTAGCCGAAGGGCACCAGCGACCTGGTGGCCGCGCCCTTGTCGGCGAAGTTGCGCGACGCGTGCGCGACCTCGCGGCCGGACAGCGTCGCGGTGTAGGTGTCCACCGGCGGGAAGTGGGTGAACACCCGGGTGCCGTCGATGCCCTCCCAGCGGAACGTGTGGTGCGGGAACTTGTTCTGCTGGTTCCAGGAGATCTTCTGGGTGAGGAACCACCGCGAGCCCGACAACGCGACCAGCTGCGGCAGCGCGCCGGTGTAGCCGAACGAGTCGGGCAGCCAGACCTCCTCGGTCTCGATGCCGAACTCGTCGAGGTAGAACCGCTTGCCGTGGACGAACTGTCGGGCCAGCGCCTCGCCGCCGGGCATGTTCGTGTCCGACTCCACCCACATTCCGCCGACCGGCACGAACTGGCCCTCGGCGATCTTCTTGGCCACCTTCGCGAACACCTCGGGCCGGTGCTGCTTGATCCAGGCGAGCTGCTGCGCCTGCGACATCGCGAACACGAACTCGGGATGGTCGTCCATCAGCGCGGTCACGTTCGCGATGGTCCGGGCGACCTTGCGCACAGTCTCCCGCAGCGGCCACAACCAGGCCGAGTCGATGTGCGCGTGGCCGACCGCGGACAGCTGGTGCGCGCTGGCCGTGGCCGGGCTGGCCAGCACGTCGGCGAGTTCGGCCCGCGCGACCGTCGCGGTGGCGGCGATGTCGCCCAGTTCGATCCGGTCCAACGAGCGCTCGATCGCGCGCAGGATCTGCCAGCGACGCGGCGAGCCGGTGTCCAGCTCGCGCATCAGGCCGTCCAGCACTTCGAGGTCCTGCACCAGTTCGAACACCTCGGTGTCGAACACGGCCAGCTCGACCCGCTGGATGCGGTACTGCGGGGCGCTGCCCGCGGTGCTCAGGTCGCCCAGTTCGGTGGGCAGGAAGTCGTGCAGCACCACCGGGTTCGCCCCGGCCTCGACGTGGAACTCGACCTGCTCGCCGCCGCTGACCGGGTCGCCGACCGGCAGCCACGCGTTGTCCGGATGGACGCCCTTGACCACCGTGCCGTCCGCCCGATAGGCGAGGCCCTCACACTGGAAGCCGACATCCCGACCGTTGAAACCGAGGTCGACGATGACCTCCACCGCGTGGCCGGCCCACTCCGCCGGCACCTGCCCGGTGAGTTTGAACCAGGTCGTGCCCCACGGCGGACCCCACGGGTCGCCGACCCGCACCGGAGAGTGCGTCGCGGCCAGCCCCTCGGCCACCGGGACCGGTTCGCCGGGCGCCTGCCACGCCTCGATGGTCAGCGGCGCGGCGAGCGGGTAGATGGCCGGGCGCAGGCGCTGGCTGAGCACCCGGGCCAGCCGATCCTCAACAAGGGTGCGATCGTCGTGCATGGCGGTTCTCCCCGTTCCGGCAGGCCGTTGGACGCAACCACCCAGCCTAGTCGAGCTGGTAGACGCGGCGGGCGTTGTCCGCACCGATCATGGTCGCGATCCGCTCGGCGTCCGCGGTGGTCCACGCGTCGTCCGCGATGCCGGCGCGCAGGAAGTCGCTCAGCCCATGCCGGAACAGCACGGCGCCGAGGTGGTAGAGCTCGGCCAGCGCGAACGCGTCGGAGGCGAACAGGAACTTGCCGAACGGCGCCAGCTCAAGGGTTTCCGCGAGCACCGCACCGGCTCGGTGGCCGACGTTGTGCAGGGTGAGACTGAGGTCGAGGAACACGTGCTCGAACACCTGCGCGAGGTAGGCGGCGTTGCGGTGGTAGGGGTAGTTGTGCAGCAACACGATCGGCACGCCGGTCGGCCGGGTGGCCCGCAGCAGGTCGGTGAGCAACAGCGGATCGCACCGGTGCAGGTGCACATCGGCGTCGCCGAGGCCGATGTGGAACTGCACCGGCTTGCCCAGGTCGATCGCCGACCAGATGAGGAACCGGTGCACCGTCTCGTGCGCGATGCGTAGTGTCGGCGAGCCGGCGGCGAGACACCGCTCAGCCGCGATCCGCACTTCCGCCTCCGTTGGTCGCGCCCCGGACAGCGCCAGCCCGACCCGGTAGGCGGCAACGGACTTGACCCCCACCGCGGCCCGAGCCCGGCGGGCAAGTTCGGCCCGGACCGCGTCGGCGAAGTCAGCAGGGCCGACACCGCCTCGCAACACGTCCTCAGCCACCTGCTCCAGCCGAACGATCCGCCGGGTGCGCCCGCCGGCGAGCGTGGCAAGCTCAGCAGGAGTCGTCGCGGTGGGACTGAGCAAGCCGTCGTCGAGCAGGAACTCACCGATGCCGGCCGCCCGCACCAGCCGCCGGTTGACCTCGGCAGCGCCCAACGCGGACCGGCGGGCCAGATAGTCCTCGGCGGGCGCGTGCCGGGGCAGGTCGAGCAGCGGGGCGCACCAGCGGCGCACGGCCAGCCCGATCAGCGAGTCGAACAACGTCGTGCCCAGTGGGCTGACCGTCTCGGCCTCGGTGAGCGCCCGCTCGAACCGATCACGGTCCAACTCGCCCGACTCGACGCCGTGGCAGTGGTGGTCAACCAGCGGGAGGTCGGCGAGGACGGGCAGAAGTTCGTGTGTCACCGCCATAGTATTGGCCCGGTGGACGACGACGACCGGACGGCGCAGGCGGCCGTGGCCCGGGACAAGCAGACCGAACTCGCCGCCCGCGGGGTCCGGCTCGTCGCGCTGACCTGGGTGGACATCAGCGGGATCACCAGGGTCAAGGCCGTTCCGCTGGCCAAACTGGAACACGCGGCACGGTGGGGCGTCGGTGCTTCCCCGGTATTCGACTCGTTCCTGTTCAACGACATCGCGATCACCGGACGGCACGCGCCCGGCGTGCTCGGTGACCTGCGTCTGCACCCGGACCTGGACCGGCTGACCGTGCTGGCCGCCCAGCCCGGCTGGGCCTGGGCCCCGGCCGACCGTTACGACCAGGACGGCCGCCCGTTCCCGCTGGACCAGCGCACCCTGGCCCGAGTGGCCACCGACCGGCTGGCCGCGGCCGGGTTCACCGCACTGGTCGCGTTCGAGGTGGAGTGGACGATCAGCCCGGCCGGCGACCCGCCCGACGCGGAGTTCCGACCGGCGGTGATCGGCCCGGCCTACGGCTACGCCCGCGTGGTCGGCCAGTCGGAGTACGTCCGGGACGTGGCGGTCGCGCTGGCCGAGCAGGGTGTGTCGGTGGACCAGATCCACCCCGAGTACGCGCCCGGCCAGTTCGAGGTGTCGGTGGGCGCGGGCGACCCGGTGTCCGCCGCGGACACGGCGGTGCTGGTCCGGGAAACGATCCGGGCGGTGAGCCACAAACACGGCTTCCGGGTGTCCTTCGCCCCGAAGGTCGTCGCGGGCGGGGTGGGCAACGGCGGTCACGTGCATCTGAGCATCTGGCAGGGCGAACGCAATGTCTTCGCCGGCGGCACCGGCCCGTTCGGCCTGACCGAGCACGCCGAGGCGTTCACCGCCGGAATCCTGCACCGCCTACCCGCCCTGTTGGCTGTCGGCGCACCGTCGGTAGGCAGCTACCTGCGCCTGGTGCCCCAACACTGGGCCGGCGCGTTCGCCAGTTGGGGCCTGGAGAACCGGGAGGCCGCGGTCCGGCTGGTCACCGGAGTGATCGGCAACCGGGACCGGGCGGCCAACGTCGAGGTCAAGTGCTTCGACCAGAGCGCAAACCCGTACCTGGCAGTCGCCGGTCTGGTGTTCGCCGGACTGGCCGGGGTGGCCGGTGCGGAGCGGCTGCCCGAGCCGGTGGACGTGGACCCGGGCGCGTTGGCAGCGGATGAGCGCGAGCGCCGCGAAATCCGTCCCCTACCAAGGTCACTGGCTGACGCGACCGACGCCTTCGCCGCGGACCAGGCCCTACGAGCAGACTTCGGCGAAGCACTGTCATCAACCATCGTGGACGTACGACGGGCAGAAACAGCCCACTTCGACGGCGCAACAGAAGAAGAGGTAGTAGCTGCCCAACGCTGGGTCTACTAGCGAGGACGGGAAAGACGAAAACGCGCAAGCGGAGCGTCGACCGCCCTACCCCTTCATCCCGATACGAGGCCCCCGGACGCGGCAGGACCCGACAGCATCGCGGCAGCGGCAGTCAGATTGGCCCGCCCCCGCCCAAAACTACAGAACTCGTCCCCCTCGGGCATCCCGGTCGACACAAGAACAGTATCCGGCCGAGCCGAGACAAGAGCCTCCCGAACACCCGACTGCCAGGGCCGCAACCCCGGATCATGAGTAGCGACAACCAACTGCCGATCACCAGCAGCGGCAAGAACCGCCGAAACATCAACCGGTCCACCGGTGAAGGAAACCCCATCAGCCCCGGGCAACACAGCCCGTAGCTGGGAAACCAGATCCGACCCATCCCACCCCAGAGCCGAATGCGGTGCCCGAAACAAATCAACCACGAACGGATCACGGCGCAACCGAGGCAATGGCCGGCCACCAACCGCCCGCCGAGCAACAGCCAATCCCGCCAACGGATCGGACGCAGGCACCGCCCCGGGAGTCGCATACCGCGCGGCCAACTCACGAACCCGCCCAGCGGCATCAACCAGCCGCGAAGCCGGCAACGACCCGGACCGAACCGCGGCAAGCAGAGAGTCCCGACACCCCCACCACAACTCCGGCGACGGCTTGACAACCATCACCAGATCCGCGCTGGCCGCCCCCGCCGCTTCCCCGACCTGATCGGCGATGGCCTTCATCTCCAACGCATCGGTGACCACCACCCCGGCAAAACCAAGCTCTCCGCGCAGCAAGTCGGTCAGTATCCGTCGGCTGAGCGTGGCCGGCACAGTGTCCAGAGCCGGATAGACGACATGCGCCGTCATCAGCATGTCGACACCGGCGTCGATCGCCGCACGGAACGGCAACAGGTCGACCTCGACCAGTTCCGAAGCCGACCGAGCATCCACCGGAAGCCCGACATGACTGTCCACAGTGGTTGATCCATGTCCGGGAAAGTGCTTGGCGCAGCTGGCAACCCCGCACTCAAGGTGCGCCTGAATCCAGGCCCGCCCGTGCCGGGCAACCAACTCCGGATCGGCGCCGAAGGAACGCAGCCGGACAATCGGATTGCTCGGCTCGCGCTGCACGTCGAGCACCGGCGCATAGTTGACGGTGATCCCCAGCGACACCAGATGCGCGGCGAGCGAGCGGGCCACCGCAGTGGTCGCCGCCAGGTCGTCGACCACCCCGAGGGCGAACGAACCCGGCGTTTCCGGCGCGCCGGTGCGGGCGACGTGTCCGATGCCGCCGCCCTCGCCGTCCAGGCTGACCAGCACGTCCAGCCGCTCGGCGCGGAGGCTGTCGGTGAGCGCGCGCAGCTGCTCGGCGTCCCGCACGTTGCGCGAGGACAGGATGACCCCGCCGAGGCCCTGGGCGACCAGCCGACGCAGTTGGTCGGACGCCACCTGCTCGGCGAAACCGACCATCAGGCAACGGTTCGCGGCCTCGACAAGATCGGCGGGCAGCTCTGTTCTCACGGTCATCCTCCGGCTCGGCCAGTCGCCCCGTCCGGTCGGGCGGCGCTGCGACCATGGTGCTACCTGCTCCGGCTCGCCGCGCACGGCCGCACCGACGAGGAGGCCACCGTCGGCGTGCTCGCCGACTACGAGCACGCCGACGAGGTTCGCGCCGAGTAGGTCAGTACAGCCGGTGACCGTTGAACACGCCGAGTTCCTCCTGGTAGAACTCCAGGCCGACGCCGTTGGGGTCGCGGATGTACAGGCTGTCCTCGATGCCGCGGTCCGGCCCGAGGTACTCGACCCCGTCGGCGTCCAGCTTCGCCTTGATCTCGGCGAAGCGGTCGGCCGACGTGGACAGGGCCATGTGCTGGACCGCGCCGATGGTTTCCTGGAACGGCGGGTGGTCGTGGCCGGGGAAGTCGAAGAAACCGAGCAGGTTGCCGTTGCCCACGTCGAAGAAGAAGTGGCTGGAGCCCGCGTAGTCGCGGTTCTCCACGAGTTCCACCAACGGGAAGCCGAGGAACTCCTGGTAGAACCGGATGGTCTCCTCGACGTCCCGACAGATCAGCGCGACGTGGTGGAAGCCTCGGGTGGGCGGCGCGGGTCGGTCGGCGACCGCCCGCAAGTACTTGGCGCGCAGTTCCTCCCGGTGCGACCGGATGGTGTCCAGCTCCGCGCCCTGCGGCTGCGGCATGACGGTCTCCTCTCGACCACGAACTCGTGAACCGGTAAGCAGATCAGACCGTTACTGGTCGTTGCCCTCGACGACCTCGGTCGGCGCGCCGTGCACGGCCGGGATGCTGCCCAGCTTGCCGGCCTGGAAGTCCTCGAACGCCTGCAACACCTCGGCCTTGGTGTTCATCACGAACGGACCGCCCCAGGCGACCGGCTCGCGGATCGGTCGACCGCCCAGCACCAGCACGTCCAGTTCGGGCGAACGACCTTCCTGCTGGGCGGACGCGGACACGGTGAGCGCGTCGCCCGCGCCGAGCACCGCCAGCTGGCCCGCGGTCACCGGACGGTTGTCCGGACCGACCGAACCGTTGCCGGACATGACATACACCAGCGCGTTGAAGTCCGGCTGCCAGGGCAGGTCCAGCCGCGCGCCCGGGGCGAGCGTCGCGTGCAGCAGGGTGATCGGGGTGTAGGTGCTGCCCGGTCCGGGACGGCCGGCCAGTTCACCGGCGATCAGCCGGATCAACGCGCCGCCATCAGGCGAGGACAGCAGGGCCACCTCGCTGCTGCGCAGATCCTGGTAGCGCGGGTGCTCCCACTTCTGCGCCCGGGGCAGGTTCACCCACAGCTGGATGCCGTGGAACAGGCCACCGCTGACCACCAGGTGCTCCGGCGGCTTCTCGATGTGCAGAATGCCCGCACCGGCCGTCATCCACTGGGTGTCGCCGTTGGTGATGGTGCCGCCACCGCCGTTGGAGTCCTGGTGTTCGAAGATGCCGTCCATGATGTAGGTGACGGTCTCGAAACCGCGGTGCGGGTGCCACGGCGTGCCCTTGGGCTCGCCGGGCGCGTACTCGACCTCACCCATCTGGTCCATGTGCACGAACGGGTCCAACAGGGACAGATCGGCGCCGGCGAATGCCCGGCTGACCGGGAACCCCTCGCCCTCGAAGCCCTGGGGTGCGGTGAACAACCCGACCACCGGCCGGACGCGCGCCGCCGGGTCGAGCTCCGCTACCTTGGGCAGGACCGTGATGTCGTCGACGGTTACCGCAGGCATGGTGTTGTCCTTTCAGGATTACTGCCGCAGATGGGGTCAGCGGTCGAGCTGGGCTTGCATCTCCCAGACCAGAATTTCGGTGGGTTCGGCCGCGGTGACGGTCTGGCCGTCCGCCGCGGTGATCCGGGCCGCGTCGCCGGTGCCCAACCGGCCCGCGCCGGTGAGGTCGACCGCGCCGCCGGCCACGAAGAGGTGGACGTAGGGCGCCGCCGGGAGTCGCACCGACTCGCCGGTGCGCAGCCGGGCCGCGTAGAGCGAGGCGTCCTTCTGCCTGATCCGGATCGCCGCGTCGCCAACGTGTTGCGGATTGCCCGACGCGACCGGAACCAGGCCGCCGCGCAACAACTCGTCGGCGATTTCCAACTGTTCGTAGCCGGGCGCGATGCCGTCCTCGTCCGGTACCACCCACATCTGCACGAAGTGCACGGGCTCAGTGTGCGCCGGACCACCGGTCAGCCGCCACGCGTCGTTCTTCTCCGAGTGCAGGATGCCGGTGCCGGCGCTCATCCGCTGGGCCAGGCCCGGGTAGATCACGTCCGAGTGACCCTCGGAATCCTGGTGCACGAGCTGGCCGCGCAGCACCCAGGTGATGATCTCCATGTCCTGGTGCGGGTGGGTCTCGAAGCCCATGCCGGGCGTGACGGTGTCGTCGTTGGAGACCAGCAACAGCCCGAAGTGCGTGTTGCTCGGGTCGTACCGGCGGCCGAAGGAGAACGAGTGCTTCGAGTCCAGCCAGCCGGTCTTCGTCGTGAAGCGCTGGTCAGCGCGCCGGATGTCGGTGTGTGCGACCAGTCCGGTCGGTGCGCCACTGATCGGGAAACCCGACATGGCTGCCTCCTCGTGCTCGGTGAGCGACCTCTGCCCGCTCCAACAGTAGTTGAGCGTGCAACATTCCTCGTCCCCCGTCGGTGTGGTCCGTGTCCCCCGTACAGGGGTCGGGGCCGGCCCGCAGTTGGCGGACCGGCCCCGGTTCGGCGTCGAATCAGTGCTGCGGGTTGACCACCCCGGCAGCGGTGCCGCCCCGGCGGACCGGCTCACCCGCGGCCAGCACCGCGCCGTGGCCGAGGAACTCCAGCCCGGCCGCGGCACCGATGGTCGGCGGGATGATGATCGTCGGGTCGAGCGGCGAGGTGTTGCTGACCGCGAACGACTGGCCCAGCGCGGTCAGGCCGGGCGTGGTCGGCTCGGTCAGGAAGTCCGGCTCGACCTGGGTGGTCACCGAGTTGCGCTGGGACGCCCGGGGTGCGTCGATCGCCTGCGGCAGGGTCATGCCGAAATCGATCCGGTTGAGCAGGATCTGCAACACCGTGGTGATGATCGTCGCGCCGCCCGGCGAACCGATGGCCAGGAACGGTGTGCCGTGGTGCAGCACGATCGTCGGGTCCATGCTCGACCGCGGCCGCTTGCCCGGGGCGGGCAGGTTCGGCTCGGGCACGCCGGCCTGCAACGGGGTGAAGTCGAAGTCGGTCAGCTCGTTGTTGAGCAGGAAACCCCGGCCGGGCACGACCATGCCGCTGCCGCCCAGCTCCTCGATGGTGTTGGTGTAGGACACGATGTTGCCCCACTTGTCGGACACCACGAAGTGGTTGGTGTTGGTGCCCTCGTCGGGCTGCCGGGCGTCGGTCGGCTGGGTCGGCGTGCAGCTCGCGGTCGGCGCGGTCGGGTCACCGGGCGCGACCGGGCTGGTGCCGGCCCTGGTCGGGTCGATCAGGCAGGCGCGCTCCCGGCCGTAGGCCGGCGACAGGAGCTGGGTCAGCGGCACGTCCACGAACCGGGGGTCGCCGACGTAGCGGTTGCGGTCGGCGAAGGCCAGTCGGCTGGCCTCCAGGTAGTGGTGCAGCGCCTGCACCCGGGTCTCGCCGGCCAGGTTGAAGTTGCTCAGGATGTTGAGCGCCTCGCCCACCGTGGAGCCGCCGCTTGACGAGGGCGCGATGGCGTACACGTCGTAGCCGCGGTAGTTCACGTGGGTGGGCGCCTGATCCAGCGCGGAGTAGCGGGACAGGTCGGAGAGCTGCATCAGGCCGGGTCGCGGAACGAGCGTGGCGCCCGGTGCGAGCGGCAGGTTGTGCACCGTGTTGACCACGTCGCGCCCGATGGATCCGCCGTACAGTGCGGAAATTCCCTGCCGGCCGATCTGCTGGTAGGTCGCCGCCAGATCGGGGTTGCGCAGGGTCGAGCCGACCGCGGGCAGCTGGCCGCCCGGCAGGAACAGCTGGCTGGTCGAGCTGAACTGGGCGAACCGGCCGGCGTTCTCCCGGTCCTCCTCACGCAGCGTCGAGGTCACCGGAAAGCCGGCGCTCGCCACCGCCTCGGCCGGACGCAGGTCGGCGGCCAGGCCGAAGTTGCCCCACTGGGCCAGGGCGCGTTGCCAGGTGGCCAGTGTGCCCGGCACGCCGACGGACAGCCCGCTGGTGACGGCGGTGGGGAAGGCCAGCGGCTTGCCGGTGGCCGGGTCGATGAACAGGTTGGCGTTCGCGGTGGCCGGGGTCGTCTCCCGACCGTCGATCGTGCTCACCTTGTGCGTGCGGGCGTCGTAGTAGACGAGGTAACCGCCGCCGCCGATGCCCGCGACGAACGGGTCGGTCACACCGAGCGTCGCGGCCACCGCGACCGCGGCATCGGCCGCGGTACCTCCGGCGCGCAGCACGGCGAGGCCGGCGTCGGTGGCCTGTGGGGTGTCGGACACGACCGCGCCACCGGTGCCGACCGCGAGCGGACCGGTCGACCCGGCCGCCTGGCCGGCCTGCGCCGTTCCGCCGGCGGCGACCACACCGGCGCCGAGCAGTCCGACCAACAGCAGTGCTGTTCGAGCCTGTTGAAAGCGTCGCTTACCGCTCATCTGCTCCCCTTCAGTGGCCGAATGGTCCGAATAGTTTCTACCGCTGAAAGGCGGTGCACAACCAGTGCTGGGCCGGCCGATTCAGTCGGCGTCGAACTCGCGCAGCAGTGAACCCGGTGCCTTGCGGCGCCAGGAATCGGTCAGCAGCTCGGCGAGAAGTTCCTGGTCGGCACGGGAAAGTTCGACCTGGACGCCGGACAATCGCTTGCCCCACCACAGTTCCCGACAGCAGTCCGGCTCCTCGGCGACAGCCGATTCCACACCATCCGGATCGATCATGATATTCGCATGTGCGGAATCGGGAAGAGTGGCGAAAATCTTGCCGCGCACCCGGAACGAGGGAAAGCCGTGATGATCCTGCTCGACTGTCTCCGGCAGACCCAACGCCAACGCCCGCACCCGCGCGACCGAAACCACGTGCACCTCCGGTTCGTGATGCCACCCAGTCTGACTCAGTGCGCGGGCGCGTGCAGCCGGTCCGCGTCGGCGACGATCGCGCCGGCCAGCGCCGCCGCCGGCCCGGACAGCGATGATCCCCGGCTCATCAGCACGAACTCGACCTCGCCGGGATCGGGCAGGCCGAACTCCGGCGCAACCTCGACCAGCCCGGCCGGGATCAGGCTGCGGGCGAACACGGTCAGCCCGAGACCGGCCAGCGCCGCGGCCCGCAGGCCGTTGAGACTCGCGCTGGTACAGGCGATCCGCCACGCCCGCCCCTGCCCGCGCAGCGCGTCCAACGCCTGCACCCGGGTGATGCTCGGTGGCGGGTAGACGATCAGCGGCACCGGCGCGCCGGGCTCCGGACGGGTGTCCGGCGCACCGATCCAGACCAGTTTCTCCCGCCAGACCAGCTCGCCGTGTGCCTCACCCGGCCGCCGTTTGGCCAGCACCAGGTCGAGGTCGCCGGCGCGCAGCCGCTCGTGCAGCCGGCCGGACAGCTCGACGGTGAGTTCGAGGTCGACCAGTGGATGGGTGCGCCGGAACCGGCGCAGGATGTCGGGCAGTTGGCCGTGCACGAAGTCCTCGGACGCGCCGAACCGCAGCCGGCCACGCAGTTCGGGCCCGGCGAAGTAGGCCAGCGCGCGCTCGTTGCCGTCCAGGATGGTCCAGGCGAAGCCGATCATCGCCTCGCCGTCGCCGGTCAGCTCGACCGAGTGGGTGTCGCGCAGCAGCAGGGTGCGCCCGGCGATCCGCTCCAGCTTGCGGATGTGCTGGCTGACCGTGGACTGGCGCAGCCCCAGCCGCTCCGCCGCACTGGTGAAGCCCCTGGTTTCGGCGACGACGAGAAACGTCCGCAGCAGCACCGGATCGAACATGCCCCCTGTCTATCACAGTCCGTGATAGCAGTCAGTCCGGTGATCGGACTTCACAATACCGGAGCCGGCTTCGACAATGAAGAACGTGCCTGCCAGCAAGAACGTGCTCAGCCGACTCCGGATCGACCCGTTCATCCTGGGCATCCTGTGCAGCGTGGCGATCGCCTGCCTGCTGCCCGCGCGGGGCGGCGCGGCGCCGGTCGCCGAGGACGCCACGACGGTCGCCATCGGGCTGCTGTTCTTCCTCTACGGCAGCCGGCTGTCCCCGGCCGAGGCACTGGCCGGCGTGCGGCACTGGCGGCTGCACCTGACCGTGTTCTCCGCGACGTTCGTGATGTTCCCGCTGCTCGGCGTGCTGGCCAGGGTGTTGGTGCCGACCGTGCTCACCCCGCAGCTCTACGTCGGGGTGCTGTTCCTGTGCATGCTGCCCTCGACCGTGCAGTCCTCGATCGCGTTCACCTCGATCGCCAAGGGCAACGTGGCCGCGGCGGTCTGCAGCGCGTCGTTCTCCAGCATCATCGGCATCGTGCTCACCCCGCTGCTGGTGGCGTGGCTGATCAACACCAGTGGCGGGGGCTTCTCCGCGCACTCGATCCTGGACATCGTGCTGCAGTTGCTCGTCCCGTTCCTGCTCGGCCAGCTGACCCGCCGGTGGACCGCGGACTGGATCGGCGCACACAAGAAGGTGCTCAGCGTTGTCGACCGGGGGTCGATCCTGCTCGTCGTCTACACCGCGTTCAGCGCGGGCGTGGTCGCCGGCATCTGGCACCAGCTGACCGTGCTGCGCTTCGCCGGGCTGATCGCGGTCAACTCGTTGCTGCTGGTACTCGCCCTGTGCATCACGACATTCGCCGCACGGCGACTCGGCTTCGGCCGCGCCGACCGGATCACCATCGTGTTCTGCGGGTCGAAGAAGAGCCTCGCCGCCGGGCTGCCGATGGCCGCCGTGCTGTTCGGCCACGGCGCCGCGTTGGGCCTGATCGTGCTGCCACTGATGCTGTTCCACCAGATTCAGCTGATGGTCTGCGCGGCGCTGGCCCGCCGCTGGGGTGCGCGGGTGCCGGTCGAGCCCGCCGTGCCCGCCGTCGGTGTCACCGTGTCGACCGAGTAGCGCAGGGCCCCTCGCGGGAAACGCCGAAATGCACCATGCTTGCGCGATCAAGCATGGGGTTGGCGTAATGGAAGGACCAGCAGATGGACGTGCTTCCCCGGGACATCGGCGACCTGGTGGATCACTGGGCCGCGCGGATTCCCGACAGCGAGGCCGCACGCTGCGGCAGCGAGCACTGGACCTGGTCGGAGTGGGCGGACCGGGTGCGCCGCAATGCCGGCGGGCAACTCGCCGCCGGCCTGCGACCCGGCGACCGGGTTGCCTACCTGGACAAGAACGACCCGCGCTGCCTGGAGACGACGCTGGCGTGTGCCCGGATCGGCACGACCAACGCGGCGGTCAACTTCCGGCTGGCCGCCGAGGAACTCGCCTACATCCTCAAGGACTCGCAGGCCGTGCTGGTGTTCGTCGGCGCGGAGTTCGTGCCGCTGTTCGACCAGATCCGCGACTCGCTGCCGGACGTGCGTCAGGTGGTCGTGGTCGGCGGGGAGCATGACGAGTACGAGGCGTGGCTGGCCGCCGCCGAGCCGGTGACCGAACGCGTCCCGGCCGAGGAGACCGACTGCTTCCTGCAGCTGTACTCCTCGGGCACCACCGGTTTCCCCAAGGGCGCGATGCTCACCCACCGTGGGATGACGGCGCACTCGCGGGCCACCGCGCAGGACACCGACATCAACCGGGACGCGGTGATCATGGTCCCGATGCCGCTGTTCCACGTCGGCGGCTCCAGTTGGGCGTTGACCGCGCTGTACTACGGCGCCCGGATCGTGGTGGTCCGGGACATCAATCCGGTCACCTTCCTCGACGAGCTGGTCGACCAGCAGGTGACGCACACGTTCATCGTGCCGGCCGTGTTCGGCTTCCTGGTGCAGATTCCGGGCGTGGCGCAACGGGACTACTCGCACCTGAAGGCGCTCGTCTACGGCGCCTCCCCGATGCCGCTGCCACTGCTGCGGCGCGCGATGGAGGTGTTCCCGGTCGACTTCCGGCAGGTGTACGGGATGACCGAGGCGTCCGGCGCGGTCACCGCGCTGGGCCCGGAGGAGCACCGGGACATCGCCAACGAGCGGCGGCTCAGCTCGGCCGGGCTGCCCGCGCCAGGCGTGGAGCTGGCCATCATCGACCCGATCACTCAGGAGAAGCTGGGCCCGGAACAGACCGGTGAGGTGTGGGTGCGCACCGCCCAGCTGATGTCGGGTTACTGGCACAAGCCCGAGGCCGACGCGGACACGCTGGTCGGCGACGGTTGGCTGCGCAGCGGGGACGCCGGCTACCTGGACGAGGATGGTTACCTCTACATCGCCGACCGGGTCAAGGACATGATCATCAGCGGCGGCGAGAACATCTACCCGGCCGAGATCGAGCGGGTGCTGGTCGAGCATCCGTCGGTGGCCGAGGTCTCGGTGATCGGCGTGCCGGACGAGAAGTGGGGCGAGGTGCCCAAGGCGATCGTGGTGTCGACGCCGGACACGCAGCCGGACGCCGAGGCACTGCTGGGTTTCTGCCGCGAGCACCTGGCCTCCTACAAGTGCCCCAAGACGGTGGAGTTCATGGCCGAGCTGCCGCGCAACGCCACCGGCAAGGTGCTCAAGCGGCAGTTGCGCGAGCCCTACTGGCAGGAGCAGACCCGGGCAATCTGACCGGACCACGGACTGGTCCGGTGAAAAAGTCACACCGCTGCGCACGAATGCGCACGCACGAGCTATCCTGTGCGTATGACCGCTGCGTTGGAGTCGGTACTGGCGAAGGCCGGGCTGCGGGTGAGCCCGCATGAGTTCCTGTCGCTGGTCGAGGACGCGGCGCGCAGACTCAGCCCGGCCCACCCGGAGCCGGCCGGCTACTTCACCCCGGACCAGCGCAGCGCCCTGGCCGAGGTCGGCCTCGACCTGAGCCCACAGCGGGACAACGAGCCGGACAGCCGAGCCAGGGCGGTGGCCGGACAAGCCGTGCTGCGCGAGTCGGCGCTGACCGTCGGCGAGGCCGCGGCCACCCTCGGCGTGGACACCAGCCGGGTCCGGCACCGGTTGCTCGCCCGCAGGCTGATGGGCTGGAAGTACCGCGGTGGCTGGCGACTGCCGGCATGGCAGTTCACCGAGCACGGTGTGCTGCCCGGGCTGGACACCGTGCTCGGTGCGCTGCCGGACGACCAGCCGGCCCTCGTGGTCGCCGCGTTCATGACCACCCCGCAGGAGGACCTGCTGGCCGGCTCGCGCGCGGTCACGCCGAGCGAGTGGCTGCTGTCCGGCGGCGACCCGGCCCGGGTGGCCCGACTCGCCGTCATGCTCGGCACACCAGCCTGAGCGAGCACCTCTCCACCCCGAACCGAACCGAAATCGGAGACTTCACGCCGTCATGGCCCGGCTTCCCCCGCCGCCTGCGCCCACTCTGCTCGCCGGCTTCCTGCGCCCCGACGAGGACATCGTGCATGTGCAGCCGACAACCAGGCTCGTGCGTGTCTTCGCGGTCGGCGGCCGGCACCCGCAACAGTGGGACACCTTCCGGCGCACCGGCCCACTGCCGCACGCCCGGTTCGACCCGCACCCGCCCGGCCCGCGCGGCCGGGCCATCGACGACCCGCTCAACGGCGTGCTCTACTTCGGCCTGTCCGTACGCACCAGCGTGGCCGAGGTCTTCCAGGACACATCCATTGTGGACAGACTGACCCGCAAGCCCTACCTGGTGGTGTTCCGGCCGAACCGCCCGCTGCGGCTGCTCGACCTGGCCGGGCTGTGGCCCACCCGGGCCGGTGCCTCGCAGGAGATCAGCAGCGGCCCACGGGACCGCACCCGGGAGTGGGCGCGAGCCATCCGCGCGGTGTACCCGGACCTGGACGGCCTGTGGTACCGGTCCTCGATGGACTCGGGCAACCCGGCGATCTGTCTGTGGGACCCGCCGGCCGGCGACGCGCTGCCCGACCACCCGGATGTGTTGGTACCACTGGATCATCCCGGCCTGGACGTGCCGCTCAGCCGAATCTGCACGGCGCTGAACTACACGCTGTTCGGCTGACCGGCACCGCCGGGCGTTCGCTCACCCGGTCGACTTGAGGTGCCGCGACCACCACTCCAACACGGCATCCAGCCGCTGCACCCGGTGCTGCGGCTTGCCGCCCCTGGTCAGCTCGTGGCCCTCGCCGGGGAACAGCAGGAACTCCACCTCGACGCCGTTGCGGTGCAGCGCGACGAACATCCGCTGGCCCTGTTCGAGCGGGCAGCGCCAGTCCTGTTCGGAGTGCATGACCAGGAACGGCAGGCGAATCCGGTCGGCGTAGGTCAGCGGGCTGCGGTCGCGCTGGGTGGCCACGTCCGCGCCGATGTAGGCGTCGGTGAAGTGGCTGCCGATGTCCGAACTGCCGGCGAACGAGTCCCACGCGTTGACCGCGCGCTCCGACCAGGCCGCGCGGAACCGCTCGCCGTGGTGCGCGGACAGCCAACTGGTCATGAACCCGCCGTAGGAACCACCCATCACGCCGACCCGCTCGGCATCGCACTCCGGCCGGGTCAATGCCACGTCCAGCACGGCGAGCACGTCCTCGGCGTCCTTGCTGCCGAACGCCTTGACCACGGCCCGCCCGTGCGCATAGCCGTAACCGGCCGAACCACGCGGATTGGGCAGCACCACGGCGTAGCCCGCGGCCGCGTACACCTGGGCCTCGTCGAAGAACTTCCAGCCATGGAAGGAGAACGGGCCGCCGTGCACGTGCAGCAGGACCGGGTGCGGACCGGGTCCGGCCGGCAGCACGAGGAAACCGTGCACCGGGTGGCCGTCGGCCGAGGTCCCGCTGAGCTCGGTGACCGGGCGCAGACCGGTACCGCGCAGTTCGGCGGCGAAGTCGGTCACCGTGCGGGTGCCGGCATCGTCCACCACGACGACCTCGCCCGGACTGTCCGGAGTAGACACGACAGCGGCGATCCGACCGCCCTGCGCGGTGAACGCGAGCACACCCGCGTGCTCACCCAGCACGACCGGAAGCTGGTCGAGCGGGAGTTCTTCGGCGTCCAGCGGCACCCGGCACAGGTGCACCGCGCCGCGGTCGCGCACCGCGACGAGCGCTGCGCCGTCGACCACCACCGGTCGCCCGGCGGACCGCTCGCAGTCCACCGAGAGGTCGGTCAACCGGCGCGGCGATGGCGTCGAACCGTCCAGTCGCACCGGAACCGTCCACAGGCCCTCGCTCTGCGCGGCGGAGTCGTCAGCCTCGAACGTGTTGCCGATGAACAGCAGCGTGCCGTCGGGCAGCACGGTCAGCCGACCGGCCGCGCCGCTGGAGCGCAGCACCAGCACCGGCTCGCCACCGTCGGAGGACACGGCGTACACGTCGTCGTGCCGGGTCGGTTCGAGATCGAGTTCGCGGGGCGCGCTGAACAACACGTGCCCGCCATCGGGTGTCCAGGCGGGATCGGCGACGTCACAGCGGCCGTCGGTCAGTTCGACCGGCTCGGTCGGTTCGCCCGATGCGTCCGGCACGTCCACCACGAACAGTCGCACGTGCCGGTCCCGCCGGAAGCCGACATCGTCGATTCGGTAGTCCTCCCGGGTGATCCGGCGCGGCGCCTCGGCGTCCGGTTTCGGTGCCTCCGCCCCGGTTTCGACCGGTGTCCCGTATCGGCCCGGCTCGGGAATCCGCGCGGTGAAGGCGATTCGGGTCGAATCCGGCGCCCAGACCAGGTCGGCGACGCCGAGCGGCAGGTCGGTCAGCCGGCGCGCGTCCCCGCCGTCGACCGGCTGGAGGACCAACTGCGGCCGGCTTTCGCTCTCGGCGCGCAGAAAGGCCAGCCAGCGCCCGTCCGGGGAGAGCGCCGGGCGGCTGTCCCGCTCGCCCTGCGACCACGGCCGCGCGGCCGTGCCGTCGACACCGATCCGGTGCAGCCGGCCGCCGTAGCGGCCGTTCGCCACATCCGGCGCGCTCACCCCGACCAACAGGAGGTCGCCGTGCAACGTGGGGCTGGCCGGGGTTCGCAGTAATGGCAAGTGTTCTGGGCGCACCGTTTCACGCTACCCGAAGTAGGCGCCCGATCACGGATGAACGCCCGCCCGGACCTGCTCCTGATGCTCGCTTCGCTCGTCGTGTCGGGCCCGCAGCAGGCTGGCGACAACGGTGACCCCGAGCACAACCGCGATGACCACCAGGGAGAGCTCCGTTCCGGGGACCGGCACCGGAACGGACTGCCGGCCGCTGACGAAGGGCAGCCAGTCGTCCCGCAGCACCTGCAGGATCAGCTTGACACCGACGAAGACCAGCAGCACGGACAGGCCGATCGGCAGGTAGACCAACCGGTTGAGCAGGCCGCCGATGAGGAAGTACAGCTGCCGCAGGCCCATCAGCGCGAACACGTTCACCGCGAAGACCAGATACGACTGCTGGGTGAGGCCGAAGACGGCCGGGATGGAGTCGAGCGCGAAGACCAGGTCGGTGGTGCCGATCGCGACGATCACCACCAGCATCGGGGTGATCATTCGCCGGCCGGCCACCGTGATGAACGACTTGTTGCCCTCGAACGCGGGCGTGACCGGCACCACCTTGCGCAGCAGCCGCAACACGCCGTTCTCGTTGAACTCCATCGGCTGATCGGAGGAGCGCAGCATCCGGTACGCGGTGAAGATGAGGAACGCGCCGAACAGGTAGAACACCGCACTGAACGCCTGGATCACCGCGGAACCGGCGAGAATCAGGCAGCCGCGCAGCAGCAGCGCGATCATGATGCCGACGAACAACACGCGGTGCTGGTGGATCGCCGGCACCCGGAACGAGGTCATGATGACCAGGAAGACGAACAGGTTGTCCACCGACAGCGAGTACTCGGTGATATAGCCGGCAAAGAACTGGCCGGCATAGTTCGCGCCCGCGGTCAGCCAGACGCCGACACCGAAGAGCACCGCGAGCGCGCAGTAGAGCATGACCCGCCGGGCTGCCTGCCCGATGGTGACGCGGTGCGGTTGCCGGTCGATCACGAGCAGGTCGAAGGCAAGCAGCGCCAGCAGGCAGGCGATTGTGGCTAGCCACAACCAGAGCGGGACGTGCATACGATCGGCCTCCGGATCATGCCGCATCCACCCAGGACCCACAGTCGTGTCCGGGCGCATACCAGCGTCCGGAGGTCTCCTCCGCCGGCCCACCGGGCCGACCGACGGTGCCGGGAACCGTTGGGTTCCGTGCTGACGACACCGCCGCGAGGGAGTACTCCCCTCCGCGTACAACTCCATTGTCCCTCATCTGTCCAGCCCCCACCGTCTCCGGTCGGATGATCAGCCCTGCTGAGGGTCTCTCAGGTTGATCTGCGTACTGTCGACCACGTGGTCCGATCTCGCCGCGCTCGCCGTGGATGGTTGCTGTTTGCCCTGGTGGCGGTGCTGGTCATCGCCGCTGGTGTCGGCCTGTCGGTCGGCACCCGGTCCGCCCCGACGGCGGTGCG
This sequence comes from Pseudonocardiaceae bacterium, assembly GCA_036268615.1. Lineage (GTDB taxonomy): Bacteria > Actinomycetota > Actinomycetes > Mycobacteriales > Pseudonocardiaceae > DATATV01. The sequence continues at coordinate 48,789 of DATATV010000084.1, forward strand.
CACCCAGCAGTTGTTCATCCCGGTCGTGGACGGCCCCAATCATGATCAACACGAGCGGCTGGACGCCACGGTCTACTACCCGGCGCAGACCCCGGCCCCGGCCGTGCTCGTCTCCCCCGGCTTCGGTGACACCAAGACGTCGGTGGACGCCGACGCCCGCCAGTTCGCCCAACTCGGGTTCGTCGTGCTGGCCTACACCCCGCGCGGGTTCGGCCGTAGCACCGGCCAGATCGCGCTGAACTCGCCCGACTACGAGGTTGCCGACGCCAGCCAGTTGATCAGCTGGCTGGGCACCCGGCCCGAAGTGGTCAAGGACGCGCCTGGCGACCCGAGGGTCGGCGTCACCGGCGGTTCCTACGGCGGCGCACTGAGTCTGCTGCTGGCCGGCACCGACAAGCGGGTGGACGCGATCGCTCCGGTGATCACCTACAACGACCTGTCCCAGGCGCTCGTGCCCAATGCGGCCAGCACCGGGCCGGTCGCCGCCGGATCGCCGGCCCCCGGCGCGTTCGCCACGGACGGCGTGTTCAAGAAGTCCTGGGCCGCCGACTTCTTCGCGGCCGGCCTGACCGGCACCGGCAGCACCACCCCGCAGGGGCAGGCACCGGACCCGGGCGCGGCGCCCACCGGCTCGGACGACTCCACCAGCACACCGGCCACCCCACCGGTCGACCCGACCGGCACGGCCGCCGCGAGCACCTGCGGCCGGTTCATCGCCCAGGTCTGCCAGGCGTACGAACAGATCGCCACCACCGGCCGGGCCGACCAGCAGACCATCAACCTGCTGCGCGGCGACTCGCCGGTCAGCGTGACCAGCCACATCACCGTGCCCACCCTGCTCGTGCAGGGCGAGCAGGACACCCTCTTCGGGCTGGACCAGGCCGACGCCAACGCCCGGCAGATCAGCGAGGCCGGCGGCAAGGTCAAGATGATCTGGTACAACGGCGGCCACGACGGCGGCGCGCCCGGGCCGGAGTTGCAGCAGGAGATCGGCAACTGGCTGCACTACCAGCTCACCGGGAGCGGAACCGATCCCGGCACCGACTTCGAGTACTCGGTACAGGGCGCGCTGCGCGCCAGCGGCACGTCCTCGGTGCGGACCGTGACCGCACCCAGCTACCCCGGCCTGACCGGCAGCGAGTCGACCGGCGGTGTGCAGCGGCAGCCGGTGCCGCTCACCGGCCCGGCCAACCAGCTCGTGCTCAACCCGGCCGGCGGCGCACCGTCGGCGGTGAGCGGACTGCCCGGCCTCGGTGGCGCACTCGGCGGCGCGGCCAGCCGGCTGACCAGCGACATCCCCGGCGAGTTCGCCGCGTTCGACAGCGCGCCGCTGAGCCGCCAGTTGCTCATCGCCGGCGCGAGCACGGTGCGGTTGCAGGTCGGTTCGGTGCCCGGCCAGCCCAGCGCCGGCCAGGCGGTGCTGTTCGCCAAGCTCTACGACGTCGGCTCGGACGGCACCCGGACGCTGCCCGGTGCCGGCGTGGCACCGATCCGGATCGGCACGCTGCCGGCGAACGGCACACCGGTGACGCTGACCGTGACCCTGCCGGGCATCGTGCAACCGGTGCAGGCCGGGCATCATCTCGAACTCGTGGTGTCCACAACGGACTCCAGCTACGCGAACCTGGCCGCTCCGTCGGTGTACCGGATCAGCCTGGCCGGCGACCAGTTGGCCGTCCCGGTCGTGCCCGGCCGGTCCACCTCGACCCCGCTGCCGGTCGGCCAGCTGATCGCCATCGCCGTGCTGCTCGCGCTGTGTGTGCTCGCCGGAGTGGTGGTGTGGCTGCTGCGCCGCCGGCGCACCGAGCGGGTGGACGCCGAGCTGAGCCGGGTGCCGCTGGTGCTCAACGGGCTCAGCAAGGCGTATCCGGGCGGCGTGACGGCAGTCGACAACCTGTCCTTCCGGGTCGAGCACGGCCAGGTCGTCGGCCTGCTCGGGCCCAACGGGGCGGGCAAGACCACCGCGCTGCGGATGCTGATGGGCCTGGTGCTGCCCTCCTCCGGCGAGATCCGGGTGTTCGGCCAGGTGATCCGGCCGGGCGCGCCGGTGCTGTCCCGGATCGGGTCGTTCGTCGAGGGTTCCGGTTTCCTGCCACACCTGTCCGGCACGGCGAACCTGCGGCTGTACTGGCAGGCGACCGGGCGACCGACGGAGCAGGCCGGTTTCGAGGAGGCGCTGGAGATCGCCGGCCTCGGCGACGCGGTGCGCCGCAAGGTGGGCACGTACAGCCAGGGTATGCGCCAGCGGTTGGCCATTGCCCAGGCCATGCTCGGCCTGCCGGATCTGCTCGTGCTCGACGAACCGACCAACGGACTGGACCCGCCACAGATCAGGGACATGCGCGAGGTGCTGAGGCGGTATGCCGCGCGCGGCCGCACGGTGCTGGTGTCCAGTCACCTGCTCAGCGAGGTCGAACAGACGTGCAGCCACGTGGTGGTCATGCACCACGGCAGGCTGGTCGCGGCCGGCGAGGTCGGCGAGATCGTCAGCGGCGGCGAGACATCCTTCCGGGTGGACGACGCACAGCGCGCCGCCGGAGTGCTGCGCGACCTGCCCGGCATCGAAGAAGTGTCCAATGTGGACGCCGAGGACGACCAGGTGCACGCGCGACTCAACGGTGTGCCCCGCTCGGACGCGATCGGCGCGCTGGTCCGCGCGGGCGTCGCGGTCGACCAGGTCGGCCCGCGGGGCCGGCTGGAAGACACGTTCCTGCAACTGGTCGGAGGGAACCAGCCGTGAGTGTGCCCACCGAAGTCCCTCAGGCGTCCGACGCCGCCTCCGGTTACCGGGCCGGCCGGACGCTGGCGCTGCGGGTCGAACTGAACCGCCAGATCCGTCGACGCCGGACCCAGATCAGCCTGGGTTTCCTGGTGCTGCTGCCGTTCCTGTTGCTGATCGCGTTCAAGGTCGGCAACGGCAGCAGCAACCGCAACTCAGGTCAGCTGGTCGACCTGGCGACCACCAGCGGCCCCAACTTCGTGGTGTTCGCCCTGTTCGCGTCGGCGAGCTTCCTGTTGATCGTGGTGGTGGCGCTGTTCTTCGGCGACACGGTGGCCAGTGAGGCATCCTGGTCCAGTTTGAAGTATCTGCTGGCCATTCCGGTGCCGCGTGGGCGGTTGCTGCGGCAGAAGGCGCTGGTGTCCGGTCTGCTGTCCCTGGTTGGCCTCGTTCTGCTTCCTGGCGTCGCGCTGGTTGTGGGGCTGATCTGGTACGGCAGCGGGGACATGGTCAGCCCCACCGGCGAAGAGCTGTCCTTCGGGACCGCGATCGGGCGGATCGGGCTGGCGGTGTGTTATCTGGCCCTGAATCTGCTGTGGGTGGCCGGACTGGCGCTGCTGTTGTCGGTGACCACCAACGCGCCGTTGGGGGCGGTCGGTGGGGCTGTGCTTGTGGCCATCCTGTCCGAGATTCTGGACTCGATCACCGCCCTGGGTGGGTTGCGGGAGTACCTGCCGACGCACTACGCGTTCTCGTGGGCGGATCTGTTCAGCTCGGACATCGACTGGGGAGACATGGCCAGGGGAACGTTGTCCGCGCTGGTCTTCGGCGCGATCTTCTTCGCCGCGGCCGGCTGGCGATTCTCCACAAAGGACATCACCAGCTGAGCCAGGTCCTGCCGCGCCAGCGGCGCGGGAGGACCAGGAGCGAAGCGACCCAGCGCCATTCCGACCCCCACGACAGTCACGACCCCCAGGACCCTGCCGCCGTCACGACACACAGAACTCGTTGCCCTCCGGATCACGCAGCACGATCGCCTTGCCGGCCGGCTCGTCCACGACCCAAGCTCGGGTCGCTCCGGCCGCCAGCAACCGGTCGACGTGTTCCTGGATCAGCCGGGCACGTTCCGCTTCGGGCACCTCGCGGCCGGCCGGGCGTACGTCCAGGTGCACCCGGTTCTTCGCCGTTTTTCCTTCCGGCACTCGCTGGAAGAACAGCCTCGGGCCCTGCCCGTCCGGGTCGATCAGTGCAGCCAGGTCGCCGAACCGCTCCTCGGGCAGGTTGATCGAGTGGCCGAAGTCCTCCCACGTGTCGAAGCCGGGCGGCGGTGGCTCCGTCACGTAGCCCAGGGCCAACGCCCAGAAATCAGCCAGCTCGGCCGGGTCCGCCGCGTCGAAGACCACCTGGATCTTGGTGTACATCACCACACCACCTCCGCCCGGCAGGCTAACGCCGCAGGCCGACAAATCCGGTGTCAGGGACGCTTCGACTTCGGCAGCTTCTCCAGCACCATGTGGTACGAGATGTCGATCAACTCGCGCAGTTCCGCGTCCGGCACCGAGCCGGGCAGCCGGACCCGGTTCCAGCCGTACCGGCCGATGTAGGCGCTCACCGTGATGTCGTCCGGGTACCGCTGCCGCCACTCCGCGGCCTGCTCGCCGGTGGCCGCCGACTTCACGCCCACCGACGTCCCGTCCATGTCGATGAACGCGAACGCCTTGTCGCCGACCTTCGCCACCAGCTCGCCCTCGCCGAACGGGTACGTCTCGGCGGCCCCGGGTTTGGCCAGGCAGTAGGCGATCAGGTCGTCGCGGGTCACTTCACGCCCGCCGCGTCCATCCCACGCAGCTCCTTCTTCAGGTCCGAGATCTCGTCCCGCAGCCGGGCGGCCAGCTCGAACTGCAGGTCCCTGGCCGCGTTCATCATCTGGCCGGTGAGCTGCTGCACCAGGTCGGCCAGCTCCGCCCTCGGCATGTTCTTCACGTTCTTGTCGACCAGCACACCGGCGCTCTTCGGCCCGTTGCCCGGCTCGCCGGTCGCCCGCTTGCCACGCGAGGTGTTGCGGCCCGACCCACCGACCGGCACCTCGGTCTCGGAGTCCTCCGCCTCGGCGTACACCCGGTCCAGGATGTCGGCGATCTTCTTGCGCAGCGGCTGCGGATCGAGCCCGCGCTCCTCGTTGTAGGCGATCTGCTTGGTCCGCCGCCGGTCGGTCTCGTCGATCGCCCGCTTCATCGAGTCGGTGATCCGGTCGGCATACATGTGCACCTGGCCGGACACGTTTCGCGCCGCGCGGCCGATGGTCTGGATCAGCGACGTGCCGCTGCGCAGGAAGCCTTCCTTGTCCGCGTCCAGGATCGACACCAGCGACACCTCGGGCAGGTCGAGGCCCTCACGCAGGAGGTTGATACCGATCAGCACGTCGTACTCGCCCAACCGCAGCTGCCGGAGCAGCTCGATCCGGCGCAGGGTGTCCACCTCCGAGTGCAGATAACGCACCCGGATGCCCAGTTCCAGCAGGTAGTCGGTGAGGTCCTCGGCCATCTTCTTGGTCAACGTGGTGACCAGGACCCGCTCGTCCTTCTCGGCGCGCACCCGGATCTCGTGCACCAGGTCGTCGATCTGGCCCTCGGTCGGCTTGATGATCACCTCGGGGTCGATCAGGCCGGTCGGGCGGATCACCTGCTCGACGAACTCGCCGCCGGTCTGACCCATCTCGTAGGGCCCCGGCGTCGCCGACAGGTACATCGTCTGGCCGATCCGGTCGGTGAACTCCTCCCAGGTCAGCGGCCGGTTGTCCATCGCGCTGGGCAGCCGGAAGCCGTGCTCGACCAGGGTCCGCTTGCGCGACGCGTCGCCCTCGTACATTCCGCCGATCTGCGGCACCGTGTTGTGCGACTCGTCGATGACCAGCAGGAAGTCCTCGGGGAAGTAGTCGATCAGGGTGGCCGGCGCGGTGCCCGCCTCGCGGCCGTCGATGTGCCGGGAGTAGTTCTCGATGCCCGAGCAGAACCCGACCTGGCGCATCATCTCCACGTCGTAGCTGGTGCGCATGCGCAGCCGCTGCGCCTCCAGCAGCTTGCCCTGCCGGTCCAGCTCGGCCAGCCGGGTCTCCAGCTCCGCCTCGATGTCGTGGATCGCCCGCTCCAGCCGATCCGGCCCGGCCACGTAGTGCGTCGCCGGGAAGATGCGCAGCTCGTCGACCTCCCGGACGATCTCGCCGGTCAACGGGTGCAGGTAGTAGAGCCGGTCGATCTCGTCGCCGAACAGTTCCACCCGCACGGCCAGTTCCTCGTAGGCCGGGATGATCTCCACGGTGTCCCCGCGCACCCGGAAGGTGCCGCGGGAGAACGCCAGGTCGTTGCGGGTGTACTGGACGTCGACCAGGGTGCGCAGCAGCAGGTCGCGGTCGATCTCGCCGCCGACCTTCAGCGAGATGGAGCGGTCGAGGTAGGACTGCGGCGTGCCCAGGCCGTAGATGCAGGACACGGTGGCCACCACGATCACGTCCCGCCGGGACAGCAGGCTCATCGTCGCCGCGTGCCGCAGCCGCTCGACGTCCTCGTTGATCGAGGAGTCCTTCTCGATGTAGGTGTCGGTCTGCGGGACGTACGCCTCGGGCTGGTAGTAGTCGTAGTAGCTGACGAAGTACTCCACCGCGTTGTCCGGGAAGAACGCGCGCAGCTCGTTGGCCAGTTGGGCGGCCAGCGTCTTGTTCGGCGCCATCACCAGCGTCGGCCGCTGCACCTTCTCGATCAGCCACGCCGTGGTCGCCGACTTACCGGTTCCGGTCGCGCCGAGGAGGACCACGTCCTTCTCACCGCCCGTGACCCGACGCTCCAGCTCGGCGATGGCCTGCGGCTGGTCACCGGAGGGCTGGTAGTCGGCCACCATGCGGAACCGGCCGTCGGTGCGGGGGATCTCACCGATCGGGCGGAAGTCGGAGTGGGCAAGAACGGGGTACTCGGTCGCGAAAGCCACGATATCGAGGGTAAGCCTGGATACCGACGTTTCGTCGTCCGGCAGCGTCCCGGCCGACGGGAGCCTCGTCACCCGTTCGGGTGACAACCGAACGGTCTATCCGCTCGGCGGCAAATTCGGGGCACTATGTCGTCATGACCGCAGGCCCCTACCTGCTGCCACCGCAGCGCAGTGCGGAACCGCTGGATGCCGCTCCGGCGATGGTGAACGGCGTGCACGTGCATCCGCCCAAGGTCGAAATGTTCGATCTTGTCGCGAAGACGAATACCGATCCCAAAGGATTCGTCCGCCCGGTCGACCGGTACCGGGTCACCCCGTTCGGGCTCTATCTCGCCCGGCCGATGATCGACCACCCGCGGATCGCCTACGTCGAGTCGTGGCTGCTGCCCGAACTCGGCATCCGGATCAGCGATCTGCACCTGCACGCGGGCCACGATCAGGACTTCGATTTCTATCTGGACATCGCGGCCGTCCAGCGCGGTCGTGACTCCTGGTTGGCCACCGATCACTATCTGGACATCCTGCTGCACACCGGTCGCGGCCTCGACGTGGTGGACACCGACGAACTGCTGGCCGCCCTTGGCTCCGGACTGCTGGACCAGCCGACCGCCCAGCGCGCACTGGAGACCACCTACCGAACGGCCGACGGACTGGCCGGCCACGGATATGATCTTGAAAAATGGCTCGCCGCCCTGGATATCCACCTGGACTGGCTGCGAAAATAGCCACTTCGGTCGATCATTGAGTTGATCATTAGGCCATTGTGAGGCTTGTGCGGCCGAAACATAATTGATATTGATTCGTTTATAACTCGTCATATAACGAATCGAACCCAGTGATCACCAGACGCTTACAGCCCACTACTCTCGGCCAGGTGGCAACAACCATCGGGCTTCAGTTGGTTGACACCGTCGATACCTTCACGGCGGAGCGCAGCTACTCATCCGGTATGTCCCACCGGTTGACGTTCTGCCAGGTCGAGCCATGGGGCCTGCGGATGGAGTCGCCCATCTTCGACGACCCGTTCGTCGACAGTGAGATCACCTGGCTCATCCCGGACATGGGCCTGCGGCTCACCCACCAGCGCCCGCGTTCCCGGCACGCCCGTAGCGGACCGGGCACGCTGACCGCCGTTCGGGTCCAGCGAGACACCCGATCGTGGCGGACCACGGATTTGTTACTCGGCCTCTCCGTGCCTGGTCGGACCACCCCCAGGATCATCGGCGCCGAGGAGTTCGCCGCCGCCGTGGCCGGCCGGGTGCTGCGGTCCGACGACGCCGACCGGGCACTGCGGACCGTGCACCGCACCCTGGAAGAGCTGAGCTACTGCTACCACGACCTGGCCAACTGGTTGTCCTATCAGCACATCACCACCCCGTGGCCGCCCCTGTAGGAACCGACCCGACCAGGGCTCGACCACCGCAGGTGAACGCCTGTGCGGGCCCGGTAAGGGGGCCCACTATGGTCGTGCCGTGCTCGAGACCGGGGATGCGGCACCTACAGCCACCGTGACAATTGACCGGAACCAACAGGGTGAACCCGATCGGGCATCCCGACGACCGGCGGACCGCAGACTGCGGCTGCTGGCCGCCGGTTTCGGACTGATCGGCACGCTGCTTGCGCTGTCCGTGCCGTTCCTGCCGGTCCACCACGACGACGTGACGCTGAGCTGGCCGACCCAGCAGGGCACCCGGGCGGTCTCCGCCCCCCTCACCGGCTACCAGCCCATCTCGGTGGACGCCAGCGTGCCGTGCACGTCGCTGCGCAGCCTGGCCGCCCGCTCCACCGGCCCCGCCGTCGCCTTCTCGACCACCCCGCCGCGCTCGGCCTACAGCTCGGTCACCGGGATGGCCGTGCAGGTGGCCGGCAGCCAGGTCACCGTCGTCGACGACGGCACCCGGTTGGCCAGCACGACGATTCCCACCACCGGTTCGTGCGCGCTGACGGTGCACTCCGACGGCAGCGCGACCACGGTGAACCTCGCCGGCAACGCACTGGCGACCGTGCAGGGCGACGAGCGCCCGCAGGTCACCGGCATCTACTCCGACCTGGACGCGAGCCGGGACGACGTGCACGGGCTGAGCGTGCGGATCGCGCCGGACACCCGGTTCCAGACCGCCGCCACCGCACTCAAGGTCGCGGTGATGGTGCTCGCCGTGCTGGCGCTGGTCGGCGCCGCGCTGGCCATGCACCAGTTGGACCGTAAGGTGGCCATCCACCGGCTGCGGCTGGCACCGAAACACTGGTGGCGGCCGACCGGGCTGGACCTCGCGGTGCTGGGGGTGCTCATCGTCTGGTGGCTGATCGGCGCCGGCACGTCCGACGACGGCTACATCCTGGTGATGGCCCGGGACGAGGCGGCGAACGGCTACATCGGCAACATTTTCCGCTGGTTCAACAGTCCCGAGGCGCCGTTCGGCTGGTTCTACGAGCTCTACGCGCGCTGGGTACGGGTCAGCACGACCACCCCGTGGACCCGGCTGCCCGCGCTGCTGATGAGCATCATGTCCTGGCTGCTGATCAGCCGGGAGGCGCTGCCCCGGCTGGGCACGATGGTGCGCCGCAGCAAGGCGGCCGGCTGGGCGGCGGCCGGGGCGTTCCTGGCCTTCTGGCTGCCCTACGACAACGGGCTGCGGCCGGAGTCGGTGGTCGTGCTGTGGACGCTGATCTCGATGTGCGCGGTCGAGCGAGCGGTGGCCAACCGGCGACTGGCGCCGATGGCCGTCGCACTGTTCGCCGCGGGCTTCGCCGTCGCCGCGACGCCCACCGGTCTGATCGCGATCGCCCCGCTGCTGGCCGCGGCGGTGCCGCTGATCCGGCTGATCCGAGGGCGCGCCCACGCGTTCGGCTGGCTGTCCACGCTCACGCCGCTCACCTCGGCGGGCACCATCGTGCTGCTCGCGGTGTTCGCCAACCAGACACTGCGTTCGGTGATGGACTCGACCATCATCCGGACCGCGATCGGGCCCGCGGAGAGCTGGTACCAGGAGACCGATCGGTACGAGGCCCTGTTCACCAACAGCCCCGACGGGTCGCTGGAGCGCCGGTTCCCGGTGCTGCTGATCGGTTTGTGCGTGTTGACGTGTGTGGTGGTGTTGCTGCGCCGGGGCAAGATCCCGGGTGCGGCGATCGGCCCGAGCCGGCGGCTGATCGCCATCACCGTGATGTCCTTCGCGCTGCTCGCCCTGACCCCGACCAAGTGGACCCACCACTTCGGCGCGTTCGCCGCCCTGGGCGGGTCGATGGCGGCGCTCACCGCGATGGCCACCGGCGCCTCGGCGCTGCGCTCACGACGAAACCGGGCGCTGTTCACCGCCGGCCTGCTGCTGGTCACCGCGGTGGCGCTGACCGGTCCGAACGCATGGTTCGACACCGCGAACTGGGGTTCGCCGTGGTTCGACCAGCCACCCTCGCTGCACGGCCACCTGGTCAGCTCCGCGCTGCTCGGACTGGCGGTGATCGCGTTGTTCGTGGCCGGAATCGAGCACCTGCGCGGGCCACTGGCCGACCGCCCGCCGGTCAGCCAGAGCACCCGGCTGCGCTGGGCCTCGGCGCCGGTGGCACTGGTCTGCGCGGTGCTGGTGCTGGCCGAGGTGGTCAACTTCGGCAAGGTGATCGAGAAGCAGGGGTCCGCCTACAGCCTGGGCAAGGACAACGTCGAGCAGTTGGCCGGCAACAGTTGCGGGGTCTCGGACTACACGGACGTCGAGGCCGACCCGACCCGGGACATCCTCAGCCCGATGGTGCCCGGCGCGCAGCCCTCGACGCTGACCGGTTTCCAGCGCGGCGGCATCCCGAGCGACGAGATGGTCGACCCGAACCAGCGCGTCTGGCTGCCGGACTTCTCCGCACCCGGCGATGCCGGCACGGTGTGGGGCAACTACAACTCCGGCGCTGGGACAAGCAGGCTGACCACCGCGTGGTACGCGCTGCCGGCTCGCGCACACGCCCAGAACTCGGTGCTGGCAGTGGACATCGCCGGCACGCAGTCGGCGAGCAACACGGTCACCGTGCAGTTCGCCAGGCAGACCGCGACCGGCCCGCAGGTGATCAGCAGCCAGCAACTGGCCAACGTGGCCGGCCCGGCCTGGCGGGAGTCCCGGCTGTCGCTGACCGCACCGGCTACCGGCGCCGACGAGATCCGCGTGACGGCCGCCGCGAGCGGCGCGGGCGACTGGCTCGCCGTGACGCCGCCACGGGTGCCCAACCTGGTGCAGATGACGAGTTTCATCGGCAACAGCCCGACGTTCGTGGAGTGGACCTCCGCGCAGGGCTACCCGTGCCTGCGGCCGTTCGACACCTCCGACGGCATCTCCGAGATGCCGAAGTACTGGCTGTCCTCCGGCGAGACGCTGGCCGCGTCCGGGCAGCAGTGGTCGGGCCCGGCGTTCGGTGGCCCCAACGGGTGGATCAACGCGGCGACGAGCGTGCGGCTGCTACCGACGTATCTGCGCAACGACATCAACCGGGACTGGGGCTCGCTCTACGCGATCGACCAGGACGTGCCGGACGCGCTGCCGGCGAACGCCGCGATGACGGTCCAGCACACGACACACTGGGGCTGGTACTCGCCCGGGCCCAACAGCAAGATCATCACCAACACCGGCACACCGCCCAGCCCGGCCGGTCCCTAGTAAGTCGGCGGAGTCCAACCGGTGCGTTCGGCCCAGGACTCCATTTCCGGGTCCGCCCGCTGGAACCACGGCTGCTTCGCGTCGCCGTACTCGGGGATCGTGCCGCTGCGGTGTTCCGCCGCGACGGTCTGCTTCATCGCCGCATAGTCGGCCAGCGCGGTCGGCTCGGCGCGCAGCCAGTCGCGGAACAGCAGGGCGTGCCGCCAGGCCGGCGACCCGGCCGCGCGTAGGTGGAGATTGGCCCAGCGGGCCGGGTCGGCCGAGCAGTGGGTGCGCTTGCGCCACGGCGCCGGATCGGCGTCCGCCGGGTGCGGGGTGTCCTGGGTGAACCGCGGGGCCGGCGGGAAACCGATCGCGGCGAGGGCGTCGGCCAGTTCGTCGGCCACGGCCAGGTCGGCGACGGCGAGCTGGAGGTCGATCACGTTCTTGGCCGGCAGTCCGGGTACCGAGGTCGACCCGATGTGGTCGATGGCCACCGCGCGCTCGCCGACGGCCAACCGGAGCCGGGCGATCAGCCGCTCGGCCTGCGCCGGCCAGGTGGGGTCGGGCTCGACCAGGTGCGGCGCACCGCGGTCGGCATACCGGCGCAGCCGGACATTCGCCTCGAACGGCACGAGTCGGTCGGCCCACAGCGCGTCCGCGACGGCGACGATCTGGTCGGGGGTGCCGGAATTGTCCAGCCAGACATCGGCGGCGGCCCGGCGTTGCTCGTCGCTGGCCTGGGTGGCGATCCGGGCGCGGGCGTCCGACTCGGCCATGCCCCGGCTCTCCACCAGCCTGCGCACCCGCTCGTCCACGTCGGCATCCACGACGAGGACCAGGTGGTAGGCGGGGGCGAGGCTGTTCTCCACCAGCAGCGGCACGTCGTGCACGATCACCGCGTCGTCGGCGGCCCGCACGGCCTGCTCGACGAGTTCGGCGGTGCGCACGCCGATCAGCGGGTGCACGATCTTGTTCAGGGTGGCCCTGGCGTCGGCATCGGCGAAGACCCGGCCGGCCAGCGCGGCGCGGTCCAACGAGCCGTCCCCGGCCAGCACCTCGTCACCGAACGCGGCCACCACCGACCGCAACCCCGCGGTCCCGGGCTCGACCACCTCCCGAGCGATCCGGTCCGAGTCGATCACGGTCGCGCCGTGCTCGGCCAGCCGACCCGCGACGGTGGACTTGCCCGATCCGATGCCCCCGGTGAGGCCCACTCGCAACATGGCTGGATTCTGTCAGGCCGCGCGGTCAGGGCTCAGCGCAATTGCCCGTTCTGCTCGGCCCAGGCGGCGAACCCGCCAGGGACAAACGGCAGCCGGTACTGGCTCGCCAGCAGGTCGTCGGCGAGCGCGGAGACCAACGGCACGGTGAGCAGACCGCCCCGAACCGCGTCACACAGCAGCGCGAGCGCCGGGCGCAGGATCACGCGATGGCGTTCGGCTGCCCGCAGGTCATCTCCGTTCGCGCGAAGCTCGTTCCACCTGCCGGTGAGTCCGGTGGCGGGCAGCAGAACGGCACGGGCGAACCGATCCAGGCGCGATTCCCACGCCCCGGAGTCATCCGTCTCAGCGATTCGCCAGTCGACGATGTACTCGTCCGCGAACAGGTAGTGCCCCAGCTCAGGCGCGAACGCGAGACGGCGCCGCCCGACCTGTCGGTGCCCGTTGACCACGGCGACCCCCGCCCGCGGCCAGCAGGATCGAGGCCGCGTCGGCCGTCTCGGCGCCGAGGTCGAAGGAGAAGGCGAGCAGGCCGATGTCGACCACCCGAGCCGTCGCGTTCAGGAACGGTTCGACACCATCGAGGCCGAGCAACTCGCGCGCCCGCCCCGCCGAGATCTCCGCCTCGCCGACGGTGTTCGGTCGATTCAGGCGTGGCGAAGTCGGCAGCGTTCACCGGCCGTCGTGACTGATCACGAACTCGACGTGCCGGGCGGCTCGTTCGACAGGGCCTCGGCAATCCGGGTGAGTTCCAGCGCGGAGACCCTGCGCGAGCCGATTTCGATCTTCGTCAGCGCGGACCGGTCCACCGAGATCGCGGACGCCAGTTCGGCCTGGGTCAGCCCAGCCCTGTTGCGAGCCGTGGCGATCCGCTCCCCATCGTGGCACTGTCCACCGCCGCCATATGTTCGATTCCAGAACATTGACGCCGCGAAATGCTTCAGTGCGCGGTCAGCGCCCGCACCGCCAGCGCCATCAACGGCGGTCCGACCTTGCCCACCGGCAGCACCCCGTTCACCGCGCTGATCAGCACGGTCAGGTTGGCGTGGGCGAGTACCAGCTCCTGGTTCTGCGGGCCGGCCAACAGCACCGCGTGCTGGCCGGCGACCTGCACGTCATTGGTGGCATAACCGGTGTCCCTGGCGCTGGTGATGGTCACCTGGACCCCGTGCTGCGCGGAGGTGGGGTCGGCATAGCTCGCGATGCCGATGCCGATCGCGGCGGCGGTCACCGGCTGGCCCTGCGGAATGCCGTAGTAGCAGTCCAGCCGCGCGGTCCGGTTGATCGCCGCCTCCGGCACGCCGACGACCGGGGCCATCGTCCCGGGCAGCTGGTGTCCGACGATCTTGTCCACGTCCGCCGCCTGGGCCACCTGGTCGCAGCCCTTGGGCACCGCGGTGAGTTCCGGCGCCGCCGGGGTGCTGGCCGTCGTGGAACTCGCGAAGGTGGGCACCTTCGGCTGCGCGGCGGGCTTGGCACCCGACGAACACGCCGCGAATGACCCGACAACACCGATGATCACGACCATTCCGGTCGCCCACCGCAAGCGCCGCAAACGGGGCATGTCCAGCACGCTAGCGGCCCACGACAAAAACGACGAGGTTCCCGCGCCGAACGGCAGCGCGGGAACCTCGTCGATTAACTCTTCCGGGGAGCCCCCGGGCCCAGTGGGTCAGACTCCGCCGGACAACTTCTCCCGCAGCGCGGCGAGCTGCTCGTCGCTGGCCAGGGTGCCACCGGACTGTGCCGGCGCGCCCTCACCCGAGGACGAGTAGTTGCTGCCGCCGCCACCCTGCTCGGCTTCGCCAGCAGCCTCCGCGTCGGCCTCGGCGGCCTTGCGGATCTGCTTCATGTGCTGCTCGTAGCGGGTGTGCGCCTCCGCGTACTGGCGCTCCCACTCCTCGCGCTGCTTGTCGAAGCCTTCCTGCCAGTCCTGGGTCTCCGGGTCGAAGCCCTCGGGGTAGATGTAGTTCCCCTCGGCGTCGTACTCGGCGGCCATGCCGTACTGGGTCGGGTCGAACTCGGTCTCGGTGGTGAAGCCCTCGTTGGCCTGCTTGAGGGACAACGAGATCCGCCGGCGGTCCAGGTCGAGGTCGATGACCTTGACCATCACGTCGTCGTTGACCTGGACGACCTGCTCCGGGATCTCCACGTGGCGCTCGGCCAGCTCGGAGATGTGCACCAGGCCCTCGATGCCGTCGTCCACCCGGACGAACGCGCCGAACGGAACCAGCTTGGTGACCTTGCCGGGCACGATCTGGCCGATGGCGTGCGTCCTGGCGAACTGGCGCCACGGGTCTTCCTGGGTCGCCTTGAGCGACAGGGAGACGCGCTCGCGCTCCATGTCAACGTCGAGAACCTCGACAGTGACCTCCTGGCCGACCTCGACAACCTCGTTCGGGTGGTCGATGTGCTTCCAGGACAGCTCGGAGACGTGCACCAGACCGTCCACGCCGCCGAGGTCGACGAACGCACCGAAGTTGACGATCGAGGAGACAACGCCCTTGCGGACCTGCCCCTTCTGCAGCTGGTTGAGGAACTCGCTGCGCACTTCGGACTGGGTCTGCTCCAGCCACGCCCGGCGGGACAGGACCACGTTGTTGCGGTTCTTGTCCAGCTCGATGATCTTGGCTTCGAGCTCCCGGCCCACGTAGGGCTGGAGGTCGCGCACGCGGCGCATCTCGACCAGGGACGCGGGCAGGAAGCCACGCAGCCCGATGTCCAGGATCAGGCCACCCTTGACAACCTCGATGACCGTGCCGCGGACCGGCTCGTCCTTCTCCTTGAGCGCCTCGATCGTGCCCCAGGCGCGCTCGTACTGTGCACGCTTCTTGGACAGAATCAGCCGGCCTTCCTTGTCCTCCTTCTGGAGAACAAGGGCCTCGACCTCGTCACCGACACTGACCACCTCGGAGGGGTCGACGTCGTGCTTGATCGACAGTTCACGCGAGGGGATCACACCCTCGGTCTTGTAGCCGATGTCGAGCAGCACCTCGTCGCGATCGACCTTGACGATGGTGCCTTCAACGATGTCCCCATCGTTGAAGTACTTGATGGTCTTGTCGACGGCGGCGAGGAAGTCCTCCTCCGTCCCAATATCATTGATCGCGACCTGCTGCGTCGGCGTGCTGGCCGCCGGGACGATGGTGGTGTCGGTGGACATCAGGTGGGTTGCTCCGGTACCGATTGAGGTTGTGGGTGGACATGTGCACGTTGCTCGCGCGTGGGCCGTGCGACCAGCGGGATCTCGACCAGTCCCGCCGGCGTTGACCAGGTCAACAACAGCGACAGCCGTTCGATTCCCGACGTGCGAAACCGCAGGTAATAATGACCCACTACGCGGGCGATATCGTACGCGGGTTTGACGTTGCTCGGCAAACCCAGAGCTTACGCGCCCCAACCGGCGGCGGGAAGCCGCTACCAGCCCTAGGAGCGATCTGATGTCCTCCGCGCACGATCTCGGCACCGGCCAGGACGGCCGACACGCCGACGCCGAGCAGGCGCTCGGCACGGTCGGCGTGGCGAAACGCCCGGTGGCGGCGGCCGAGTCACGGTCGGCCAGTCGGGCCTGGTGGGACGCGGACGCCGACGACTATCAGGCCGAGCACGGCGACTTCCTCGGCCTCTCGGACTTCCGCTGGTGCCCGGAGGGCCTGCTGGAGCAGGACGAGCAGTTGCTCGGCGAGGTCGCCGGCGCCCGGGTGCTCGAAGTCGGCTGCGGCTCGGCGTCCAGTTCCCGCTGGCTGACCGCGCACGGCGCGACCGCGGTCGGCATCGACCTGTCGGCCGGGATGCTGCGACACGCGGCTGCCGGCAACGCCGAGACCGGCCTGCACCCCGCGCTGGTCCAGGCGAGCGCCGACCAGCTGCCCTTCGCCGACGACAGCTTCGACCTGGCCTGTTCGGCGTTCGGCGCGATCCCGTTCGTCGCCGACGCGGGCACGGTGTTCGCCGAGGTGGCCCGGGTGCTGCGGCCGGGTGGCCGCTGGGTGTTCGCGGTGACCCACCCGATGCGCTGGATCTTCCCGGACGACCCCGGCCCGGGCGGCCTGACGGCGGTGCAGTCGTACTTCGACCGCACCCCCTACGTCGAGGTGGACGCGACCGGCCGGGCGACCTACGTGGAGCACCACCGCACGGTCGGCGACTTCGTCCGGCAGTTGGCCGCGGCCGGCTTCGTGCTGGCCGACCTGATCGAGCCGGAGTGGCCGGCCGGGCACGAGCGCGAGTGGGGCCAGTGGAGCCCGCTGCGCGGCCGCCTGTTCCCCGGCACGGCGATATTCTGCTGTCGCCGCCCGTGAACGTCAGGGGGAACGAGTTGGCCACCGCCGCGACCACGGCCACGATCCTGCGCCAGGCGCAGGCCACTCGGTTCGCCACGCTGGACGCCCTGCTCCCGCCGACCGCGCCCAACCCTGACGGCGAGCTGATCACCGCCGCGCTGCCGGACGGCCAGTTGGCCGGTGGCGTGCTCGTCCACACCGAGAACGGGCCCGGTACGCTGGCCAGCCTCTGGTCGGCTCGGCACCTCTGGGAGCTGTTCCCGCTGGTCGGGCAGCACGGACCGGCCGGAATGGACGCGCTGCTGCGCGCCTGGCGGCTGTTGCTGGACCGCAGCATCGAGGCCACCGACCCGGACACCGCATGCCTGGTCACCTGGCCGAGCCGGGACGTCGAGGTCAGCCGGGTGCTGCTCGACCACGGTTTTGTGCCGCTGTCGGTGCTGGCCGTGCGCACCGAGCCGGTGTCGCCGGTGCCGCCCTTCCCGGCCGGCACGGTGGTCCGCCGCGCCCGGCCCGGCGATCTGGACGTGGCCGTGCAGCTCGCGCTGGCCGAACTGAGCTACTCGGCGCTGGTGGGCACCACGATGCGCCGGCCGGACGCGGCCACGCTCAAGCGCGAGTCCCTCGGCTACCGGATCACCCACGGTGACCCGGTGTGGCTGGCCGAGCGGGACGGGGTGCCGATCGGGCTGGCCGAGTGCTGGCTGACCGACGCCGACCCGGCGACCATGCGTCGGTTCCCGGTGCCGCCGGGCCGGTGGGGCTACGTCAACACGGTGTCGGTGCTGCCCGGCGCGCGCGGCGCCGGGATCGGCCGGGCGCTGGTCTCGGTCGCGCACCGGGAGCTGGGCCTGGCCGGCGCGGTGGGCAGTTATCTCTACTACAACCCGCCCAACCCGCTGTCCTCGGTCTTCTGGCCCCGGCAGGGCTATCGTCCGCTGTGGACGCTATGGGAGATCCGGCCGGCCGGCGCGCTGCGCTGAGCGGGTCGGCCGACCGGATAGCTGGTTCTGCCAAGGAAAATGCTGAACTCAGGCGCGCACGGCGAACGACCGCGCCGCGCCGACCTGGTGTCGGGCCGACGGCCTGCCGGCCAGGGCCCGACGCACCGCGGCCAACACGCCGTCGGCGATTTCCGCCTGGTTGAGCCATCTTGGTCTACCGCCGGTCCGCACGTAACCGAGCACCACCTGCTGGGTGGCATGGTCGCGCAGGATCGGTTCGGGGAAGCCGGTCAGTCGCCCGCCCTCACCGATGTTGTGCACCTCGACGACCGCGGCTGTCGCGGCGAGCAGCGGCTCGACCGCGCGCAACACGGTCTCCCGGTGCTCCTCGTGCACCCAGGCGATCAACAGCTCGGCCGGTCCGCCGAGGGCACGGCCGGCACGTTTGGTCAGGTCAACCGGGTTGGACCAGTCGGTTTCCACCCAGAGTGCCTGCCGGGGCTGTTCGGTCCTCGGCAGCGGTGGGCCGTCCCGGACCTCGTTCGCGGGGATCGGCGCGTGTCGCCGGCTGGGCAGCACGACGTGCCAGCCTTCCGCGACCAGCGTGGCGGTACAACCGGCCAACATGCCGGTGCCGCCGAGAACAAGGGCCCGTCTGACGGTCGCGGGTTCGCGCCGTCCAGTTACGGTGGCGATCTTTTCTCCACCTCCCGAGTTGACCTCGCTTGGTCGACCACGACGGCGGAGAGCGGGCCGGAAAGCCACGCGTCAACCTGCCGTTGGCCCCGCAGCCGAATTATGGTCAGGCCCACCTCTGTTTGACGGGTCACCAGTGCGGGAACAGCGGTCGTATACCAAGAGTAGACCCGCCAGGACCATCGGACGATGTGGTCACGATCGGTAAAGAATGTCCACAACGGTCCCTCGTGGTTTCCGTTCCAGAGTGGTACCCGGAGAATCCGTCGGCGAACCGTCCGGCTGATCACCCGGTACAGCACGGTTGCACGTGGATGGTCCAGCCAGACCAAGGTGTCGGCGCGGTCCACCAGCAGCGCCCTGACCTGCCGGTACTGCCATTCGGTGGTCCAGCCCGGTTGGGTGGTGAACTTGTCGACGTCGGCGGCGAACGTCGGCCGGGGAATCCAGTTCGGACCGTGGTAGAGCCCGTCGATCTCCAGGTGCGGCACACCCAGTCTGCGGGCGATCTCCACGGCCAGGGTCGTCTTGCCCACCCCGGACGGGCCGGCGACCAGCACTCGACGGGGCGGTTTCGGAAGGGGGTCGGCACAGCCGAGCATCGGCATGACCCCAGGTTATCGACCTGGATCAACCGAAATTCTGATCGCGAAATCGTCCCCCGGGCGGGTTACCCGGTCGCTCTGAGTAGCCACCGGGTAGTGCCTCGATGGGCCGTCTCCGCTGAAGGTTTCCGTGCCGGCGAGCAAGGGACCGGAGAGAGCCGTCGGGTCCTTTCAGTGCGCCGCATCATCCCAGGACCGCCCCACCCCGACCGAGACCTCAAGCGGGACGAGGAGGTTGTAGGCGGCGCCCATCTGCTCCCGGACCAGTGCCTCCACCTCGACCCGCTCGCTCTCCACCACCTCCAGCACGAGTTCGTCGTGCACCTGCAGGAGGGTGCGGCTGCGCAGGCCGGCGCTGGTCAGCGCCTTGTGCACGTTGAGCATGGCCACCTTGATGATGTCCGCGGCGCTACCCTGGATCGGCGCGTTGAGCGCCATCCGCTCGGCCATCTCGCGGCGCTGCCGGTTGTCGCTGGTCAGGTCGGGCAGGTAGCGGCGGCGGCCCATGATGGTCTCCGTGTAGCCGTCCTTGCGGGCCTGCTCGACCAGACTGTGCAGGTAGTCGCGCACCCCGCCGAACCGCTCGAAGTAGTCGTCCATCAGCATCCGGGCCTCCTCGGTGGAGATCCGCAGCTGGGCGGAGAGCCCGTACGCGGACAGGCCGTAGGCCAACCCGTAGTTCATCGCCTTGACCTTGGCCCGCTGAGCCCCGGTGACCTCGTCCGGGCCGACCCCGAACACGGTGGCCGCGGTGGCCGCGTGGAAGTCGAAGCCGGACTGGAACGCCTCGATCAGCGCGGCGTCGCCGGAAAGGTGGGCCATGATCCGCATCTCGATCTGGCTGTAGTCCGCGCTCATCAGCGCGTCGTAGCCGGGGCCGACCACGAAGGTGGTGCGAATCGTGCGGCCCTCGTCGGTGCGGATCGGGATGTTCTGCAGGTTGGGCTCGGTGGAGGACAGCCGGCCGGTGGCCGCGATGGTCTGGTTGAACGTGGTGTGGATGCGCCCGTCCTCGCCGACCGACTTGAGCAGCCCGTCCACCGTGGTCTTCAGTCGGGTGGCGTCCCGGTGCTCCAGCAGGTGCGCCAGGAACGGGTGCTCGGTCTTGGTGAACAGGTCGGTCAACGCCTCGGCGTCGGTGGTGTAGCCGGTCTTGGTCCGCTTGGTCTTGGGCATGTCCAGCTCGTCGAACAGCACCACCTGGAGCTGCTTGGGCGAGCCGAGGTTGATCTCCTTGCCGATCACCGCGTACGCGTCCTGCGCGGCCTGCTTCACCCGCGCGCTGAAATGCGCCTCCAGCGCCGCCAGCTGCTCGGTGTCCACCGCGATGCCGACGTGTTCGAGGTCGGCGAGCACGTTGAGCAGCGGCAGTTCGAGGTCGTGCAGCAGGGCGAGCCCGTTGGTGTTGCCCAGGGCGACGTCCAGCGAGTCGGCCAGTTCGGCGATCGCCCTGGCCCGCAGGATCTCGCCCTTGGCCTGCCGCTCGACCGCGGCCCGCTCGTCCTCCTCGGTGTCCAGCAGGGACATCTGACCGGAGTCCTGCTCGTTGTCCACCCGCAGCTCGCGCTGGAGGTACCGCAGCACCAGGTCGTCCAGCCCGAAGGACCGCTGGCCGGGCCGCACCAGGTAGGCGGCCAGCGCGGTGTCGCTGGTCAGCCCGGCCGGCGTCCAGCCGCGGTCGCGCAGCGCGTGCAGCGGGCCCTTCATGTCGTGCCCGGCCTTGGGCACCGCCGGATCGGCCAGCCAGCCGGCCAGCGCACGCTCGTCGTCCTCGGTGAGTGCGCTCGCGTCGACGTAACCGCCGTCGCCGTCGCTGCCGGCCAGCGCGACGCCCTCGACATCCCCGCCGCCGGCCGCCCACCGGCCGCGCACGGTCAGGCCGATCCGTCGGCCGCCGCCGGCATGGGTGGCCAGCCAGCTGGTCAACTCGCCGGGCGCGATCGTGCCGCCGCTGACCTCGAAGCCCTCCTCGGCCTCGGGGCCGGGCGTGCTCAGCGTCGCGAACAGCCGGTCGCGCAGGACCCGGAACTCCAACTCGTCGAACAGCCGGTGCACGGTGTCCCGGTCCCAGGCGCGTACTTGCAGGTCGTCCGGGCCGAGGTCGACCGGCACGTCCTTGACCAGTTCGGTCAGCTGCCGGTTGAGCAGCACGGCGGCCAGGTTGGCCCGCAGCGCGTCACCGGTCTTGCCGCGAACCTCGTCCACCCGGTCGACCAGCTGACCAAGCGAGCCGAACTCGCGAATCCACTTCGCCGCGGTCTTCTCGCCGACGCCGGGGATGCCGGGCAGGTTGTCCGAGGGGTCGCCGCGCAGCGCGGCGAAGTCCGGGTACTGCACCGGGGTGAGGCCGTACTTCTCCTCGACCGCCTCCGGGGTGAACCGGGTCAGCTCGGACACGCCCTTGCGCGGGTACAACACAGTCACCCGATCGGTGACAAGTTGCAGCGCGTCCCGGTCGCCGGTGCAGACCAGCACCTCGAAGTCCTCGCCGAGCGCCTGCGTGGTCAGCGTGGCGATGATGTCGTCTGCCTCGAAGTTGTCCCGCTTCAGCGTGGTGATGCCGAGCGCGGCGAGCACGTCCTCCAGCAGGCTGACCTGGCCCTTGAACTCGTCCGGCGTGGCCGAGCGGGTGGCCTTGTACTCCGGGTAGGTCTCCCGGCGGAACGTCTGCCGGGACACGTCGAAGGCGACCGCGATGTGCGTCGGCTGCTCGTCCCGGAGCAGGTTGATCAACATCGAGGTGAACCCGTAGACCGCGTTGGTGGTCTGCCCGGTGGATGTGCGGAAGTTCTCCGCCGGCAGCGCGAAGAAGGCGCGATAGGCCAGCGAGTGGCCGTCCAGCAGGAGCAGCCGGGGTCGACCCGACGGTTCAGGCTGCGCACTCCTGCTCTTGGCGGTGCTCTTGGTGGTCGTGGCACGTGTCTCGGACTTGACGGGCACCCGCCGAGTCTAGGGTGGAACACCGACAATGCGTTTCAAGGCCCGACAGGTTCGTTCGACGGAGGTGTGCGTGACCGCGGCTGAGCAGGTGCCGACCGGCCCGCAGGTGGACGGTTTTTCCCTCGAACAACTGGACGAGCGGATGGGCGAGTTCAATCAGAAGCTCGGCCTGAAGCTGCTGAGCGCGGCACCCGAACGGGTGGTCGGCACGGTCCCGGTGGAGGGCAACCGGCAGCCCTACGGCCTGCTGCACGGCGGCGCGAACGCGGCGCTGGCCGAGGCGCTCGGCTCGGTCGCCGCGGTGCTCAACGCCGAACCCGGCCGGATCGCGGTCGGCCTGGAACTGTCCTGCACGCACCACCGCGCGGCCCGCTCCGGCCTGGTCACCGGCGTGTGCACGCCGCTGCACGTCGGCCGGAGCACGTCCACCTTCGAGACGGTGATCACCGACGAGGACGGCCGGCGGACCTGCACCGCCCGGCTGACCTGCGTGGTCCGCGAGCGCCCGCCGGGCGACCCGACCTGAACCGAGCTCAGGCCACGCCGAGGTAGGCCTCCTTGATCGACGGGTCGGCAAGCATCTCCGCGCCGGTACCGGTCTTCACGATCCGACCGGTCTCCAGCACGTAGGCCCGGTGCGCCCGGGACAGTGCCTGCCGCGCGTTCTGTTCGACCAGCAGGATCGTGGTGCCCTGCTGGTTGATCTCGGTGATGATCCGGAAGATCTGCTGGATGAACTGCGGCGCGAGGCCCATCGACGGCTCGTCCAGCAGCAGCAGTCTCGGCTTGGCCATCAGCGCCCGGCCGATCGCGAGCATCTGCTGTTCTCCGCCCGACATCGTGCCGCCGACCTGCGACTTCCGTTCCGCCAAGCGGGGAAACAGCGTGTAGACCCGGTCGAAGTCCTCGGCGAGCTTCTTGCGGTCCTTGCGGGCGTAGGCGCCCATGTCCAGGTTCTCCAGCACGGTCATCCCGGGGAACACGCCCCGCCCCTCCGGCGCCTGGGACATCCCGCGGACCACCCGCAGGTCGGCGCGCAGCCGGGTGATGTCCTCGCCGTCGAAGAAGATCCGGCCGCCGGACAGCGGTCGGATGCCGGAGATCGCCCGCATGGTGGTGGTCTTGCCGGCGCCGTTGGCCCCGATCAGCGAGACGATCTCGCCGTGGTCGACGGTCAGCGAGATCCCGGACAGTGCTTGAATTCGTCCATAGTGGACGGCGACGTCGGCCAGCTCAAGCAGGGGCATCGTCGGGCACCCCCAGGTAGGCGGCGATCACGGCCGGGTTGTCCCGGATGTCGGCGGGCAGCCCCTCGGCGATCTTGCGGCCGAACTCCAGCACCACGATCCGGTCGGTCACGCCCATCACCAGGCGCATGTCGTGCTCGATCAGCAGCACCGTGTACCCGTCGTCGCGAATCCGCCGGATCAGGCCCATCAGGTCGTCCTTCTCGGCCGGGTTGAAGCCGGCCGCCGGCTCGTCCAGGCAGAGCAGTTTCGGTTCGGTGGCAAGGGCTCTGGCGATCTCCAGCCGGCGCTGGTAGCCGTAGGGCAGGTTGCGCGCCTTGTCCGCGGCCCGGTCGGCGATGCCGACGAACTCCAGCAGCGCACTGGCTCGCTCGACGGCGTCCCGCTCCTCCCGAAAGTGTCGGGGCGAGCGCACCAACGCCCCCGGCACGCTCGTCCTGTGCCGGGCGTCCGCGCCGACCACGACGTTCTCCAGCGCGGTCATCTCACCGAACAGCCGGATGTTCTGGAAGGTGCGGGCGATCCCCATCCGGGTGATCCGATGTCGCTTGCGCCGGCCCAGTTTCTTGCCCTCCAACAGGATCTGTCCGCCGGTGGGCCGATAGACGCCGGTCATCAAGTTGAAACAGGTGGTCTTGCCGGCACCGTTGGGCCCGATCAGGCCGAGGATCTCGCCGCGCCGGATGTTGAAGGACACGTCATCGACCGCGACCAGGCCACCGAACCGCATGCTGACCTCGCGCAGCTCCAACAGGGTCGCGCCGACGTCGACCTCGACCGGCCGGTCCGGCGCGACCAGTTCGGCCACCTCGATGTTGTGCTCGGTGCGCTGTTCGTCGGACATCCGGGCGACCTCGGCGGCGATGCCCGCCTGCTCAACGTCCTCCGACATCAGGCACCCTCCGATCCGGCCGAGGCGACGGAACTCTCGTTGCTGATCTGTTCCGGCCGGCCGACCAGGCGTTGGTAGGCCTGCCGGCCGCGGGCCAGCAGCCGCTGCCGGGCGCCGAGCAGGCCCTGCGGCCGGAAGATCATCAACACCACCAGGAAGAGTCCGAAGATGAGGTACTTGCGGTCACTGAGGTTGGTGAACCGATCCGGGATGTAGGACACGATGAACGCGCCGAGCATCACGCCGACCTTGTTGCCCGACCCGCCCAGGATGACCGCGGCCAGGTAGAGCACCGAGAAGGACACCGAGAAGTTGGCGTTGTTCATGTACCCGGTCTGGCCGGCGACGAGCGCGCCGGACAGGCCGCCGATGGCCGCGCCGATGGCGAACGCCCACAGTTTGAACTTGAACGTGGGCACGCCCATCAGCTGCGCGGCGTCCTCGTCCTCCCGGATGGCCACCCAGGACCGGCCGACCCGGCTGCGTTCCAGGTTTCCCACCAGCAGCAGGATGACGATGATCAGCGTGACCACCAGCCAGTACCAGGGCGTGCCGTTGCTCACCGAGAAGATCAGCTGACCGTCCGCCTCGGTGCCGGGTGGATGCCCGACGCCCTGGAAACCCGGCTGACCCTTGAGTTGCGGCACGATCGTGGCCATCAGCCGGACGATCTCACCGAAACCGAGCGTGACGATGGCCAGATAGTCGCCGCGCAGTCGCAGCGTCGGCAGGCCGAGCAGCACCCCGGCGATCATGGTCACGCCCATCGCCAGCGGCAGGGTGGCCAGGTAGGGCAGCTTGTGCAGCATGGAGTCGCTGCTGGTGAACAGGGCCGCGACGTAGGCGCCGATGGCGAAGAAGCCGACGTAACCCAGGTCGAGCAGACCGGCCTGGCCGACCACCACGTTCAGCCCGATCGCGACCAGCGCGAGTTCGGCCGCGTGCACCATGGCGATCGGGAAGTTGGTGAACGGCTCGGTGGTCAGCAGCGGCGGGTCGATCACCGGGATGAAGTAGATGAGCACGACGACCGGCACCAGTGCCAGCCACTGTTGCGGCCGGGACAGGGTGTTCCACCGGTCCCGGAATCGACGCAGCCGCGAGCTGCCCGGGACGCTCACGCCCGCGCCCGACCGAGCGACTCGCCGAGAATTCCGGTCGGCCGGAACATCAGAATCGCGACCAGCACGACGAAGGCGATCACGTCCGACCACTGCGACAGCCCGAGCAGCGTCTGCCCGTACTCGCCGACCAGGCCGATCAGCAGCCCGCCCAGCAGCGCGCCCCGGATGTTGCCGATGCCACCGAGCACGGCCGCCGCGAACGCCTTGATGCCCAGGTTGAAGCCGCCGTAGAAGACCACCCCGGAGGGCACCTTCATCACGTAGAACAGTGCGGCGGCACCGGCCATCAGGCCGCCGAGCAGGAAGGTCAACATGATGACCCGCTCCTTGTTCACGCCCATCAGGGTCGCGGTGTCCGGGTCCTGGGCGACCGCCCGGATTCCCCGGCCGAACCGGGTCCGGTTGATGAACACGTCGACCACCACGGCCAGCGCGAGCGCCGCGACGATCACGGTCACCTGCTGGTCGTCCACGTCGGTGCCGAACACCGAGAAGATCGCCTGCGGCCGGAACATGATCACCGCAGATTCGGCGCTGGGCCCGCGCCAGATGAAGATCAGGTACTGGATGGTGAACGACGCGCCGATCGCGGTGATCAGGAAGGCCAGCGGTGGCGCGCCCCGACGGCGCAACGGCCGGTAGGCGACACGTTCCAGGATCAGCGCGACCAACCCGGACACGATGATCGCCGCGACCCCGGCCAGCACGAGGTCGCCGATCAGCGCGATGACGCTCAGCCCCGGCGGCGAACCGCCGAAACCCAGCCAGGTCAGCGTGAAGAACACCGCGTAGGCCCCGGAGATGAAGACTTCGGAGTGCGCGAAGTTGATCAGCCGGAGCACGCCGTAGACGAGCGTGTAGCCCATTGCGATCAGCGCGTAGATCGCGCCGTAGGCCAGTCCGTCGAAGGTGTTGCTCCAGAACTGGAGCTTGAAGTCGCTGACGTCGAAATTGATCCAGCTCGAGTCGGTGAGCAGCCCGGTCAACGGGTGCACGGCCTCGCCTCCCGTGTAGCGGGCCGGGCCCGCCCACTCCGACTCAATTGTCCGAAGTGGACGTGCCCGGCCGAAACCAAGTACCCCGTCAGGTCAGCGGGGATGCCGGTCAGGAGATGACGCCGACATAAACGATCTTTCCGTTCTGCACCTTGTAGCCGTAGACGGTGGAGGTGGCCAGTTCGCCGTTCGGGTTCCACTGCAGGTGCTTGCTGTAGCCGTCGCCGTTGTAGCCACGGACGTAGGCGAGCAGGCCGGCGCGGTCCTTGATACCGGTGTCGATGCCCTTGAGCATCACCGTGGCCGCGTCGTAGCCCTCCAGCGAGTACGTTCCCGGCTCCTGGCCGGTGAGCTTCTGGTACGCGTCGGCGAAGACCGGCACCAGGTTGCCCGGGACGCAGGGGCAGGTGAACACCGCGTTGGACGACGCAGAGCCGGCCTGCTCGATGAACTTGTCGTCCTTCACGCCGTCCGGCCCGACGAAGGTGCCGGCGAAGCCCTTGTTGACCAACTGCTGGTCCAGCGGCGCGCCCTCGGCGTAGTAACCGGAGTAGAAGACCGCGTCGGGCTTGAAGGCCATGATCTTGCTGACCGTGCTGGAGAAGTCTCGCTGGTTGGTGAGGACCTTGTCCTGGCAGCCCGACGCCTTGGAGCCGAGCGCGGCGTTGATCGCGGTGGCCAGGCCGATACCGTAGTCGGAGTCGTCCTGGATGACGCAGACCTTGTTCGCCTTGAGCTTGCCGGTGATGAACTTGGCCGCGGCCGGTCCCTGCACGGCGTCGTTTCCCAGTGCCCGGTAGAACGTGGTCCACCCGTTCTGGGTCAGGCCGGGGTTCGTGGCCGACGGCGTGATGTGCACCAGGCCGGCCTGCTGGAAGATCGTGCCGGTCGCCTTGGACTCGGTGGAGAAGGGCAGGCCGACGACACCGATGATGTCCGGCTCGTTGGTGACCTGGGTGACCACGCCGGTCGCCTTGGTCGCGTCGCCCTCCGTGTCGAACTTCTTCAGCGTGACCTGGCAGTTCTTGTTCGCCGCGTTGTGCTGGTTCACGGCGAGTTGCACGCCGTTGACAATGTTGAGGCCGAGCTGCGCGTTCGAGCCGGTCTCGGCGCCGGCGTAGGCGAGGGAGACCCCGCTACAGGTCGCGTTGCCGTTGCCGGCCGGGTTGGCCGCGTCGGCGGCGACCGGGACCGCGGAGATCACCGGCAGGTCGGCGCTGCTGCCAGCGGACGTGCCGGAGCCGGACGAGCTGTTGGTCTTCGCCGCGCACGCACCCAGCACCAGCGACAGGGTCGCCGCCACCATGATCGCTCGCGTGATTCGTGTTGCTGACACCCATAACCTCCGATGACCGAGCTAGGCGCGGTCGGGAGACCGCAGCTACCGGGCATGGCCAGGGCAGCAACGTAAACCTGTGACTGGGTTCACGGACAGGGCAGGATGACCTTCGTAGTCACATCGTAACGCCCGAAACAGTACTTAACGGACGTTCTAATCGGTCATTCGGCCGCGATGATGACTTTCAGTACTTTACGATTGGGTAATATCAGACAAAAAGGTCAGCCGGAGTAGCCCGTTAGGACCACCCCGGCTGACCGGTGGATGTTGAGGTGCTCAGCTACCGAGGCTGTCCACGACGACCTCGGCGACCGCCTTCATGGTGGTCCGGCGGTCCATCGCGGTGCGCTGGATCCAGCGGAACGCCTCCGGCTCGGCCATGCCCTGCTTTGCCATCAGCAGGCCCTTGGCCCGCTCGATCAGCTTGCGGGTCTCCAGGCGCTCGGTGAGGCCGGCGACCTCGCCCTCCAGGGCGGTGAGCTCGGCGAACCGACTGATCGCCAGCTCGACGGCGGGCACCAGGTCGCGCTTGGCGAAGGGCTTGACCAGGTAGGCCATCGCCCCGGCGTCGCGGGCCCGCTCGACCAGGTCGCGCTGGCTGAACGCGGTGAGGATGACCACGGGCGCGATCCGCTGCCGGGCGATGTCCGACGCGGCCTCGATCCCGTCCCGCTTGGGCATCTTGACGTCAAGAATGACCAGGTCAGGCCGTAGTTCCTCGGCCAGTTGAACGGCCTGCTCGCCGTCCCCGGCCTCGCCGACGACCTCATAACCCTCTTCGCGCAACATCTCCACGAGGTCAAGACGGATGAGCGCCTCGTCCTCGGCGACGAGCACGCGGTGCGTGGGCCTGGCCTCCGTCGGGGCCTCGGCAGCCGACTGGGTCACCGGGGTCCTCCTGCTGCTGATGAATGGGATACCGGCCCAACCGGCCGGAAACAGCAGCTTACCGGGCAGTGGGCGGAGCGCGCCGGATTCACGGCCGGGAAAGATCGTGCGTTGGACCACTCCCGGTACGCCCCGTCCGGGGTGGCCACCGTGCCGGTCCGGACGCGCACCAGGTAGGGTTGTGTGCGATCACACGGCCCGCCGTGGATTCGCCCCTGTAGCCCAATCGGCAGAGGCAGCGGACTCAAAATCCGTCCAGTGAGCGTTCGAGTCGCTCCAGGGGCACACACTCTGACCAGCCAAAATAACCGAATAGAGATCAACGAAGTTGATCAGTGGGCATGGCTTTGGGCATGAAGCACGCTCAAGGCTATGAGTCGTGCACGCCCAGAGGGCCGCAAGCGCGGCAACATCGAGGAACGCGCGGGCGCTCTCCGTGTCCGTCTGTACGCCGGACAGGACCCGGTCACGGGCAAGCAGGTCTACCTCCGCGAGACCATCCAGGGCACTGATGACGCGGCCTGGAAGCGGGCCGACAACAAGTTGGCCGAGTTCCGCACTCAGGTACTCAGACAACGCAACGCCCAGTCGACCGTGAAACTCAGCTACGCACTCGACGAGTGGATGCGTAAGACCGAGATTCAGGAGAGCACTCGGCACACATACGAGGGCTACATTCGGCGCACGATCAAGCCAGCGCTGGGACAGGAGCCCATCAAGAAAGTTACGGCGCGAGTCCTGGAGAGCCTCTACGCGGAACTTCGCCGCTGCCGAAAGCGCTGCGACGGCAAGCCCTACATCGAGAAGCACAAGACCGAGAAGGAACACGACTGCGCGACGGAAAAGTGCAAGGTCCACACGTGCAGCCCGATGGGTTCATCAACGATCCGTCAAATCCACGCCATCATCAGCGGCACTCTGGACGCGGCGGAACGGTGGGAGTGGATCGACTCCAACCCCGCCCGAGTCGCCCGCAAGCCTCGCCAAAAGCGCCCCGAGCCCGACCCTCCCACATCGGCCGAGGCTGCTCGGCTCAGCGAAGCAGCCTTCGATATGGACGAAGATTGGGGAGCCCTCGTCTGGCTTGCCATGACCACCGGAATGCGTCGCGGCGAACTGGTCGCGCTTCGATTCAAGCACCTTGACCTAGAAGAAGGCGTAATCGACCTTCGCCGCAACTGGGTCCGCGGACAAGAGAAAGACACCAAGACCCACCAGAACCGCCGAATTGCCCTCGACACAGAGACGATGGTGCTACTGAAGGAGCAAAAGGAGCGAGTCCGCAGCCGCGTCCAGAATCTTGGGCTTGACTTCTCTGAGGATCTCTTCGTATTCAGCGGCAGCAAAATCCCAGACCACTCTGATCCCTATTCGCCCAACGCCGTGACGCAACGATATAAGGGCATGGCAACTCGACTAGAAATCAAGACGCACCTTCACTCCCTTCGCCACTACTCCGCAACCGAACTCCTGACGGCAGGCGTCGATCTGCCGACCGTTTCCGGTCGTCTAGGTGTACTGACCACAGAGGTTAGGTACGGACACGGCTCTGCTAGACAGAATCCGCATCCACTCCCAAACGCGGGATCAATGGTTCGCAGGTTACGCATGAGGGTGATTCTTTCGACCAGCGTTACAGATCCGTGCTCCGGCAGGCTTACGTCGTCAATCTAATGCAGCCGTCGAGTCGCTCGTCTGGACGTAGCAGTACGGCCCGGCGTTGCTTAACAATCAATGGATGCCAAAATACCGCTGTAGGGCTCGTAATGATCAAGGCCGCGGCGCGCTTTGCCAGCGCCGCGTCAAAGAGGAAGGTCAACGTTGTTATCAGCACAGAGGACAGCCCGAAGCTCCGCCCAGGCAGCGAACTTCGCGAAATCGGAGGTCCACCGCAACGCGAGCAAAGACGCCGACCAAAAAGACCCGGTCGTCATCGAATTCGAGCCGCACATCGAGTGGTAGTCGAGGTCAAACTGCTTTGCGCCAGGGAGGCTTTGACAGATCGTATGCGGCAAACTCGGAACACCCTCAGTTCACGGCGGCCCAGATCGAACGTCGTAGAAAGCGCGTGGAGGAGGCCGAGAGCTTCTGCGCCGACATCCTGACAGAAGGCTGGAAAGTTGCCATCGAAGACAAGGTCACGGGATATGTGACCAAAGACTCACTCCGGCAGCTTACTGGCCACAACAACAAGAAAGCATGTGGGTCGCTGGCGAGATTCGCAGAAGATGTTCTTCGTGGAAAGAAGTGGCTTCACGATGTTGTTGGCTCAGTTGTCAGGTGGATAGTTTCACTTCTCACGGGTAATTGGATGGCCCAGGTGTTCGCCAAGAAGCTTGCATCGAAGATACCGCTACCCTGGGACGCAAAGATTGTCGCTGTCGCGCGCGGGATTCAGATTATTGGAATCTTTATTTGCCTTGCCGATGGCCGAGATCTTACTCGCTGCGAGTGCTTCATTGACCTGGCATTAGAAGAAACGAAAACGCGCATGAAACAGATCCTCGGAACTGCTCTGGGAGACTGGCGAGACCTCGCGGAGTTCCCACTAAACGAGAAGGCAAGACCTCCCGTCTGACTGCGCGTGGCCGAATCGCAGCGGTGGTCCTGCGCGCCGCTGAAGCTGGGCACACCTCACCCCAGGCCGGGCGGTACGAGGGGCTGACAGGGACTCTGCCGGGGGCAAGGACACGAAGCCCAGAGTCTTGGGTCGCCTGCCGCCCGCGCGCAGCAGGTCGGGATCGTGGGCATGAGTCTGGGCATGAACTGCTGACAAGTCATGCCCAGACTCGGGCGTTTCGGACGCTGTCAGACCTTTACGTGCAGGTAGATGCGTTGTGATCACCGGATCGGCCGACTCAAAATCCGTCCAGTGAGCGTTCGAGTCGCTCCAGGGGCACACACTCTGACCAGCTAGGACAATCACTCAGTGATCGACAGTCGATCACTGAGTGATTCGAAGTTCCTCAGACAGTCGGCTATGCAGACTCACGAAACGCTCGACGGGCGATCTGCTCGACCTGCTCGACGGTCAGCGCGGGAGCAGGTGGTTCCTCAGCCGCCCGCGTGAGAAGCCGGCGGACCAGGGCCGACGTCGCAATATGCTCGGTTGCCGCCTTGGCCATGAGTGCGTCAGCGAGTGATGCCGGGACGCGCACCGATACAACGGCTTGCTCATTTTCGACTGCCTCAGCTTCGGCGGATTCTGCCTCCTCGGCGGCATACTCAGCGCAGATGGCATCTCGCCGGGCTCGATCTGTTCGATCGGTCATGATTCATCATTCTCTTCCAGATTCCCTTCCAGGTAGTCGCGCAGATCGGTGCCACGGGTCTTCCACGCCGTGATACCAGCCTGATCGACTGCGTCGATGATCACGGTGAGAAGATCGCTCTCACCAACTGGGCCCGATGTCCGCGACATCTCGCGGGCCAGCGCTGGGCGAGATCAGGTCCAGTCAGCTGAGGTTGAAGATGGCGGGGGCGTTGGTGGCAAGAACCTGGGTGCGGTCGGACTCCTCGGGGAAGGCCTCGTGGAGGGTTGACAGCGCGGCAGCCTGGTTCCAGCAGGGGTAGTCAGTGCCGTAGAGGACATGGTCGAGGCCGAAGAACTCGGCGGCCACCCGCAAGGTCAACGCTTGCGGGGCGACGATGTCGGTGTAGACGCCGCGGAGGTAGTCGCTGGGCAGCTTCGGCAGGGACTTGATGCGGGCGTTCTTGTCGATGCGGCCGGCCTGGTAGGGCAGCAGACCGCCGCCGTGGGTCTGCACGACACGCAACTCCGGGTTGCGTTCCAGCACACCGCTGAAGATCAGCCGTAGCACCGTGACGCTGGAGTCGAGCAGACGGCCGACGGTGCGCTGGATGGCCTGGTCATAGCCGTCCAGCACCTGCCCGAACGCCAGGTCCGTCGGATGGATCACCAGCGGCACCCCCAGCTCCGCGACCCGCGCGTAGAACGGCTCCAGCCGAGGCAGATCGACGGTCTCCGCGCCCGTCATCGGTGCCAGGTTCACCGCGCGCAGGTCCAGCTCGCCGACCGCGTGTTCCAGCACCGCGAGCGCGGAGTCGGTGTCCTGCAACGGGATCATCGCGGTGCCGAAGAACGTGCCTTGATACTCGCGCTGCGCCTTGCCGATCTCCTCGTTGTAGGCGAACGCCTCGTCGATGCCCTCGGTGCCGGGCAACTGGTCCAGCAATCCGGACAGCACGCCGGTCGTGCACACCACCGCGGTATCCGGTCCGGTCGCTTCGCTGGACGCGGCCAACCCGGCCGCCAGGTCGAACCAGATGCCGGGCAGCGGCAGAAAACTGCGGCCCTCGTTGTAGTAGTAGCGGTAGCCGTCGCCGTGCGGCACGCAGCGCGGGTTTTCGGCTCGGCGGGCCATCTTCTCGACGTGCGAGGGCGGGAACCAGTGGAAGTGGGTGTCGACGGCGCGCATGCGGGGACTCCAATCCGGGCAGGGCTATCCGGTGTTGTGGGTGAGCAGTTCGGTGAACAACCGTGCGGCCTCGGCCTCGTACCGGGCGTGCAATGCGCCGAACAGATCGTGACAGCGGTCGGCGGGCCAGCCGGACGGCAGGTGCCTGCCGGGCAGTTGCGGCGTGGCGCGCAGCAACTGCCGCCACGTGGTGATCAGTAGCAGGTCCCGGCCGAGATCGTCGACGGCTTCCGGCGCGGGTGTCGGCACGTCCCATTCGCGGAGGAACTGCTGGTAGCGCTCCGCCAGCTCGGCCAGTTTCCAGGTGCGCGAGATCATCCCGTGGATGTCGGTGAACTTCGGGTATGCGGTGAACGCCTCGATCTGTCGGCCCGCCGCATCCGGATCGGTGCCCAGCAGTTGCTTCACCATCGCGGTGACATCGCGGTCGCCGGGCGCGATCCAGACGCCGTCGCGCAGCAGACCGAAGCCCTCCCAGGCCAGCCGCCGGCGCAGCAGGTGCCGCTCGTTGCGCTGCGACTCCGGCATGGAGAAACTCAGGATCGTCCACACGCCATCCGCGCCGGGCGAGTCGGCCGGACCCGCGAACGTGCGGGTGTCCTGGTTGCGCACCACGTTCAACGCGACCTCGGTGGCCCGGAAGTACGCCACCCGACCGCGTTTGACGCGCTCCAGCAGCCCGCGTTCGGTCATCCTGGTCACGGTCAGCCGGGTGGCGTGTTCGGACACGTCGATCCGCCCCAGCACGTCGATGTAGCCCGCCGTGGCGATCGGCGGATTCTCTTCGGCGCAGTAGCGCCCGAGCATGGTCATCAACACGGACTGCGGCGTGGGCATACCGGGTTCCTCTCTGCCGAGCACGGTCGACATGAAAGCTAACCCGCCTCGTCGGTCAACATCGGCGCAACGCGCTCGGTGAGCGCGGCCAGCGCCCGCCCGTCGTCACCGTGCCGCAGATCGTGGCCGAGCGCCTGCGCCTCGTCCCCGGTGCGGGTGCGCCCGGCCAGTGTGTCGAACTTCGTCAGAATATCCATATCGGACAGTTCTTCGCCCGGATCGCCGATGGCCTGCTTGCGTTCCACCGACACCGCTCTCGCGTCGGTCCGGACGATCACGGTCGCTCCCCAACCCGCGTCCGCCGGTACCGGCACAACGGTCACCTCCTGTGCCAGCGCGAGCACCGCCGGATCGGACCCGGCGGTGTAGTCCCACGGCGTGCAGTGCCCACGCAGCGCGGCCACCGCAAGCGTGTACTGGGCGCTGGCCAGCGCGTACAGCGCCGAGCCGAACGGCGGCGGCCGGTCCACCACCCGGGCCAGCCGGGCCGGCAGCCGCGCCTCGATGCCGCGCACAGCGGCCCCGGGCGGCACGGCCGCCAGCACGGCGTCCAACGCCGTCTGGAGATGCTTGGCGGCCGCGTGCCGCTTCAGGCTCAGCTCCGGTAGCAGAAAACCCGGAGAATGGTTGCCGCGCAACGTATCCCGCCGGAGCGGCGAACGTGCGTCGTCCAGGATGTCCAGCGGGCCCTGCCAGCCCGCGGCCGCGGCCCGCGCCGCCACGGCTGCTCGTTCGGCCGCATGCCCGGCCAGCAGGTAGCGGCCGTCGGCTTCCGCGCTGCCGCCCGCGACCGTGCCGCCTGCCTGCTGCGCGGCCAAGCCGATCGCCGAGGCGATCACCGATCGCGGCTCGCCGCGCAGCACGCACACCGCGGCCGCTGCGCCCAGCGGGCCGACCAGCCCCGTCGGCCACCAGCCCCGCTCGATCAGCCGCGCCGAGCCCACCGCCAGGCCGGCCGCCACGGTGACCTCGTATCCGGCCAGGACCGCCCGCAGCACCCGCTCGAACGGCACCCCGCGCTCCAGGGCGGCCAGCACCGCGGGCAGCACCACGACCCCGGGCAGCAGCACCGAGGCCCGGTGGATGGCGGCTACCTCCCAGCAGTGCGTGTACACCCCGCCGGCGAACGCCGGTCCCGCGCCGAGCGCGCGCACCCGCTCGTGCAAGGTGGCGTACCCGGCCAGTAGCGCGCCCGCCGTGTCGGTCAGGTGCACCCGGGCGGCGGCGCGCACCGGTGGCGGCAGTGGGTCCGTCGCCACCCGGTGTGCTCGCGCGGCCAGCTCATCAACGAGAAGCACGCAGCCGCCCGGTTTCCGCCTCGTCCACGGTCCCGTCCGCGGCCACCGCGACCAGGTAGGTGTCCCGCGCGACGGAGGCCGTGACGAACCCGTCCAGCACGTCCGCGGCCACCTCGGCAACGGGCCGGTCCGTCGGCTCGCCCCAGCCGCCGCCACCCGCGGTGCGGAACGAGATCAGCGCGCCCTGCTCCAGCCGCAGTCCGGTGTGCTTCTTGACGTGCACCGGTTCGGCACCCGGCTGTTCCAGGACGGTGTCGTTCACCGCGCCCGGCTCGCCGCCGGCCACGCCCCACGGTGGGCAGGTGGTGCGCTCGTTGGCGACGTTGGTGAACATCGCCTGCTGTGGCTCCACATCGATGCGCAGCCCCAGCCCGCCCCGGTGCCGGCCCGCGCCACCGCTGTCCGCACGCAGCTCGTGTCGGGTGAACAGCAGCGGATAGCGCGCCTCCTGGATCTCGATCGGCACGTTGCGCACATCGCCCTGGCACATCGACACGCACGCGCTGGGCCCGTCGCCGACCGGCCTGCCGCCCCAGCCGCCGCCGTTGATGTTCAGCGCCACGAACCGCGCCCCGGTGCGCTCGTCCATGCCGTAGAAGGTGAACCCGGACATGTCGCCCTTGTGCCCGGCGGGCACCTTGTCCGGCAGCGTCGGGGCCAACGCGCGGACGATGGTGTCCACCACCGTCGGCAGCGCGATGCTCCACTGGCCCAGCGCGGCGGGCGGACGGGCGTTGAGCAGCTTGCCTTCCGGCAGGACGACGTGCAGGTTGCGGAACGAGCCCTCGTCCACCGGGTGCGTCGGCAGCGTGAGCATCTTGAACGCCACCCGCGCCGCCGCCACCCCACCGGACTTCCCGGAGTTCAACGGGCCCTGGACCTGGTCGGAGATGTCCGAGAAGTCGACGGTCAGCTCCTCGCCGTCCACCACCACCCGGATGTCCAGCGGAATCCGGCGGTCCAGTTGCTGGCCGTCGTTGTCCATCCACGCCGAGGCCAGGTACTCGCCGTCGGCCATCGCCGCCACCGCGTCCCGGGACAGCCGCTCCGAGGCGTCCCGCATGCGCTCCACGCAGGTGAACACGACCCGCTTGCCGTATCGGTCGACGAGTTCGGCGATCCGCCGCTCACCCAGCCGGCACGCCGCCAGCGCAGCCCGCAGGTCACCCATTGAGGACTCGGGCACCCGGATGTTGTCCTTCAGGATCTGCAGCACGTCGGCGTCCCACTGCCCGCGCTTGACCACCTTGATGTTGCGCAGTTGCAGGCCCTCACTGAAGATGTCCGTCGTCGCCGTCGAGCCGAACCCGATCCGGGAACCGCCGATGTCCACCCAGTGCGCGCGCACCGCGGCGAACGCCACCACCTCGCCCCCTGCGAAGATCGGCGTGTACACCACGACGTTGTTCAGGTGCTGGCCGCAGACGTACGGGTAGTTCATCACGATCGCGTCGCCCGGTTCGAACCCGTCCAGGCCGTAGCGGGCGATCCCGTCCGCCACCGACACCCCGAGGTCGGCCAGGAAGATCGGCAGCCCGCCGAGGTTCTGCGCGATCAGTCCACCCTCGGTGTCCACCAGGCCCACGCAGTAGTCCTGCACCTCGAAGATCATCGGGTTGTACGCGGCACGGCGCAGCGCCGTCGCCATCTCGTCGCAGTACGCGACCAGGGCGCAGCGCACCACCTCCTGCGTGATCGGATCGACGTCGGTGTCACTGGTGTTCATCAGGCCCTCCCGGTGGTGACGACGAGCGAGCCGTCCACGGCCACCACGACCGCGTCGCCCGCGTAACAGACCACCGACGAGGTGGCCTCCTGGATGACCGCGGGCCCCGCGATCCGCTGCCCCGGGAGCAGCGACTCCCGGTCGAACACCGGCGTGTCCACCGGCTCCCCGGTCAGCACCACCGGCCGCAGCTCGGCCGGCTCCGGCGCCCCCGGCTCAGCCACCGACGCCGAGGGTGGTGCGGACTCCAGGGCCGCCATCGGCAACGTGATCACGCACCGCGCGCCGACCGCCTCCACCGGCTCGTCCGGCGCCTGGTGGCCGTACAACTGCTGGTGCAGCTCGTCGAACGCGGCCCGCACCAGCGGGTACGTCGTCGCCGAGAGGCCCTCCTCGGGCACCGGCACCGTGATGGTGAACTCCTGGCCCCGGTAGCGCAGCTCCAGCAGGTTGCGCAGGGTCGGCTGCTCGGCCGGTTCACCCACATCCGCCCGCAACTGTTCCCACGCCTGCGCGCCCAGCGACTTGCACACCGCCGCGTACTGTTCCACCGCCTCCGGACCGAACGGTGCCACCAGCGTCCTGGTCAGGTCGTGCCGGACATCGCAGGACAGCATCCCCTTCGCCGAGAACTGTCCCGGCAGCACGGGCACCACCACGGTGCCGATGTTCAGTTCGCGGGCGATCGACACCGCGTGCAGCGGCCCCGCCCCGCCCGTCGCGACCAGCGCGAACTCGCGAGGGTCCTCGCCCTTCTCCACCGACACCGCGCGCACCGCCAGCGACATCTGCGCGTCGGCGATCGTCACGATGCCCAACGCCGCCGCGTGCAGGTCCAGCCCGAGCGGTTTCGCGACGTGCTCGGTGATCGCCCGCTGCGCCGCGGCGATGTCCAGGGTCATCCCGCCACCGAGGAACCGGCGCGCGCTGAGCCTGCCCAGCACCAGGTTCGCGTCGGTCACCGTCGGCCGATCGCCGCCGAGGCCGTAGCACGCCGGGCCGGGGGCGGCGCCCGCGCTGCGCGGCCCCACCTTCAGCGAACCTGCCGCGTCCACCCAGGCGATGCTGCCGCCACCCGCGCCCACCTCGACGATGTTCACCACCGGCAGCGTCATCGGGTGCCCGGTCGCGTAACCGCCGATGAAGTAACCCGGGCTGATGTCCACCTCGCCGTCCTTGACCAGGCTGGTCTTGGCCGTCGTGCCGCCCATGTCGAACGGGATCAGCCGCGGCATACCCAGTTGTCCCGCCAGCGCCGCCGCGCCGATCACCCCGGCCACCGGCCCGGACTCCATCATCCGCACCGGCGCGCGGCGCGCCGTGTCGACCGACATGATGCCGCCGTTGGACTGCATGATCAGCAGCCGCCCGGCGAATCCGCGGTCGGCCAGCCGGGTGTTCAGCGAATCCAGGTAGCGCGAGACCACCGGACCCACATAGGCGTTGAGCACCGTGGTCGAGGTGCGCTCGTACTCCCGGTACTCACGCATGATCTGGTGCGAGAGCGTCACGTAGCACTCTGGCCACAGCTCGGTGAACAGCCGGCCCAGCGCCAGCTCGTGCGCGGGATTCGCGTACGAGTGCAGCAGACAGATCGCCACCGACTCCACTTCGGACTCGCGCAGCTGGCGAATCAACGCGTGGGCCGCGGCCGTGTCCAGCTCGGTGCGGACGCTGCCGTCCACCAGGACCCGCTCCCGCACCTCCCGGCGCAGATGCCTGGGCACCAGCGGCACGGGCTTGCCGAAGAACAGGTTGTACGGCTCGAACCGGTTGCCCCGGCCGATCTCGTAGACGTCGCGGAAGCCTTCGGTGGTGATCAGCGCCGTCGGCGCGCCGACCCGCTGCAACACGGTGTTGATCGCGATCGTCGAACCGTGCAGGAACAGCTCGGTCTCCGCCAGTCGGGCCCCCAGTTGGTCCACCCCGTCGAGGACGCCACGCGCGTGATCGTCCGGGGTGGTCAGCGTCTTGGCGGTGTGGAAGGCGCCGTGCTCGTCGACGGCGGTCAGATCGGTGAACGTGCCACCGATGTCGGCTGCGATGTGTCGCACGATGCTCCCTCTACGGGTCGGGTCACTGGTTCGGGTCACTGGTTCAGGTTGGTGCGCCAGGAGTCGGCGCGGCGCTCCGCCCAGCGGGCGGCGCCGTTGAGCAGCAGACCGGCCACGATCACCACGACCACAGCTGCCAGAACGTCCGTGGTGCCGAGGTGGCCGGCGTAGTAGGAGATGTCGTAACCGATGCCGCCGTCCCCGGCGAAGAACTCGCCGATCACCACGCCCACCAGCGCTCGGCCCAGGCCCAGCCGCAGCCCGGCCATCATCGTCGGCACCGATGCGGGCAGGATCACCTTCACCAGGAGGGAGGTCTCCCCCGCGCCGAAGGACACCGCCGCCGACACCAGCTTCGGGTCGACGTTGCGCACCGCCTGGCAGGCGTTCACCACCACCGGCACCACCGCCAGCAGAAACGCGATCGCGGTCACCGCGGGCGTGCCCAGGCCGAACACCAGCACCAGCAACGGGAACAACGCCACAATCGGCGCCGAGTACAGCAGCCAGACATAGGGCTCCAGCGCGTAGTCCACCCACCGATAGCGACCCATCAGCAGGCCCGCGGCAACCCCGGCGACCGCCGCCAGGCCGAAGCCCAGTGCCAGTTCGACCGCGCTGGTGCCGAGACTGGCCAGCAGCATCCCTGACCGCGCCTGGACGCCGATGGCCTGCACGATCAGCAGCGGCGACGAGGTGAGGAACGAGTTCACCAGGCCAAGGCTCGCCGCCAGTTGCCACAACACCAGCAGCAGCACGATGAATCCGCCGCCCAACAGCACCGGAATCCCGTGGCGTTTCACCGCGTCACCGCCGACTGCACCACGCGCAGGCCCAGCCCGACCAGGTAGCCGAACACCGCGACCACCAGGGTGATGAACAGCAGCGGACCGGTGTCGAAGCTCTGCCCGTAGGAGGAGATCAGCTGGCCGATGCCGCCGCTGCCCGCGTAGATCTCACCGACGATCACGGCGATCACGCCCCGGCCGGCACCCAGCCGCAGTCCGGCCACGATCGTCGGCAGCGCCGAGGGCAGCAGCACGGTGCGGAAGATCGCCGTCTGCGAGGCGCCGAAACTCCGGGCCGCCAGTACCAGTCGCGAGTCGGTCTCGCGGATTCCGGCCATGGTGTTCACCACGATGGTGATCACCGCCTCCACGAACACGATCGCCAGCTTCGAGGTCACCCCGATGCCCAGCGCGAGCACCAACACCGGCAGCAGCGCCAAAGACGGCGTCAGGTAGAGAGCCAACAGCGTCGGCTCCAGCGTCTGCCGCAGTCGCAGCCGCCAGCCCATCAGCATCCCCAGCGGCACCCCGACCACGATCGCCAACAACAACCCGCCGGCGAACTCCACCAGGCTGACCTGCGCGGCCCCCCACAGTTCGCCCGAGGACACCAGTGTGCCGCCTGCCCGCAGCACCGCCACCGGTGTACCGAAGTACCGCTGGTCCACCAGCCCGGTGGTGCCGGCGACCTGCCAGGCCACCAGCACCACAAGCACGCTGAGCACCCCGGTCCACACCCTCGGGCCGGGTCCGGTGAACGCGCGGGAGCGGGCGCCGACGGCAGGCGCCAACGGGGTCATGACGCGGCGACCGTGGCGGGAGTGCCGGCGAACAGCAACTTGGCGAGGTGGGCGCGGTAGTGCGTGAAGTCGGCGCCGGCCCGGACTGCCTCGTCCCGTGGCCGGGGCAGGTCGACGTCGATGACCTCGGTGACCCGGCTGGGGTTGCCACTCATCACCAGGACCGGGTCGGCGAGGAAGATCGCCTCGTCGATGCCGTGGGTCACGAACAGCACGGTCTTGCGGTCGGTGTCCCAGATCCGCAGCAGCTCACCGGCCATCAGTTCCCTGGTCTGCGCGTCCAGCGCGCCGAACGGCTCGTCCATCAGCAGTACGGCCGGGTCCATGGCCAGCGCCCGGGCGATGCCGACCCGCTGCCGCATCCCGCCGGACAGTTCGTGCGGACGGCTCTGCTCCCGGCCGTCCAGGCCAACCAGTTCGACGTAGCGCTGCGCCCGAGCCAGCCGTTCCGCCTTGCCGACGCCCTGCAACTCCAGGCCGAAGGCGACGTTCGAGAGCACCGAGCGCCACGGCAGCAACGAGGCGTCCTGGAACACCATCGCCCGATCCGGTCCCGGCCGCCGCACCGGCGTCCCGGAGATCCGGATCGCGCCGCCCGCCGTGGCCAGCAGGCCGTCCGCGGCCAGCAGCACGCTGCTCTTGCCGCACCCGCTGGCGCCGACGATCGTGACGAACTCGCCGGGCGCGATGTCGGCGGTGAAGTCGTCCACCGCCACGAAGGGTTTGTCCTTGCCCGGGTAGGCGATCCGTACGCCGTCGAAGCTGATCTGCTTGTCAGTCATGGGAATCAGCTCCGCTCACTTGGGCAGGAACCGGGTGTCGAGCCACTTGCTGTCCGGCAGCCTGCTGGTGAAGACCTTGCCCGAGATGCCCATGTTCCAGAACGTCGTCATCGCGGCGGCGGAGGGCATCCGGCCGTCGGGATAGAGCTGTCCGATCCACTCCGCGATGCTCGCTTTCGCGTCCGCCACGGAGATCTTGGTGTGCGTGGCGATCGAGACGGCGGCCGCGTTCTGGTCGGTGTGCACCAGCTGCATGGCCTGCGACAGTGTGGCCACGAACCGCTTCGCCCGGTCGGTGTTGTCCACGAACGACTGGCCGGCCCAGGCGACGTGCATCGGGTAGCTGTCGACCAGGTTCTTCAGATCGAGGATCTTGTTGTATCCGGCCTGCTGCGCCTCCACCGTCTGTGGCTCGGTGAACACGTTGACCTGCAACTGGCCCGCCTGCATCGCGGCCAGCCGGGCCGCGGACGCGCCACCCTGCACGACCTTGATGTCGCTGTTCGGGTTCAGGCCGGCGCGCGCCACCGCGTACCGGGTGAGCAGGTCGGTGGACGAGCCCAGCGTGGTCACGCCCCAGTTCTTGTCCTTGCCCTGCGCCACGTTGTGGATGCTCGGGATCGCGTACCAGGCGAAGGCTGGCATGTCGAACCCGCCGTAGAACACCTTCGCGTCCTGCCCGGCCGCGGCCGCGGTGATCGGGCCGGTGGGCGAGCCGATGGCCACGTCCACGTCCCCGGAGAGCACGGCCTTGGCCAGCTCCGCGTCCCCGCTGAAGGTGACAATCTTGACGTGCAGTCCGTGCTGTGCCCAGAGATTTCGGTCGTCGGCCAGGTACACCGCGGCCAGCGTCGTCGCCGGCACCGGCAGGCCGAGGGTGAGGTTGTCGCTGTTGTTGGCGGACGCGCTGCCGACCCCGCACGCGGCGGTGGCCAGCAGCGCCACACCCACCAGGATGGCACCGATTCTGCTGCTGCGTAAAGACTTCCAGAACCGCATGATCGCCTCGCGTCGTCGGTGGAGACACGCCGGTCCGGCTTGGGGAGTGGAGGGGGGTCGCCGGGAGAGAAGGGGCGGAGGGGGCTGCGCTCGGTCCTACCATTGTTACGCTGATCCAGCACGAGCGTCAATATTGTGAGAAGTATCAGATCAGGTCAGCGCCAGGCGGACAGCGCCCGGGCGGTCCCCCTCGCGAGTCCAGCACGGTTCGTGCCGCCGGAACACACACCGCCGTTCCGGACCGGTTCAGCTCGCCACGAACGCGGTAGTTGTTACCTCCGAACGAGTTTCCGCTCTTTCACCGAGTGAAAGAGCGGAACCGGGTCTTCCCAAACACGTTCCCCGGTCGTACGCTCGGCCAGAACGCTTCGGGTACCGGACTGTACGGGGGCCTAACTGATGGTGGACGAGTCCTTCGACGTGTCCGGTCCGTATCACTCGCTCGGCGAGGTGCTACTCGCGCTCGGCGGCCGGCTCACCCGGTTGCAGACCGAGATCCTCGCCGGGCTGCCACAGCCGCTCACGATCAGGCAGTACCGCATCCTGTCCCGTGTGGACAGTGGGCACACGTCACTGACCGCGCTGTGCAAGCTGGCCCACCGCAACCCGTCGACGATGTCGGAGAGCGTCGACAAGATGGTCAACCAGGGCCTGCTCGACCGCCGTGTCTCCGACACCAGCCGGCGCACCATGGCACTCGCGTTGACCCGCTCCGGCCGGGCCGCGCTCGCCGCGGGCAACCGTTCGCTGGCGAAGTTCACCACCGAGCTGACTTCTGGTCTGCCGCAGCGGCTTCAGGACGACCTGCTGCCGGTGCTCAACCAG
Organism: Pseudonocardiaceae bacterium; assembly: GCA_036268615.1. Lineage (GTDB taxonomy): Bacteria > Actinomycetota > Actinomycetes > Mycobacteriales > Pseudonocardiaceae > DATATV01. Next base: position 91,826 of record DATATV010000084.1, read on the forward strand.
CTCTACACCGAGATCCAGGGTGGCCTCGACGATCCACGTCGGACCCCCTGACCCGCCGGTCCCGGACGGGGCGGGCACGGGCACAGCCACAAGGAGGTGGCAGTAGTTCATGGACCCCACGGTCGACACCACCGCATCCGCCATCGCACCGAACCAGCTGCTGGGCCGTCTGGACCGGTCCGCGTTCACGTCCCAGCACCTCGCCATCTACCTGCTGTTGCTCGCCGGCCACTTCCTGGACGGCTTCGTGATCAACGTGACCGGAGTGGTGTTACCCGGCGTGATCAAGGGTTTCCACCTCACCAGCGGCCAGGCGGGCATCTTCTCCTCCGTGCTGTTCGGTGGGATGCTCGTCGGCGCCGCGACGGCCGGCGTCATCTCCGACCGGCTCGGCCGCAAGTACCCGCTGATCGTCTGCCTGCTGGTGTTCTCGGCATTCTCGCTGCTCGCCGCGTTCGCCTGGAACTATCCGGCGCTGTTGGCCTTCCGCGCCTGCCAGGGCATCGGACTCGGCGCGGAGATCGCCATCGTGCTGCCCTACATCACCGAGTTCGTGCCCTCCGGCAAACGCGCCCCGATGATGACCACCGCCACCGCGGCCTGGCTGCTCGGCCTGCCGGTCGCCGCACTGGTCGGCGCCGCCATCGTGCCGTCGCTGAGCTGGCGGTCCATGTTCGTGGTCGGCGCCATCCCGATCGTCGTCGCGCTGACGATGATCTGGCGACTGCCGGAATCCGTCCGCTATCTGCTGCGCAGCGGGCACAACGCACGGGCCGCCGTCGTGGTCGACGCGCTCACCGGACCGGCCACCGTCCTCGACCCGACCGCCGTTCCCTCGGTGGCAACCGCGGCCACCCCCGGCTCGGTGCGCAAACTGCTCTCCCGCGACTATCTGCGCTACACGCTGGCGATCTGGCTGATGGAGTTGTGCGCGGGCGCCTTCCTCTACGGCCTGGCCACCTGGCTGCCCTCCGTGCTGGAGAAGCGCGGCACCAGCCTGCTGAGCAGCTTCGCCTACACCGGCATCATCACCGCGGTCGGCGTGGTCGGCAGCCTGCTGGCCGGACAGCTGGTCAACCGCACCGGCCGCCGCTGGGTGCTCGGCGGCGGCTTCCTGCTCAGCGGCCTGTTCTGCCTGTGGTGGGGCGCGGCCGGGGGCACCGCCGGAGTGCTGGTGCTCGGCTCGCTGGCCACGTTCTTCGGCAGCGGCCTGGCCGGCAGCACGCTCTACGCCTACGTCGGCGAGCTGTACCCGACGTACAACCGCGCCACCGGGCTGGGCTGGGCCGCGGCCTGGCAGAAGGCGGGCGGCCTGATCATCCCGACCGTGATCGGGTTCGTGCTGGCCGCGCACGCCTCCGGTTACCTGTTCTTCGTGCTGTTCGCGGTGGTCTCGGTGATCGCCGGGATCGCCGCACTCGCGGCCACGTTCGAGACCAAGGGCAAGACCGTGGAGCAGATCGCCGCCGAGGTGACCGCACGCGGCGGTTCCGGTGTCGACACGCCGATAGCCGCGGGTCTCGTCCCCACAACGGAGAGGTGAATCGATGACTGTGACCGAGGACGTCGACGTCGCCGCGGGCCGCGACGACGCGGTCGGGCTCGCCGAGTTCGCACACCGCCAGCGGCGGGTGCGCGCGGCGATGCGGTCGGCGGGACTGGACGCGATCCTCGCGTTCGGGCCGGGGTGGCGACGGGAGAACGTCCGATACTTCACCGACACCCTGCTGTCCGGCACCGCCGCGTTCGCGCTGTTCCCGGCCAAGGGCGAGCCGTCCGCGTTCTCCACCCGGCGCGCCGACCTGCCCGCCATCGCCGCCCGCGGCTGGATCACCGACACCCATCTGCTGGACGTGTACGACCCGGCCGCGCTCGTCGGCAGGCTGCGCGATCTCAAGCCCGCCCGGCTGGGCGTGGCGCACTACGAACTGTTGCCCGCGCTGCTGGTCCGTGCCCTGCGCAACGCGCTGCCCGACACCGAGATCGTCTCCGCCAGTGCGCTGCTGGACGGGGTGCGGCTGGTCAAGAGCGACTGGGAGCTGGCGCAGATGCGACGCAGCGCCGAGGTGTGCGCGGCCGGCTGGCAGGCGTTCGTCGACGTGCTGGAACCCGGGTTGCCCGAGTACCGGATCGTCGCCGAGGTGGAGGCGGTGATCAAAGGTCTCGGCGCGGAGGACAACTTCATGCTGATCGCCTCCGGCAAGGACGAGGTGCGCGGCATGACCGCTCCCACGCCGCGCAACCTGGAGGCCGGGGACATGGTGCGCACCGAACTGACCCCGCAGATGAACGGTTACTGGTTGCAGATCTGCCGCTCCGCCGTGGTCGGGCCGCCCAACGACGGGCAGCGCCGCTCCTTCGACCTGTTCAACGAGGCGGTCGAGGCCGGCATGGCGGCCGTGCGCCCCGGGGTCACGGCGCACGACGTGGCCAAGGCGCAGAACGACGTGTTCCGCAAGGTCGGCTTCGGCGAGTACTGCACCAGCACGTACACCCGGGTCCGCGGCCACGGCCACGGCCTGCACCTGGACGAGACACCGATCATCGAGGGCAACGAGACCGTGCTGCCGGAGAACGCGGTGTTCATCATCCATCCCAACACCTACACGCCGCTGGCCGGCTACCACGTGCTCGGCGACCCGGTGCGGGTCACCTCGACCGGGTGCGAGGTGCTGATCTCGACCGAGCGGAAACTCTTCCACTCCACCAAGGGGGTCACCTCGTGAAGCGCGGACTCGTGCTGCGGGACCCGGCCGAGGTGCCGGAGCAGGAGTGGCGCCGCCGGATCGGCGCCCTCCAGGACAGGCTCACCGCGGACGGGATCGACGTGGCGCTCGTGTACGGCGACGTGTTCCGCTCCGACGACATCGCCTACCTGACCAATCTGTGCATCTACTGGAACGAGGGGGTGCTCGCGGTGCCCGCGACGGGCGAGCCCGCGTTCCTCACCAAGCTGTCCCCGCGCGTCTACCCGTGGATGCGCCGGGTGTCCACCGTGGAGGACATCCGCAGCGGCCGGAACTTCGCCGACCTGGTCGCCACCTACCTGGCGGACCATCCGGACGCGCAGGTCGGCGCGGTGGACGCCGGGCTGTGGCCGGAGTCCGTACTGCGGCAGCTCACGGCGAAACTCGGCGATCGCCCGGTCCGTGAGCTCGGCGGGCTGGTCCGCGACCTGCGGCTGGCCCCGGCCGCGCCCGAAGTCGGGCTGCTGCGCACTGCCGGTGCACTGCTCGCCGAGGCCGCCACCGCGTCCGCCGCACCCGGGCTGGGCGTCCGGCAACGCGTGTCGGCCGCGGAGCGCACGCTGCGCTGGGGCGGCTACCTCGACGTGCTCACCCAGCCCAGCGCGACCACTGACGGGGTGAGCAGCCTGCGCATCAGCGGCCAGTACCGCACCTGCTGGCTACAGGCCGCGCGGCTGTCCGGGGAAGCCCCGTGGACGAGGCAGCTGACCGCCGCGCTGGGTGCCGCGATCGGTGCGGTCCGCCCCGGCGCCAGCGGCGCCGAACTGCCCGCCGCCGCAGCGGCGTCGTTGCCCGCCGGGGGCCGGCTGACCTGGGTGCACCAGGCGGACCTGTCCACCAACGGCGAATACGCCCGACCCGACCCGGCCGCACCGCTGGCCGAGGGCGCGGTGCTCGCGCTCGCCGCCGACGTGCTGTTCGACGACGGCGGCTACGCGGTCGTCGCCGACACCGTGCTGGTCACCGGGGCCGGCCCGGAGACCCTGACCGAGGGAGGTGCGGCATGAGGGTGCTGTCCAACGCCGACGTGGAGCAGGTGCTCACTGCCGAGGAGTGCCTCAGCGCGCTGGAGACCGCCTACACCGAGTTGTCCGCCGGCCAGGGCCACAACCGGCCGCGCAACCACACCTACTTCCCGGTGGAGGACCCGCGCTGGCCCGGCTTCCGCTACCGGTTCAAGTCGCAGGAGGGCGGCAACGTCTCCAGCGGCGTGTGGGCGTTGCGTGTCACCAGCGACATCGCCGGCGTGGAGACACTGGCCAACGGGGTCCAACGGCGACGGCTGAAGCCGGCCGCACCCGGCGGTCGGTACGTCGGTCTGGTCACCCTCTACAGCCTGACGACGCTGGAACCGCTGGCCATCCTGCACGACAGCTTCATCCAGAAGATGCGGGTCGGCGCCACTTCGGCGCTCGGCATCCGCGAACTGGCCAATCCGGACGTGACGGTGGCCGGCATGTTCGGTTCCGGCTGGCAGGCCCAGGCGCATCTGGAGACGCTCCTGATGGTCCGACCGTCCGTCCAGGAGGTCCGGGTGTACAGCCCGACCCCGGCCAACCGGGAGGCTTTCGCCCGGGAGTGGAGCGAGCGCACCGGCCGCCGGATCGTGGCCGTCGACACCCCGACGGACGCGGTCACCGGCTGCCGGATCGTCACCTGCGCGACCGCCGCGATGGAGCCCTGTTTCGACGGCGCCTGGCTCGAACCGGGCACCCACGTCACCGCCATCACCAGCCCGGACGGCACCGCGACCCGCCGTGAGCTGGACGACACCACGTTCGACCGGGCCGACCGGATCACCGTGCTCTCCCGCGAACAGGTGCACCACGACAAGCAGTACGACATCCTCGGCCCGGTCGAACGCGGCCGCCTCGACTGGGAGGACATCCGCGAACTCGGCGAACTGTTGCTGGGCAAGGCACCTGGCCGGTCGAAGCCCGAGGACATCACGGTGTTCGCCAACAACACCGGGATGGGCGTGCAGTTCGCCGCGGTCTGCGCCCGCGCCCTCGCCCTGGCCGAGGAGAAGGACCTCGGTCACGTCGTACCCACCGACTGGTTCCTTGAGGAGACGAGCCCGTGACCGACACCGCGCTCGGTGGACCGGCGATCACCTTCGGCGCGAACGTGAACACCGACGTGATCATCCCCGGTCGCTACCTGGTCAGCATCGACCCGGTCGAACTCGCCGAACACGCGTTCGAGCCACTCGGACCCGAGCTGCAGCAACGCCTGCGGGCCAGCAAGGTGGTCGTGGCAGGGCGCAACTTCGGCTGTGGCAGCGCCCGGGAACAGGCCGCCACCTGCCTGATCGGCGCGGGCATCACCGCGGTGCTCGCCACCTCGTTCTCCCGGGTGTTCTTCCGCAACGCCATCAACACCGGGCTGCTCGCGATCGAGTGCCCGGACGCGGTCGCCGCGATCAGCGACGGCGACGAGGTGCTCATCGACGCGGACCGGGGCGTGGTGAGCGCGAACGGCGCGGAGTACGGCTTCCCGCCCTACCCGGCCGGCCTGCGCGCCATCCTCGCCGACGGCGGCCTGATCGCGCACCTGATGAAGAACCGGGAGAGGACCCCGTGAGCGGAAAGACCTTTGCGCAGAAGGCGATCGAGCGTGCCTCCGGTGAGCACGACCTGACGCCCGGCCAGATCGTCGACGCCTATCCCGACCTCTACATGAGCCACACCGCGAGCTGGCGGTGCATCCGCACGCTGGAGAAGATGGGCGTCACCCGGCTCTACGACGTCGACCGGGTCGCGATGGTGATGGACCACATCTCACCGGCCATGGATGCCAAGACGGCCGCCGACCACCAGCTGTGCCGGGCGTTCGCCGACCGCATGGGCGTGCGCACGTTCTACGACGTCAACGCCGGCATCGCGCACATCGTGCTGATGGAACACGGCCACATCAAGCCCGGTGAGTTCATCATCGGCACCGACTCGCACTCCACGATCTACGGGGCGCTGGGCGCGTTCGGCACCGGCGTCGGCTTCAGCGAGATCACCGCCGCCTGGGTCACCGGCAAGCTCTGGCTGAAGGTGCCCGAGTCGGTCCGGATCGAGATCACCGGCGAACTGCCGGTCGGCACCTACGCCAAGGACGTGATGCTCAAGCTCGTCGGCGACCTCGGCGCGGACGGCCTCACCTATGACTCCGCCGAGTTCACCGGGTCCTATGTGGATGGAACCTCGGTGTCGGAGCGGATGACGTTCTGCAATCTGGCCATGGAGATGGGCGCCAAGAACGCCTACGTGGCCCCGGACGCGAAGACCACCGCGTATCTGGTCGAGGCCGGGTTGCGGCCGGAGGACCTACGCCCGCTGCGACCCGATCCGGACGCACACTACCGCGACGTCGTGCGACTGGACGGCTCCGCGCTCACCGCGCAGATCGCCGTGCCGCACCAGGTGGACAATGTGGTCGGCGTGGGCGAGGTCGCGGGCACCAAGCTGAACCAGGTGTTCATCGGCTCCTGCGCCAACGCCAAGTACGACGACCTGGTGATCGCCGCGGACGTGCTGAAGGGCAACACCGTCGCCGCCGGCACCCGACTGGTGGTCACCCCCGCTTCCGCCGCGGTGATGGCCCGGGCCTCGGCGAGCGGTGTGCTGTCCACCCTGATCGGCGCCGGTGCGATGATCACCAATCCCGGTTGCGGAGCGTGCGCCGGCAATGGCGGCGCGATGGCCGACGGTGAAGCCACGCTGTCCACCGCGAACCGGAACTTCCAGGGCCGGATGGGCAGCTACCAGTCCAGCATCTACCTGGGCAGTCCGGCCACCGCGGCCGCCTCCGCGATCCGCGGCGTGATCACCGATCCACGCGAGGTACTCGAATCGGGGGTCAGCGCATGAACCTGGTGGAGAAGATCCTGGCCCGCGCGAGCGGCCGCGACAGCGTCGAACCCGGCGAGATCGTGATCGCCACCGTGGATCGGCTGATCATGCACGACCTCAGCGGCTACCTCACCTCCCAGGTGTACGAACAGCAGGTCGGCAAGCCGATCCCACACCCGGAAAACGTCATCATGGTGTTCGACCACCAGTTCTCGCCGCCCACCGAGCGCCAGGCCACCATCCTGGAACACAACCGCACGTGGGCCAGGAACAAGGGAATCAACCTGTTCGACTGCGGCAGCGGCAACCTGCACCACGTGGTGGTGCGGCGCGGCTTCGTCAAACCGGGCATGATCGTGGTCGGCTCGGACAGCCACACCCCCGTGCACGGCACCCTCGGCGCGCTGGCTGTCGCGCTCGGCAACGACTCGCACGCCGGCACCGTGCTGCCCTACGGCAAGGCGTGGTTCAAGGTGCCGGAGACCGTCCGGGTCGAACTGCACGGCACCCCGCGCGAGGGCACGACGCCGCGGGATGTCGCCCTCTGGCTGACCGCCGAGATCGGCGAGGGAGCACTGAACTACCAGGCGATCGAGTTCACCGGCCCGTATGTGAAGGGCCTCGGCTTCTGGGACCGCTGGCTGTTCCCGCTGCTGTGCGTCGACCTCGGCGCCAAGTGCGCCTACCTGGAACCGGACGAGGTCACCGAGTCCTTCGCCCGCGCACTGCCCGGCGGCTACGACGCGCAACCCCTGCGCGGTGACGGCTCCGACGCGGCCCAGGTGTTGCGCTACGACGTGGGTCAGCTCGGCCCGCAGGTGGCCCGGCCGCCGACCGTCGGCAATGTGGCCGCGGTCGAGGAGGTCGCCGGGACTCCGGTGCAGTGGGCCGAACTCGGCGGGCACGGCGGTGGCCGGCTGGCCGACTTCCGCGCCGCCGCGGCGGTTCTGGCGGGCAAGCGGGTGCACCCGCGGGTGAAGTTCAACCTGGTGCCCTCCAGCCGGGAGGTGTTCGCCGAGGCTGTGCGCGAGGGTCTGGTGCTCACGCTGCATGAGGCGGGCGCGACCTGGTTCCCGCCCAGCACCGGTTCCAACCAGGCGATCAACATGGGCGCGCTGGCCGAGGGCGAGGCGATGATCTCCACCCACGCCCGGAACTTCCCGGGCCGCAACGGCAGCCCGGAGGCGTCGATGTATCTGGCGTCCGCATCGACTGTCGCCGCGTCCGCGGCGGCGGGAGTGATCACCCAGGAGGGGCACCGATGAGGTTCGAGGGCCGCTGCTGGCGCTTCGGCGACAACATCCCGACCGACCGGCTGGTCAAGTCGCAGTACGTGTTCGAGCCGATGTCCGAGATCGTCAAGCACGTGCTGGAGGACCTCGACCCGGAGTTCCCGGCGCAGGTGCAACCCGGCGACATCGTGGTGACCGGCAAGCACTTCGGCCAGTCCTCCGGCCGGGCCATCGCCACCAAGGCGTTACAGGCCACCGGGATCGGCTGCGTGGTCGCGGAGAGTTTCGCGCGTACCTTCTACCGCAACTGCTTCGAGGTCGGCCTGCCCGCGCTGGAGGTGCCCGGCATCGGTGTGATCGCGACCGGCGGCGGGCGGCTCACCGTCGACCTCAACACCGGCGTCGTCACTGACATCGCGACCGGGCAGACCCGCGAGGGCCGCGCCGCGGACCCGTTCCTCGTGGAGATGCTGGCCGCCGGCGGCCTGATCGCACTGGCCGCGCAGCGCACCGACCTGTTCGGCTGATCGCCGAGCTGACCCCGACGCCGCGGCGCGAGGACCAGGAACTGCTGACGCGACGGCGCTCGCCGCGGTCGCCACCTATTCCTCGGCGAGGTCGCCGATCTCGTTGATCCAGCTGCCGTAGATCGCGCGGGCGTCCGCGGTTCGCAGCAGGGCGTCCTGCATCATCGACAGGCGCTTGTCGAGGTCGGCGGAGTAGCCCTTGTTGCCGGCGATGGCTTCGGCGGAGGCGATTGCGGCATCTGTTGAGGTGAGAGCGGATTTCGCGTAGTCCCGGATCGTTGTCAGGAACAGCTGCGAACCCGCCGAATCCCCGTCCGGGGCGGCTTTCACGAATCTGATCGACGCGATGACGGCCGGGTCGACCTCGCGGACCCTCTGGTCCAGCAGGCGGGAGAGCCGTTCCGCCTCTTCCACTATCGGCGTCAGGGCTTCGGCGAGGTTTCGGGAGATCTCCAGGCGGTCGTTGAAGCTCGACGAGTTCGTCATCAGTGGCGTCGCGGTCACGACCGGCGCGTTATAGTGGGCGATTACTGCCGAGTATTCCTGCGTTATGCCGGCGATCTCGGGGATTCCCACCTCGGCGCGCGCGATCAGGTCATAGATGCCGACCGGGTCGGGTGAATCCTCCTCGGCAGTCGGGAGCAGGTCCGGTGCTACGGCGTCTCCTCGCTTCGCCTGCTCGTCGAGCTTCTCCTCCACCCGGATCGCGATCTTCTCCACCGCCTTCATCCAGTCCGACGAACCCTTGTCCTCGAACTTGAGCTGTTCGATCAGCAGGCTTTGCAGGCCGATGATCTTCTTCCACAGCTCGTCATCGGGGAACAGGTCATCCATCCGCTGCTGACCGACCAACAGCAACGGAATGATCAGGCGGGAACCGCCTCCTGTTGCCAGGAACGAGAGAAACTCAGTCATCTCGGATCGGCACGCCACGCTGCGCAGATATGACGGCGACACGAAGGCGAGCAGGATCGTCGCATCCCCCAGGCCCGATCTGAGTCTGTCCCGCCAGTCCTCGCCCAGTTTGATCGAGTTCGTGTCGACGAAGATCGTGCCGACGTCCCGGCCCGTCAGGCCGGCGAAACTGTGGCCGACGTCCGCGGCCAGCGCCTTGACGCGACCATAGGTCGACGACTCGTCAACGTGGGAATAGGACACGAATATCGCGACATCACTCACTGGTTTCTCCTGGTAACTCTCGCGACACAAGGTGCCGATTTGTGGTGTCGACGATAACCGGATCGGGTGTATTGACGTCCAGCCACCCGGACCGGGCAGCATAAGCGCAGGTGACACGGTACGGTTCGGTCATGATCATGGATTGCCGATGGGTGCGGGACGTCCGGCTGCGGACTCGCTGACACCGTCCATTCTCGAATCAGCGTAAATATTTCACATTTCCTGTTACCTGACTGTCCATCCCGGCAATCGGGATCTGGAGGAGTGCCGTCCATGGTTGGTTCGCCACAGGCCGATGCGCAGCAGACACACGTTGTGCTGCCCGAACCGCGGCAGGGTGGGTCGGGCCGGCCGACAACCCACGACCGGCCGGTGGTGCGTGATCCGGAGGACAAGTCCGACCCGGTCGAGTTGCTGCTGGACATCACGTTCGTCGCGCTGCTGAACCAGGCGAGCAGTCTGCTGTTCCTGGACTCCAGTCCGGCCGGAATTCTCAATGCGCTGTCCGTACTGCTCGTCGCGCTGCTGTTCTGGCAGATGACCGCCGCGGCCACCGGCATCGTGCCGGTGAACGGCGTGATGCGGGCGCTCTACCTGGCCAAGACCGGTGCCTTTCTGCTGATGGCCGCGTCCGTCCGGCAGGCGTTCACCCGGGATTCCGGCGGGACGGGCATGCCCTGGTTGTTCGCGGCCGCCACCACCGTGGCCGGGGTCTGTTCCGTCGTGATGTGGGTTTATCTGGGTAGCCGGGATCGCCGGTGGCGAGGAAACGCGAGTCTGTTGGTGGGGTTCGCGGTGGTGATGACGGCGTGCGTCTGGGCCGCGGAGTTGGGGCCCGCGCGGCTGGCCAGTCGATGGTTGTTGGTCGGGTACGGGGTGTCGATGGCGCTCTGCTCGAACACGGCACTGCCGTTCCCCCGTCGGTTCGGGATCGGCTCACGGGTCCGACTCTGGGCAATCAACGGGGCCCGCGCCTATCGGGAGCGTTACACCACCTCCTACGTCGTCGGCTGCTGCCTCTGCCTGCAACTGCTCGAAGTCCTCGGAGACAACGCCTGGGACAACGAGGCCATGCCGATCTCGGCACTCGTGCTCGTCGCCGTCGCGCTGAACGTCTCGCTGATGATGTACTGGCTGTACGAGCCACTGATCGACCCGGCCCGCCGTGCGGTGGACCCGCGCAATCCGGAGATGAGTCAGACCCGCAAGGTCGCGCACAGTCTCGGTGACGTCTACGGGCACCTGTTGATGTTCGCCGGGCTGGTGCTCACCGCGGGTGCGCTACGGGCCGTTTTCACCGAGTTGGTCGACTCGCACGGCAGCGCGTTCGGGCCGGCAGCCGGGACCGAGACGCTGCTGGAGCTGTTCGGCGGGATCGCGATGTGCCTGTTGGGACAGGCGTTGTTCTCCTGGTTCACCCTCTGGCGGTTGGATCTGCTGCGGCTGGGGGCGGTCGGCGGGATGTTGGCGTTGGTCCCGTTGTTGGGCGGCGCTCCCGTTCTGTTGGCGGTGTTGTTGTTGCCGCCGGCGGTGGGCGTGGTGTATCTGCTGGACCGGTGGCGGCGGCGCGGCGTCAAGTCCACCGTGGACAGGGTGAAGCGGCGGATCTGGGTGCAGCGCACCGAACGCGATCACCAGGTGTCCGGGTTCGAGCTCTTTTTCGACTTCATGGCGGCATTCGCGTTCGCGCAGGTCACCAACATCGTGCTGCGCAACCCGAGCGTGTCCGGCGTGCTGCACGCGGGGCTGATCCTCGGTTCGATCTACGGCTGCTGGCTGACCTACTGCTGGGCGGCCAACAACGCCCGCGCCGACCGCGGCACGTTGCGCCAGTTCCACGTGATCGCGCTGTTCGGGCTGATCCTGCTCAGCCTCACCCTGCCGGGCGCGTTCACACACACCGGACTGAACCGGCGGGTGCTGCTGTTCCTGTGTGCCTACCTGGTGATCCGACTGGCGTCCGCGGCGGCGCTGTACTGCCTGTTCGGTCGGGCGGTGACCCGGCGGGCGCTGGTCATCATCGGGTTCGGCAGCGCGGCAACCGTCTGCATCGCGGTCGCCGTCCAACTCGGCGGCTCGGCCGGGGTCACGCTGTGGGCGGTCGCCGTGGGCTGCGAGATCGTGGCCATCGCGGCCTCCGCCTCCGGTATGCACGTGCGGGCGCCGGCACATCTCGCCGAGCGGTTCGCGTTTCTGGTGGTTCTGGGCTTGGACATGTCCCTGAGCGGGGTGTGCGAGCGCTTTGCCGGGGCCCGGATCGGTGTCGTGCACGTCGCTCTGATCGCCGCGGCGCTGCTGGTCTGCACGTTGATGTGGTGGCTGTACTTCGACACGTTGGTGCACTACGCCGAGCACCAACTCGACCGGACCGACGCGAAGTCACGGCCGCACCGGCGGTTCGTGCACACCCATTACAACGGGCTGCACCTGGTGATCCTCGCCGGCATGGTGTCCTTCGGCTTCGGGCTGCGGTTCATCGCCGAGCACACGACCACCGAGCACACCGGGCCGCTCGGGCCGGACCTCACCCCGCTGACCGCCGCGAGCCTCACCGTCGGCCTGACCGGGTACCTGGTCGGCATCACCATGATGTGGTCCCTGCTGCGCCGGCCGACCGTCTTTCCCTGGCTCGTCGCGGCGGCGGTACTCGCCGTCACGCCGGTGCTGATCGGCCGGCCGGCCATCGAGGGCTTGGCCGTTCTCATCGGTGTGGCTGGGCTGCCGGTGCTCGCGCACGCCTTGACGCCGGGAATCCGGGGGCATCGGCACAGCGCTCGGCAGGTGAGCCAGCACGCGGGGTGAGGCGCCTGCCGTCGTTCAGGCGGCGGAGCGCTCAGCGACCGGCCGGCGCCGCAGATTCGCTTCCGAGAGGGCCGGCGGTGTGTAGGCCACGTCGTTGGGGCCGGCGTCGGTGCCCGGCGGGGCGATCTTGTCGATCTGGTCGAGGATTTCGTTGTCCAGGGTCACCTCGGTGCCGGCCAGCAGGTCGTCGAGTTGGGCCATGGTGCGCGGGCCGATGATCGCCGAGGTGACGGCCGGGTGAGCGATCGCGAATGCCATCGCGAGGTGGGTCATCCGGAGGCCGGCCTGCTCGGCGAGCGGGATGAGTTGTTCGACCACGTCGAGTTTGCGCTCGTCGCCGAAGTGCTGCGGCATGCTGCCGGAGCGGTGGGTGTCCACCTGCTGGCCCTTGCGGAATCGGCCGGTGAGCAGGCCCTGGCCCAGCGGGCTCCAGACCAGTGTGCCCATTCCGTAGCGCTGACAGACCGGCAGCACCTCGCGTTCGATGCCCCGGTTGAGGATCGAGTACGGCGGCTGCTCGGTCCGGAAGCGCTCCAGGCCACGCCGCTCGGCCACCCACTGCGCCTCGACGATCTCCGCGGCCGGGAAGGACGACGTGCCGATCGCGCGCACCTTGCCGCTGCGCACCAGGTCGGAGAGGGCCGACAGGGTCTCCTCCACGTCGACAGTCGGGTCGGGGCGGTGGATCTGGTACAGGTCGAGGTGGTCGGTTTGTAGGCGGCGCAAGGAGTTCTCCACCGCGGTGCTGATCCAGCGCCGGGAATTGCCGCGGTGGTTGGGATCGGCGCCCATCGGGTAGTGGACCTTGCTGGCGAGCACGACCTCCTCGCGGCGGCCCTTGAGTGCTTTGCCGACGATCTCCTCGGATTCACCACCGGAGTACACGTCGGCGGTGTCGACGAAGTTGAGGCCGGCGTCCAGCGCCCGGTGGATGATCCGGATCGACTCGTCGTGGTCGGTGTTTCCCATGGCGCCGAACATCATGGCGCCCAGGCAGTAAGGGCTGACCTGGATTCCGGTTCGGCCCAGCGTGCGGTACTTCATTGTTCTCCTTGAAGAGGATGGTCGGCGACCGTCACGGCAGCGCGGCTGCCGCGGGATCGACTCCGTCGCGCAGACGTACCGCGTCGATGCTCGGTGGGACACCGAACTGACGCCGGTACTCCCGGCTGAACTGGGCCGGGCTGTCGTAGCCGACGCGATGACCGACACCGGTGATGTCGTTCGGACGGTTCGCCAGCAGCAATCTCGCCGCCTGCAACCGGATGTGCTTCTGGAACTGGATCGGGGTCATCGCCGTCACCGCCTGGAAGTTCCGGTAGAACGCGGAGACACTCATCCCCGA